>OZ241869.1:0-960000 GCA_965202805.1 Longimicrobiales bacterium
GAGCTGTTTCGCGCGATGAGCGGCACCCCGCTCGACTTCCTGAATCAGCGCTCGATGGTGCGCATCGTGACCTGTCCCCCCGGGGCCCTGAGCAGCCGATGCGTGTATCGGCGGGGATACGCCATCGAACCCTGGGTCTATGTGGACGAGGCGCTCGCGTGGGGAGGGCTCGACGAGCTGGAGACCTATGCCGTCTCGGACATCTATCTGATGGAAGTCTTTTCCTGGGGCTCCGAAATCCGGATCTACACCAATCAGTTCATGGAGCAGATGGCCCGCAAGCCGATCATGCCGATTCCGCTGAACCTCTGGACCCGGCCGGCGCGGTGAAGTGAAATGTCCATCCAGATGTGAGGTGCGTATGTACGGAGCCAGGAATCAGATGCGTGCGGTGGGGATTCCGGCCGCCTTGTTGTCCCTGAGCCTGGCGTTGTCCGCGTGTGCGGATGCGCCGGGGACCGGCAGTTCCGATGCAGTCGTCTTCGAGGGCGCGCGCGTGATCGTCGGCGACGGGGGCGTGATCGAGAATGCGGTCTTCGTCGTGGAGGATGGCCGCTTTGCGGCGGTCGGCGGGGCGGGAGAGGTGGAGGCGCCCGCCGGGGCCGCCCACATGGATCTCGCCGGCAAGACGGTCATGCCGGCGATCGTGAACGCCCACATCCACCTGGCTTCCGACCGCGAGACGCGCACCGACCAGCTGCAGCACTACGCGTACTACGGCCAGTCCATGCTGGTGAGCCTGGGGACGGAGGAGGGGAACGTCGGCTTGCAGATGCGCGGCGAAGTGGTGCCCGACGGCGCCCGCTCGCAGAGCGCGGGGCGGGGCATCACCTCTCCGGAGCCGGGCCGCAGCGAGGTGCCGCACTGGGTGACCACCGAGGAGGAGGCGCGCGCGGCCGTGCGGGAGCTCGCCGCCGACCAGGTGGACATCGTGAAGATCTGGGTGGACGACCGGAGCGGCCAGTACGAACGGCTCTCCGCCGAGCTGTACGAGGCCGTGATCGACGAGGCGCACGCCAACGGCCTGCGCGTGACCGCCCACGTCTTCACGCTCGATGACGCGAAGGGGCTGCTGAGGGCCGGCGTGGACGCGTTCGCGCACGGCATTCGCGACATGGACGTCGACGACGAACTGATCGCGCTCTGGCTGGAGCGTCCGAACGTGGTGCTGGTCCCCAACCTGCCCGCGCCCGGGGTGGCGGAGGACATGGGCTGGCTGGCGGGGTCGGTGCCGGCGGCCCAGGTCGAGCTGATGCAGACCAACTCGTTCGACCGGCCGGAGCTGCAGGAGTTCTTCGGCATCCAGGCGCGCAACCTGAACCGGCTCAGCCAGGAGGGCATCACCATCTCCTTCGGCACCGACGGCAGCTCGCCCTGGGCCGCGCACCAGGAGCTGGCCGACATGGTGCGGAGCGGGATGAGCCCGGCGGACGTGCTCGTGGCGGCCACCAGCACCTCCGCTGAATTCGTCGGCATCGACGACCTGGGGACGGTGGCGGCGGGCAAGAGCGCCGACTTCATCGTGCTCGATGCCAATCCGCTCGACGACATCACCAACACGCGCATGATCGACGCGGTGTACCTGCGCGGCGCGGCGATGGACCGCGACGGGCTGGGCGCGCGCTTCCGGGGGACGGGTCAGTAGCGACCGACTTCGAAGGAGCCTGTTCGCTCCTCACGGGGGCGCTCGCCGGCGGGACCCGGCGCGAGATCCTGCGCGCCTGTTCGCCGGACGGGGGCGCGAAGGGGCTCGAGCGGCTGCGGGGCGGGATGCGCGCCCATGTCTTCCGGGGGCGTTTTGCGCCGCTCGTGCTCGACGGCTTCGTGCGCGACTTCGACGTGCGCACCCGCGAGGAGGGATTCCACGTCCTGCACTCGTGGAACCACCTGGAGCACCACTTCACCCGGGAGAACACCCCGGTGCTCATGCTCGACCGCTTCGCGCAGGAATGGTCGGCGGCGCGGGCCACGCCGCGCGTCCAGGCGCTCCTCCTGGATCACTACTTCTTCTATGTGCTGGCGCTGATGGTCATGCGCGCGTGGGACGAAGGCGATCCCAACCGGAATCTGGACCGCATCACCGGGCTGCTCCGCCACCTGCAGGGCCCTCACGGGAGCGGACACCAGTTCGTGGCGCGTGCGGAGACCCTGCTGCTGATGGCCATCTCCCACTTCCACCCGGACGAGCGCGCCTATCCCCGGCTGCTGGAGAGGATCCGCACCCTGGACCGCGCGCACCGGGTGCACTTCGCGCTGGCCGAGGCGGCGATTCTGGGAAGCCACCTGCGGTGGGGATTCGCGGTGCTCTACCGGCGCGACCTGGGGCGCATGCGCAGCGACAACATGGGCGACTATCCGTGGCTGCTCTTCTCGGTCGCGACGCTCATGGAGGAGTACGTGCGGCTGCGCGAGGAAGACGCGGGAGCGTCCGGAGCCAGTGACGCGGCCGGGACCGAGGAAGGCGATCCGGGAGGGGCGGCTGCGGGCCGCATCTCGGGAGGCGCGGATGCGGACCCCGCCGGTGATCGGCGCACCCGCGTGCTCGAGGGCCTCATCGATGGCCTGACCCCGGACCCCTGGGCCTTCGCGGGCGCGCCCCCAGAGGCCCTGCGGCCCTACGAAGAGGAGCATTCGGGCCTCCGCGAGGCCTTCGCGGAGCACCGGGACGACCTGCTGGAGGAGTTCGCCCGGCTGCGTCCCCGGAAGGGGGCCTACTCGCCGCTCTCGTACCACTGCAACTTCCCCCACAACGCCATCATGGCGAAGGTCTCGATCCAGCTCGCGGACGAGAACGCCCCCAACCTGCCGATGGACGCGATGTTCACGCGCGCGGAGGCCTGGCGGCCGGCGGAACAGGGGGCGCTGGCCTCGGGTGTGCCTGACGCGGTGGCGGATGCCGGGCAAGCTGGCGTGCGCGATGCCGAGGCGGCAGCAATGCCCGGGGACGAGTCGGATGCCGCCCGGGCGGCGGCGTTCATGTCCGCCGACCACCCCGAGGCTCTTGCGCGGTACCTGATGGCGTACTCCGGGGCGAGTCCGGAGCGGCTGGGGCGGCGCGGGGCACGGCTCATCATCTACGACCCCAACGTGGGGCTCAGGTACTACAAGATGGCCCTCCAGGCGCTGCGTTCGGTCAGTTGACGACCTTCCGCCTCGCCCGAACGGGCCCGTCCCTCCTGGCGGCCGCCGCCTTCATGACCGGCTGCGGCCTTCTGCCGCCTATGAGCTCCGGCCCGCCCGGTTCCGGCCCCGACCCTGTCGGCAGCGACGCCACCAGCGAGGATGACGCCAGCGACCAGGTGGGTGTCGGCTACGGCACCCAGGACCGCGATGAACTGACGGGCGCGGTTGCCTCGGTGCGCGCCGAGGACGTCGGCAGGGAAGTGACGAGCATCCTGGAGCTCATCGAAGGCCGGCTGCCCGGGGTGACGGTGCGGCGCCTCGGGAACGGCGACGTCTCGATCCGGGTTCGCGGGGCTCCGTCGTTCATGGGAGGCGGGGAGCCGCTCTTCGTGATCGACGGCCGGACCATCATGGCCCCCGTGGGCTCCGCTCTGATGGCCATCAACCCGAAGGACGTCGTGCGCATCGACGTCCTCAAGGATGCCGGGGCCACGGCGATCTACGGAAGTCGCGGCGGGAACGGGGTGATCCTGATCACGACGAGGCGGGCGCCCGGGTAAGGGCCTCGCGCCTCACCGGGTTCATCAGCCGCCATCCAGCCGCCCCGCGGGTCATCTTCCGACCGGGGCCTCGTGGGCCGCGACGCGGCGTCCCGGAGGGACCCTTTGCTGGTGCGTTTCTTGCCTTCGTGCAATACGTTCTCATGGACGCCGCGACTGCCGGTCTGCGCGTGCCGTCTCCCCTCGTTGGGCTGCACGTGTCAGGTCCCGCCGCGGCCCGTGCGACTCCTCTCTCCCCTGGAGGCACTATGCGAAGAATCCTACGAATCCCGATGGGTCTGCTCGCCGGCGTGGTTGCGGTGGCGCTGCCGCTCGAGGCCCAGGTCACCGGCACCGTCACCTCCGCCGAGTCGGGCGAGCCGCTCGCCACGGTGCAGGTCTCCATCGAAGGAACGGGTATCGGGGGCCTCACGAACGAAGAAGGCCGCTACCTCCTGATCAACGTCCCCGCCGGGCCGCAGATCGTCCTCTTCCAGTACCTCGGCTTCGAGACCGAGCGCCGGGAGATCACGGTCACGGAGGGAGAGGCGGTGGTCCAGGACGTGACGATGACCGGGACCGTGCTCGGCCTGGACGAGCTGGTGGTCGTCGGGTACGGGACCCAGCTGCGCAGGGAGGTGACGGGCGCCGTGAGCTCGGTGCCGGGCGTCGAGATCGCGCAGGCCGCGGTGACGCCCAACCTGCAGACCGTGCTCCAGGGCCGGCTGGCCGGGGTCAACGTGGCCGAGTCGTCCGGGGAGCCGGGATCGGCGCCGCAGGTCCTGGTCCGGGGACGGGGCTCGATTTCGGCGGGCACCGAGCCCCTCTACGTCATCGACGGCGTGCCGTACTCGATGAACCTCGACATCGAGGGCGAGGTGAGCCTGCAGAGGGCGAGCTTCGGCGTCGTGCGGGCCAACCCGCTGGCCAACCTCAACCCCAACGACATCGAAAACATCGAGGTCCTGAAGGATGCCGCGGCCGCGGCCATCTACGGCTCGCGCGGCTCCAACGGCGTCATCCTGATCACGACCAAGCGCGGGGAGCGGGGCGCGCCGCCGCAGGTGAGTTTCCGGGCCTACGGCGGAATGCAGACCGCGTTCAACCGGCCGCGCATGATGAATGCCGCGGAGAACATCCAGTACGTGAAGGATGCCCGCAACAACGCCTACCTCCAGGGCCGGGATCCCATGAACCCGGCGAGCCCCAGCTACAACCCGAGCTACAATCCGGACACCAACGCCGGCCGCTCCGAGAACGGGGCGAGCGGATCGCAGATGATCCCGGAGGCCTACGTGAACTGGGACGGGACCGACAGCGACTGGATCGGCGCCGTCCTGGACGATGCGGTCCTGCAGAACTACGACGCCTCGGTCAGGGGAGGCTCGGAGAACCTCGCGTACTTCGTCTCCGGGTCCTACATGGATCAGTCGGGCGTGATCAAGGGCTCGAGCTTCCAGCGGCTCGCGCTGCGGGCCAATTTGACCCTGGATCCCAGCGACCGGCTCCAGTTGGCCGTGGATATCAACTCGGCGTACGCGGACCACGACCGCAAGGCGGCCCACGCGCCCTATTTCGGCAGGCCGCCCGGCCTCATCTACTCGGCGATGGTGTCCTCTCCTCTCGCTCGCATCTATGACAGCGACGGCAACTACCTGCAGCGGGGCGAGCACAGCATCAACGCGCTGGGCAACGGGATGACCAGCACCAATCACGCCCTGGCCGCCCGTGACTACATCGACGACCAGCTGCAGACGGGGCGCGTGTTCGGAAGCGTGTCCGCGGATCTGGACCTGAGCGACAACCTGCGCTACCGGGCGCTCTTCGGTTACGACTACGACACCAGCAACCGGCACTTCTACCAGGGGACGCGCCTGCAGTACCGGGGAAGGAACGTTCCCGACCCGTACTCCCAGGCCCTGTCGGGCCAGAGCCGCAACTGGCTCCTCGAGAACACCCTGAACTACAACACGTCGACCGGCCCGCACAGCTTCAACGTCCTGGGCGGGTACACCGCCGAGCGGCAGTTCGACGGGGGCCAGAACGTGATCGCCCGCAACTTCCCGGACGACCAGGTCACGACCATCAACGGCGGCGAGATCACGGGAGGAGGCCAGGAGCAGTCGGAGTGGTCCCTGGTCTCGGCGCTCGGCCGGGTCAACTACACGCTGCTCAACCGGTATCTGGCGACCGCAACCTTCCGCGCGGACCGCTCGTCACGCTTCGGATGGGGCAACCAGACCGGCTACTTCCCGTCGCTGTCGCTCGGATGGCAGATGACCGAGGAGCCGTTCATGCGCGGGAGCACGCTCTTCAGCCAGCTCAAGCCGCGCGTCAGCTACGGCGTCACCGGGAACTTCCAGATCCCGAACTACGGCTCCATCGGCCTGGTGGGGCGCCAGCCGTACGTGCTGGGTGACGCGGTGGTCGCCGGCGCCACCCCGCGGACGCTGGGCAACCGGGAACTCACCTGGGAGACCACCCGGCAGCTCAACGTGGGCGTGGACTTCGGGATCATGGCCGACCGCATCTACGGTGCCTTCGACTACTACGTCTCGAACACTGAGGATCTGCTCCTGAACGTGAACGTGCCCTCGTCCACGGGCTTCGCCACCGTCCTGACCAACATCGGCGAGGTGCGCAACAGCGGCTTCGAGGCGCAGATCACCTCTCGCAACCTGGTCGGAGGCTTCCAATGGTCCACCGACGTGAGCGTGGGCATGAACTCCAACGAGGTGGTGAAGCTGGGAGCGGAGGGAGACCCGATCCTGGCCGCGGGCGTCGCTGGCGTGCGCCACATCACCCAGGTCGGGGGCGAGATCGGCGCCTACTACGGGTACGTGCACGACGGCATCTACCAGAGCGAGGCGGACATCGCCTCGAGCCCCACCGACTCGCGCAACGTCACGCCCGGGGACATCAAGTGGAAGGACGTCAACGGCGACGGGCGCATCACCGCCGACGACCGCACCGAGCTGGGCAGCTACAATCCCGACATGACGTGGGGTCTGTTCAACCGCTTCGCCGTGGGAGACCTGGAGTTGAGCGTCTTCTTCCAGGGTGTGGTCGGACGCGAGGTCCTGAACCTCACCCGGCGGCACCTGACGGCGCAGGGCAACTTCAACGGCTACGGCAACCTGGTCGGCAACTACTGGAGGTCGCCGGAGGAACCGGGCAACGGCTGGGACCACAAGCCCGACCGCCAGGACCACGGCGGGAACACGAGGCCGTCCAACTACCAGATGGAGGACGGCTCCTACACGAGCCTCAAGAGCATCACGCTGTCGTACAATGTGCCACCCGATCTGGTGGGCGGGATCTTCGGCCGGGCGCCGGGGAGCGTCCGGGTCTTCGGGTCCGTTAACAACGTGTACATATGGACGGACTACTGGGGGTGGAACCCCGAGGCGAGCGTCCAGTCGACCGGGCTGACCCCGGGCCAGGACTATGGGGCGTACCCGTTGATGCGGGCGTTCCAGTTCGGCGCCGAAATCGGATTCTAGGGGGGTATGACAATGAAGACGACAATACGAGCCATTGTAATCCTGCCGATGGTCTTCCTCCTCTCGTCCTGCAGCGAGGACTTTACGCTGCTGAGCCCGATCTCCGAGCGGAACGTGGAGGACTTCTACCAGACTCCCACCGACTTCGACGTGGCCATCAACGGCGCCTACGCCACGCTAGCGAGCAACGGCGCCTACAACCGCTCCTACGTGCTCCTGCACGAGATGCGCTCGGACAACACCATGAACGGGGGCGGCGCGACCGGCCTCGCGGAGGTGTACCATCGCATCGCGCACTTCTCGGAGCTGTCGACCCAGGAGGAGCTGTCGATTCCCTGGACGACGGCGTATCAGGGCATCGCGCGCACGAACCTGATCCTCGATCGGCTGGACAACCTGGAGGATCAGCAGGTGGCCAGCCGTATCCAGGGTGAGGCGCTCTTCATCCGTTCGCTCTTCTATTACCACCTCGCCGTGCTGTGGGGGAACGTGCCGCTGCAGATCGAGGCGGTGACTTCGCCCAACGTCGAGGTGAACCAGGTGGGCGCGGACGTGGTCTACGCCCAGATCGCGGGAGATCTGGAGACGGCCCAGGGGCTGTTGCCCGCGTCCTACAGCGGGGCCGATGTCGGGCGCGCCACCAGCGGCGCCGCCAACACCCTGCTCGGCCTCGTCTACCTGACGAACGGCCAGTCGGCTCCGGCGGAGGAGGCGCTGCGCCGTGTGGTGAGCTCCGGGCAGTATTCGCTGTTGCCCAGCTACGCCGATCTCTGGGGCGTGGCCAACGAGAACAACGCCGAGTCCGTGTTCGAGCTCCAGTACAAGGCGGGCGGCACCGGGACCGGAAGCCAGTTCACCGACTACTACACGCCGTTCGGGGGATCCGGCGGGGTCGGCGCCGGCAACGCGCCCCAGGTGCTCTCCCCGGGCATCGACCAGATCCACTCGATGCAGTACATGATGGCTGAGGAGGACGCGCGCGGGATGGGCGGAACCTTCGCCGTCTCGGACGAAGGCAACGTCTACGTCAGGAAATGGGAGAGCATCCCCTTCGCGCAGGCCGACGCGGACAACAACTTCCCCGTGTTCCGCTATGCGGATGTCCTGCTGATGCTGGCCGAAGCGCTCGGCGAGGGCGGTGACGCGTACGCGCTCATCAACCAGGTGCGCGCGCGGGCCGGAGTGTCGCCCATCGATGCCGGCACCTCGGGGACGTTCCAGGAGAAGCTGCTGTTCGAGCGGCAGCTCGAGTTCATCACCGAGGGCAAGCGCTGGGCCGATCTTCTCCGCTTCGGGGTCGCGCCGCAGGTCATGTCGAGCTTCGCGCCGCTGATGGCGGCCGGACTCTCGGCGGGGGACATCCGGCTGGTCTATCCGATTCCGCAGCGGGAGATCGACGTGTCACCGGGAGAGATGGTACAGAATCCGGGCTGAGGCTGGGCAGGGTGAGCTGACGCGAACCGCCGGCTGACATGGCTCGTGCGCGAAAGCACGCCGTGAATCGGCCCGTCACGGGCAGCCGGTCGCTTTCCGGGAAGGCCCTGGTCGCACTGAGCGCAGTGGGCCCGGGGCTTTTCCTGATCGGGTACAACATCGGCACGGGCAGCATCACCACCATGGGGATGGCGGGTGCCCGGTACGGCATGAACCTGCTCTGGGCGCTCGTGCTGTCGGGGATCTTCACCTACGTGCTCATGGTCGGGTTCGGGCGCCTGACGCTGGTCACCGGTCGGACGGCGCTGCAGAGCTTCAGGACCGGCATCCCCAGGGTCGGGAAGGTCCTGGCGCTGTACGTGCTGGCCGCGCTGGTCCTGGGGGAGCTGGTCGCGCTCACCGGGGTGATGGGGATCGTTGCGGAGCTGCTCCAGGAGGGGATCCGGCTCGCCTCGCCGGGGGATGCGCTCCTGATCCCGACCGGCTGGATCGTGCTGATGGTCGCCAGCGCCATCTTCCTGATGCTCTGGTTCGGGCACTACCGGCTCTTCGAGAAGGTCCTGACCGTTTTCGTCATCCTGATGGTGTTCTGCTTCGTCGCCGTCTTCTTCATGGTGTCGCCCACGTACTCGGCGGTGGTCGCCGGCATGGTCCCGTCGATCCCGGACACGCCGGACGCCAGCCGCCTGGTCGCCGCGATGGCGGGCACGACCTGTTCGGCGGCGGTCTTCATCGTGCGGAGCACGGTGGTGGCCGAGAAGGGGTGGACCGCGGACGACCTGGGGCGCGAGAAGCGGGACGCGCTGGTGTCGGCTTCGGTGATGGTCTTCCTGAGCGCGATGGTTATGGCGGTGGCGGCCGGCACCCTGTTCGTGCGCGGCATGACCATGGAGTCGACGCTGGAGATGATCGGGCTGCTGGAGCCGATCGGGGGCGATCTGGCGGCTTTCCTGCTGATCGCAGGTATCTCCGGGGCGGGGCTGTCCACGGTGTTTCCCCTGGTGCTGATCGCGCCCTGGCTGGTCGCCGACTACGCGGGGTGGAAACGGGATCTGCGCTCGCGGTCGTCGAGGCTGCTGATCGGGCTTGGACTCCTGTTCTCCTTCGGTTCGGTGTTCCTGGAGCAGACGCCGCCCGTGCTTATGGTGATCGCCATGGCGCTGCAGGCGGCCATTCTGCCCGCAGTGGCCATCCCCGCGTTCTACCTGCTGAACCGGCGGGAGGTGATGGGGGAGGGGCACGTCGCCACGCCGGGATGGAACGCGGGGCTGATCGCGGTGATCGCGTTCTCGCTGGTCACGACGTGGTTCGCCGTCACGGGACTCATTGGATGAACCAGCCGCTCCGCTCCTTTCGCAAGGAAGCACTCCAGGTCGAAGTGTACGGCACGGCCGGGGAGCTGGGGGAGGCGGCCGCGGGGTGCGTCGAGAGACAATTGGCCTCCGCGATCGCGAGCAGAGGGGAAGCCAATCTGGTGTTTGCCGCCGCGGTTTCCCAGCTGTCCTTCCTGGCAGCCCTGAGGCGGAAGGCCATCGACTGGGCCAGGGTCACCGTGTTTCATCTCGACGAGTACACGGAGCTCCCGGAGGAGCATCCGGCGAGCTTCCGCAGGTTCCTGCGCGAGCACATACTGGACGGCGTGCGGCCGGGCTGCGAGCACATGCTGGACGGCGTGCGGCCGGGCTGCGTGCACCTGATGCGCGGTGATGCGGATGACCTGCGGGGAGAGATCGAGCGATACGAGTCGCTCCTCCGGGCGCATCCCCTGGACGTGGCCTGCATCGGCATCGGCGAGAACGGGCACATCGCCTTCAATGACCCGCCCGTGGCCGATTTCGACGACCCGCTCCTGGTGAAGGAGGTCGAGCTCGACGATGCCTGCCGCCTGCAGCAGGTGCACGACGGCTGGTTCTCCTCGTTCGACGAGACCCCGCGGCGCGCGCTCACCCTGACGGTTCCGGCCATCATGAGCAGTCGGGTCATCAGTTGCGTGGTGCCGGGGGAGCGCAAGGCGGATGCCGTGCACGACGCGCTCAACGGCCCGATCGCAACCGCGTGTCCGGCGTCGATTCTGCGCCGACACCACAACGCCACACTTCTCCTGGATCCCGCCTCGGCGGCCCGTGTGTGAGGCCATGAACGCGCAGAAGCTCCTCCTTGCCGCCGCGCTGATCGCGGGCGGATTACTCCTCGCTTGCTCCCCGCGCCCCGCGCAGATCCCGATCACGGTCGAGGGAGAGCGTCCGGGGGCGCCGGTCACGTTCGGCATTCCCTTTCCGCGGGGGGAATTGGTCTCCACGGAGAACGTCCGGGTACGCAACGGCGCGGGAGACGAGATCCCCTCGCAGATCACCCCGGTGACCACCTGGGGCCTCGCGGACGCGAGCCTCAAGTGGATCTGGGTCGACTTCTTCACCGATGGCTCCGGGCGGTACACGGTGGAGCACGGGCCGGAGGTGCGGCGCACCGTGGAGGTCGAGTCTCCGATCCGGTTCGTGAACAACCAGCGGCAGAACGGGTTCGCCGAGATCGATACCGGGCCGCTGCGCCTGCGGGTGCAGAAGGGCGGAGGCGGGTTCATCGACCGGGTCGAGTTCAACCCGGCGGGCGACGGCTTCGGGCCCGGGCACGTGATCGCCGAGGGCATCGGCGTGCGCGGGTCGTTTCTGGACCTCGTCGACGCCGATGGCGTGGATGCCTCGTCGGCCGTGATCCATCAGACCTTCGTCGAGAGGGGATCGGGTCCGATGCACGCCATCCTGCGGATCGAGGGCGAGTACCGCTACCAGCGGCCCGAGCACCCCGCCTCCCCGTTCGTGACCTACATCCACGCATACGCCGGCAGGGCGCACCTGAAGGTTCTCCACACCATCACCTACACAGGGAACCCGGACCAGGGGGCCCCGCTGGAGGGCCGCCAGCATCGGGATGTGGCTACCCAGGGGGAGTTGGTCGTCGACGAGTTCGAACGCTCGATGGACCCCGGCATCACCCGGCCCGACGACATGATCGCCTCGGCCGGCCTCGGGCTCGCGTACCGCCTGGGCGGGGACCCGGTGTTCCGCACCGCGCTCGGCGGGGGCCGCTGGTGGGAGAGCGGCGAGCCGACCCTCATGGAGGAGAGCACCGTCGGTGCTTCAGCCTTCTCGGTGCTCCAGGCCGGCCCGGATGCCGACGGCGTTCCGCCCATCCCCGAATCCGGCCCGGATGAACGGATCGGGGGATTCTCGGCCACCGTCGCCTCGGACCGCGTAATCGCCGAAGCCGAACGCGCCGAGGGTTGGATCGACCTCTCCGACGGCGAGAGAGGCATCAGCATTGGCCTGCGCGGGATGCTCGAGGAATACCCCAACCGGCTTGCCGTGGATCTGGAGGAGCGCCGGATGCACGCCTACACCTGGCCTCCGGACCATCCGCCGAAGGGTTTCCAGCGGGCCAGTCCCCAGGCGGACGGGGGCATGGTCGGCAACTTCGCCCGGGGCATCACCAAGACGACGGAAGTCGTGCTCGACTTCCATGACGCCAGCGCCGATCTCGCGGCAGTGAGGGCGTCCGCGCTCGCGGTCCTCGACCCGCCCGTCGCCCACGCGCCGCCCGCGTGGTATCGGGATTCGGGGGTCTACGGCACCTTCGCGACCGCCGACAACGGGATTCCGGCGCTGGAACGGGGTCTTCAGTACAAGTTCCGCTACATGCGCTTCAACCGGGACTGGGCGCCCTGGTTCGGGATGTTCGACTACGGCGACCTGAAGACCTACTACCGCGGGGGCGGCTGGGTGCAGTGGGGTAACAACGAGCCCGCGCAGGACTTCCAGTGGTGGTTCAACTTCATGAGGACGGGCAGCCGGGACGACTACCTCCAGGCCCAGGCCATGAGCCGCCACACCATGGACGTGGACAACCTGCACTGGCCGACGGGCCCGGTCTACCGGGGCGACACCAATGCCGCGCTGGACTACTGGACATCGCTCGAAGAGCCGGAGGGAAGCCCGTACGTGGGGATGGGCTCGCGCCACACCAACCAGCAGGCGGTCGCGCTGTACACGGCCCACGTCTGGATCGCGGGCTGGCTGGCGAGCTACTACCTGAGCGGCTATCACCGGGGACTCGAGGTGGCCCGGCTGACGGGGGACTACTACCGCAAGCGGGTCTTCGGGGAGCACGGGCTCACCGGGCGCAGGCTCTACCTGTCGGTGTGGAACCTGGCCGAACTCTACGACGCGACCCGGGAGGACATCCATCGCGAGGAACTCGAGGACCGCGTGAACCGGGTTCTGGAGTTGCAGAAGACGCAGGGCGGCCGCATGGTCATCGACCGCTTCGGCTACTCCCAGCACTACCTCACCCATGGGCTTGGCAAGTATCTCCAGTTGTTCGATGACAGGGAGGTGGAACTCGGCCGGATCGAACATGCCCGCAGCCTGCTCGCAACCCCTCCCCTCGATCACGACATGGAGTCGTACCTGGCGAGCATCCATCCGTTGGTGGTTGGCTACGACCTGACCGGCAGCCCGGAGTTCCTGACCGAGGCGTGCCGGCGGGCGGCCTACCTGCGAACGGATGAGATGGCGCGGCCGTTCGGCAGCTACGCAACGCAACGCGAACTCGTCACGCAGATGGAGGGGGTGAGCAGCCTGCCCGGGCGAGACAGCGATCCCTTCGCGGGCGGGCGCATGCCCAACTGGGCGTTCTCAAGCGGAGTCCGGGTCTTCGGCTGGACCCACGCCTTCGGGCTCCCCTACCTGATCGACCGGCTGCAGTCGTCGGGGTGGCGGATGGACGGCCTGCCGTGTGCGTGACGGGGCCGCGGGCATACTATTTCGGCATGAGACACGCACCCAACCGCGCGAGGTTCCGGGCTTGATGCGCAACCGAAGGATGTGGCTCCTCCTGGCCGTGGTGGCCGGCGCCGGGGCGTTTATGGCGGGGGGACAGGAGTCGGAAGGCTACCCGCATCTGGAGCTGCTGCTCGACCCGCCCCCCGGGGAGTGGCTCAACTACGGCCGCGACCAGGACGGCACCCACCACAGCCCCCTCGACCAGGTCGACGCCGGCAACGTGGACCGGCTGGGTCTGGCGTGGTCCTACGACACGGGCTCGTACCCCGGGCAACTGGAGGGGTCGCCGATCGTCGCGGACGGGACCATGTACGGCACGCTCACATGGAGCGTGGTGTTCGCGGTCGACGCGCGCACGGGCGAGGAGAAGTGGCGCTGGGACCCGGGGATCCCGCAGACCCAATACGTTACCGACGCACGCGGAATCCGGCACCGGCGGGGGCCGAGCCTGTGCTGCGGCCCGGTCAACCGGGGGGTGGCCCTCTACGACGGCAAGGTCTACGTGGGGCTTCTGAACGGGAGCCTGGCTGCGCTGGACGCCGGAACGGGCGAAGAGGTGTGGCGGGTGCAGGTGCGGAGCCCGCTCGACGACTACAGCATCACCGGCGCGCCGCGCATCGTCGACGGCATGGTGATCACGGGCATCAGCGGCGCCGAGTTCGGCGTGCGCGGCTTCGTGTCGGCCTACGACGCGCAGACCGGCGAGCTGGTGTGGCGCTTCTACACGGTGCCGGGCGATCCCACCGAGCCCTTCGAGAGCGAGGCCCTGGAGCGGGCGGCGGAGACGTGGACCGGCGCCTGGTGGCGGTACGGGGGCGGCGGGACGGTGTGGGACGGGATGGCGTGGGATCCGGAGTTGGACCTGCTCTACTTCGGGGTGGGGAACGGAGGGCCGTGGGCGCGCGACATCCGGAGCCCCGGGGGCGGGGACAACCTGTACCTCACCTCGATCATGGCCGTGCGCCCGCGCACGGGCGAGTACGTCTGGCACTACCAGACCACGCCGGGCGACGACTGGGACTACGCCGCCACCCAGCCGCTCATCCTCGCGGATCTGGTCATCGACGGGCGCGAGCGGCAGGTCATCATGCAGGCGCCCAAGAACGGCTTCTTCTACGTGATCGATCGCGTGACCGGTGAGTTCATCTCCGCGGAGCCGTTTGCGCGGGTGACGTGGGCGACGGGATACGACCCGGAGACCGGCCGCCCGATCGAGACCGACTTCGCGCGCTATGGCATAGAGGGCGCGCTCATCTCCCCCGGCTCGGACGGCGCCCACAACTGGCACGCCACCTCGTGGAATCCGGCCACCGGCCTGGTCTACCTGCCCGGGCAGGAGACCTCCCGCTGGTACTCCGTGGATCCGGATTTCGCGATCGAGCCCGGGCAGCCGGGCTTCGGCATGGGACGCCGCCGGCCGGCCGCAGGGCCGATCAGGGGCGTTGACGTGGCCGCCGAGCTTCCCGCCGTCCTGCCCCAGGCCGGGCCCCGGGATCGCGAGATCGACCCCATGGTGGTCGGGATGGGGGGCTCCGGTGCCTTTCTGGCCGCGTGGGATCCGGTCGCCCGGGAGGAGCGCTGGCGGCACCGCTTCGAGCAGCGGGGCGTCTCCGGCGGTACGCTGACCACCGCCGGCAACCTGGTGTTCCACGGGAACGGGGGCGGGTCCTTCAACGCCTATCGCGCGGACGACGGCGAGATGTTGTGGGAATACCCGCTCGCGCCCGGCTTCGCCAATCCCGTGACGTACATGCTGGACGGCCGGCAATACGTCTCGGTGGTGACCGGCCGGGGCGGCAGCTACGCGCCGGGCCGGGTCTACACCTTCGCGCTGGACGCGGACCTGCCCGCGCCGTCGATGGAGCCGCAGGCGCCCCCGCCGCCTCCCCCGGTCGAGCCACCTCCCGACGGGTTCCTGGGCGGCATGGGCGGAGCGGAGCTGCCGGATCTGCCCGGGAGGGATCTGGCGCGCGCAGCCTGCACGCGGTGCCACTCGGCCGACCGGATCATCAACAACCGCCGCAGCGCCGAAGAGTGGCGGCTGTTCGTGGGCGAGAAGTACGCCCGCGGCTTCATCAACGCGACCACGCCGGAGCAGCGCGCGGCGATCGTCGACTACATGACACGCGCCCTGCCGAGAGGTTGAGGGAGCGGGACAGGAGGTAGGACCCATGCGTTGTTCGTTCGTGACTCATGCCCTGTTCGCCGCGGCGCTGTTCGCCGTTCTCCCGGGCCGGATGGCCGAAGCCCAGCAGGGCAACGACACCATAAGGGCCCGCGACGGAACCCCCATTCCGGTGATCCCGCGCGCGCCCGGGGGGATGGCCGAAGGCGCCGTCTGGATCCCGCCGATGCCGCCTCTGGAGGCGACCCTGCCTCCGGAGGGCTGGGAACCGGTCGGATACGAGCAGCCGCCCATGCCGTACATCCTGCTCCGGCTCCCCAGAACCAACATCACGCGCGCGAAATTCCCGGCCATCGACTTCCACGTGCATGGCCGCGAACTCACCACGCCCGAGGCGTACGAGAGCCTGATCGCCCTCATGGACTCCATCGGCATGGGCGCGATCATCAACCTGAACGGCGGAACCGGGACGCACCTCGACTCGACGCTGGCGGTGGGGGAGGCGTACCGGGACCGGGTGGTGAACTTCGTCACCCTGAACCTCGAAGGCATCAACGAGGCCGGCTGGTCCGAGTGGATGGCCGGGGAGATGGAACGGGGATTCCTGGCCGGCGCAAGGGGCCTCAAGGTGTCGAAGTCGCTGGGCCAGGGCGTGCGCAATCCCGATGGCACCTTCATCCAGGCCGACGATCCTCGCCTCGATGCCGTGTGGGCGATGGCCGCGAAGTACGACATGCCGGTGATGATCCACACCAGCGACTCGGTGGGGCGCTTCTATCCCATCGGCCCCCTCAACGAGCGCTACGAGGCCGGCCTGTGGCGGTATCCGGGGAGCACGAGCGGCAACCTCTATGCGTCCGGCCCCCCCCGGGAGGTGATCGAGCTGGCGCGCGAGAGGATGCTCGCGAAACACCCGCGCACACGCTTCGTGCTCGGGCACATGGCGATGCTCTACTACGACCCGGGGAGGCTCGCCGCGCTGCTGGACACCTACCCGAACGCCGATCTCGAAACCTCGGCGGCGATTCAGGACCTGGGCCGCGCGCCCCGGCTCTGGAGGGAGTTCTTCCTCAAGTACCAGGACCGCATCCTCTTCGGCACCGACGGCAACCAGCAACGCACGATCGACGACTTCTGGACTCCGCATTGGCGGTTCCTGGAGACGTTCGACGAGCACTTCTACCATCCGGCCCAGGTCCGCACCCACGGCGGCTCGCCGGGCCACGGGCGCTACAACATCTACGGGATCGGCCTTCCGGACGAAGTGCTGCGCAAGATCTACTTCGAGAACGCGCTCCGGCACCTTTCCTACATGCGCGATTCCATCGAGCGTCAGCTCGCCGAGCGGGGCGGGTGAGCTCGGGCGGGAAGGCGGGTCCGTTCGACCTCACCGGCAGGGTGGCGGTGGTGTGCGGCGGCTACGGGGTGCTGGGCGGGGCGGTCGCCGTGGAGTTGGGGCGTGCGGGGGCGCAGGTCGCAGTTCTGGGTCGCCGCCGCGAGCAGGCTGAGGCAAAGGCTGCCGAGATCGGTGGAGCCATCGCGCTGGAGGCCGACGTGCTTGACGAAGAGGCGCTCCGCCGGACATGCGGAGAGCTCCTGGACCGGTGGGGAACTGCGGACATCCTGGTCAACGCCGCGGGCGGGAACGTGGAGCGTGCGCGCAGCGATGCCAGGAGCGTTTTCGAGGTTCCCGCGGATGCCTTCGACGAGGCCCTCCGCCTGAACCTCCACGGCTCGGTCCTGCCGTCGATGGTTTTCGGTGAGGCGATGACCGCTCGGGGCGCCGGCTGTATCGTCAACATCTCATCGATGGCGGCGCTTCGGGTTCTCACCGGCGTCATGGCCTATTCGGCCGCCAAGGCCGCCATCGAGAACTTCACGCGCTGGATGGCGGTCGAACTGTCCCGCCGGCACGGGGACGGTCTCCGGGTGAACGCGGTTGCCCCCGGCTTCTTCCTGGCGGAGCAGAACCGCGCCGTGCTGGTGAATCCGGACGGGAGCTACACCGCGCGGGCAAGGCGCATCATCGAACACACCCCGATGGGGCGGCTCGGGAGGCCCGAAGAGGTGGCGGCCGTGGTCCGCTGGCTCGCGAGCGACGCCGCGTCGTTCGTGACCGGCGCCGTGATCCCCGTCGACGGCGGCTTCAGTGCGTTCAGCGGCATCTGAAATCCGATGCTGATGAGTTTCCGCTGGTTCGGCCCCCGGGATCCGGTGAGCCTGTCGCGGATTCGCCAGATCCCCGGCGTCGAGGGCGTGGTCAGCGCGCTGCACGACATCCCCGCCGGGGACGCGTGGCCACGGGACGAGCTGAGCCGGATGGCAGAGGCCATCGATGAGGCGGAGCTCCGTTTTGCGGTGGTGGAGAGCATTCCCGTCCACGACGACATCAAGCTGGGAAGACCCTCGAGGGACCGGCTCATCGACCGCTACTGCGAGAGCGTGCGCGCCGTGGCTGAGATCGGCGTGCCGGTCATCTGCTACAACTTCATGCCCGTACTCGACTGGACCCGCACGAGCACCGACAAGCGGCTGGCGGACGGGTCGGCCACGCTCGCGTACGACCCGGAGGAGCTGGCCGCGCTTGATCCTGCGCGGGGCCCGGCCGCGCTTCCGGCGTGGTCGCCCGCCGAGCCCGAACGGCTTCCCGAGCTGCTCGCCGCCTTCCGCGCGATGAAAGAGGAGCAGCTCTGGGAGAACCTGGGGTACTTCCTGGAGGCCGTGGTGCCCGTGGCGGAGGAGTCCGGTGTGCTGATGGCGATGCATCCGGACGATCCGCCGTGGTCCGTCTTCGGGCTGCCGCGCGTCGTCACAGATGGTCCGGCGCTCGAGCGGCTGCTGGAGCTGGTGGATCGGCCCGCCAACGGGATCACTTTCTGCACCGGCTCCCTGGGCGCCCGTCCCGACAACGACCTGCCCGCGATCATCCGCCGCCTGGGTTCGAGGATCCACTTCGCACATTGCCGCAACGTCCGCGTGACCGGCGAGCGGCGCTTCCACGAGAGTCCCCACCCGTCGCGGCTGGGGGATGTCGACCTGCTGGAGGTGCTCCGCGCGCTGCGCGAAGTGGGGTTTGCCGGTCCGATGCGTCCCGACCACGGGCGCATGATCTGGGGCGAGACCGGCCAGCCGGGCTACGGCCTGTACGATCGGGCGCTCGGGGCGATGTACCTGCAGGGGCTGTGGGAAGGGGTGGAAGGGATGGCGGTCCGCGAGAAGCGCGGATCACGATGACGTCCCTGAACGAACGAATCGGCCGGCTGGGCGTGGTCCCCGTGGTCGTCATCCGCGACCCGCGCCGCGCGGTGCCGCTGGCGCGCGCACTGGCCGAGGGCGGCCTTCCGTGCGCCGAGATCACGTTCAGGACTTCCGCAGCCGCGGAGGCGCTGCGCCGCATCGCGGCGGAGGTTCCCGATGTCCTGCCGGGCGCCGGCACCGTCCTCACCCCCGGGCAGGCGGAGGCCGCGAGGGAGGCGGGGGCGCGATTCGTCGTCTCCCCGGGCTTCGATGCCCGCGTGGTCGACTACTGCCGGGCGCACGAACTCCCCGTCTATCCCGGCGTATGCACGCCCACCGAGATTCAGAGCGCCCTCGAGGCGGGGCTCGACGTGCTGAAGTTCTTTCCCGTCGGGCCCCTGGGAGGAGCGTCCTTCCTCAAGGCGATCTCGGCGCCCTTCCCCGGCCTGAAGTTCATCCCCACCGGAGGAGTGAAGCGCGAGAACCTGCCGGGCTACCTGAAGATGGACCAGGTGCTGGCCTGCGGCGGCTCCTGGATGGCGCCGGCGGTCTGGATCGAGGAGGGTGCCTTCGACCGGATCCGGGACGAGGCCGCGAGGACGGTGGCCATGGTCCGTCGCGAGCGTCTCAGCGGCGGGGCCGGGGATGCAGCGGCCGGCACAGGCTGACCGCGCCAGGACAGGCAATGGATGCAGCGCAGGTAGGGCCCGCACGGGCGGAAGACGGCATGAGGAGTCGGTAGTGATGCGCATCGTGACCTTCGGCGAACTCATGCTGCGGCTCCGGGCCCCTGGGCGTGAGCGGCTGCTCCAGAGCCCGTGTCTCGAGGCGACCTTTGGGGGCGCGGAAGCCAACGTGGCGGTATCGCTCGCCAACTTCGGGCTGGACGCCGCGTTCTGCACGGTCCTGCCCGACAACCCGATCGGCGATGCGGCGGTCGGCGAGCTTCGCCGCTTCGGCGTGGATACCCGGCTGATCCGGCGTGGGGATGGCCGCGTGGGCATCTACTACCTGGAAACGGGGGCGAACCAGCGGCCGAGCCGGGTTGTCTATGACCGGGCCAACTCGTCCATCGCCAATGCAGGCCCAGGTGACTTCGATTGGGATGCCGCCTTCGCCGGGGCCGACTGGTTCCACATCACCGGAATCACGCCGGCCCTGAGCGCTTCGGCCGCCGAGCTCTCCCTGGAGGCGGTGCGCCGGGCGCGGACGCTGGGGCTGACGGTTTCGTGCGACTACAACTACCGGGGCAAGCTCTGGAAGTACGGGAAAGCCGCCCCCGAGGTGATGCGCGAGCTGGTGGCGCACGTGCAGATCGGCATCGCCAACGAGGAGGACTGCCAGCGCTCGCTCGGGATCGAATCGGGCGTGGACGTCGAGGAGGGTGCTCTCGACCGAGAGCGCTACCGGGTGCTGGCGGAGCGCGTGCTGGCTGCCTTTCCGAACCTCCAGAAGCAGTTCATCAGCCTGCGCGAGAGCCGGAGCGCCGACGACAACGCGTGGGGCGCCTGCCTGCATAACGGGCGCGACTTCATGGTGAGCGGCAGATACGAGGTGCCGGACATAGTCGACCGTGTCGGAACCGGCGATGCCTTCGCCGCGGGAGTGATCTACGGTCTCGCGACCGGTGCGGACGACGGCAGGGCGCTGGAGTTCGCCACTGCGGCCGGCTGCCTGAAGCACTCGATTCCAGGCGACTTCCACCGGGTGGGCGTGACCGAGGTCGAGGCGCTGATGGAGGGGGGCGGGAGCGGGCGCGTGCAACGGTGAGGGTCACGGCCGCGCCCGGCCGGACGCCCCCAGCACCCCCAACAGCCCCAGGCCGATCCAGAACACGGACGAGGCGATCCACATCTTGGCGGTCGGCAGTAGCGTCCACACCTCGCTCACGCCGATTCGTAGCTGCGCCACCAGTATGAACGAATCGAACGAATCCCCGCCGATGTACCAGCCGACGAACTCGGCGGTCCGCTGAATCCATTCGATGTCCCGGACGTCGGCGACGCCCAGCACGACCGCGCCCGCGACCCACAGCCCGGCCGCCCAGAACACCGGACGCGCCGTGGCGAGCATCAGGGTGCTTGCCAGCAGGTAGGCTGCGGAGCGCGTGTCTCCGGTGATCGACGGGCAGCGACCACAGCGGCGTGTCGCCGAACCGGCGCTCGCCCTTCCAGACCACGAGCGGAAGGAGCAGTGCGGCGAGCACGGCGAAGAAGCCCCAAGGGGGCTCCCCGGGGTCGAAGACGAACTCACCCATCTCCCCATCGACCATCGCCTGCAGGACAGGCATTCTGCTGAAGGCGATGAGGGCCACCGAGCCGAGCGCCAGCACGAGGGCCGCCAGGGCGCCCTCGCGGCGGATTGCCAGTCCGACCACGCGCAGCTGCTCGATCCACACCGTCTTCATCGCGGGTATGCGGCCTGCCGTTGAGTCCGTCATGTCGCCTCCCTTCCGGAGAGTAGAGCCAGCGCCGCTTCGTCCACTGACAGGGGGGCGACCTCACGCACCGCCGCGCCCGCCTGCGACAGGCCGCGCGTAACGGCGTCACGGTCGCCCCACACCGTCCATTCGATCGCGCGGGCCGCGTCGCTGCGCCTGACCACCCGCCCTGCCAGCTCTCCGGGTCCCGTCCAGCCTTCGGGGACGTCCGCCCAGTAGCGCAACAGGCCCCCGCGCAGCTCGTCGCGCGGCAGTTGCCCGAGGAGCCGTCCTTCCGAGAGCATGCCCACGTGATCCACCAGGGGCTCCACCTCGTAGACCCTGTGCGTGGAGATCACAACGGTGGTCGGTGAATCGGCGAGGTGTTCGCTCAGGATGCCCAGGGTCTGGTCGCGCACCACGTGATCCAGACCGTCCGTCGGCTCGTCCAGCAGGAGCAGCGGCGGCCGGTGCGCCAGCGCCAGGACGAGCTGCACGCGTCGGCTCTGGCCTTTCGACAGCGTGTGGCACTTCCGCTCCGGATCGATGTCGTACCTCGCCCTCAGTCTGCGAGCGTACTCCGCGTCCCAGTACGGGTGGTAGATCGCCTGATGCTCCAGCAGCCGGCCCACCGTCATCCAGGCGTAGCCGACCCGGTAGTCCTCCGGCACGTAGCCTATGCCCGCGCGCACTTCGGCTCCCCGGTCGGCCGGGTCCCGCCCCAGGACGCTGACCGCTCCGTCCTGGTATCCGACGAGACCCATGAGAGTCCGAATCAACGTGCTCTTGCCCGCTCCGTTGGGACCCACGAGCACGTATACGGCCCCTTCAGGGACCTGCAGATCCAGGCCGTCCAGAGCCCGTGTAGAACCGAACTGCTTCGCCAGCCCCCGTGTCGTCACCGCGAATGGACCGTTCCCGAGGTCGATGGGAAGCGCCGCCCTGGCCATGTCCGTCATCGTCCGTCCTCCTTATTTCCGTCTCCGCGAGCGTCTCCGCCTTCCACTTCCCGCAGCGCCGTGATCAGATCGGCCAGCGCGAGTCCGTTCCGCGACGCGTCCGCCAGGGCCCGCCTCGCCACCTCTCGCGCAAGGCGCGGCCGCTCCTTCTCTTCCGACCGCACCCCCGGCGCCACGAATGTGCCCTTCCCGTGCCGAACCTGGACCAGGCCGTCGCGCTCCAGCGCCGCATACGCCTGCGATACGGTCCGGGGGTTCACGCGGAGACTCGAGGAGAGTTCGCGCACCGAGGGGAGCGGGTCCTTGGGACGAAGGCTTCCCCGAACAAGACCGCTACGCACCGCGTCCATGATCTGGACGTACAGCGGTCGGCCGTCGGCGTGGCTGAGTCTGGATGCGGCCAAGCGAGTCAAGGGGGAGACGGCAAGTGAGCCTCGGCACCCACTACCGGTTGTGGCATTCCCACTACCGGTAGTGGGTGTGCTGGTCGCGCGGGGGTTGGCGGCTCGGCTACCGCCAGCTGTTGACGATGTCCTCGGCGATGCGGCCCAGCGTCGATTCCAGCTCGACGAAGTCGCCTGTGTTCTGGTTGGTGAAGACCGCGATCACGGTGGGTCCGCCTTCGTAGTACAGGATCCCCACGTCGTTGCCGGCGTAGGGCGGCCAGTCGCCGGTCTTGTGCGCCACCGACGCCCGGAAACGGATGTAGCGGGGGAGGCGCGAGCTGTAGAACTGCCGCTCCAGGATGCGGATCATCTCGTCGCTGGACTCGCGCGACGCGACCTCGCCGTTATGGATCTGCGCGAGCAGGCCCGCGATCTCGCGCGCTGTGTTGCTCCCCAGCCATTCCTCCGGGTCGCCCTCGAAGCGGAAGGTGCGCGCGGACGCCTCCGCGTCGGAGGGAAAGCCGCGCTCGAAGACCTCGCGGTGGGAAAGCGCGGCGTTGGCGGGATCGGCCATCACCCAGACCCGGCGGAAGAGGTCGCCGGTGGTGGCGCGCAGGCGGGTCTGCTCGTACCCGAGTTCCGACAGCAACTCGTTGACCCGCTCCTGGCCGAGGCGCGCGATCATGATGTCGGTGGCGGTGTTGTCGCTGGTGATGATCATCTGGGTCAGCAGCTCTCGCCAGGTCGGCTCCAGCCCGGGCGCGAAGGTCTGGAGCAGGCCGCTCCCCCGGCGCAGATCCTCGGGCCGGATCCGGTAGCGCTCGTCGAGGTCGAGCGTCCCCGCCTCCGCGTCGCGGTAGGCGAGCAACATGACCGGGATCTTGATGACGCTGAGCGCGTTCATCGGTTCGTCGGCGCGGATGGCGATCTCGCGGCCCGTGGGGAGGTGTCTGGCGTAGAGCGAGGTGCGGGCGGGCAGGCCGTCCAGCCGGGTCGTCACCCGCGCGGCCAGACCAGAGGCGTCGCCGGCCGCAGCCTGCGCGGACTCAACCGGGGGCAGCTCCGCCCCGGCTCCTCCGGCGGATGAGGCTTCTACGGACGAGCCTCCGGGCACGGATCCATCCCCGCAGGCGGCCGCGAACGCCAGCAGCACCGCGACCATGCCGCGTCGCCTCGGCCGCGATGCGGTCCGTGCCCGGATCCTCGCCCCGGCCCTGACGCCGACTCTCGTTTGGGACCCGGTTCCGAGCATGTCCCGGGATCTGCCCGCGCCGGCCCCGAGCCCGCCCGGGCCCATCAATCCGCCTCGAAGCCGATGCGCTTGTGGGTTCCGTCGCAGAAGGGCTTGTTGTCGGAGCCGCCGCAGCGGCACAGGAAGGTCGCCTTGCCCGGGCGCGTCTCGATGGGATCTCCGGCGTCGTTCTGGAGTTCGATTTCGCCATCGATGCGGCAGGGTCCGTTCCTGATGACGCGGATCGTCACTTGTGACATTCGCTTCCTCGCTGGATTGGGGGGAGATTCAGCCACGCATGTATGGCCGCCGTCCGGGTGCTAGATTTGTCACCATTGAGCGCGAATGACAACCCGGAGCGATGGAAGCGCCATGAGTCACGTGAAGCGCAGGCCCTCGGCGGCCGTGAATGTCGCCGGAGTCATGGTCGGCGGGGACCACCCGGTCGTCGTGCAGTCGATGACCAACACCGACACCGCCGACGCCGAGGCAACCGCGGCGCAGGTCGCCGCCCTGGCCGCTGCCGGGAGCGAGCTGGTGCGGATCACGGTGAACCATCATCCGGCCGCCCGCGCCGTCCCCGAGATCGTGGCCCGGCTGCGCGACCGGGGCGTGGAGGTTCCCATCGTGGGCGACTTCCACTACAACGGGCACATCCTGCTCGCCGAGCATCCTGCGTGCGCGCGCGCCCTCGCCAAGTACCGCATCAACCCCGGCAACGTCGGCGCCAAGCGGCGCGACGAGAACTTCAGCAGCATCATCCGGCTGGCCATCGAATACGACAAGCCGGTGCGCATCGGCGTCAACTGGGGCTCGCTGGACCGGCGGCTGCTCACCGAGCTCATGGACGAGAACGCGAAGCGGACCCGGCCCCGCGACGCCGCGGAGGTAGTGCTGGATGCGATGGTGGAGAGCGGGATGCGCTCGTCCGTGCTCGCCGAGGAGGTCGGGCTGGGCCACGACCGCATCGTCATCAGCGCCAAGGTCTCCAAGGTGCAGGACCTGGTGACCGTTTATCGCAAGCTGGCGCCCCTGAGCGACTACGCGCTTCACCTGGGATTGACGGAAGCCGGCATGGGGATTCCGGGCATCGTCGCCAGCGCCGCGGGGCTGGCCCCGCTTCTGCTCGAGGGGATCGGCGACACCATCCGCGTGTCGCTGACGCCGCGCCCGGGAGGGGACCGGACCGAGGAGGTGCAGGTCGCGAAGCAGATCCTGCAGTCGCTCGAAATCCGCAACTTCGAGCCCCAGGTCACTTCATGTCCGGGATGCGGGCGCACCACCAGCGTTTTCTTCCAGGAGTTGGCGGAGGACATCCAGGGCTATCTGCGCGAACAGATGCCGGTCTGGAAGTCGAGGCATCCGGGGGTCGAGGAGATGCGCGTCGCGGTCATGGGCTGTGTGGTGAACGGTCCCGGCGAGTCCAAGCACGCCGATATCGGCATCTCGCTGCCCGGCACCTTCGAGGAACCCAAGGCTCCGGTGTATGTGGACGGGGCCCATTACTGCACGCTCAAGGGCGCAGGCCTGGCCGACGAGTTCAAGGAGATCGTGGACGACTACGTGCGGCGCCGTTACGGGGCGGGGGAGGCGGCGGGCGCGGGGGTCTGAGGGACAGTGTCCAAGGCCGCGAGCGATTTCGCCGATCCCCGGACCGGCCTGGGCGAGGTGAACCGGCAGCCCTCCTCCAGCCCGCGTCGGCCCGAATCCGGGTGGATTACCCCGGCGGCGGGGCCCAGGGGCCGTCGCCGGTGGCGTCGAGGCGGGTGCGCACCGCGCGCCATCCCATCTCGGCGTCCGGAACCATCAGGATGTCCCACACTTCGCGCCGGATGAGCCCGCCGGTACCCGCCCCGTCGATCAGACGGACGACGCGCATCGAGAGCCGCCCGCCGGCGATGGGTTCGGGCATGACGAGCTGGTAGAGGACGCCCCCGTCGCGGATGCGGCAGCCTTCGGCGGAAGGGAAGTCGGGGCAGAGCAGCACATCCTCGACCGCGGCGACCTCGACGTAGCCGAGCTGCTCCAGCGCGCTCCGGTTCTCGTCGTCCAGCAGGGCGCGGCCGGTCGAGCCGGGGGGACGCCCGACCTGCTCGGCGAAGAAGGTGGGCTGCTCGCCCGGCGGGAGCACGTCGAAGATGACCTCGACGGCCTTTCGGTTGGCCCGCTGCGCCCAAACGGGAGCGGGCACGAGGGAAGCAACGGCGGTCAGCGCGGCCACGGCGAAGGCGGCGAAGGTCATGCGGGAGCCGTCCGGCCGCTGGTCGCTGCCTGCAACTCCGCCTCTCCTTCAATCAGGGTCTCCAACGCTCTTTCGATGCGCTCAAGGGAGAGGTCCCTCCCCACGTAGTACAGCACGTCGAAGATCCCCGGGCTCACGGCCTGGCCGGTGAGCGCCACCCGCAGCGGATGGATCAGGTGCCCCGCGCCGACGCCAAGTTCCGCGGCGAGACCCCGAAGCGCGCGCTCGAGCGGCTCCGTCTGCCACTCGCAGCCGCCGAGTTTTCTCCGAAGCGCGTCCAGGTGCTCCTCCACTTCGGCGCGGCGCTTCCAGTGCTTGCGCACCGCCGCAGCTTCGTACCGGACCTCGCCCGGCAGGTAAGGCAAGACGCCGCGCGCCAGCACGTCCACGCTGCGCGCCCGCGCCCGCAGCATGTCGAGAAGCCCTTCGTACCAGTGCATCCGGCCCTGCACCGCCGTCTCCGCCTCCTGCTGCAGTTCGGCCAGGCGGGCGGTCACGAGTGGCTCAAGCCGGTGGACATCCATGCGCGACAAGTGCCGACCGTTCAGCCAGGCGAGCTTGTCGGCGTCGAACACCGAGCCCTTGCGGAGGATGCGCTTGAGCGAGAATCGCCTGATGATCTCGTCCAGCTCCATCACCTCGCGGTCGTCACCGGGAGACCAGCCGAGGAGCGCGAGGAAGTTGACCATCGCTTCCGGCAGCATGTCGCGGCGATACTCGGCGATGTCCGTCGCGCCGTGGCGCTTCGAGAGCCGCTTGCCGTCCCGTCCCAGGATGAGCGGCACGTGGCCGAAGCGGGGCACCGGGAAGCCCAGGGCCCGCGCCAGCAGAATCTGCTTGGGCGTGTTGGAGAGGTGGTCGTCGCCCCGGAGCACCATGTCGATGCGCGCGTGGGCGTCGTCGCACACCACCGCCAGGTTGTAGGTCGGGCTGTGGTCGGCGCGCAGGATGACCAGGTCGTCGATGTCCTGGTTGCGGAAGCGCATCGGGCCGTGGACGGCGTCCTCCCATTCGGTGGAACCCTCCGGGACGACGAACCGCACCGCGTGGGGCTCGCCCGCGGCCGCGCGCTCCTCGGCCTCGCCCGGCGCCAGCGCCTCCGCCCGCCGCCGGGCCGCCCGGGTCGCCTCGCCCGCCATGGCGGCGATGTTGGCGCGGTCCCGGGCGAGTTCCCCGGGGGTGGAGAAGTCTCGATACGCCTGCCCTGCCGCCAGCAGCTTCCGGCCCGCGGCGCCGTGTTCGCCAACCCGGTCGCTCTGGAAGTACGGCCCTTCGTCCCAATCGATGCCGAGCCATTCCAGCCCGCGCAGGATCGCTGCGGTCATCGCATCGCTTGAGCGGGCGCGGTCGGTGTCCTCGATGCGCAGCACGAAGGTGCCGCCGCTCCGGCGCGCGAGCAGCCAGTTGAAGAGGGCGGTGCGGGCGCCTCCGACGTGCAAAAAGCCCGTCGGCGAGGGGGCGAAGCGCACGCGCACGGGAGTCAGGCCGCCGGGGCTCGCGCGGCCACCTGTCCGGATCGCGCGCGGCGCCCCTCGATGAGCAGGTAGATGGCCGGGGTGGTGGCGAGCACGAACACAGTGGACGACAGCAGCCCGCCGATGAGCGCGTAGCCGAGCGCGTTCCAGATGGTGGAGTCGGCCGTCTCGGAGAAGAGCACCAGGGGGAGCAGCCCGAGCACCGTGGTGGCCGTGGTCATCAGGATCGGCCGCACCCGCTCGAGGGTGCCCGCGAGAATGGCGGCGTGCAGGTCGCCTCCGGATTCGCGCCGGACGCGGTTGATGTTGTCCACCAGCAGGATCGCGTTGTTGACCACGATCCCGCCCATCATGATGACCCCGACGTACGCCTCCCGGGTGAACGACGCGCCCGTGTAGAAGAACATCAGGAAGACGCCGATCAGCGCCATCGGCACCGTGAGCAGGACGCAAAGCGGCAGGCGCACGGACTCGAAGAGCGCGGCCGTCACCATGTAGATGAGGAGAATCGACACCGCCAGCACGGCGTAGATCTGTCGGCGATCCTCCTCGCTCCACCGGAACCCCTGCGCCTCCTCGATCACGTATCCCACCGGGAGTTCGGTGGACTCGATGATCCCGTCGTAGTACTGGTCGCCCAGCCGGCGCGGGCCCGCGAACTCGTACGCGACGGTGCGCTCGTACTGCTGGTCCTCGCGGCGGATCCAGGCGAGCACGTCTACGGGGGCGATCGAGACCACGTCGCCCAGGCGGATGCCGGTACCGGTGGAGGTACTGATGATGGTTTCGAGAAGCTCCTGGACGTCGGTCTCGCGATATCCCTCGAGCTTGACCTCGTAGCGCACCTCGTCGCCGCCGATCTTGAGCTGTGCGTTGCTGGTCTGGCCGGCGACGGCCGCGTTCATGCGCGCGACCAGCTCCTGCACGGAGATGTCGTGGCGCGCCAGCTGGTCCCGGTCGATCTCGACCACGAACTCGGTGGCGCGCTCGCGGACGAATCGCCCGGCGGAGTTGGTGTCGATGGTGCGCACCCGCGGCACACGCGCCAGCCGGTCGCCCAGGTCTTCGGCGATCTCGCGCACCCTCTCGTAGTTGTAGCCCAGCACCTGCATGGAGTAGTTCGGGCTGGCGCCGCCCCCGCCGCCGTAGAAGCCCAGGCCGCGGCCGATCACCCGGACCTCGGCGCCGGTGAAGCCGAGGCTGTAGCTGAACATCTGTTCCTTGATGGCCATCGGGACGCCGGTGTTCTCGAGCGAGTCCGGGAAGTTGATGGTGATCTGCCCGTAGGTGCCTCTCACGGTCGAGGAGAACCGTTCGATCTCCGGAATCGCAGCCAGCCTTTCCTCGAAGGAGCGCACCAGGTTGTCGGTGCGCTCGAGATCGGAGCCGCGCGGCAGCTCGATGTTGATGAGGACATAGGTGTCCAGCCCCATGCCCCCGCCCCACAGCACCCCTCGGGTGACGTGGTTCTCGAAGAGATAGTACGACCCGCCGAAGGCCATCACCGCCACCGTCACCGCCAGCCAGGCGTGGCGCAACGTGAAGCCGATGATGGTCGAATAAAGGCGGGTGTAGAAGGGTGTGGCGGGCCTCCGCGGAAGCGACGGATGCCCGGGTTCGCCGCCCTCGGCGGGCCCACCGCTCATGCCGGAGCGCGCGGCTCGGGCGGGCCCGTCAGCGGTCTCCGCGAGAGCGGGCGCGGACATCATCGCCGCAGCCCCGGCCATCTCCACCCTCCGCACGCCCGGCAGCACGCGGGCAGCCAGCGCCGGGATGAAGGTGAACGCCACCAGCAGCGACGCCCCCAGCGTCAGCGCCACCACGATCGCCAGCGGCACGTAGAACACGCGCAGTTCCCCCTGCAGGAAAACGAAGGGCACGAAGACGATCAGGGTGGTGGCGGTGGAGGTGAGGATCGGCAGCACCACCTGGCGGGTGCCCTCGGTTGCGGCGCTCACCGGATCCCGTCCCGCCTGCCACCGGCGGAAGACGCTCTCCAGAACCACGATGGCGTTGTCCACGATCAGACCGAACCCCATCGCCAGCCCCATCAGGGTGAGCAGGTTGAGGGTCATGCCCCCGAAGTAGATCAGGTTCAGGGAGATGAGGACCGAGAACGCGATCGTCATGAAGACGACCCCGGCGGAGCGGAACGAGCGCAGGAAGAGGAGCAGCACCGCGAAGATGACGAAGGCGGAAATCAGCGCCCTGGCGCGCAGGTCGGTGAGCTGCTCCTTGATGTCCTCGCTCTCGTCGTAGCCGAGGATCATGCTCGTCCCGGCCAGGCCCGCACGCTCCAGCTGCGCCACCCTCGCCTTGACCGCATCCGCCGCGCGCACCGTGTTGGCGCCGATTTCGCGGATCACCTCGAACGAGGCCGCGGGCTGACCGTTGATGCGGTAGTAGCCCAGAGGTTCCTCGAAGCTGTCGCGCACATCCGCGACATCCGAGACCCGCACCATGCTGCCCCGGTTCTCGAGCAGCACGGTGTTGCGGATCTCCTCTGCGCGCGCGACGCGGTTCTGGATGGTTACCGACCATTCCCGGTCGCCGGCCCGGATCGCGCCCGCCTCCCGCACCAGGTCGAGGTCGTTGATGCGTACGTTCACCATGCCCGGGGAGAGCCCGAGCGAGCTGACCCGGTCCTCGTTCAGCTCGATCTCGATGAGACGCTCGCGGCCCCCGCTCGCCTGCACCAGCGCCACTCCCTCGATCTGCGAGAGATCCGGCACCACCCGGTCGTCCAGGTCGGTGCGCAGCGCCTCCAAGGTGTAGGGACCGGTATAGGTGTAGCGCAGGAAGCCGCGCTGGCCGCGGGACTCGAACTCGGGGGGGATGTACGGCCGGACCAGGACCCGTTCCACGGCGGGAGGCAGCTCTTCCTCGAGGGCCGAGAGCCGCTCGGAGAGGTCCAGCCGCGCGAAGTCCATGTCCGTGTCGCGGCTGAAGTGCACCTGGATGTCGGACGTCCCCGTCCCCTGTATCTCCCTGGAAACGGAGATGACCTTCTCCACTCCCTTGACCTGCTGGACCACGGCTTCGATGGGGGAGGTGAGGAAGGCCTCCACCGTTTCCGGGGAAGCTCCGCGCCATCTCGCTTCCACGTTAAGTCGGGGCAGGTCGGTATCCGGCAGCAGCTCGATGGGGATGTTGCGCCAGGCGCTGGCTCCCATGAGCGCGATGGCGAGGCAGCCCATCGCCACCGCCACCGGCCGGCGGATGCTCCCGCCGATCACCGCGCCACCTCCACCGCCGGGGACGGCGCTGCGCCGGTCTGGTCGGAGCTGCGGACGCCGCTCACGGGATCACCTCCGCGGCCCGGGCGCGGCGCGGCGCGCGAGCCCTTCCGCGGAGCCGGGCGTGGCCGCTCTCCACCACGGAGTACACCACCGGCACGACGATGAGGGTGAGCGCGGTGGCCACCACCAACCCCCCGATCACCGCGATGGCGAGCGGCGCGCGCAGGTCGGCCCCGCGCCCGATGCCGAGGGCCAGCGGCGTCAGGCCGCAGACGGTCGTCACGGTGGTCATGACGATTGGACGCAAGCGCACCCTCCCGGCTTCCAGAATCGCCTCCCGCAGCACGGCCCCGCGGGCGCGCGCTTGGTTGATGAACTCCACCTTCACGATGGCGTCGTTGACCACGATGCCCACCAGAATGACGACCCCGATGAGGCTCATGGTGTTCAGGCTCTGACCGGCGAGCACCAGCGCCAGCACCGCGCCCGACAGCGCGAGCGGCACCGACATCAGGATGATCAGCGGGTGCCTGAACGACTCGAACTGCGCCGCCAGGATCATGTAGACCAGCACCAGCGCGAGCCCGAAGGCGAAGGCGAGGTCGCGGAACGAGCGGCGCATCTCTTCGTTCTCGCCGCCGACGTCGACGCGCACGTTGAAGGGCGGCGGCAGCGCGGCCAGCTCGTTCTCCACTGCGGCGATGGCGCGGTCGAGGCCCCCGGACGTAACGTCGGCGTAGACGGTGACGACGCGCCCCTGGTCTTCACGGTGGATCTCCGCCGGCCCCACCGCCTCGCGCACGCTCACCAGCTCCCGCAGGGGCACGCCCCGCACCTGCAGGGTCTCGAGCGTCCCGGCGGAGAAGCGCAGGGCGTCGGGCAGCCTGACCACCACGTCGATCTTGCGGTCGAAGTCCACGAACTCGGTGGCCCGGTCGCCGCGCATGGCGCGCTCGATCTCCTCGGCGATGAGGCGCGGATCGATGTTGTGGCGCGCGGCCACGTCCCTCAGGATCTCGACCTGGACCTGGGGCTGCCCGCGCCCGGTGCCCACCCGCACGTTGCCGATCTCTGCCAGCGTAGACAGCTCCTCGCGCACGGTCTCGGCGTAGGCGTAGCTCTCCTCCAGATTCTCACCCCGGATGCGCACCGCGATGTCCGCGTCGGCGCCGCCCAGGACCGTGCCCAGGGCGGTGGCCTGGCCGGCCTCGAAGGCCAGCGTTCCCGGCGGGAAACGCGCCTCCACCTCGCGCGCCCGCGCCAGCACCTCGTCCGTGGCGTTCCCCGGATGGAGGCGCACCTCCAGGGTGCCCGTGTGCGCGCCCGAGGTTTCCTCGCTCTCCATGTAGGAGCGCACGTCCTCGCCCACGCGGGAGAAGACGGTCTCGACGCCGGGGTCGGCCTGAAGCGCCCGCTCGATCTCTTCCGCGGCCAGCTCGGTCGCGGGCAGCCCCGTTCCCTCCGGCAGCTCGAGGCGCACCCGGAACCCGCCCTGGTCCACGTCCGGCAGAAGGTCCCGGTCGAGGGCCAGCGCGAGCGCCAGTGTGGCCGCCAGCGCGGCTCCGGAGATGGCCAGCACCCGCCCGCGGTGATCGAGCGATACTTCAAGAAGCTGGTGATAGCGGTCGGCGAAGCGCTGGAATCCGCGGTCGAAGGCGGCGAGCAGCGGCCCGAAAAGGCGGCCGCACACCCCCGCCACCCCCTCCCACCAGAAGACCGCCAGCGCGCGCCCCAGCGCGAATGCTCCCGCGATCAGCCGGAAGGGAAGCACCACGGCCCACAGGAACGCCCGTCCGATCCGCGCGAGCACCCCCCGCCGGCGCCCCGGCCGGACTCGTTCGGGCCGCTCGGCCGCCCGCGCCCGGTCCACGAAGCGCGCCGCCATTCCCGGCAGCAGGGTCAGCGCCACCAGCAGGCTGGCCAGCAGGGAGAAGGCCACCGCCAGCGACAGGTCGCCGAACAGCTCGCCTGCCACCCCCTCGATATAGATGATCGGCCCGAACACCGAGATCGTGGTGAGGGTCGAAGCCGTGATCGCGCCCTGGACCTCCTCGCCTCCGAGGGCCGACGCCTCCGCCGAGGGGACGCCCGCCTCCCGGTGCCGGAAGATGTTCTCCAGCACGATGATGGAGTTGTCCACCAGCATCCCGACCCCGAGTGCCATCCCTCCCAGGCTCATGATGTTCAGCGAGACCCCGAACGCCTCCATCAGCGCGAACGCGCCCACCACGGAGATCGGGATCGCGAGCGCGATGGCGAAGGGGTAGCGCGGATCGCGCAGAAAGAAGAACAGCACAAGGAACGCCAGCATGCCCCCGAACACCAGTGCCTGCACCACGTTGCTGATGGAGTCGGAGATGAAGCCCGCCTGCGAGTAGGCGATGTCCACGGTGATGTCCGGAAACTCGACCGCCAGGATCCCGAGCGCCTCCTGGATCTGGTCGGCCACCGCCACCGTGTTGGCGCCGGATTCCTTGTACACCAGCAGACCCACGGCCTCTGCCCCGTTGTAGCGGGCGATCGACTCCCGGTCGGCGAATCCGTCCACCACCCGCGCCACGTCGTCGAGGCGCACGAGGCGGAAGCTCCCCTCGTCCTCCTGCTGTCCGCCCGTCTCGGTCTGCTGGCGTCCCACCACCACCTGCCCGATCTGGTCCACGGTCTGGAACTCGCCCAGCGTGCGCAGCGGGTAGCGGTAGCGCCCGCGCAGGATGGATCCGCCCGGGGCGGAGAAGTTGGCCCGGTCCAGCGCGACCGCCACGTCCTCCATCTCGAGGTCGTACGAGAGGAGCAGCTCGGGATCCACTTCCACCTGGATCTCGCGGTCCAGCCCGCCCGTGACCGCCGCCTGCGCCACACCGTCGAGCTGCTCGAGCCTGCGCCGGAACACCGTTTCCACGAAGTCCTTGGTCGCCCACAGGTCCGCGCCCCCGGCTACGGAGAGCACCATGATGGGCTCGGACTCGGGATCGATGCGCAGGATGCGCGGCCGCTCCGATGTCTCGGGAAGGAACTCGCGGATGTTGTCGACGCGCTCGCGCACGTTGAGCATGGCGAAATCCATGTCCGTGCCCCAGGCGAAGCGCAGCGTCACCAGGCTCACTCCGTCGCGCGATACCGACGTGACCCGCTCGACCCCCGGCACCGCCGCCCCCTGGGCTTCCACCATCTCGGTGATGAGCCGCTCGACCTCCGCGGGCGCCACGTCCGGATAGGTCGTGTAGACCACCAGGCGCGGGTAGCTCACGTCGGGCAGCAGGTCGATGGGCAGCCGCAGGAAGGAGATGACGCCCAGCAGGGAGATGGCCAGGAAGAGCATGGCCACGGCAACGGGCCGCCGCGTCGAGATGCGGGGAATCGACATGCGTCAGGGGAGCGGTGTGCCGCCGCCGAGCGGCCCGCCCACGACCTGCTCAAGCTCGATTCGGGCGGCGACGAAGTCGTAGCGGGCGTTGATCGCGGTGCGCCGTTCGTTGGCCGCCCCTTCGATCGCGAGTTGCAGATCGGCGAAGGTCTCTGTCGTCAGGCGGTACCCCTCCCGGGCGAGCCTGAGGCGCTCTTCCGCGATCTCGCTCGACAGTTCCGCCAGCCGGTAGCTGTCCCAGGCGCCGCGCAGGTCGATGAGGCGGGAGCGCACGTCCCGCTCGATCTCCAGTCGGGTCTGGCGCATCTGCTCCTCGGCATTGGCCAGCTGAACCTGGGCTTCGGCGATGTTTCGCTCGGCGGAGAACCCGGTGAAGACCGGAATCGACAGACTCAGTCGCGCGCTGGCGTAGCGGGAATCGGTGGCGAAAGGGTTGAAGGCCGCCGTGTACTCCTGCCCGTACGCGTCCTGGAAAAAGTAGGTACCGAGGCTGATCGTCGGGAGGCGCGCGCTACGAACGGCGCTCAGCGATGCCCGGCCCACATCCACCTGTGCACGGTTTTGCAGGATGGTAGGACTCTGCTCCAGGGCCCGGCCGATGAGCCCGGTCTCGTCGAGCGCCGCGGGATCGAAGGGTTCGGGAAGGGTGCCGCGGGTCGTGAATTCGCCCATGTCCGGCGCAATGATCTCCGCGCGCAGAGCCAGCACGGCCTTCGCGTACTCGTTCTCCGCCTGGCGAACCGCCCGTTCCTGCTGCTGGATCTCCAGTTCGGCGGCCAGGACGTCGACCCGGCTGCCGACGGCGAGTTCGAACAGCCTCGTCGTGCTCTCCAGATCCAGTCGCTTGCCCTCGAGGATCTCCATCTCCAATTGGAGGAGGTCCGACTGCCGGATGGTCTCATGGAAGCTCGTTGCGACGCGCGCCCCCGTGGCGATCATCTCCGTTGCGACCCTCCGCTCGCGCGCGATACCCCGGGCGCGCTCCGCGCCGCGCTGGTGGAAGCGCGCGCCGCCTTCGAACAGGTCGAGTTGGGCGGACACCGACTGGGAAGATGACGAAGCCGTGACCCACTCGACGTTGGGGTTGGCGATGGGGTTGCCGAAGTAGTCCTCCGCCTGCAACCGCCGGTTGAGGTTGACGTTGGTGCCCAAACTCAGGGAGAGGCTCGGGAGGAAGGCTCCCCAGGCCGCCCGCATCCCCGCCGGCGTCAACTCCAACTCGTTGATGGCCTGGCGGAGCAGGGGATTGTTCTGACTGGCCAACTCCAGGGCGTCCTCAAGCGAAAGGACGCGCGGCGCCTGTCCTTCGAGCGGAGCCGTGGCGAGCAATGCCGCGAGCATGCAGCACCGGAACCCCGCCTTCCGACGCCTCATTGTCCCGGCCCGGAGGAAGGAGCCGTGCCGGCCGGCGTGTCTCCGCCACCCTCCGGCATGTCCCCCTCGGCCAGCTGGACCGCCGCGTCGTGCCCCAGGAAGTGGTGACCGTCCACGAGCACGATTTCCCCGGGCCCGACCATCGAGGTCTCAGGGTTCTCCACGATTTCGACCACCTGGTCGTTTTCGAGCCCGGTGGTGACGTAGCGCCACTCGGTGCGGCCGATCTCCCCCTCCTCCTCATTGAAGACGAAGAGCATGGTGCGCCGGTCGCGCTCAAGCACCGCCGAGCGCGGAACCAGGATGCGTTCGGTGAAGTGCTGCGCGTCCAGCGATACGCTCGCGTACATGCCGGGTTTGATCCTGCCACCGGGGTTGGGGAGCAGCACGGTCACGCGCGCCGAGCGGGTCTCGAGGTCGATGACCGGGTTGATGGTCTCCACCGTGCCGGTGAAGCTCTCGCCCGGGAACGCGGCGAAGGTCATGGTGGCGCGCCTGCCCTCCTCCAGGAGTCCTATCTCGCCCTCCAGCACCTGGGCTTCGACCTTGATGGGGTCCAGTTCCACGATGGTGACCAGCTCGTCGCCCTGTGCCACGAACTGGCCCGGCACGACCCGCAGGTCGGCGATCCGGCCGGCGAAAGGCGCACTGATGTAGGTCCACGACAGTGCGAGTTCCGCCTCGCGGACACTGACCGTGGCCTCGTCCAGACCGCTGCGCGACCGGGCGAGGCGCGCCCGCTCCGCCCGTACCTCCGGATCAGCGATCTCGTCATCGAAGAGGACGATCTGTTCGTAGTCGGCCCGGGCCCCGGTGAGACTGCTGTTTGCCCGCGCCAGCGCCAGCGCGTACTCGGTGGTGTCGATCTGGATGAGGAAGGCCTCGGAATCGACAGGATCGTTTTCCCGAACCGCGACATCCCGCACCTGGCCGGCAACGCGGGCCGAGAGGGTGGCGCGCCGGAACGCGGCCGCGCCTCCCGACGCCGTGATCCGGATCCACAGCGTATCGCGCTCGACGCGCGCCCCGGTCACGGGTTGTGCACGCCGCGCAAAGCTCGCAAGGGAGGCATCCGGCACTTCGAGAGTGGTCGCTTCGGAAGGGGTCGCGGCATCCTCCTCCTCGGGAGCCGGGCGCAGCCTCAGGTAGATCCCTCCGCCGAGCAGCACCGCAATGATCGCAACGGTCGTAACTCCCAGCGTCGTCTTCGAAAAGCTCATGGGCTCAATTCCTTCAGGTCGCTGGCTCCGCGGGCCGTTGCCCGCCCGATGCAGGTGCCGCCCAAGCCATCCTGGAGTGTACCCCGCCGCACACTTAAACGATCTTGTCCCCGGAGATTTGGACGGTCCGATCCCATCGAAGGGTTGCCGATCGACGGGCTACGGGCAAGGTGGCGGGGAGGCGCGGGCGCGGCCATGGCAATACGGGATTCCCTGCTTGCTCTCCACCTTCGCCCGGCCTAGTATTTCTCCCTTTCCGGTCTGCCGCGGAGTCGGTCGGCGGACCCGCCAACGGAATCGACGGGCTCGCCGAAACACTGTCCATGCCCCCACCTCCAAACGAGATTGAGCGCCGCATTCTGGACTACATGGAGTCCTATTTGCGCCGGAACACCTATCAGCCGTCGGTTCGCGAGATCGGGGCGAGATTCGGCATCAAGAGCACCAAGACCGTATCCGAACACCTCAAGTCGCTCGCCGCAAAGGGATACCTGGAGCGCGACCCGTCCCGTTCGCGAGGCGCGCGCATCGTTGGCCTCGATCTGAACGCCGAGACGCTCTCGGTGCCCTGCCATTCGCGGATTCCGCACCGGCGAGGCGACGTGGAGGAGGAGGAATCGGCGCAATCCTACGCCATCGACCGCCGCCTGGCGGGTGGTGCGGGTTCGTTCTTCGTCAGGGTCTCCGGCGACGAGGCCGGCGCCCTGGGATATGAGGATGGCGATCTCCTGCTGGTGCAGCCCGTCCTCGCCCATGAAATCCGCGATGGCGATGTTCTGGCCGTGCATCTGACCGATGGGGCGGGCTTCTATCGCTACGACGGCGCCGCCGATGCCCTCCATCCCGGTTCATCGGACGCCCCCGGCATTCCCGCGATGCGCCTGGAGGACCTGGCCGTCGCCGGCAGGGTGGCGGCATTCCTGCGGAGCGTGGGAGACGGCCCCCGCCCGGACGCATCCGGCGACGCGGCTCCAGGCCGCCGCTGGCGCCGGAGTTCGCGGCGGATCGCCGATGCCCGCGAAGGACGCGGGAGGCGTGACCGGCAGCACCGCTAGCCCCGCCCGGGAGACGAGCGCTTCCGCGTCCGGAGACCGGATCTTCATGGCCCGTGCCCTGGAAATGGCGCGGCTCGCGGCAGTCCGCTCCGAGGTGCCGGTGGGAGCCGTACTGGTGATGGATGGCCGCATCGTGGCCGAGGGGCACAACCGGACGCGCGCCGATGCGGATCCCACGGCGCACGCGGAAGTCGTGGTGCTGCGCGCCGCCGCCCGCAAGCTCGGGCTCAGGATCCTCCCGGGCGCCACCCTCTTCGTCACCCTCGAGCCCTGTGCCCTGTGCGCCGGCGCGATCGTCCTGGCGCGGGTTCGCCGCCTCGTCTTCGGGGCCCGTGACCCGAAGGCGGGGATGGCGGGCAGCCTGGAGAACCTGGTCCAGGATCCGCGTCTCAACCACTCCGTCGAGCTGACGGCGGGCGTGCTGGCGGAGCCCTCGGGGGAGTTGCTGCGGTCGTTTTTCAGGGCGCGCCGATAGAGCGGGGTCGCGCTATCCCGCGGCTTCCCCTTCGACCGACGTTCCCCAAAAGCGCAGGACGCCCCACAGCACGCCCACGCCGAGCAGCAGCGCCAGCCCCGGGGGCAGCCCGTACGCGGTGCCGATGTTGCCCAGGAGCATGCCCACGACGGCGACCAGCAGCGCATAGGGAAGCTGCGTGCGCACGTGATCGACGTGGTCGCACCCGGACGCGGTCGACGACAGCACCGTGGTGTCCGAGATGGGGGAGCAGTGGTCTCCGAAGATCGCGCCCGCCAGCACCGATCCGGTCGCCCCCAGGAGAATCACCTCCGCGCTGCCTCCGTCGAAGCCCACACCGCCCCCGAGGGTGATGGTGAGCGGGATCACCAGCGGGATCAGGATCGCCATCGTCGCGAACGAGGTTCCGGTGGCGAAGGCCATGGCCGCGGCGGTGGCGAACACCAGCACCGGGATGAGCCCGAAGGGAATGGCGTCCCCGAGGGTCTGTGCCAGGAACGCGGCCGTCCCGATCTCCCCGGTGATCGCCCCCAGCGACCACGCAAAGACCAGGACCAGCATCGCGGTCATCATCGCCTTCATTCCCGCGACCAGCGCCGACAGGGTCTCCTGGAGCGTGAGAATGCGCTGCGAGAGCGACAGCGCCATGGCCACCAGACATCCCGCGAGCGAGCCCCACAGCAGGGTGGCGTAGGGGTCCGCCTGCCCCAGGACATCCATCAGGGACGCCCCGGGTCCCGTCACCGCGCTCCCCGACACATACAGCCCGATCAGGACCGTGAGCACCACGGTGAGCACCGGAAGCGCCGCATTCCACCAGCGCCGGGGCGCCCCCTCGGCCGGCTGCAGCAACGAATCGCTGGTGTCGGTCACCGGCGTCGAACCGGGCCGCGTCAGTCCGTCGCCGCGGGCGGCTCGCCGTTCCGCGGTGGCCATCTCTCCCAGGTCGCGGTTGGTGTAGCTCACAAGCGCCACGAGAACCAGCGCCAGCAGGGGGTAGAAGAGATACGGGATGGTCGAGAGAAACACGGTGAACGCGCTCGATGATGCGAGCGACGCCGCGAGTTCGGGGTTCGTGGCGGCGTTCTGCTCGGCTGCAAGCTGCAGTCCCTGGTCGATGAGCGAGATCTCGTAGCCGACCCAGGTCGAGATCGGAACGATCGCAGCCACGGGCGCCGCCGTGGAGTCGACCAGATACGCGAGCTTCTCGCGCGAGATGCGCAGCCGGTCGGTGATGGGCCGCATGGTCGTGCCCACGATGAGGGTGTTGGCGTAGTCGTCGAAGAAGATGGTCAGCCCCGCGAGCCAGGTGGCGAGCTTGCCCCGGCGCGGCGTGGTGGCGACCGGCGACACGGCCTCCACGATGCCCAGCGTCCCTCCGTTGCGGGCGATGATCCCCACCATCCCGCCGAGCAGCAGGGAGAACACCACGATCTGCGTCTGCCCCGAGTCGTCGGCTAGCGCCGGCACGATGAAGGTGTCGACCGTGCGCCAGGTGGCCAGCAGGGGGTTGAACCCCGTGTACGCCAGCGCGCCCAGCCAAACCCCGGCGAAGAGCGCGGCCAGCACCTCGCGGAAGATCAGCGCGAGCAGGATCGCCACCAGCGGCGGCACGATGGAGTACCATGCGGGCGCGTAGTGGGGCCGCACCGTTTCGGTCGCCTCGCCGACGCGCACCTCCAGCGGCAGATCCGCCCGCGACTCCACGACCAGATCGGGCACCGCCAGCGACTGGTTGGCATCGACGGCTCCGGAGCGGAGCAGGGTGCCGTCGGCGGTCCGCACCTCGAACCAGCTCGACTCGTCGGGCGCCCCCGCCAGCGTGAGCGTGAACGGCAACCCTCCCATGACCACGGCCGGGTGCTCCTCGATCCCCTGCGCCGCGAGGGAGCCCGAGGCCGGAGTCAGGACGGACAGGACGAGCAGAAGAGCGAACGATGTGCGCCTCATCGGGAGTCCTTGGCAGGGTTTGGAGATGATCGGGCGCGGGCGCCCGCCGGAGCGCGCTCAGCTGTCAGCGACGTTCGCTGGCAAGGTATCGCCGCCGCGGACGCACGGCGATGGTGCGGGAGGGGCATGGGCACGCGGTCCCGGTGCGGCGAACTCCCGGTCCGGGAGCGTTGCCACCAGGGAGCATGCGCCCGTATCTTCGCCCCGAGTTTTCCCCGACCAACCGGACGTTCCCATGCAAGATATGACAGCTCCGCTTCGTTGCCGGCGATCCCTCCTGCCGTTCGTCGCCATCCTTCTGGGTACCGCCGCCTGCCGGGGCGATTCCGGCACCGAGCCCGCGGACAGCGACACCCTGATGCCGACGCTGTCCAGCATCCAGACCCACATTTTCACGCCGTCCTGCGCCGGTCACCATGGCCCGTCCCTCGCGGAAGCCGACCTCGACCTGTCGGCGGGCCGTTCCTTCGCCAACCTGGTGAACGTGCCCAGCACCCAGGTCGAACTCGACCTCGTGAGGCCGGGTGACGCGGAGAACAGCTATTTGATCCACAAGATGGACGGCCGCCCGGGCATCGTTGGACGGCAGATGCCGATCGGCAGGCTGCCCTTAAGCGCCGAGGAGATCGCGGTCATCAGGCAGTGGATCGACGCGGGCGCCCGGAACAACTGAGATCCGCCTTCACCGCCGGTGACCATGCCCGATCAGTTCCGCATCCCGATCATGCGGGAAGATGCAGTGGGACGAGCGGTCGCCCGCATGGCGCGCGAGATCCTGGAGCGCAACGAGGGAACGGAACGCCTCGCGCTGATGGGGATCCACCGCCGGGGCGTCCAGATCGCGCGCCTCCTGCAGGACGAGATCGAGCGCGCGGCCGGAGTCCGGGTGCCGCGGGGGTCCATCGACATCACCCTCTACCGCGACGACCTGATGGCGATCGGGCCCAGACCGGTGATCGGTGAGTCGAAGCTCCCCCCGGGAGGCATCGACAACCGGGCGGTGGTCGTCGTGGACGACGTCATCTTCACGGGGCGCACCGCCCGCGCGGCCATGAACGAGCTGATGGACTGGGGGCGCGCGTCCCGCATCTACTACTGCGCCCTGGTGGATCGGGCGGGCCGCGAACTGCCCATACAGCCCGACATCGTGGGCCGGGCGGTCACGGTGCTGCCGCATCAGCGGGTCGACGTGCTGGTGCCCGAGATCGACGGGGTGCTCGGCGTGGATGTCGTCACGACATCGCCGGAGGCGGCGTGAGCCGTTCGGCCGCCGCCGCTCCGGGGCTCGGGAAGGACCTCGTCGGCATCGAACATCTCGGCGCCCGCCGGATCACCAGCATCCTCGACACCGCGGAGCCGTTCAAGGAAATCTCCGAGCGGCGCATCAAGAAGGTTCCCACGCTGCGCGGCATCACGATCGTCAACCTCTTCTTCGAGGCCTCCACGCGCACGCGCATCTCCTTCGAGTTCGCGGAAAAGCGTCTCGCGGCGGATACCGTCAACATCGGCGCGAGCCGTTCCTCGGTGGCGAAGGGGGAGACGCTGGTGGACACCGCCCGCAACCTGGAGGCGATGAAGATCGACATGGTGGTGATGCGGCACTGGGCGTCGGGCGCGGCCCGGTTCCTCGCGGAGCGCATTCCCTCCAGCGTGATCAACGCGGGGGACGGCGCGCACGAGCACCCCACCCAGGCGCTGCTGGACATGCTGACGCTGCGGGACCACCTGGGCGCCATCGCCGGCCGGCGGGTGTGCATCGTGGGGGACGTGCGTCACTCGCGGGTGGCGCGCTCCAACATATTCGGGCTGCTCACGCTGGGCGCCGAGGTTGGCGTGTGCGGCCCTCCGACGCTCATTCCCCCGCACATGAGCGAACTCGGGGTGCGCATCTTCCATCGAATCGAGGAAGCGATCGAGTGGGCCCACGCGCTGAACGTGCTGCGCCTCCAGCTCGAGCGCATGGAAGCCGGCTTCGTGCCCAGCCTGCGCGAGTACAACCGCATCTGGGGGGTCTCGCGCGCGCGGCTGGCGGCGGCGCCCGATCCGCTCCTCATCCTCCATCCGGGCCCCATGAACCGGGGGGTGGAGATCGACAGCGACGTGGCCGACGGGCCACACTCCGTGATCCTTCAACAGGTCACCAACGGGGTCGCGGTGCGCATGGCGGTGCTCTACCTGCTGGCGGGCGGGCGGCCGGAGAAGGCCGAGGCGGCCAAGGCGGAGGAGGTCGCATGAGCCCGCGCTCGTTGGCGTTGCGGCGGACGCGTTGCGCGTCTCGGAGGATGACCGCGCCCTGGAGGGCGCCGTGACGCCGCGCCCGCTCTGGATCCGGGGAGGGCGGATCGTCGACCCGGCCGCGCGCTTGGACGGCATCGGCGACCTGCTCCTGCTCGACGGGCGGGTGGCCGAGTGCGGCGGCGGGGTGGAGGGCCCGGATGACGCGGAAGTGGTGGAGGCGCGCGGGCTGGTGGTCGCGCCGGGCCTGATCGACGTGCACGTGCATCTGCGCGAGCCGGGTGGCGAGCACAAGGAAACCATCGCCACCGGCGCGCGCGCCGCGGCCGCGGGCGGCTTCACCTCCGTGTGCGCCATGCCCAACACCAGCCCGCCCATCGACGACCCGGCCTCGGTGGGGTTCGTGGTGGCGGAGGGGCGGCGGGCGGGAGGCGCGCGCGTCTACCCGCTGGGCGCCATCTCCGTCGGTCAGGAGGGCAGGAAGCTGGCGGAGGTCGGGGAGATGGTGGCGGCGGGCGCGGTCGGCATCACGGACGACGGCCATCCGGTCATGGACTCCGGCCTGATGCGGCTGGCGCTCGAGTACGCCCTCCCGTTCGGCATTCCGGTCGCCGACCACCCCGAAGACCTGGGGCTGTCCCGCGAGGGCAGCATGAACGAGGGGCTCGTGTCCGCGCGCCTCGGCCTGGTGGGCAAGCCCAACGCGTCGGAGGACATCCACATCGTGCGCGACCTGCTGCTGGCCGAGCTCACCGGCGGCCGCATCCACCTCCAGCACGTCTCCACCGCCTGGGGGGTGGAGGCGATCCGGCAGGCGAAGGCGCGCGGGGTGCGCGCCACCGCGGAGGCCTCGCCCCACCACCTCATCCTCACCGAGGCGGCGGTCGAGGGGTACCGCACCGACGCGAAGATGAACCCGCCGCTGCGCACCGACGCGGACGTGGCCGCCGTGCGCGCGGGCCTCGCCGACGGCACCCTGGACGTGATCGCGACCGACCACGCCCCTCACCACTACGACGAGAAGGAGTCCGCCTTCGACGATGCGCCCTTCGGCATCGTCGGGCTGGAGACCGCGGTGGGGCTCGTGCTCACCCATGTCGTGGGGGAAGGGGTCATCGACCTGCCCACCGCGATCGAGCGCATGAGCCCGTCCCCCGCGCGCGCCTTCGATCTCCCGGGCGGAACCCTGACCCCGGGAAGCGTGGCCGACGTGACCCTCATCGACCCCGCCCGCACATGGGCCGTGGACCCGTCGCGCTTCCTCTCAAAGAGCCGCAACACCCCGTTTGCCGATTACGAGCTGACCGGAAAGGCGGTGATGACGATCGTCGGCGGACAGATCGTGTGGCGGGAAGAGGAGAGCGGGTAGGAAGCCGTCCGCGTCCGCCCGCCGTCCTACCGTCCTCCTCCCTCCAGCGCGAACGCCCACATCCGCGGGAAGCTCCGCCCGCTCGACTGCCCGGAGCCGATCGCAACGTACTGGCGGCCGCCCGCGGAATAGGTCACCGGAGAGCCGGGACTCCCGTCCAGTTCCGCTCCCCAGAGTTCCCGCCCGTCGCGCGCGTCGAGCGCGACCAGCCGCGAGCCGGTGCCCCAGAAGACCAGACCGCCGGCGGTGGACAGGGTCCCGCCGTGGCGCCCCTCCGCCGGCACGCGCCAGACTTCCCGGTTCTCGGCCGGGTCCCAGGCCATAAGCAGGTTCGAAGGACCCTTCAGCGGCGGCCGCTCGGGGCGGGGACCGGCGTCGGAACCGCGCACCGTCCCGGTGTTCCAGACGCCCGCGGTGTACTCGAAGCCCTCCTCCTTCTCGAAGAAGGAGACAGCGTTCCTGGCGGGGAGGTACACGAGGCCGGTTTCGGGATTCCACGACATCGGGTTCCAGTTGTGCGCACCGCCGGGGCTTGGCGACAGCCACACCGCGCCCGTCTTCCCGTAGCGCGCCTCCGGCGTCTCCACCGGGCGTCCCGTCTCCAGATCGACGTGGGTGGCCCAGGTGAGGTCGTCGGCGAAGGCCTCGGCGGAAATGAGTTCGCCGGTGTGCCGGTCGATGACGTAGAAGAACCCGTTCTTGGGCGCCTGGACGATGACCTCGCGCTCGAGGCCGTCGATGGTAAGGTCCAGCAGCATCAGCGGCTGGGTCGCGGTGTAATCCCAGTCGTCGCCGGGGGTGGTCTGATAGTGCCAGCGGAGGGCGCCGTCCGCCGGGTCGAGGGCGAGGATCGAGGAGAGGTAGAGGTTGTCGCCGCCACCCGGGCTGCGGTTGTCGCGATTCCACGGCGAGCCGTTGCCGGTACCGATGTACAGGAGGCCGGCGTCGGGGTCGCTGGCCATCCCGTCCCAGACGGTGCCGCCTCCACCGACGACCCACCACTCCCCCGTCCAGGTGTCCGCCGCGGTGCGCATGGCTTCGCTCTCGAACCCGTCCGCCGGGTTGCCGGGGACGGTGTAGGTGCGCCACAGCTGTTCCCCCGTGTCGGCGTCGTAGGCGGTGACGTAGCCGCGCACCCCGTACTCGGCGCCGGCGTTGCCGATGACCACGATGTCGCCCATGACCCGCGGCGCGCCCGTTACGGTATAGTCCGACCCGGGAGGGGTGGTCTGCGTCGACCACGCCAACGACCCGTCCGCCCGGTTGAGGGCGACCAGCCGCCCGTCCAGCAGGCCCGCGATCACCTTGTCGCCGTGCAGCGCCGCGCCCCGGTTGACGTCGCCGCAGCAGGTCCGCGGCCCGCCGCGGTCCTCGGTCGGGATCGCGGGATCCCAGCGCCACATCTCCGCGCCCGTAGCGGCATCGAGGGCAAAGACGATGCTGAACGGGCCCGTCGCGTAGAGGACGCCGTCGGCGATCAGCGGCGTGGCTTCGATTCGCGCCCCGGTCTTCGGAATCTCCCAGCTCCACGCGATCTCCAGCCCGTCGACGTTGCCGGCGTCGATCCGGTCGAGAGGGCTGTAGCGGGTTTCGGCGAGGTCGCCCCCGTGGTGCCGCCACTCCTGCTGTGCGGCGGCGGGCGCAGCGAGGAAGAGGGAGCAGACGATGGGGATGACGGTGGACGCGAGGTTGCGGGCGCCGGCGGGAAAGTCGGTCGTCGCGCGGCCCCGCGGAGCAGGCCAGTGGGTCATGGCGCCCTCCGGGCTGGAGTCGCCCGGCGAGTGCGTTCTAGCCCAGGGAGTTGACCCGGCGCGCCAGCGCGCTCTTCATGCGGGCGACGGTGTTGGGGTGCAGCAGGCGGGAGGTGGCGGCGCGATCCAGCAGGACCTGCGCCTCGCGAAAGCAGGCCTGCGCGGTCTCGGCGTCACCGGCTTCGCGCACCCTCTTCAGAGCCGTGCGCAACCGGGAACGCTTCGTGCGGTTGCGGGCATTCTGCTCCCGGCTCTTGTTCATCCGCTTTGTCGCGCTCTTGACGTTCGGCATCCTGTTCCCCGGATCGTGCGGTCCTTCTCCTGCAAGCTGCGGAGGATACCCAAATCCACCACGCGAATCAACCGGTTCCGGCGACGCCGTCGCTGGCGCAGTCGCGTCTCGCGCGATCCCGTTCGATTCTCGGCGCGCGGATCGCTTCCCGCCCGTCAGGCTGCGCCCACCGGGTAGCGGGCGGGTGCAGGCGCCGGTAGCTTCCGGGTGCAATGGACATTCTCCTGCTCATTCCGGTCCTCCTTCTCTCCATCATCGTCCACGAGGTCGCGCACGCATGGGTCGCGTTGCGCGAGGGCGACGACACCGCCCACAGGCTCGGGCGCATCACGTTCAACCCGCTGCCGCACATCGACCTCATCGGGTCGATACTGGTCCCGCTCGGCCTCTACTTCATGAACGCCGGGTTCCTCTTCGGCTGGGCGAAGCCCGTGCCCGTCAATCCCCGCAAGTATCACGACTACAGGCGCGGCGACATCCGCGTGTCGCTGGCCGGCATCGCGGCCAATCTGATCCTGGCGATCGGATTCACCCTCCTGGCAGCCCTGCTGGTGAAGACAGTTCAGCTGAGCGGCGGCGCGCTGGCCCGGCCGCTGGACGTGGCGGTGCGCATGGCGGAACTGGGCATCCTGATCAACCTGGTGCTCGCCTTCTTCAACCTGGTGCCCATCCCGCCCCTCGACGGATCGCACGTCTTCTACCACCTGTTGCCCCCGCGCCTGGGGGTGGCATATCGGCGCCTTGGACGCTTCGGCATGCTCATCCTCATCGCCGTGTTCTTCCTGTTCCCGGGTCCGTTCTTCTCCATCGTCCTCGCACCGGTCCGCTTCTTCATGGGAGCGGCCCAGGACTTCATCGACCTGTGGCTCTGACGCCTCTCGACGCCGGCGCCGGAGAGAGCCGCGAACTGTTCGTGGTCGCGCTGGAGCGCTTTCAGGGGCCGCTGGACCTGCTTCTGCACCTCATCCGCCAGCAGGACATCGACATCTTCGACATCCCCATCGCCGCCATCACCGATCAGTTCCTGCGTGCGGTGGGCGGGATCGGGGCGGAAGAGCTGGAGGGTGCCGGAGAGTTCGTCGAGATGGCCGCCATCCTGATCGGCATCAAGGCGCGCATGCTGCTTCCGCACCGGAGCGAGGAGGAGGACGAGGACCCGCGCGCGGAGCTGGTGCGGCGCCTTCTGGAGTACGAGCAGGTGCGCGAGATCTCGTCCCGGCTGGAGGTCATGGAGGCGCGCAGGATGCGCCGCTGGGCGAAGGGCTACGTGCCGCCGCGTCCGCGCCCCGAGCCGCGTGACACGCCGCTGGAAACGACGTGGAAGGAAGTCTGGGAAGCCGCCCTCGCGGTCGAGCTTCCGCGGCCGCAGTCCCCGCCCAGGATCGGGGCCCGTCTGGTCTCCATGGAGGAGAAGATCGCCCTGATCCGGGAACGGCTGCGCGCCGTCGGGCGCATCGAGTTCTCCCGCCTCATTGGTTCCTGGCGTGCGCGCATGCACGGGGTCATGACGCTGCTGGCCGGGCTCGAGCTCGCCCGCCGCCGCCAGATCCGCCTGCGCCAGACCCGGCCCTTCGATGAGCTCTGGCTCTACAGGCGGGCCTCCCCGGCGGCGGAGGCCGAGAACGCCGGCGGGGAGGCCGCGTGAATCCGGCCCAGGTGGTCGAGGCGATTCTCTTCTCCAGCGATGCCCCGCTGACCGCCGAAGAGATCGCGCGTGCCGACGAGAGCCTCGACGAGGACGTGGTCGCCGAAGCCATCGCGGCGCTCCGGCGCGAGTATGACGACGGCGAACGCGCCTTCCAGCTGATGGAGATCGCCGGCGGGCATCAGCTGCTGACCCGACCGGAGTTCGCTCCCTATCTGGAGCGATTCGACACGGTTCCGCGGCCGGCGCGCCTCTCGAGGCCGGCGCTCGAGACGCTGGCCATCGTTGCCTATCGTCAGCCGGTCGGACGCATCGAGATGGAGTACATCCGGGGGGTGAACTGCGCCGGCGTGATCCGGACGCTTCTCGACCGCGACCTGATCGAGGTCACCGGCCGCGGCGAGGGGATCGGAAGACCGCTGCTCTACGGGACCACCGGTCACTTTCTGGGACACTTCGGCCTGCAGTCGCTCGACGAGCTGCCGCGTCCGGCGGAGCTCCCGGTCGTGCTCCGGGAACCGGGGCCGCTCGAGGTCGGGCCGGCGGCGGAGGAGCGGTCGACCGAAGGGTGAACGCCCATGGACTGGTGGGCCGGGGAGCAAACGGCCGAGAGGCGACCCGCCTGAGGCCGGCAGGCCACGGAACGACCGCCTGGAGACTGGTGGACCCGGGAACGACCGCGGGCCGCGGGTCGGTCGCGGGGTGACCGGGGTGCCGGACCCGCCCGCCCGCCCGAATCGGGGCGAGCGGCTGCAGAAGTTTATCGCGCGCGCGGGCGTGGCGTCCCGCCGGCGGGCCGAAACGCTGATCGTGTCCGGGCGGGTGCGGGTGAACGGGCGGCCCGCCACCCTGCTCGGAACCCGCGTGCGCCCGGAAGTCGACGAAGTGCGCGTCGATGGCGTCCGCGTGCGGCCGGCGCCGACCCGCTGGGTGATGCTGAACAAGCCGGCGGGCTTTCTCACGACCCGACGCGACGACCGGGGCCGCAAGACCGTATACGACCTGCTGCCCGAAACGCTGCACGGGCTCGTTTACGTGGGCCGGCTGGACCAGGCCGCAGAGGGGCTGCTGCTCCTTACCAACGACGGGGAAGCGGCGAACATGCTCGCGCACCCGCGCTATCGGGTGGAGCGCGAATACCGGGCACGGGTCGCCGGATTGCCCGCGCGCGATGTTCTGAGGCGCCTGGTGTCCGGGGTGAAGCTGGAAGACGGCCCCGCCCGGGCGAGACGCGCCCGCGTCCTGGAGCGTGGTTCACCCCGCTCCGTCCTCGAACTGGTCCTGACGGAGGGGCGCAAGCGGGAGGTGCGGCGGATGTGCCGGGCGGTCGGTCACCCGGTCCAGCGCCTCGAGCGCGTGCGCTTCGGCCCGATCCGGCTGGCCGGCCTCGGCCGCGGGGAGTGGCGGGATCTGACGGGGGCGGAGGTGGCGGCCCTGGAGGAGATGCGCGCCTCCCGCTCCTGAAGCGCCAGCCGGGCCACCCGACATCCGCGCCGCATCGGGCCGGGCGTGGGGGCGCGCTCCGAGCCGGCGCCTCACTGCTGCGCCGCTACCAGCCCTCCGCTCCCATCAGCGGCACGAACGCGCACTCCATGAGCCGTTCCGTGGTCGTCCCGGCGTGCGTGCGCCGGATGCGCACCAGCTGCTGAATCCGCCGCGACCCGACCGGGATGACCATGCACCCGCCCTCCGGGTGGAGTTGCGCTTCCAGCGTCGGCGGGGCGGCCGGTGCGGCGGCCGTGACCAGGATCGCGTCGAAGGGCGCTTCCTCCGGCCAGCCCAGGGTGCCGTCACCGGCGCGCACGCGCACGTTGTCGCATCCCGCATCCCGCAGCAGCGCGCGCGCTGCCGCGGCCATCCCGGGCAGGCGCTCGATGGTGAGCACCTCCTCGGCGAGGCGCGCGAGAATCGCGGTCTGATATCCGCTGCCGGTGCCGATCTCCAGCACGCGCTGGCCGGGAGACAGCTCCAGCGCCTCGGTCATCGCAGCCACCATGTAGGGCTGGGACATGGTCTGTCCCCCGGTCAGCGGCAGGGCGCGGTCCTCGTAGGCCATTGCGCGCTGCTCCCGGGGAAGGAAGTGCTCGCGCGGAACGTCGCCCATGGCCGCGAGCACGTCCTCGCTCAGGATGTTCCTGCGGCGCAGCTGCCTCGCGACCATCCTGGCCCGTCGATCGGCGAACCGTTCCGCTTCGGTCTTCCTCGAGAACATGCCCGCCGGATCCTGCTCGGGTTCTTCATGGAGGCCCGGCCGCCGACCTCGCCACCGCGCTGTTCGATACCGCGGGCGCGAGTCCACCTCCTTCGCGGCCGGCCCCCGCTACCGCGACAGCCAGTAGCTGAGCTTAACCATGAAGACGTTGTCGGGCATGACGCCGAAGAGATCGCCGAGGTCGGAGTCGAAGTCGAACCGGCCGGTGTCGGCAGCGTGATTGCGGCCCTGCGACCAGACCAGGTAGAGCACGGACCCGGGCGAATACTCCCACCTGAGGACCGTGTTCGACCGGAACTGCCTGAAGCTGAAGTCCGGGTTCCCGAACGACACCGGGCTCCCGTCCAGCTCGGTCAGGTAGCGGCTGTCCTCCGGCCGCACCTCCACCGCCTCGAAGCGGTCGGCGTAGCGCTCCGCGCGCGGGTCGGACACGCGCTTGAACTCGCCGTAGCTGCCGGAGCCCACGAAGGGCTGCGCATACACCTGCAGCGAGAGGTCGGGCGTGAAGGCATAGTCGACGCGGGCGGTCAGCCCCACCGTCGTCTGTTGGATGCGCCCGAAGAGGTAGTTGGGCGCGCCGGTGTCGATGCGCCGGACCCACTGGCGGTCGTCGAGGTTGCGGCTGAGCATGGCGCCCAGGCTGAAGGTCGCCCGCCCCGATGGCCGCACGCTCAGCGTCGGGGCAACGCCGACGGACCACGAATCACTCTCGGGGCGAACGTTGCCCCAGGAGTTGACGTTGATCCTGACCGGCTTGCGGGCGTCGCTGCCGAATCCCGCCCAGAAGTTGGTCTGGGCCTCGGTCCGCAGGAGCGGACCCCCTCGCAGCAGGCCGTCGGACCAGGCCTCGAGCTCCTGGTTCACGCCCCCGTATCCGTACCAGAAGTTCTTGAGCTGGAAGTTGACGTTGACGTTGCCTCCGCTCCCGGCGCGATCCCGGTCGTAATTCCAGACGTTCCAGGCGTTGAGGTTGACGAACCAGTTGCGGAAGGGGCCCTGGGGCGTGGAGTTGTGATATCCGCCCCAGACCCAGTGCACCAGGTAGTCGGCGTCGCGCTGGTAGCCCAGGTCGTTGACCTCGAAGCCGGGCGTGCGCGTCTGGAACCCGGTGCCGACGCGCCAGGGGCTGCCCGCGAACTTCATGACCCCGAAGTTGGCCGCACCCCCGCCCAGGCTGGTGCGTCCGTCGTCGTAGCGCACATGCCCCGCGTCGGGACGCTGGTAGTAGCGGGCCGGCGAGCGCTGGGTCCGCGCGATGGCGTCCGCCGAACCCCGCACATGGGAGCCGAGGACGTACCCCTCGAGCTGCCACGCGTCGCCCCCGAAGCGGTGCCTGAAATCGACGCCGCCGGTGTACGCCGCCGAGCGGAGACCCAGCTCTTCGGCGACGCCGGCGTTGCGGTTGACGCTGGTGCCGATGAAGCCCACGGACGAGCGGCCTTCGCCAAAGTCCTTCTGCAGCCTCAGGACCCCCTGGTTGGAGAACGGCTCGACGGGCTGCTGGAAGGGGTCGCCCGTCGCCGGCGCGACATCGGCGCGCTCCTCGGAGGTGATCGCGTGCAGCGCCCCGATCGACCATCCGCCGGCCGTTTTGCCGGAGAGCTTCCAGGCGCCCAGAATGGTGGTCTGATCGTCGGTATCCGCGAACCCGCCCTGCGGATCCGCCCATCCCTGGGGCGCGCGCCCGATCCTCCGCGAGTAGAACAGCGATTCGTTGGCGTTGTCTCCATCACCCAGGGCGATGCCGAAGTTGAAGATGCCCGCGCCCTCGACGAAGAATGGCCGCCGCTCCGGGAAGAAGGTCTCGAACGCGGTCAGGTTCACCTGGGCGGGATCCGCCTCGACCTGCCCGAAGTCCGGGTTGATGGTCACGTCCAGGGTGATGTCGGAGGTCACCCCGTACTTGAGGTCGGCGCCGACCGACCCCAGCGCGTCGTTCCGCCGGTAGAAGGGGTTGGCCTCGTCTCCCGGAGCGCGCCGCAGACGGGCCAGCGAATAGGGCAGGACCTCCAGCCGCCTCGGCGGATCGAGGTCGCGCAACCCGCGCAGTTCGCCGAAGCGCGACACGATGCCGCCGTCGGCGCGGGTCGTGGGCGCCCACGCCGAGAGTTCCTCCCGGCGCGCGAGCTGCCGCACGAAGTTGATGCCCCAGGTCTGCTCCTCCCGATCCCGGAAGCGCAGCTGCGAGTAGGGGATGCGGAACTCCGCGCTCCATCCCGCCTCGTCGCGCGCGGTCGCGACGTCCCAGACCGCGTCCCACCCCGTGTCCTCGCTGGTGTCCTCGAACCGGTAGACGTCCTGCTTCACGCCGGCGGGGTTGACGGTGAACTGGAAGGCCGTGCGCCGGTCGAAGTAGGAGTCGATGACCACGCCCAGCATATCCGAGTACGACTGCTGGTCGCGCCTCGTCAGCTGGCTCGCGATCTCGTCCGGGCTGGCGTCATGCGCCCGCATGAACACGAACAGGGCCGCGGCGCCGTACATGACGCGAGCCTCGGTGCGCTGGGTCGCCGGCTGGCCTTCGTCAGGCTCGAACTGGGTGAACCCGGTGGCGACCGCGGCCGCGCCCCAGGCGGCCTCCTCCATCAGGCCGTCGATCGAGATCTCCGCATCGGCGACGCGCGTCGCCGGAAGGATCGGCACATTCTCGGCGCCACAGCATCCGGGCACCACCAGCGCGCCCCCCGACGTTGGTCCGGATCCCTGCTCCTGGGCCTGCATCCCGGCGCCGGAGCCCGCCAGCGCCAGCATCAGCCCGAGCATGCGTCTCATGTATCTCTTCTTCATCAGTCCCCTCCCTGGTCACGCCCGCCCATCCATCGATCGAAGAATCGGCGGCTCGTACGACGCCGGGTCCCGGTCGGTTTCGCGCGCCGGGCGGCGATGGCTTCAGAGCGGGCTCTGTCGCCCCGGGAAGGCCGGGCCTAACTTGCTGCCGAGTCCACGAAGCGGCCCGGGAAGGAGAGCACGTCATGACGAGAATCAGGCAGCAGTCGGCCAGTGGGAGATCTGCCGGAGAACGCGGATCTGCGAAGAGATGCTCCCGGTACGGGGGCGCCTTGCTCGCCGCCGTCCTGCTGGCGGCCGTCTGGACGGCGCTGCCCCGCGACGCCTTCGCGCAGGCCCCCGCAGTCCCCGCGTCCGATCAGGAGGTGGCGCTCGTAACGGGATCGACGTCGGGGCTGGGAACGGAACTGGCCCTGCGGCTCGGCGCCCGGGGTCATCACGTCATCGTGCACGGACGCAACGAGGAGCGGGGCGCCGAGGTGGTGGACGCCATCAACGCGGAGGGGCCGGGCAGCGCCCGCTTCTACCGCGCCGACCTGGCTTCGCTCGCGGACGTGCGGCGGTTCGCCGAGACCCTGCTCGCCGACTACGACCGCCTGGACCTCCTCATCAACAACGCCGGCTTCGGGTCGGCGCCGGACGAGAGGCTGCTGACGGAGGATGGCCACGAGTATCGGTTCCAGGTCAACTACCTCTCCACCTTCCTGCTCACGCACATGCTCATGCCACGGCTGCTTGACAGCGCGCCGGCGCGCATCGTGAACGTGTCCTCGGGGGCCCAGACGCCGATCGACTTCACCGACGTCATGATCGAGAGGGACTTCAGCGGCCGGCGCGCCTACGCGCAGAGCAAGCTGGCCCAGGTGATGTTTACGCACGACCTGGCCGAGGAGCTGGAGGGCACCGGCATCGTGGTCGGCTCGTTGCATCCGGCCACCTACATGCCCACCGGCATGGTGCGGCGGGCGGGCGTGGAGCCGCGCTCGACCATCGACGAGGGCGCCGACGCCGTGATGCAGCTCGTGGATTCCGACGACTACGAGAGCGGGCAGTATTTCAGCGGGCTCAGGCCCACCAGGGCCAACGACCAGGCCTACGATGCCGGGGCCCGCACCCGCCTCAAGAGGCTGAGCCAGGAGCTGACCGGGATTCGCTGCCGGATGGGCCGCTGCCGCTACGTCGGCGGTTGACTAACTGGACTTAGGCTAATTAGTCAATGCCTTCCCGGTTGAACGCCGGGGGAGTTCGCCCACGGACCGCTAGAGCAGCGAGTCGAGGTAGAACGCGATCCAGAACCGCCGCGCGGGCCCGTTGAGCCCGTAGGACACGTCGGCGCGGATGAGCCCGTCGAGGAGACTGCCGCCGACCCCTGCCCCCCAGAGAAGCCTGCCGTCCGCCGGCGGCCGGTCCGTCCCCGGGCCGTCCGCAGAGCCATCCGGGTCCATCGCGTCTTCGTCGGCATCCGCGGAATAGTACCCGCCAACGTGGCTGGCCCATCCCGCGTCGGTGAAGATGCTCCAGCCACCGAAGTCGCTGGTGCGGGCGACCTCGACGCGGCCGCGTGCGAACGACGGGCCCCATAGCACCGAAGGTGCGTGACCGCGCAGGGTGCGCGTACCCCCGAGGAACCACGCCCGCTGGGCCGTCGGCTCGCCGAACGTGGTCCCGCCCGCCAGCTCCACGCCCAGGCGCCACCTCCGCGCTACCAGCGGCACGGCTGCCCGGAGCGTGGCGCTGGCGCGCGCGTAGGTTGCCGGGTCGCCCGCCCCCGCGGGCCACAGCCGCGCCGCGTGTCCGTAGAGCTCGACCCCGATCTGCGTCAGGAAGGGGTCGGTCCCGCGCCAGGGCGAGAGCCGCACCTCCGCTCCCAGCTCGTCGACTCCGTCGGCCGCCAGGTTGGGCCGGAAGTCCCAGTCGTCGGCGAGCATGTGAAAGAGGGCAAACCCCGCTTTCCGCTCCAGCGTCGACTGGCGTTCCGCGTAGGCCCGGACCTCGAAGGACTGCCGCGCGTCAGCCGGAGGACGCCAACTCAGGTCGGCGCCCAGCGCCTGGTAGTACTCGCCCTCGTCGCGTCCCAGGAACAGGGCGTTCAGGGAATTGCCGAACCCCAGGTTGCCGGCGCGCGGATTGGCGGACGCCAGTTCGCGGTACACCCCGAGCTTCATCCGGCGCCGGCTGGTCTCGCGTTCGATGTCGAAGCGCGCCCTGGGCTCGAGATCGGAGAGTCCCAGGAAGGCCGTCGCGTCCAGCCTGTAGGACCCGGAGACGGCGGTCTCGAAGTTCACCCCGGCCGCCAACCCCTCGACCCGGTTGTAGCGCACCAGCCCCGGACGGCCCCATCCCCAGTCGAGGGACCAGGGGATTCCGGGCACGTCGGGCGTTGGGAGACGGGCGAGGCTCTCCACGTAGTCGCCGATCCGTTCGTCCGACGGGAATCCCGTGGCTTCCTCCCAGATCGGCGGTGGGAGTTCCGGGCTGGTCGCCACCAGGCTCCGTTCCCGCGGCGCGATGATGAACGCATCCCGCTCAGCCGCGAAATCGTCCTCCTCGGCGCTCTCGTACTCGACGCCACCCTCCCGCGACAGCAGTTCGGCGACGAACGCCATGGCTTCGTCGCGCGTCTCGAAGTGCCGTTCGACGAGTTGCGGGGTCTCGTCCGGCTCGGGCGGAGCAACCTCCGTCCGCGCAGCTTCCCGCCGGGCCGCCTCGAGCCGCTCGATATCCTGGCGCGTCGTCACCGACTCCATCTCGTACGCAATATCGAAGTTGACCGGGAACTTGAGGATTCCGGCACGGGCGAGTCCCTCCATCCGCATGTACAGGGGCAGCCAGACCTCGAAATTCCAGAGGCTGTAGTCGATGGCGATCATGGAGAGATCGAAGGTCCAGGGTTTCAGCAGGCCGGGTACGTATCTGAACGAACCCTCCTCCTCTTCCTCCTGGAGATCGGCAAGGTCGCGGATGGCGTCGAACTCGCGGCTCAGCCGGTAGACCGCGCGGACCAGCGCGCCGGATTCCGGCTCGATCCAGAGCGTGCCCACGATGCGATGGGCGTCCGCTTCGCGCGGAAGCACGTCGAGCTGCACGGTGCGAAGACGGCGTTCGTCGGGGAGCGAAAGGGTCAGGGTGTCCCCGCTCGCGTACCGGTACACGCTGTCGGCGCCCTCCGCCAGCGGATGCTGGATCCTGAAGTCGTCGTCGGGCTGCTCCTCCGGATCGGACCATCCCAGCATGAGGCGGTCGTCACCGGGGTCGAAGGGTTCGTCGAAGGCGAGGTCGTCGAGCCACTCCAGGTCGCCTTCGCTGCGCGCCGTCGCCTGCCCCGGATACTGGGATTTCGCGCCCAGCACCTGCACCACCGCGTCGTATTCGTGATCCCAGAAGGCGCGCACCGCGGTTTCGTCCCGGTAGAGGACGCGGTCCTTGAGCGGGGCCCGGATCCTGGCCGCCATCCTCTGCCGGATCACCGCCTGGTAGCGCAGAACCGACTGTTCGACCGACTTCCAGTTCGCGTGGGCGGCCTCGAAGATCGCGCGCGCGGCCGGGTCGGCGAACGCGTCGTCGGCGAATTGCGCGGGCTCGGCATCCGTCTCCTGCCCCGATGCCGGGACGGCGAGCGCGCCAAGCAGCGGCAGGGCCAGGCTCGCACACGCAAGGCCGCGAACGGCGCCTCGCCCGTTCATCGTTCGTTCTCCGGTCCGGCATCCGGCGGGCCGGGCCGAAAGCGGACCTCCCGGATGTCCTCCCACGGGATAAGTCGCCAGGCCGTGTCGCCCGTCGCGCCGGCGCCTCGCGGGCCCGACGCGACCATCACGCCCTTGTTGTCCGGATCGACATCCCGGGATCCGCTCAATTCCAGCGTGCGTCCGTCGGCGAGCGTGACGATGGCTCCATCCTCCTCCAGGGGCGCGATGCGCTGGACGAATCCGAACTCGATGCCGTACCTGACACCATCGGATTCTCCGTTCAGGATCTCCCAGCTCCCGGCTTCGTCCGCGTCCCAGCGCAGCTCGCCTTCGAGCTCCCCTTGCTCGCGGGTCACGACGGTGCCGAAGAGAAGGCGACCGCCGTCGAACTGCCCGTACTCCCCGCTGCCGCCGGCGGGCTCGTGGAAGCGCACCCGCTCCAGCCGTTCCCAGGGGACCACCACAACCCCGAGTTCCGGATCGGCGATCTGCACGCCGCGGTTGCCGTCGGCGACATCGTTTCCGCCCCCCAGGTCCATTGTCTCACCCGCCCAGAGTTCGACCCGCGTGCCACCGGGGATGCGCGTCAGCGAGCGAATGCGCTCGAAGCGGACCTCGCGGTCGTTCGGGCGCCTCATCTCTTCGCCGTCCAGCACGTCCGATTCAAGGACTTCGTCCTGATCCCATGCCAGAAACCCGGTGAACCGATTGCCGCTCCGGTCCTCGACGGTGCCGTGCAGCCGGCGTGCTCCGGCAACCGCGTCCGGTGGCGGCTCCGAGAAGACCACCCGCTCGAGTTCGTCCCAATCGAGTTCGACCTCCGTGCCCCGAGGCTCATCCAGCACGACCTGGCGCAGGGAGGAGCCCAGGTTGCGGTCCCGGGCCTCCATCTCGTAACGCCGCCCCGAGCGCAGGATGAGCTCGACGCGGTCGGAGGCCAGGACGACCAGCGAATCCAGCTGCCCGAAGCGAACCCCGGAAAGCACCTGCATCGGAAAATCGGGGTCGACCTCGTACCAGCTGATGCGATGGCCGCGCAACTCGATGGTGCGTGTGGCGCGTTCCCTGTCGTGCGCTTCCAGCCAAGCGAAGTAGTTCTCGTCGGGAAGCGTTCTGGCTCCGTCGAGGACATCGGCCCAGCTGGCCTCCTTCCGGTCCCAGCGAATGAAGCCGGTATGCACTTCGCCCTCGGTGGTGTGCACCCGGCCCCAGATGCGGTCCGCGCTCTGGGCGGACGCGGGCGCCGCGGGAAATGTGACGAAAACGAGGGTCCAGCAGAGGAGCGTCCAGCACTTCGCTTGTGGATGCATCGCTTGCCTGGCGGGGGAATGGGTTCGGGACGGCCTTGTGTGATACGATTCCGCGGGGGCGCCGGGTTCCGGCGCGTCCTGGCCCGGGTGCGTAGATTGCCCGCATGGCTGCCGGGAATCGCGCCGCTGGCAACGCACACAGGAGGAGCGCCGACATGGGCAACGCACATCGAGCCGGCTGGGCTCTTTCGGTCATTCTTGCCGCGTCCCCCGGGCTGGTCGGTGGCGCGCTCAGCGCCCAGACCAGCGCCGCGCACCCGTACCGGGCCACCCTGGGCTGGGAACAGCTCCCGGGGGGCCGGACGCTGGGGATTGTGAGCGGGGCCATCCCGGACCCGGATGGCGAGCACCTGTGGATCCTGGACCGCTGCGGCGCCAACCAGTGCGCGGGCACCGACATCGACCCGATCCTCAAGTTCGATCTGGAGGGCAACCTGGTTGAGAGCTTCGGGGCGGGGCTGTTCGCCTTCCCGCACGGCTTCGCGCTGGACCACGAAGGATACCTGTGGGTGACGGAGGGCGGGGCGCACGGCGACCCGCGCGGGGCGCTGGGCGAGAGCATGGGGATGGGCCACCAGGTCTTCAAGCTCACCCGTCAGGGCGAGGTGGTGATGCGCATCGGGGAAGCGGGGGTGCACGGCGACGACGAGACGCACTTCAACGGGCCATCGGGCGTCGCCATATCACTGGAAGGGGACATCTGGGTAGCCGATGGCCACAGGGGCGGCAACAACCGCATCGTGAAGCTGGCGAGCGACGGGAGTTTCGTGCTGGCGGTGGGAGGCGGAGTGGGGTCGGAGAGCCGGGAGCCGGGGCGCTTCAGCGACCCCCACGACATCAAGATCGACTCGCGGGGACGGGTCCTGGTGGCCGACCGCGGCAACAGCCGCATCCAGGTCTTCGACGACGACGGGAATCTGCTCTACATCTGGACCCACTTCGGCAAGCCCAGCGGCCTCTTCATCGACAGGGACGACATCCTGTATGCCGGCGACGGGCTGTCGGGCGACCTGCGCACCGGGCCCCCGGACCCCTGGCGCAGCAACTTCGGCTGGGAGAAAGGCATCCGCATCGGCGACCTCAGGACCGAGCAGGCCTGGGTGACCTGCTTCGTGCCCCAGCACGACGTGAACGTGGGGCCGGGGATCGAGTTCCTGGGGGTCGATTTCGGCGGCAACATCTACGCGGGCGAAGTCAACCGCATGCGCCTGGTGCGCTACGTGCCCTCGCGGCCCCTCCGGGGGGGCTGCTGACCCGAGCTCCCGCCGTCTGGACGGGACGTTCGACGGCGTTACTGATGTCTACTGACAACTAGACTGACATCTACTGATCTAATCGAGCCCGAACACGAAGAGCGTGCCGCCGGCCGAACTCACGATGCGCTGGCGCCCGTCGACCTCGTAGGACATGGGGCCGCTGCGCACGGCCCCGCCCGACTGGAAGTTCCACAGGGGCTCGCCGGTCTCCGCGTCCAGGGCGAAGATGTTGCCCTCGTTGTCCCCGCCGAAGACGAGGTCGCCCGCGGTCGCCATCGCCCCCGACCACGGGGGGGAGAGCAGAGGGAACTCCCACACGAGCTCGCCGGTCAGGGCGTCGAGCGCCTTGATCGCTCCGCTGGCCTCCTCGCCCCGCAGCGCCTGTTCGCCGCCGCCCGTGTAGGGCTGTCCGGGCACGTACTCGACGTCCGCCTTGAAGTAGACGGCGCCCATGATGCGGGTGGGCTGGTAGAAGAGTCCGGTCCGGGGGCTGTAGCTGGGGCTGAACCAGTTGGCCGCGCCCTGCAGGCTGGGCCAGACGAGCACGCCCTCCTCGGTGGGGTCGGTGCCCGGAATCACGATCGGGCGCCCGTTCTCGTCGAGCCCTTCCGCCCAGGTCTGCTTCGAGTACTCCCTGCCGTGGAGGAACTCCCCGGTCTCGCGGTCGAGGACGTAGTAGAAGGCGTTTCGGTTGGCGGTCACCACCAGCTTGCGCGGCTCGCCCTCCCATTCGGCGTCCAGCAGCACCTGGATCTGGTTCGCGTCCCAGTCGTGGGTGTCGTGGGGGGTGAACTGGAAATACCAGATCATCTCCCCGGTGTCGGGATCGAGGGCGAGCAGGCAGTCCGTGTAGAGGTTGTCGCCGGGGCGGACGTCGCCGTTCCAGTCGGGCGCCGGGTTGCCGATGGGCCAGTAGAGCAGGTCGAGTTCCGGATCGTAGGAGCCGGTGAGCCAGGTGGACCCGCCGCCGGTCTCCCAGCTGTTGCCGCCCCAGGTCTCGCTCCCGGGCTCCCCGGGCGCGGGGATGGTGTAGGTGCGCCACGCCAGCTCGCCGGTCGCGGCGTCGTAGGCGTCGAGGTAGCCGCGCACACCGGCCTCCGCCCCGGACACGCCCACGATCACCTTGTCCTTGACCACCAGCGGGGCCAGGGTGAGCGAGAACCCGATCGCGTTGTCGCCCACTTCGACGTCCCAGCGAACGGCGCCGGAGCGCGCGTCGAGGGCAACGAGGTGTGCGTCGAGCGTACCCACGAACACCGTCGAGTCGAGCACCGCGACCCCCCGGTTCACTTCCGGAAACCCGATGTTGAGCACGTCCGGTCCCATCTCCGGCGACCAGGTCCAGATCCGGCGCCCGGAGCGCGCGTCGAGGGCGCTCACGGTGCTCGGGGGCTCGGTCACGTACAGGATGCCGTCCACGGCGATGGGCGTGGTCTCGATGATGCCGTCGTCCATCTGATAGGCCCACAGCACGCGGAGGTCGCCGACGTTGGAGCGGTCGATCCGGTCCAGCCGGGAGTAGCGGTGCGACGCATAGTTGCCGGAATACGTCAGCCAGTTGTGGGGTTCGGCGTCGGCGTTGACCAGGCGCTCGAAGGGAACCCGGGTCTGGTCGGGCGTGCCTTCGGGGGCGCTGTCTTCCGGGGCCGGCCCGCATCCCGCAGCGACGATCGCGCAGGCCAGCAGTCCGTGGATGAGGGTCGCGGGGGGAGTTCTTCCATGTCCTGCAGGGGCGAGGGATGCGAACCGGTTCATGCTCATCCTCCGAGGCTGGCCAGGTATGCGATGAGGTTGTCGATGTCCTCGCTGGAGAGATTCATCGTTGCCGGCATGAGTGAGTGCCCGAAGCGCTTCTCGAGCTCGGCCAGGTCCGCCTTGCGCAGCGACACGATCGAACCCGTTCCGGTGATGAGCTGGACGGTGAAGGCGTCCTCGTTGGCGCGCATGCCCTCGTAGACCGTGCCGTCGCGGGTGACGGCGCGCAGGGGAAGGTACTGGGCGAATCCGCTGCGCGCCCCGGAGCGGAAGACCGGCAGCTCCGCCGAGGGGTCGACCAGGGACGCACGCAGGTACTCGGGGCCCCGGCGCATGCCGATGCCGGTCAGTTCCGGACCGATGCCGACCCCCCGCCCCTCGACGATGTGGCACGAGTAGCACACGCCCGCGGTCTCGAAGACCTGGCGGCCGCGCTCCGGGTCGCCGGGGATCTCGACGAGCTGTGCCTGGCGGAGCGAGATGACGTGGGCGGCGACCAGGGCGGCTTCCTCGTCGGGCAGGATGGTGTCGCGCAGACCGGGCATGCCGGTGCCGGGGATGCCGTCGCGGATGATGTCGATGACCGCTGCGTGGTCCGGCGCGCGCGGCAGGCGGCTGACCGCCAGCCCCGGTCCCTCGCCACCCAGCCCGAGGACACCGTGGCAGCGCCCGCAGTGGGCCTGGTAGAGCCGCTGCCCGCGCTCGAGTTCCTCGTCGGAGAAGGAGAGCGCCTCCTGGGCCGCCAGCGGCGCCGTCGCGAGACCGGCGGCCGCGACAAGCGCGAAAGCTGTGGCGAAGGCCAAACGCGTCCTGCAAATCGATCCTTGCCGCATATCCGCCTCCATTCGAACTCCCCTGCGGCCGTGCCGCGGTGCCGGACGGTCAACCGCCGTGGCGCCGCGGGCCGATCCTCATTCTAGGGCGAGCGCGGGGGACGCGCACACGCGAGATGATCGCCGCCGGACCGTGGGCGTGCGCGCGGAGCGCCGGCCTCCGGGACCGGGGGGCCCGCGGCAGGCGGGACGGCGAAGTACGCGCTCAGCCCGCCGCCTGGAATCCGGCGACCCGCCGCAGCGTGCCATCGTAGTCGGCGCGCAGGTGGTTGAAGCCTTCCTGGACCCCCTGACCCTGAGCCGAGGAGCGCCATCCCACCAGCGCCTCGCCCCGGCACACGCGCACGTCGCCGGTGGGCTCGATGCTCCAGCCGGGCATGAAGCGGTGGCAGTTGGCGATGTGCAGGCTGAGGCGCTCGATGCCCCGCAACACCGCCCAGTCGTCGCGGAATTCGAGATCGGGGGCGCAGCAGGCGCGCAGCGACTTGAGCCGGGCGGCCTCGTCCGGTTCGTTCCAGGCTGCCCACCAGGCGGGCAGTGCGCGCGCCAGCCCCGCCGCCAGATCGGTCCTGTTCGCGGACAGGGCCAGGCGGCCCAGATGGAAGCGCCAGCCGTCCTCGTGCTCGCGCGCCGTGCGGGCGCTGAGAAAGCCACTGTGGCGGACCTCCACGTGCGCACCCCCCTGGCCGTCGTTGACGCGGAACTCCACCCGCGACGACGCGGCCGGCATGGTCTCCGCCTGCGGGCCCGACTCGATGCCCCAGGAGAGCGCGAACCGGCGCCCGAGGTCGTCGAAGTCGAGCACCTCGCCGGCGAGCACCAGTTGGTACTGGGGGAACCGGGCCCGGTAGGGGCTCCCGACCCGGGTCTCGAAGGAGACCTGACCGCCCATCCAGGCCGAGAAGGGTTCCGGTCCGGAGAGGATGCCCCAGACGGTGTCGGCGCTGGCCTCGATGTGGATGGAAAGCGCGACTTCGGGGGGTGCGGAATCGCTCCCCTGGCTCGCGTCCGCGCGGCGCTCGCTCATCGATTCTCTCCCGGGTGGGGGTGGTCCAGGTCCGGACGGGTGTCTTCCGGGTCGAGTGTTCGTCGGAGGGTGGTCCCGGTGTGCGGGAAGCTTCACGACGGGGGAAGGGCGGCCTCCCTCGCGCCCCGCCGCGGATGCCGGGCCGCCCGCGGGCTCCTATTGTAGGTTGCCCGTCCGGCGCAACCAACCCGGGAGACCGATGATGGACCTCAGTGCATGGATGCGCGTCAGAACCCGCTGGAAGATCCGGTCCGCGTTGGCCGTGGCCTTCCTGGCCATGGCCGCGCACTCGCCTGCGTGCGCGCCACCCGCCGCTGAAGTCGAAGACGAAGCCCTGACCCTCACCTGGGAGAACATCTTCACCCGCAACCGGGGCGCCCGTCAGGCTGCGCTCTCGCCCGACGGCGCATGGGTCGCGGTCACTGCGCGCACGGCGGACTTCTCGGGCATCTTTCTCGTTGCGGTGGATGGTGATCCGGCGCCCGCGCCGTGGGTGGAGGGCTCGTCGCCGGTCTGGTTCAGCGACGGGTCCGGCATCGTCTTCTCGCGGGGCGGGGACCTTTGGCGGGCGGCGGTGGGATCGAGCGAGCCGACCCGCATCACCGACGACCCGGACGACGAACGGGCCGCGCGGCCATCGCCGGACGGCAGCACCATCGCCTTCTACAGCGGGCGCTCGGGCCACCAGGACATCTGGACCGTGCCGGCCGACGGTTCCGCTCCGCCAGCGCAGCTCACGCGCGCCTCCATGGCGGCGGACGACTTCCGCTTCGCCCCCGCCTGGTCGCCGGACGGGACCCGCGTCGCCTACTACTCCAACCGGAGCGACTACTGGGAGGACGACATTTGGGTGGTAGAGGTCGCGACCGGCGAGGAGCGGCAGATCTCCAGCAGCCTGATGGCCTCTTCCGCGCCGGTCTGGTCGCCTGACGGATCCCGCATCGCCCTTCTCGGCACCTCCAAGGACGAGTACTGGTACGAGGACCTCGCCTACATCTACCTCCTCGACCCGGAAGCGGGCACGGAGGAGATCGTTCCCATGCAGGTTCACGCCACCGACTGGCTGCACAACCACACCGTCACCTGGGCGGGCGACGGCTCGGAACTCTTCTTCCCCTATCACGAGCGGGCCGAGGTGGAACTGTGGCGGGTGCCCGTGACCGGGGGCGTTGCGACCCGGGTGACGAACATGGGCGGGTCCTTCCGCGCCTACCACGCCACCCCGGACGGCTCCGCGTTCGTCTTCCTGCGCTCGACCTCGACTCGCGGTACGGAGGTGGACTACGTCCCGGCCGCGGGCGGGGCGGCGCGCCGGCTCACCCGATTCTCGACCCGGTGGAGGGGGCTGGTCGAGGCGGAGGAGGTCAGCTACCGCAGCTGGGACGGCCTCTATATCCAGGGCTTTCTATTCCGGCCGCCGGGCTTCCCCGAACACTATGGTACGACAATATCAGACGACTATGCGACATATCCCGCACTGGTCATGGTCCATGGGGGCGGCACCAACTCCTATCTCAAGGGGCTGAGCCTCACCGAGCAGTATCTGGCGCAACTGGGGTATGTGGTCCTGGCCGTCAACTATCGGGGCGGCTCGGGCTTCGGGCGCGAGTTCCAGGACCTGGGCGTGGGGGACTGGGCCAACGGGCAGGCCCTCGACGCGGCCGCGGCCGCCGATTTCCTCAGGGCGCAGCCATGGTCCAACGGGAGGATCGGCATCTACGGGTACAGCTACGGGGGCATTCAGAGCATGGCGGCCATCGCCCGCGCGCCCGACGCCTTCGACGCCGCCGTGCCCATGGCGGGGATCTACGACTTTGCCGACGCCTACACCAACGCGGACCGGCTGGGAAAGATCTTCATCAGGACCGGACACGGGGGCGCACCCGGGGAGCGGCCCGGCGTCTACGCCGTCAGCAATACGCTGGCGCGCGTGCCCGACATCGTCACGCCAACCCTGATCATGCACGGAGAGGAGGACGTACGCGCCCCGTTCCGCCAGTACGAGCTGGCCGTGGAGATCCTGGAGAGGGAAGGGAAGATCTACGAGAGCCACTCCTATCCCGGCGAACCGCACGGCTTCCGCAATCCGATGAACCGGGTGGACATGTACCGGCGCCTGGAGGGGTGGTTCGCGCGATGGCTGAAGGAGGATGCCGGCGACCCGGTCTGGCCGGGCGAGGAATGGCCGGTCTCCAACCCCGGGGCGGAGGGGCTTGATCCCGCGGCCATCGATTCGCTCATCGCCGATATCGACGCCGGCCGGTTCGGGCTCATCGACCACTTCCTGCTGATCCGCAACGGGCGCGTGGTCGCGGATCGGCAGTGGGATCACGGCGAGGAGCATGCGCGCATCCTGGCCGGGCAGGAGGATACGGTCAGCCACCCCTACAACTACGATCATCCCGACTGGCACCCGTACTACCGCGACACGCCGCTGCACACCCTCCAGTCCGTCACCAAGAGCGTGACCTCGGTCGCCTTCGGCATCGCGGTCGACGCGGGATACATCGACGGGGTCGACGTGCCGGCATGGCCGTTCCTGGTCGCGTACGGTCCGGACCTGGGCGAGCCGCGGCGGGCGAAGGCGACGCTGGCCGACTTCCTCACCATGCGCAGCGGCATCGACTGGGCGGTTCCCGGGCAGACCTACGCCGACGACACCCACCCGACCAGCGAACTCGAGGCGAGCGACGCGTGGATCGACTATGTCGTGCGCCGTCCCGTGGGAACCGAACCCGGAACCCGCTTCGACTACAACGACGGCGTGAGCGTCCTCCTGGGGAAGATCCTGCGCGAGGCGACCGGACAGCGCCCCGACGCCTGGGCGGAGGAACATCTGTTCCGGCCCATCGGCATCGAGGCGCATTACTGGAAGATCACCCCGGACGGAGAGGCGGACACGGAGGGCGGGCTCTACCTCGCCCCCCATGACCTGGCGCGAATCGCGTACCTGATGCTGCGCGAGGGCGAGTGGGAGGGACGGCGGATCGTGTCCCGCGAATGGGTGCGGGCGTCCACCTCGCCCGTAATCCCCGACCTCAACCCCCGCAACGGCCGCGATGACGGAGGCTACGGATACCAATGGTGGGTGCCGTTCCACGAGGACGGGGAGACCCGGGTCTTTTCGGGCAACGGCTACGGCGGCCAGTTCCTGCACATCGTCCCGGAGCACGATCTGATCGTGCTTTTCAACGGATGGACGCTGCACCAGCGCGCGGAGTTCTCGAGCTGGACCGCGCTCCAGGACCGGATTCTGCCCGCCATTCGGGGCTGACCCGCCGACCATGGGCGCGTTCGGCCTTCGAGCCAGCTATCGGCTGAGCTGCCGGAGCCTGGGCGAAGCAGTGTCCCTCGCGGGAGCCGTCGCGCGCGAGCAGACCGTCGAAGCCCCTCCCGGCGTCGGCGGTGACAGGCTTCAGGCGCGGATGCTGGGACGCATCGAGCGGATCGAGCGCGGACGCGGAGGAGGATGGCGGACACGGATCGCCTACCCGCGGGACGCCACCACGACGGAGCTCACCCAGCTCCTCAACGTTGCATACGGCAACGTGTCGCTCATGGACGGGGTGCGTCTGGTGGGACTCGACTTCGCGCCGGCCGTTCTGCGGTCGCTGCCCGGGCCACGGTTCGGGATCGGCGGCATCCGCTCGCTGGTCAGGGCGCCGCGGCGGCCGCTGGTGAGCGCGGCCATCAAGCCGGTCGGGCTGTCGTCGCGCGGACTTGCCCGCCAGGCCGCCGCCTTCGCCCGCGCGGGAGTGGACATCGTAAAGGACGACCACGGGTTGGCGGTCCAGGGTTCGGCTCCGTTTTCGGAGCGCACGCGGATGATCGCGGAGGCGGTCGCGGCCGCGAATGCACGGGTGGGAGGGCGCACCGCCTATTTCCCCAACGTCACGGGTCCGCTGGATACCCTCGGCGAGCGACTGGAGCAGGTGGCCGCGCTGGGGCTCGCCGGCGTCCTGCTGTGTCCGAGCCTGATGGGGCTGGATGCGCTCCGCCGGGTCGCCGCCGGCTCCCGCGCGCTGGCGGTCATGGCCCACCCCTCCCACGCGCAGACCGCGCCCCGCCGGGCGGAGGGAATCGCCCCGGATGTGCTGCTCGGCACCCTTTACCGGGTTGCGGGCGCCGACATCGTGGTGTACGTAAACGCGGGCGGGCGCTTCTCGTGGCCCGAGGAGACCTGCCACGCGGTCAACAGGCGCCTGCGGGAGCCGTTGGAGCCGCTTCGCCGTGCTCTCCCCGCTCCTGCAGGAGGCGTGAACGCCGCCGAGGCCGGCCACTGGTTCGCCTGCTACGGGCCGGACACCATGCTGTTGATCGGGGGAAGCCTCCTGGTGCAGCGGGACCTGGAGGGCGCGGCGCGGCGTCTGGTGGAAGCGGCAGTCCGAGGAGGGATGAACAGGTGAGCAGGTCTCGCGTCATTCGCGGAGGCGCCGGGGAGTGGGGGGACATCGAGCCCCGGCGCTACAAGCACGAGGAAGACGGTCTTGCCCGGTTCCGCGGCGTGACCCGCCACACGCTGCTCGGAGCCGGTCCGGGCGGCGAGGCCGGACTGGGCTTCGAACTGCGGTACTTCGAGGTGGCGCCCGGAGGCCATTCCTCGCTCGAGCGCCACGAGCACGGTCACGCGGTCGTGATCGTGAAAGGGAAGGGCGCGGTGCGCCTGGGCGAGGCTACGGAGCCGGTCTCGGCGCTCGATGTCGTGTATGTGGCTCCGCACGATGTCCACCGCTTTTCGGCCGACGCGGGGGAAGGGCTCGGCTTTCTCTGCGTCGTGGACCGCGTGCGGGACCGCCCGGTCGCGGTGGACGAGGACGGTCCCGGCGGCTCCGCTTCCCGGGGCGCGACCGGGCCACGGCACCGGGGGGCCCCGTGAAGGTCGGCGGCGTTCCCTATCGCAGCATCTTCACGGAGGGCGAGGGCACGGACGTCCAGGTCATCGACCAGACCCTGCTGCCGCACCGCTTCCGGATCCGCCGGCTCACCAGCGCCGCGGACGCGGCTCACGCCATCTCCGGAATGGTGGTGCGGGGTGCGCCTCTCATCGGCGCGACCGCCGCCTACGGGGTCGCGCTCGCAATGCGCGCCGATCCTTCGAACGCATCGCTCGCCGCCTCCGTGAGCCGGCTGATGGCGACGCGCCCGACGGCCGTCAACCTGCGCTGGGCGCTCGAGAACGCCGGAGCCCTGCTTCGGTCACTGCCTCCCGCTCGGCGCACCCGAGCAGCCTATCGGTTCGCCGACGCGCTCTCTGAAAACGATGTGCGCATCAACCGAAGCATCGGTGACATCGGACTGGCCATCTTCCGGGAGATCCACGGGGCCGGGAAGGGTGGGGCACGCGAACCCGGCCGGCCCCTGAACGTGCTCACCCACTGCAATGCGGGGTGGCTGGCGACGGTGGATTGGGGAACCGCCACCGCCCCCATGTACCGGGCCCACGACGAGGGGCTCGACCTGCACGTCTGGGTGCGCGAGACGCGTCCGCGCTTTCAGGGAGCGGGTCTCACCGCCTGGGAGCTCGGCGAGCACGGGGTGCCGCACACGCTCGTCTCGGACAGTGCCTCCGGCCATCTGCTGAGTCGCGGGGAAGTCGATGTCGTGATCGTGGGCACCGATCGCACAGCCGCCTCCGGGGACGTCGCCAACAAGGTGGGAACCTATCCCCTGGCGCTCGCCGCCCGCGACAACGGCGTCCCCTTCTATGTGGCGGTGCCCTCGCCCAGCATCGACTGGAAGACCGAAGACGGAGCCGATATCCCCATAGAGGAGCGGGATGCGGACGAAGTGACGCTGGTGCGCGGCGTTGATGAAGCCGGGGTGGAGCGCACGGTCCGGATCACTCCCGAGCGCACGCGGGCGGCCAACTATGCGTTCGACGTAACGCCTCGCCGGCTGGTCACGGGGCTGGTAACCGAGCGGGGCGTGTGCCCCGCCGACGGGCACGCGCTGAGAAGGATGTTCGGAAGGGAGGCGGGGTCCGGGTAGGCTCGACATCCCGGCGCTGCAGAGCGGTACGGGAGGCGCGGAGGAGTTCTTGCAGCAGCGTCGGTGGATTACGCCGAATCGGCCCCGCGCTGTCGGGCGTAGAGCCAGGCCCGTGCCGAGGCCCTGGCGCGCTCCCGGCGCATCTCCCGGTCCCGGTCGGCCCGGGCGCACTTGGCGCGGCAGGTGGTGCCCCCGCGCGCGGCCGGAAAGGGCTTGCCGCACACCACGCACAGAGTTTCCGATGCCGACGCCACGTTCCCTCGTTGTCTACGGCGATCCTTCATGCTCAGTTATCCGGCTGTATAGTCCCAAAAAGCCATCGCACTTTCCAGCGTCCGGCTGCTGTACGCAACATGAGCCCCACCGCGTCTCGCGCGGCACGTCTTGAACGTGCTGTATTGTCTCCCGGACTGGATAGACTAATATATGCACCCTGGGCAACGCCGCGTCAAACGACCGTGGCGTTCCTCTCTGTTCCGTTTCGCTGGAGGTCCAATGCACCGCAGTTTCCTCGCGCTCCCGTGGGTACCGGCATTCCTCCTGCTCACGGCGACGCCCGTTTCCCGCGTCGCCGAGCGGCCTCATGCCGGGGTCGTCATCGAGCGGCCTCATGCCGCGGCCGTCATCGAGCGGCCTCGCCCCGGGATCGACATAGAGGCGTATCGCTTCGAGCTGACGCTCCGCGACGACACCGACCAGATCACCGGACGAGCCACGGTGACGTTTCGTTTCACGGCGGAAGGGGTCGTGGAGCTGCCGCTCGACCTGGTGGGGGTGAGGCCCGACGGCGAGGGGATGGAGGTCACCGGCGTCCGGGCGGCGGAGCGCCCCCTCGACTACCGCCACGAGAACGACCTGCTCACGGTTCGGTTTCCCCGGGCCGGTCGCCCCGGCGAACGGGACTCGGTGACGGTGAGCTACCGGGGTGCGCCTGCGTCCGGCCTCCGCATCGGACCCAACAAGTACGGCGAACGCACCTTCTTCAGTGACAACTGGCCCAACCGGGCGCGCAACTGGCTGCCGACGGTCGACCATATCGCGGAGAAGGCGGCGTGCGAATTCGTGATCACCGCGCCGGCGCACTACCAGGTGGTTTCCAACGGCGTCATCGTCGAGCAAACGGACCTCGCCGGGGGCATGCGCCGCACCCACTGGAGGCAGTCGGCGCCCATCTCCCCCTGGCTCTTCGTGGTCGGCGTGGCGCGCTTCGCCGTTCACAACCTGGGCGAGTTCGACGGCCGTCCGGTCCAGACCTGGGTGTACGCGCGCGACCGCGACGCCGGCTTCCACGACTTCGCGGTCCCCACCCTGAGCGTGCTCGCCTTCTTCGACGACTACGTGGGTCCCTTCGCCTACGACAAGCTTGCCAACATCACCTCGCCGGCAACCGGCGGGGGCATGGAAGCCGCGACGGCCCTCATGTACAGCGAGAACGCGGTCACGGGCGACAGGCCGGTGCGCTGGCGCAACGTCGTCATCCACGAGATCGCGCACCAGTGGTTCGGCAACGCGGTCACCGAGTCCGAGTGGGACGACGTGTGGCTGAGCGAGGGCTTTGCCACCTACTTCACGCTGCTCTTCCGCGAGCACGCCTACGGCAGGGACGACTTCGTCACGGGCCTCCGGCAGGCGGCGGAGCGCGTCGACTTCTGGTACGCGCAGAATCCCGATTACCGCATCGTCCACGACGGCCTCGAGGACATGTCGCGGGTGACCAGCGTGGCGACCTACCAGAAGGGCGCCTGGGTGTTGCACATGCTCAGAAAGCGGGTCGGCGACGAGGCCTTCCAGCGCGGCATCCGCACCTACTATGCCCGCCACCTGAACGGCACCGCCTCCACCGACGACTTCATGAGGGCCATGGAGGAGTCCTCCGGCGACGACCTGCAGGCGTTCTTCGACCAGTGGCTCCGGCACGGGGGCAATCCGGTCTTCGAGGGGACGTGGCTTTACGACTCCGAAGCCGGAGCGGTGCGCGTCGACCTGCGCCAGGCGCAGGAGACGGGGCTGTTCCGAATGCCCCTCGAAATCGGGGTCTACACGGGGCGTGACCGGCTTCCCGCCCAGGTGGTCACCGTCGAGGTGGACGCGGCCTCCCACAGCTTCGTCATCCCGGTCGACGCGGAACCTTCCGATGTCCGCCTGGATCCGGATACCTGGGCGCTGTTTGCGGCGGAGTTCTCGCGCGCGCAGGAGGATCCCTAGGCAGGGGCGCTAGGCAGACCCGAGGTCGAGGAGGGCCGTCCCCCGATTCGTCACCCGATGGTGCACCATGGTCAAGGCGGGCACGATCATCATCAGTACCGCCGTCGCAAACAGGATTCCGAATCCCAGCGAAGCCGCCATCGGAACCAGGAACTGCGCCTGCAGGCTGCGCTCGAAGACGAGCGGCGCCACGCCCAGGAAGGTGGTCACGGACGTAAGCATGATGGGACGGAAGCGTGCCTTGGCGCCGTCGATGATCGCCTCCCTGCCGGGCATTCCCCGCCGGAGGCGATCGTTGATGAAGTCGATCATCACGAGGGAATCGTTCACCACGACGCCGCTCAGCCCGATCACGCCGAACATCGACATCATGCTCATCGGCAGCCCCAGCAGCAGGTGACCCGCAAACGCGCCGATGATCCCGAAGGGGATCGCGGCCATGATGATCAGGGGTTTGGTGTACGAGCCGAAGGGGATCGCGAGCAGGGCGTAGATGGCCAGCAGGGCCAGGGCGAATCCGCTGGCGAGCGCGCCGAAGGAATCGACCTGCTCCTGCTGCTCGCCGCCGAAACTGTGGGACAGGCCCGGTTCGCGGGCCGACAGCTCCGGAAGAACGGAGGCGGCAAGCTGGTCCGTCACCTCGGGCCCGGTGACGACCTCGCGGTCGACATCGGCGGTGACCGTGATGACGCGTTCGCCATCGGTGCGCCGGATGGTGGTGGGCGAGCTTCCCAGGCGAACGGAGGCGACCTGGCCCAGCGGCACCTCGCCTCCCATGGGCGTGCGCACCAGGTACTCCTCCACGTCCGCGATCGTGTTGCGTTCCTCTTCCGGCAGGCGGACGTACACGCGCACCTCCTCGCGGCCCCGCTGTACGCGCACCGCCTCGTTGCCGAAGAAGGCGGAGCGCACCTGGCGAGCCAGGCCATCGAGGGTCAGGCCCATGGTACGGGCTTCCGGGCGCAGATCGAGCTGGATCTCCCTGAGCCCCCGATCCTGATCCGCGCGCACGTCGAACACGCCCTCGAACGCACGCAGCCGCTCCATCAGGGTGTCGGCGACCGATGCCAGACGCTCGGGATCGGGGTGGGAGAGCTCGACGTGGACCGGAAGTCCGAAGTCGAGCAGCTCGGCCGTGATGGTGAGCGCCCTGGCTTCGGGCAGGGGACCCAGCTCCTCCCGCCACGCCTGCTGGAAGTCGGCTGCGGACACGTCGCGGAGTTCGGCGGTCACGAGCTTGAATTCCACCGCCGCCAGGTTGGCGCGCGGATCGGCTTCGGGCCCGCCTCCCATGGGCCGCATCTGCCGGGCCTCCTGACCCACCGTCACGTTCACGCCCTCAAGCAGCGATCCCGAGCCGTCGGGCGCGAGCCGTGTGATGGCCCGGTGCCCTGCCGCCTCCATGTAATCGGTCATTTCGGAGGTTCGTCCCGCAGTCGTGCCTTCCGGCATCTCGAGCGTCGCCGTGACCAGGTCCGCTTCCACCGTGGGCATGAAGTTCACCCTGATGATGCCCGCGGGCACCATGGCCACGGAGAGAATGATGAGCGCGACCCCGGTGGCGATGACCAGCCCGGGCTGAGCCGTGGCGACCCTCAGGGATCGGTCGAGAGGTCCCCGCACGAAGCTCTTCAGCGTCCGGTCCACGCCCTGCTGTATGCGAGTGACCAGATGTTTCCGGGCTCGATGCCGGCGCGTTGCCTGCGGCGGCAGGTGAGAGAGGTGGTTCGGCAGAACCAGCAGCGACTCGACGAGCGAGAACAGGAGGACGGAGATCACAATGACGGGGAGCATCGTCATGAGCTTCCCCGTTACGCTCGGGACGAAGAAAAGCGGGCAAAAGGCCACCACCGTGGTCAGAACGGCGAAGATGACGGGTCCCGTGATGCGACGGGTCCCGCGGATGGACGCGTCCACCCCGCGCCAGCCCCTTTCTCGCTCGGCGTAGATGTTCTCGCCCACCACCACGGCGTCGTCGACGACGATGCCGACGGCGAGAATGAAGGCGAAGAGCGTCATCATGTTGATCGACACGCCCAGCCAGTTCATCACGGCGAAGGTGCCGACAAAGGACACCGCGATGCCGACCGCCACCCAGAAGGCGAGCCGCAGATCCAGGAACAGGGTGAGGGAGAGGAGGACGAGCGCCAGGCCGATGAGGCCGTTCTTCACCAGCAGCCCCAGGCGGCTCTCGAAGATCCGGCCGGTGTTGTTCCACACCTCCAGGCCCACCCCGGCCGGCAGCGCGGGGATGACTTCCTCCTCCAGGTGCTCCTCGACGGCCTCGACGATGTCGAGCACCTTTTCGTCGGAGGTCCGGAAGACCTCCACATAGACCGCGGGCCGGCCCTGGTAGCGGGCGATCAGGTCCACGTCGCGGAAGCCGTCGCGCACGTCGGCGATGTCTCCGAGACGCACCACGGTGCCGTCGGCCCGGCTGAGGACGATGATCTCCTCGAAGTCGTGCTGGGTGTAGTTCTGCCCGGTGGTGCGGATGCGTACTTCCTCGTCCCGGGTGTCGATGCTTCCCGCGGACAGGTCCAGCGAGCCGCCCCGCACGGCGTTGGCGACGTCCCCGAGGGTCAGGCCCAGCGCCCGCAACTGGTGCAGCGGCACCTCGACGGAGATCTCGTAGTCGCGAATGCCGGTCGTCTCGACGTAGGAGACCACCGGAAGCGCCGACAGCCCGTCTTCGGTGCGGTAGGCCAGCTCCTTGAGCGTTCGCTCGCCGACATCGCCGAACAGCACCAGGCGGATGACGCTCTGTCGGTTGGTCAGTTCGCTGACCTCGGGGCGCTCGGCTCCCGCGGGGAACGTCTGGATGCGGTCGACCTGCGCCTTGATGTCGTCGAGCGCCCGTCCGACATCCGCGCCAAGTTCGAGTGCGACCGCCACCGAGCCTCGCCCCTCGGCCGCCGTCGAACGGACCTCCTTGATGTCGTCGACAGCCTCGATCTGTTCCTCGATCTTGCGCAGGATCGACTCTTCGACCTCGTCGGGGGTGGCGCCGGGATAGGGAACCGAAATGACTACCTGGTCCAGGGAAATCTCGGGGAAGACCTCCTGGACAAGGCCACCCAGGGAAAAGAAGCCGGCGGCCAGAATGAAGAACATGAGCAGGTTGGCGGCGACCCCGTTGCGCGCCATGTAGGCGATGGGGCCGCGCGCCACCTGCGAAGGGTCGTTCGACGAGTGCTCGTCCGGCGAAGGCTCGTCGGGGCGGTTCATCCGGGTCCGGCCGCGCCCGTCCGGACCACCATGCCCTCGGTGGCGAACTGGAGACCGGTCAGCACAACCGCCTGTCCGCCCACCAGCGGGCCGGTGACGTAAACGAGCTCGTCGGCGCGCTGCAGGACGCCCACCGGGACGATGGTGACCAGTGTGTCCTGGCGGAGCGCCCAGACCTCGTTGCCGGTCCGGAGCGCCGCACGCGGTACGGTGAAGTACTGTTCGGGTGCGGCTCCTTCGATGCGCACCTCCACGAACTGGCCGACCAGGAGCGGTGGACCGCCCCGGCCGTCGTCGGACGATGCCCCGGCGGCGCCGTCCTCGAGGGTAGTGGCGCGACCGCCCGCGAACGGGTCGGGTACGCGCACCACCACGTCGATGGTGCGTGTCTGCTCGTCCAGTGCGGCCTCGGCCCGATCCACGTATCCCGACCACGCCCAGGCGCGGTCCCCGTACTCCGCGATCACCGTAGCCTGGACGCTGGCATCCCCGTCACCCGCATCCAGCATCCACAGGTCCGGGATGAGCGCCGCATCGGCGTCCGACAGCGGAACCACCACCTCCACGGCGTCGTCGGCGTAGAGCCTGCCCACGCCCTGCCCGGCGGCCACGAACTGCCCGACATCCACCACTTCGGTCCGGACGATGCCGCTGAAGGGGGCGCGCACCTCCGTCCGCGAAAGCGCCAGTTCCGCGTCGGCCAGCGCGGCGCTGTCCCGCGCCAACGCAGCCCGGGCGGCGGCCAGTTGCGGCTCCCTGAGCGTCAGCGGGCTCGCTTCGCCCGGAGGTGCGCTGCCCCCCCGCCTGCGCAGGAACCCCTCGTACTCGGCGCGCGCGATGCGGGCCTCCTCCTCGGCCTGCAGGAGAGCGACCAGCTGGGCGGCGACGTTGGCGCTCGCCTGTTGCACGCGGTTCAGGTAGTCCGCGTCGTCGATGCGGAAGAGGACCTCGCCCGCGCTCACGCGCCCGCCGCTCTGGAAGGCGGGCGCGACCGAAGCGACCTTGCCGTTGATCTGGGCGGCGACGTCGATCTCGGCGCGCGGACGCACCGTGCCCGCGCTGTAGACGGGGATGGCGCCGTCCCGGCCCGTGGCGGGCGCGGTCGTGACGAACGGCGCCTGCGAGGTCGGCTCGCGCAACGGAGGGTCGGGACGCAGGGCGATCATGACGGCTGCCAGGACGACGGCGCCGCCGAGGATGCCTGCGGCGATCAGAAAACTGCGGCGGCGGCTCATCTGTTTTGCCTCTGGGTTGGCGTGTCGGCCTGTTCTTCGGATTCGGTGGCGGGCACCATGCGCGGGCCTTCGAGTTCCTCGGGCGGAACGGTCCAGTCACCGCCGAGCGAGCGGTGTACCGCCAGGCGCGCCAGGGCGAGATCGCGCCGGGCGCCGGCGAGCGTCGACTCGACGTTGAGCAGCCCCCGCACGGCATCCAGATAGTCGATGTAGCCCCCCACTCCGGCTGCGTAGCGGCGCGACTGCAACTCGACCGAAGCGAGAGCCTCCTCGCGCTGGGATGTGAGGAAGTCGTGGCGCCGCCCTTCGTTGCCGAGCGCGGCCAGCGCCGCTTCCACCTCGTGCACGGCTGTCACCACGGTGCGGCCGTAGGCGGCGGCCGCCTGGCCGAAGCGGGCGTGCGCGAGGGCGATGTTGCTGCGGATGCGGCCACCCTGGAAGATCGGCGCGGTGAGGTTGCCGAGCAGGTTGCGGAACCACTGGTCGACGTTGAAGAGCCCGTCGGTGTCCGCGGCCTGCACTCCGATCGTGCCCGAGAAGGAGAGGGATGGGAGCAGTTCGGCCCGGCGCGCGCCGATGGTGAAGCGGGCCGCGTCGAGCCGCAGCCCCGCCGAGCGCACGTCCGGCCGCTGGACAAGGAGGTCGGCCGGGACGCCGGCGGAGACGGGATCGCTCGACGGCAGCGGCGCCAGCGAGTCGGGGAGGATCGCGTCGAGCTTCTCGCGGAAGCCGCCCAGCAGGACGGCCAGGCGCCCTTCGGCATTGACCAGCTGGCTCTCGATCTGGGGCAGCGCGGCCTGCGTGTTCCGGAGTTCCTGGCGAACCTGGTAGAGCTCGAAGGACGTCACCAGCCCGCGGTCATAGCGGGTCTCGGCGAGCTCCTCCCTTTCCAGGAGAACGTCGACGGTCTCCCGGGCGAGGGCCGTGCGCCGGCGCAGGTCGGCGATCTCGAAGTAGGTCGTGATGGTCTCGGACAGCACCCCGATGCGCGCCGCGTGGTAATCGGACTCCGAAGCCAGATACTCCTGTCCGGCCGCCCTCGAATCGTTGCGGGCGCGTCCCCAGAAGTCGAGCTCGTAGGCGAAGTCGACGCCCAGCGACCAGGTCTCGATTCCGAGGCGCTCGGGGAACTCGAAGCCGGGAAGGCGGTCGCCCGCGATTTCGCGGAACTGCTGGCCGAAGCCGGCGTTGGACGGGTTGTCCGTGTCGCTGACGTTTGCGCTGGCCTGGATGGAGGGCAGCAGGGAGGCGCGCGCGATCCCGGCCTGAGCCCGGGCCTGCTGCACCCGGGCCACGGCTTCGGCCAGGTCGAAGTTGGCGGCCAGCACCGAGTCGATGACGGTGTTGAGCGCCGGATCCTGGTAGGTGGTCCACCACTCCCTGGCCTCGTACGCGCCCGATTCCTCGCTGCCATCGAAACTGTCGGGAAGCTCGGCGACAGGTTCCGGCACCGATGGCGCCGGCGCGAGAGAGCACCCTGCGGCGAGGAGCAGGGAGGACAGCGCCCCGAGAGGCGCAAGCGTCTGCTGAACGTTCATGGCCGCGTCACCTGCCTGTCTGCACGGAAGCTGTCCGACGAGATGTCGAAAAGCTGGTCCGGGGACGGGGTCGGCGCAAGCGGAAATGGGGCGTCAACCCGGGGCTTTGTGAGCCCGTCAGGCCGCCCGTGGCTCGATTTCGCGCTCGATCGTGGGCCGGATCGTGCGTTCGGCTACATCGAGATCGTAGCGAGTCTGAAGGTGGATCCAGAACTCGGGGGTCGTCCCGAAGTAACGCCCCAGCCGAAGCGCGGTGTCAACACTGACGGCGCGCCGGCCCAGGACGATATCGTTTACCCGCGGGCGCGAGATCTTCAGCGCTCGTGCCAGCCCGTACACGCTGAGTCCCATCGGCTGCAGGAAGTCGTCCCGCAGTATTTCGCCGGGATGTACCGGGGGAAGCCTCTGCCCGGACGCGACATCGGAGAAATCCACTCGTCTGCGATCGATGTCTTCGCGCCTGATGGTCATGAGCCGGTGGATCCCTTCAATGGTAATCGACGATCTCTACATCCCATGCTTCACTGTCACGCCACCGGAAGCAGATGCGCCATTGCTCGTTGACACGGATGCTGTGGAGCCCCCTCCGGTCGCCCCGCAGGGCCTCGAGCCGGTTGCCAGTCAAAGGGCCCCCTCAAGCTGACCAGAGGCTCATACGCGATCCCTACCGCGCGACCGCGAACGGCGCCGTCGCCACCTGGTCGTCCCACCAGATCGTGAACACCCCGCCTTCCTGGGTCATTTCGGTGAACATGATGGTCAGCTGGTCGGCGGACATCGCGATGGTCGACACGTCCATGGTGGTGCGCATTACGTCGCGGTCCGGGGTGTAGCCGTAGGAGCCCCAGAGCGCATCGGGGTTCTCCTCGCGGAAATCGTTCTTCACGCCCCAGTTGGCGAAGATGAGCGTCCACTCGTCCTCGGTGAGCTCGGCGAAGATGCTGTATTCGCCGGCGGGAAGGCGCTCGCCGCCGAACATCAGGTCGGTCTCGGTCATGAAGCGGGTCGACTGGTCGGCCCCGATGCGCCAAACCGGCGCGCCGCGCAGGAACGCCTGGCCGTACTCGTCTCCCGAGCCGAACAGGTCCCGGCCGCGCAGGATCGGGCGACCGTAGGTCACCACGACCCACGAGCCGTTCTCGTAGCTGCCTTCCGCGTTGTACGCGCCGCCCACATGGGTGGCGGCCTCTCCGCGGGGGCTCAGCGGCCTGTCCTGAGCCTGAACGGTGGTGGCGAAGGCGAGCGCCAGGGCGAGACAGCAGAGCGGGCGAAGCATCTTCATCGATCTCTCCGGGGTTGGGTGAACTCCGAGGTCAAGGGGCAAAACGCGCTCAATCCTAAATGAGCCGGTCGCGTGGAGAAAGGGGGAGGGCGCTCGGACCTGGAGGTCGTGGGCGAGTTCGACCGCGGCGGGCGCCGCCCTATTGGCATCTCCTGTGCGGAAGACCTGGTCTGGGAAGTGCGAGGCCCGAGGGTGCCGGTTGCGACATCTCATAAAATATCATATCATATGAGATGCGCTTAGTCCTCGACACCAATGTGGTCGTCGCCGCTCTGCGAAGCCCGTCCGGAGCGTCGGCGGCACTGCTCGAACAGGCGCTGGACCGCCGATTCACCCTGCTGCTCTCGGTACCGCTTGTGCTGGAATACGAAGGAACCTGCCGTGATCCAGCCCAGCGGATCGCCTCCGGCCTCTCCGAGTCGGAAGTCGGAACGATCATGTCAGCGCTGTGCGCGGTTGCCGAACCGGTGCAGGCGTGGTTCCTCTGGCGGCCGCAACTGCGCGATCCCGCGGACGAAATGGTACTCGAGACGGCGGTCAACGGAACCGTGGACGCCCTTGTAACCTTCAACAGGCGTGATTTCGGCGATGCTCCCGGCACCTTCGGGATCGAGGTGCTGTCGCCTCGCCGCGCACTGAGCAGGATCGCCGAGGCGCGGAAAGGGAAATCGAAATGACCGGACGAAAAAAGCAGCCCACCGTCTATCCCCTGCGAATGCCGGCGTCGCTGAAACAGGCCGTCAGGGAAGTGAGCCGCCGGGACGGGACGAGCATCAACCAGTTCGTCACCACCGCTGTCGCGGAGAAGCTATCCGCCATGCGGACTGCGGACTTCTTCGCGGAGCATGGTTCCCAGGCGGACATCGACGCCGCGCGGCGGCTCCTGCGGCGGCGCGGAGGCCAGCCACCGGAACCGCGGGATCAGTTGGACGAGACGAAGGTGTGATGTCCCGCCGCTAACGGCTAACGGTCGGTTCCGCCCGCCGACAGGCGGTAGTCGAGCGGCGGGTCGCGGTCGCCCAGCAGCGGCTCGTAGACCCAGCCCTCGGGAATGCGGTCCGAGTGCTCCGCCTTGGCCGCCGCCACCAGATCGGGGCGGGTGAACACGTCGATCGCGGTCATGGCCAGCGTCTTGGCCGCCACCACCATCCCCTTGTCGCCGATGGGCGTGCCGCCCGCCGCGATGGCGTGCCACGAATGCGAGGAGGTGCCGGGCACCCAGGTGGCGGTTCGGACCCCGCCGGTGGGCACCGCCCAGCTCACGTCGGCCACGTCGGTCGAGCCCCCGGTGCCCGCCTCGGTGACGAAGAAGGGCTGGATCTCCGCCGCCGACTCGATGGGAAGCGCGTCGTCGGGCAGGTGCCTGGCCAGCGCCTCGGCGAAGCGGCGGTCCTGCTCGCTGTAGTGGACGCCCCCGACCCGCTCGAGGTTGGCGTGCATCGCCTCCTGCAGTTCCACGTTGATGAGCATGTTGTAGAGGCCGTGGATGACCTCGTACTCCATCCCGGTTCCCGTTCCCTGCGCGGCGCCCTCGGCGGCCTGCACCACCCGCTCGAAGATGGCGTGCACGTTGGCGGGGTCGGGGTTGCGCACGTAGTAGTAGACCTCGGCGAAATCGGGGACGACGTTGGGGGCCGCACCGCCGTAGGTGATCACGTAGTGGATGCGGGTCTCCTGGGGGACGTGCTCGCGCAGCAGGTTGACCATGTGGTTCATGGCCTCGACGCCGTCCAGCGCCGACCGGCCGCGCTCGGGGGCCCCGGCGGCATGCGCGGACACGCCGGAGAAGCGGAATTTGGCGGACTTGTTGGCCAGGCTGCTCGACGCGCCCGCGGAATTCCGATCCGCGGGATGCCAGTGGAGCATGATGTCCACGTCGTCGAAGAGGCCCTCGCGCACCATGTAGACCTTGCCCGCGCCGCCTTCCTCGGCGGGCGTCCCGTAGACGCGCACCTCACCGGCCTGGCCGGTCGCCTCCATCCACTGGCGCACGGCGATGCCTGCCGCTGCCGAGCCCGTGCCGAACAGGTGGTGACCGCAGGCATGTCCCTGCGGCTTCCCGAAGATGGGGGTGAGTTCGGGGCTCCGGTCCTGCGTGATGCCGGGGAGCGCGTCGTACTCCGCCAGGATGCCCACCACCGGTCCGTCGCCGTTGCGGTAGCTGGCGACGAAGGCGGTGGGAATGCCCGCGACTCCCATCTCCACCTCGAAGCCGGCGGACTCCAGCGTACTTGCCAGCAGGGCGGAGCTCTCCGTCTCCAGATAGCCGAGCTCGGCGAGGTCCCAGATTTCCTGGGCTATGCTCGCATAGGAGCCCGCGTTCTCGTCGATGAAGGCGGCGACCATGTCCTTGCCGTCCTGCGCGTCAACCGGAGCGTGCGCCAACCCGAGGGCCATTGCCGCGGCGATGATGATGAGGGCACGAGCGTTCATGTCTGCTTCCTGTATGTGAGCCTGTATGGATCCTGTCTTTCCGTCCCGTATTGCCAGTCGCGCAGAGGGTTCGCGATCCCACTCCGCATACATCCATGGTAGCGAAACAGGGGGACTCCGGCACTCCCGGGGCTTCGCGTTATCCGGACCTGCCCCGGTCGCGCAGGTTCAGCGCCACCGAAAGCCCGAACGCTGCCAGCCCCCAGCCCATCACCACCGCATCGACGAGCCCCGCGTTCCAGTCGATGCCCGTGACGGCGTCCAGGTGGTACTTGATCCACGATGCGGGCAGGCCGGTCTCGCCCAGCGCCCGCTTCACATCCCAGTGCCAGTCCGTGAGCGGACAGTATCCCCACCCGTACGCCATGCCGGCGCCGAACCAGAACAGCAGCGTCGCGCCGATGGTCAGCAGGTGGAGCCGCCGAGTCCTTCTCCACGCCCATCCGAGCATGTTGAAGCCCACCAGCGCCGTGTGGAAGGCGACGAACAGCAGGTCGAGAAGCCGATAGAGGGCGGTTTCGGTCATGGGCGGCGTGTTATTCCCGGGTGAAGCGGCGCGAGCAACGGGCGCGGTGAGGGGCGGTTGCGTGTGTCCTTCCCCGGGGACCCGGCATGCGGCCGGCAACGCGCGGACGATCCGAAGACAATCCCATAGTACGCCGGGATCAGGCGATCCCGACACCTGGCCGCGCCACCTGCGTAGGCAGGAGCTGCAGGCCGGATATTCCGGCAACATGGCCGCGGCTCCCGGTCGCCGGGGCTGGACCGGAGCCGTTGATGGCGAGACATTGAATGGCCGCCGGGGCTTCGCACTTCTGGGAGTTTTCAGTTCACCAGGGCCGCGACCCCCTGTTTCACGCCCACCCTCACCGCGCAGCATCGCCGATGGAACAGGACTCCATGCAGGGCGCCCGAGACCCGAGAGACATCTCGGTGAACGTCAACCTCAGTCTCCCGGACGCGTCGGCGGCCTACGAGCCCGTATACAAGGATGTCCTGGGATACGGACTCTGGTGCCTCTGCCTCGCGGGCGTCTGCGGCGCCCATCGCATCTACATGGGCAAGTGGGGAACGGGAATACTCTGGCTATTGACCTTCGGCCTCGCGGGCGTCGGCCAGCTGGTCGACCTGTTCCGCATGAAGGCGCTGATCCGCGACTCCAACGTGCGCAAGGGCTACATCCCCCACCCCATGCTGGCCGCCCGCGCTGCAACCGGCTCCGCGCCGCCCGCCGCCCTGCCCAAACCCGCGGACCTGAAGCTCGTGCTGCTCCAGGCCGCGGAGAAGAAGGGCGGCGAACTCACGGTCACGCAGGGGGTGATGGCCTCCGGGAAGTCCTTCGAAGAGGTCGAGAAGTGTCTGCGCGACATGGTCGACCAGGGCTACGTGGATGTCGACAACGCCCCCGGCAGCGGCGTCATCGTTTATCGCTTCCCGGAGCTGTCCGGGAAATAGCGCCGGCCGGAGGCGCCATGACCGAGCTGCCCAACCTCACGGTACTCGATCACCCGCTGATCGGCGACAAGGTCACCCGCCTGCGCGACCACCGCACCGGGCACCGGGAGTTCAGGGGTCTGGTCCGCGAGATCGGCGCCCTCATGGCCTCCGAGGTCCTGCGCGATCTGCCGGCGGAAGAGGTCGAGGTCGAGACTCCGCTCGAGACCACCACCGGAACCCGGGTGCGCGAGGGCAACGTGGTGCTCGTGCCCATCCTTCGCGCCGGCCTGGGGATGCTCGAGGGCTTCACCACAGTGCTGCCGGGCGCGCGCATCGGGCACGTGGGGCTCTACCGCAACGAGGAGACGCTCCAGCCGGTCCGGTACTACTTCAACGTCCCGAAGCCGGAGAGCCGGTATTTTGTCGTGGTCGACCCCATGCTGGGCACGGGCGGGTCGTCCGCCGCGACGATCACGATGCTGAAGGAACACGGAGCCCGCGACATCCGCCTCGCGGTGCTGGTGTCGTGTCCGGAAGGGGTAGAGGCCCTGGAGAACGCCCATCCGGACGTGCCGGTCTTCACGGCCGCCATGGACCGGCGCCTCAACGAGCACGGCTATATCCTGCCCGGGCTGGGAGACGCCGGAGACCGGATCTTCGGATCGGACTAGACGCAACCCGCGCTGCCGCGGCTGGAGTTGTCCTGGACAGCTCCCCACGCCTGCGGATCCGTGGCCATCTCCCCGTCGCGCGATGGCGCCCGATCGCCTGCGGTCGCCGCTAGGGCCGTTCCACCCTCACAGGGCACACCTTAAGCTCGGCCGTGTCCGTGACGGGATCGTAGCCTCCGCCCGTGAGCACGTTGACGGGAGCATCGTTGAAGCTGAAGGTGGTGAAGACGGTCCCGCGCGGGGATCGCGCGTTGGCCTCCACCTTGACCATCATGCACCCCCGCGAGCTGGTCATCTTGGCCCAGCCGCCGTCCTCGAGCCCCCAGTCCACCACGTCGTCCGGGTGGATCTCCAGCCGCTCGCCGGGCGCCAGGTAGTCGATGCCGGCCGCGCGCCCCGTCTGGGTGCGGGTGTGGTAGTTGGGAAGGCGTCGGCCCGTGGTCAGCCAGACCGGGAACTCGTCGCTGATGACCTCGGCGGGATCGCGGTAGCGGATCAGCTTGAAGATCCCGCGTCCGTTCTCGAACACCCCCTGGTGCAGAATGGGCGTGCCGGGATGGTCCTTGTGCGGAACCGGCCACTGGTACTCGCCGCGGTCGATGCGGTCCCAGTCCAGCCCCGCATACAGGGGCGATAGCTCGCACAGCTCGTTGAAGACGTCCTTCGCGCTCTCGAAGTCGAACCCGGGAGTCCCCATGCGGCGGGCGATCTGCGACACGATCCACCAGTCGGGCATGGCTTCGCCGGGAGGATCCACCGCCTTGCGCAGCCGCTGCACGCGCCGCTCGGTGTTGGTCTGGACGCCGTCCGTCTCGCCCCAGGCCGTGGCCGGGAACACGACGTCTGCCAGCTCCGCGGTCTCGGTGAGGAAGATGTCGATCACCACCAGGATGTCGAGGCTCTTGAGGGCCTCCTCGCAATGGTGCCGCTCGGGGTCGGAGACGACGGTGTTCTCGCCGTTGATGATCATCCCGTGGATGCCGTCGCCGCACGCCTCCAGCGCCCGTACCTTGGTGGGCCCGATCTCGAGGTCCACCTTGCGCCCGTACACCGCCTCGAACTTCTTCTGGTACGCGGGATCCAGAACCGACTGGAAGCCGGGGTAGTTGTTGGGCAGGGCGCCGCAGTCCCCCGCGCCCTGGATGTTGTTCTGCCCGCGCATGGGGTTCACCCCGGTGCCCTCGCGGCCGATGTTGCCGGTCATGAGCGCCAGGTTGCAGAGGCTCTGGACGTTGTCGACGCCGCAGATGTGCTCGGTGATGCCCAGGGTGTAGTAGATGGCGCCGCGCTCGGCCTTTCCGTAGAGCAGGGCGGCGCGTTCGATGTCGGCCGCGGGCACCTCGGTGATGGGCTCGGCCCACTCGGGCGTAAACTCCTCGATGTGCTCGAGGAAGGCTTCCGCCTCGGTGGTGCGCCCCTCCACGAAGCCCTTGTCGATCAGACCCTCGCGGTGGATGACGTGGGCCATGGCCAGCAGGAGCGAGACGTCCGATCCCACCCGGAGGGGCAGGTAGACGTCGGCGAGTTCCGCGAGCCCGATGCGGCGCGGATCCGCGGTGATGAGCTTCGCGCCGTTTGCGATGGCCCGCTTGAGGCGGGTCGCGGCCACCGGGTGGCACTCGGTCATGTTGGTCCCGATGCAGAAGATCACATCGGGCTTTTCCATGTCCTCCAGCGGGTTCGACATTGCGCCGCGACCGATTGTTGCCGCCAGACCGGCGACTGTGGGAGCGTGTCAGGCACGGCTGCAGTTGTCGATGTGGTTCGTTCCGAACCCCCCCCGGATGAACTTCTGCATGGTGTAGGCGGCCTCGTGCGGCGCCCGCCCGGAAGCCACCCCGTAGGCCGCGTGGCGCCCGTAGCGCTCGCGCACGCGCAGGAAGCCTTCCGCGGCGCGGTCGAGCGCCTCCTCCCAGCCGGCTTCGTGCAGCTCGCCGTCCTCCCCCCGCACCAGCGGGTGGGCCAGGCGGTCGGGGTGCTGCACGAAGTCGAAGGCGAACTGGCCCTTCACGCACAGCGCCCCCAGGTTGGCGGGCCCGTCCATGGCGGGTTGCACCCCGACGAGCTGGTTGCCGCGGGTGAGGAGGTCCACCGAGCACCCGACCCCGCAGTAGGGGCAGACCGTGCGGGTCTTCTTCGTCTCGCCGGGGACGTCCCGGTGGGCCAGCGCCTTCAGGTCGCCCAGCGCCCCGGTCGGGCAGGTGTGCACGCACTGACCGCAGAAGGTGCAGGCGGACTCCTTGAGATGGCCGTCGAACTCGACCGTGATCTGCGTGTCGAAGCCGCGTCCCTTCACCGATATGGCGTAGTCGCCCTCCTGCTCCGCGCACACGCGCACGCAACGGTAGCAGGAGATGCAGTTGTCGTAGTCGCGCATGATGAAGGGATTGGGATCGTCGGGGCGGCTCGCGCCCGACTTCCTGCCCTGGAAGCGCCCGGTGCGCGCCTCGTAGCGGTCCACCAGCTCGGTCATCTCCTGCGACGCGAGGCTGGTGAGCTCGTCGACGTCCACTTCCCGGTTCTCGGAGGCCAGCATCTCCATCAGCGTGCGCCGGTGCACCTCCACGCGCGCGCTCCGGGTGCGCACCTCCATTCCCGACTGGCAGCGGGCGGTGCACGACGCGACGGGCGCGCGGGCGCCCTCCACCTCCACCACGCACAGGCGGCAGCCGCCGAACGGCTCCAGCCGCGGGTCGTAGCAGAGGGTGGGGATGTCCTTGCCGTGCCGCGTGGCGGCCTCGTAGACGGTCTCTCCGGGGGTGAAGGCGACTTTTTCCCCGTCGAGAACGATGGTGGGCCCTGTCCCGTTCGTGCTCATCGGTGTCGTCCTGTTTCGAGTTCCAGCCTGGACCCTAGGGTCCCGTCCCATGCCGCCCGCCCGAGCCCCGCCCCGCCATGGGGAGGGCGCCCTGTGCGGTCACGTGGCGCGAAACCGCCTCGGGAAAATAGCGCATCAGGCTCTCGGTGATCAGCGGGGCAGCGGTTCCCAGCCCGCACGCGCTGGTTTCCTTCATGGTATACCCAATGTCCGCAACTTCGTCCGCCCACGCCACCACCGCGTCGGGTCCGGCCTCGCCGGCAAGCCGCTCCGTCAGCCGCTGGGTGCCGATGCGGCAGGGGAAGCACTTGCCGCAGGATTCGTGGGCGAAGAACTCCATCGCGGCGTGCGCCACCGCGACCATGTCGCGCGAGTCGTCGAACACCATGATCCCCCCCGCGCCCAGGAACGACTTGCGCGCGCGGATCGCGGGTTCGTCCAGCGTGACGAAGAGATCGTCGCCCGCCAGGAATCCCCCGGAGAGCCCCGCCATCGTGACCGCCTGAATGGTGCGCCCCTCGAACGGGCCGCCGGCCCAGTCGTAGAGCAGCCTCTCGAGCGGGAAGCCCATGGGGACCTCGTAGTTCCCGGGCCGCAGGATGTCCCCCGAAAGCGAGATCACCTTGGTGCCGGCGTGTCCGTTCATCCCGAGCCCCGCATACCACTCGGCCCCGAGCGCGAGGATGTGCGGGACGGAGGCGAGCGTCTCGACGTTGTTGACGACCGTCGGCAGGTCTTCGAAGCCGTGGGTGACGGGGAAGGGGGGGCGGTTGCGCGGGAAGGGATGTTTCCCCTCCATGGAGTTGAGGAGGGAGGTCTCTTCGCCGCAGATGTAGGCGCCGGCCCCGCGGCGGATGTGGAGGTCGAAGGCGAAGCCGCTGCCCATCACGGACGCCCCCAGGATTCCCGCTTCCTCCGCTTCGCGGATGGCTTCCGCGAGGATGTCCTCGGTCTCGGGATACTCGTAGCGCAGGTAGATGAAGCCGCGGTGCGCCCCGGTCGCATAACCCGACGCGATCATGCCCTCGATGACCGCGTGCGGGTCGTAGTCCATGAGGGCGCGGTCCTTGAAGCACCCCGGCTCGCCCTCGTCCGCGTTGCAGACGATGGACTTCGGGGTTCCGTCCGCCTCGGCGACCGCCCGCCACTTGCGGCCGGTGGGGAAGCCGGCGCCGCCCCGGCCGGCCAGCCCGCTCCGGTCGATGGCCTCCACCACCTGCCCGGGCGTCATTTCCCCCACCGCGCGCGCGAGACCGTCGTAGCCACCGTCGCGGCGGTACCCGGCCAGGGTGGCGTGGCCCGGCTCGCGGATGGTGCGGAAGACGCACTCGGCCGCGCCGTCGGGGGCGGGCGGAGGGAGCGGAGCGGGCCGGGCCACCAGGTCGGCGGCCGAGCGCCCGGCCAGGGTCAGGTGGCCGCGCAGGACCGGGACGGGGTCGTCGCAGCGGCCCGAGCACGGCATCCCGGTCGCCCCCTCCGGCGCGAGCTCCCGAAGCAGGTCCAGCGCGCCCTCCTGCACGCACACCGGTCCCGTGCACACACGCGGGCAGTCGAGCCCGCCGGGGACACGCGCGAAGTGGTGGTAGAAGGTGATGGTGCCGTACAGGTCGGCGAGCGGGATGCGCAGCCCCCGCGACACCGCGCGGATGGCGTCCTCCGAGAGGTAGCCGTCGCGCGCATGGAAGGCGTGCAGCACCGGAAGGAGCGGGCCGGGCTCCTCCTTCCACCGGGCCAGGATCTCCTGGTCGGTCATGCGGCGCGCGGATCGGTCATGCGTTGCTCCCTGTCGGTCATGCGGCGGTCGCTCATGGACGGCTTCCAATCGGCACCTGGGGGAGAACAAAGTGGGCAAGAGATCGCGCAAAGGGAAATCCCTCGGCTCCAGAGCGCCGTAAACATATGCACTCGGGGGACTTCTCGCTCGCTTGGCACGGGTAGCGCTCGCCCGCCGCCATCCGGGCCTCGCCATGCTGCCGCGACGCCCTTGGTCGGCGGCCCTCGTTTGTCCGCCATCAAGACCCGGATTTGTCCAACAAACCCGGCCAGGCCCTGTCCTTCGCTCGTGCGCCCGGATCGCGGTTGTACGCCGGGGTTTCGATTGCGTACCTTGGTGGCGAGGGAAGCGCGGACGGGCGAGCAGGTGCCGGACGGGCCCATAGCTCAGTTGGTCAGAGCAGCGGACTCATAATCCGACGGTCGCAGGTTCGAGTCCTGCTGGGCCCATCGCCCGTCCGCCTCTCCTGCAGAACATCGGCCCCGCCGGAGCGCTCCGGCGGGGCCGATGTTCCCGGAGCCGAAACTCTTCCGAGTCCCGGCCACAAGCGCTAGAAGATGATCTGGAATCCCACGTTCAGATTGCGCGGGTAGCCGAGGAAGACCTCTGCCGAGTCCGCGTCGTGGCGGTCGCCGTCGTCGTGGTAGCCGTTCCACCTGGACGCGTCGGTGGCATCCTGGATGTACACCGTGTCGAACAGGTTGTAGACGTTCGCGAAAAGGCGCAGGCTGCCGCCGTTCGCGATCGGCAGGACATCGCCGAGCGAATACGAGGTGTGCAGGTGGAAGACCGAGTACCCTGGCGGCTGCCAGGACTGGACGCCCCGGTCGTCGGCGTTCGTGCGGCTGAAGGGCTCGAACTGGGCGAAGTGATCCCCGTAGAACAAGCCCACGAGCGACACGTAGGCGGCGTCCGACGGATAGACGGAGGCCATGAGCGCCATCTGGTGCTGGGGCGCGTCGGCGACCTTCAGACCCTCGATGTAGAAGTCGTAGGACTCCGTTTCGGAGGATTGGTCGTCGGGGCGATAGGTACCGGAGACGTCCTCCAGGTACTTCCAGTTTGCGACCGAGACGGACCAGTCGAAGCGCAGCACGTTGCTGGGCTGGTACGCGCCCTCGGCCTCGACGCCCATGTGGCGCGCGTCGACGCCGAGCAGGTTGACCAGGCCGTCCACCCCCTCCACGCCGCCGATGTTCTGGACGAATCGGGTCAGGGTCCGGTTCCTCCAGGTGGTGTGGTAGAGGTTAACGTCAAGAGAGACCTGACGGTCGTTCGAACGGAACTGGGTTCCGACCTCGTACGAGAGAAATTTCTCGTTCTTCGGGTCGGCGTTGAGCGTGCCGTTGTTGTCGTCGATCACGCCGTCGAAGATCGGCACCTTGGAGATGACGCCCGCGTTCCCGAAGATGGACCACTGGTCGTTGAGGTTGCGAACCGCGCCGCCCTTGATCTGGTAGCCGCCGATGTTGCCGCTTTCCAGCGTGCGGTAGCCCCCGGATGCGGCATCATGCCTGAAGAAGTCCACGAAGGTGTAGGAGTTCTGGGCCCACCCGGCCATGCCGTAGAGCGAGCCTGCGGTGGTGCTTTTTTCAGCCTGAACGTAGGCGCCCAGCCAGTCCACGGTGTTCTCGTTGTGGTAGTTGATCTTGTCGCCCAGGCCCCGGTTCTCCTGGGCTTCCGTCCAGAAATCGGAGCTGCAGCCGCGGAAGCAGTCGTTGTAGTAGGAGCCGCCAAGGAGGTCCCGCACCTCCCGGTAGTGCTCGATGGTGGCCGTGCGCCAGTCGACACCGACCTCGGCGGTCAAGCCCCCTTCGAAGCTCTTCCGCAGCTTGGAGATAGCGCCCAAGGTGTTCTGGTTGTTGACCGAGTTGCGGAGAATTCCGCGCGACCCGGATGAGCTCGACCTGTTGCGTTCGATGGTCGCGTCCCAGTCGGCGAATCTCTGACCGTAGCTGCTGTTCCACCTGAGCGACCCGTACGTGCCGGTACCGCCTCCGCGACCGCCGGAGTAGTACCCCACCGTGGTCAGCTGCAGGCCGTCACCGAAGTAGGAATACCAGTTCAGGTTGACCTGCGGCTTGTGGAAGTAGTTTTCCCGTTCGTTGAGGTACCCACTGTTGTAGCGGTCCCGCTGTCCCGCGTCCGGGCCTGTGCTGTTGTACTGGGTTCCGCCGTAGCTGGAGCTGACCGGGGCGACGTTGGGGCTGCGGCCCCTGCCCACCGCCGGATAGTCCTCGAAGGCCCCGGCGTCGAATCCATCCAGCGACCGCGCAAAGTCCGGATCAAGGCTCGCGAGGTTCAGCTTGTAGAGGTTCTGGCCGTGGCGCTGCGGCGCGCCCACCGCATAGGCCTCGATCCGGTTGCCGGGATTGAGCTGGAACGAGGTGGCCAGGTAGTAGGCCCACGCGTCCATCCAGAGCGCGTCCCCGCCGGTGAAGCCCTGGTACATCCCGCTCCCGGTCTTGCGCACCACCGAACCCGTGGCGGCGAACGCCCCCATGGGCCCCGTGTTCACCACCAGGGTCTCCTTCAGCATGTTGTTGCCGAGCCCCCATCCACCGCTGTCGTCCAGGCTGCCGAGCCCGAACTCCTGCTTGTACATGAGGCCGGCGCCCCGGTCCGCGGGATCGGTGATGACGTTGACCGTGCCTCCGATCGATGGCGTGGCCAGGTTGACCGCCGACAGGCCACGCTGGACCTGTATGTCGGAGGCCGCGTCGCCCACTCCGTCCCAGTTGGACCAGTAGACCCATCCGTTCTCCATGTCGTTGACGGGCACGCCGTTGATCATCACGGCGGTGTTGCGCTGGTTGAAGCCGCGCACGTTGACGCGGGCGTCGCCGGCGCCGCCCCCCTGCGAGGTCGCGTAGACGCTGGGGGTCACGTTGAGCACCATCGGGAGGTCCCTGGAGCCCAACTGATTCTGGATCTGCGTCTTGCTCACGTTGGTGAAGGCCACCGGGGTCTGCCGGTCCTGGGCGCGGGTGGCGAAGACTTCGAGGGCATCGAAGGCGATCGCCTCCTGACTCAGGCTGAAGTCCAGCGCCAGCGACTGGCCCGCCTCCAGCGAGACGCCGGTTGCGGACTGGGGGCCGTAGCCGATCATGATCACTTCGACCGTGTAGGGTCCGCCCGGACGAACTCCCTCCACCACGAACCCGCCGTCATTTCCCGACAGCGCTCCGGTCTGGACCCCGGTCACCTCGTGCGTCACCACCACCTGCGCGCTGGCGACGCCGGCACCCCCCTCCCCGGTCACGCGTCCGGTTATGGTAGCGGCCTGCTGCGCGGCCAGATCGCTGGCGCACAGGGCAACCAGCACGGCGAGAACTGCATTCAGACGAATTCTGGACAACATCGGCTATCCTCCCATTGCAAGGCGTTGGATGACGATACCAAAATATCACGTAATGCCAGCCGAAGCAGCACCTTAAGCGGTCACTATCTCGTAACGGAGAAACAGAGCTGTGCGGGCGAGACGCGAAACGCCCTGCGGCCCGGAGAGAGCGGGGGGGCGCTGGCGAATGCCCGGTCCGCGACTCGGCGCCGGATCGGGCGATCAGCACGCGAGGGACGAGGCCCGGATACCGGATCAGCCTCCCGAGGATGGTCTCGCGATGAGGTAGCGCCCGAAGATCCACGCTGCGGTGAGCAGGGCGAGTCCGGCGAGCGCCAACAGTCCGAGAGTCCGGTTCACAACGTCGGATGCCTCCGAACTGATCTGGCCTTCCGGCCGCCCGATGGCGATGTACCCCTCGGGAGTCGCCCCCTCGCCCGTCAGCGGCGCGACCGCGAAGACCGACATGCTCCCGTCCAGATCGGCGCCGTGCACGATGCCGGGCTCGTCGACCGCCTCGGGGAATCCCTCCGTCCGCATGGCTCCGATGGTGTCACCCTCGCTCTGCCCGGCCGGGAAACGAACCAGGACGCGGCCTTCCCGGTCCAGCACGGTGAACGTGGAAGACTCGGGCAGTTCCATGTCCTGCGCGATATCGCTCAGGGCACGCAGGTCGATGCTCGCGATCAGAACCCCTTCGGGCATCCCGGTTTCATCGGGAATCGGGATGGCCGATCCGACGCCCGGACGACCCGTGACGCGTCCGATCTGGTAGTTGCCGATCACGTGGCGGTTCTCGTTCATGGCGCGGATGTAGTAGGTGCGGTCGCCCAGGTAGAGCAGTCCGTCGGGCTGCACGGAGCCGCACCCGACGTACCCGTCGAGTCCGATCACCCAGATCCCGTTGAGGTGGTTCGCCTGGTCGAAGACGCGCCCGAGGACATCGGTGCAATCCGGCTGCTGCATCCCGCTCACCTGCGGGAACTCCGCGAGCGTCGCCAGCAGTACCCGGCTCTCTTCGAGGAGCCGATTATACTCCACCGACGTCTCCCTCGTGGCGCGCAGAAGTTCCTGCTCCTGATTGGCCAGCTGGAGTGAGCGGATCTCGCCGTTCGCGTACAGGTAGATCCCGACCGCCGGAAGAAAGGCGATCAGCACGAGCAGCAGGACACGGCCGGTGAACCCCGGGTTCGACGTTGACATCAGATCGGCTCTCCTCGTTGGGTGCGGTGTGATTGCTCCGCAAATGTAGCACGTCCGTCCGGATTGCGCTTCGCCTCGCGGCGAGGTGTCCCGGGACTCGCCGGATCACTAGTTTTGGCCGCGGGCCATGCTTCCTCTCCCGGTTGTGCCGACTGAACCATGAACCTCGAATCCCTGGGGAATCTTGCGGAGATCGTCGGCGTCCTCGTCGTGATCGCAGGCTTCCTCTTCGGCTACCTGCAGATTCAGCAGTACGGCATCCAGCGCCGTGCCACGGCCGCCATCGAACTCGCGCGCTCGCTGCAGAATCCCCCCCTGGCGCGCGCCCTGCGCCTGATCCTCACCCTTCCGCCGGGTATCGACGGGTCCGAGATTCGCGCGCGCGGAAGCGAGTATGAGGACGCCGCGATGCTGGTTTGCCTGACCTTCGAGTCGGTGGGCCTCATGGCCCATCGCCACATGGTTTCCCTGGAGCTGGTGTGGGAGTTCATGGGCGGGGCGCTGCTGGGTGCCTGGGAGCGGCTCGAGGACTGGACGCACGAGATCCGCGACATGAGCGGCGACGAGAAATTCAACGAGTGGATGCAGTGGCTGGTGGAGCAGTGCTATCGCCGGTACGGCCGGGAGGAACCGGCGTACCGGCGGTATGCGGAGTGGCTCCCCAGCGGGCGGGACCGCGTGGCTTGAGGGGAGGCCGCGGCCCCGCGGCCTCCCGGGATGTGGTCGACCGGCTCCGGTCAGCCCGAACGGATCGGGATGCTGATGCTGGTCTGCTCCCACTCCATGACCAGGTCGGCGCCGCCCTCGGCCTCCATGAAGCTGTAGCGCAGCTGATCGACCGCCTCCTCCACCATGCCCGGCGTCACCATGAAGCTGCCCACGTCGTTGGCGGTCACTTCGGGACCGATGGGGATGCCCCAGCGTTCGTTGACCGAGTTGATGTGGACGGTCCAGTCACCCATGGTGGGGGTGGCGTAGAGGGAGTATGCGCCCGCGTCCAGGGCGACGCCTCCGACGCTGGCGCCCGCGCTCAGGTAGATCGCGGTGGCTTCGTTGGCTCCCATGCGCCAGGGGGCGTCGTAGGGGACCAGGGCGCCCATGATCTCACGGGTCACCTCGGGGTTGTTGGGGTCCCTGCGCAGGGGCGCGCCGTAGCAGACCTTGACCATCACGTCGCCGAACGACGTGGAGGCGGACTCGAGCGAGCTGAGCCGGCCCTCCAGGTCGCCGCTCACGAAGCAGTCCGGTTCCATGGCCTTTTCTTCGGACTCGGCCATCTCCATGTCTGAAGCAGCCTCTTCCGCCGCCTCCTGCGCGCAGGCGGGAAGGAGAAGGAGAAGGGCGAACACGGCGGTCAGGGGCGTGAAGAGCTTCATGAAGTTCCTCCAGCAGAGGGAATACATCACAGGAGGCGTGCCGCGGCAGCGGTCGGGCCACCGCGCGGCGTGCCCCCGCACAACTCGCACGGCAAGGCGGCTTCGGATAGGATGATGCGCGCCGGAAGTCCGGTCAAGTCGGACGGCGCGTTCCGGGGCGCCTCCACGAGGAGCGCCCGCGGGGACTGAACTCGCCCGGGGAGACGCCATGAAGGCCGTATTGATGGACGGTTTCGGGGATGCCGGGGTGTTGCGCCGGGGCGATGCTCCGGTGCCCGAGCCCGCAGCGGGCCAGGTGCTCATCGAGGTGGTGGCGACCACCGTGAATCACGCCGACATCAGCCAGCGGAAGGGGAAGTACCCCCCGCCTCCCGGCGAGTCGGAGATCCTCGGGCTCGAGGTGGCGGGCGTGGTGCGCGAGACGGGCCCCGGGGTCGAGCGCTTCGGTCCCGGCGACCGGGTCATGACGCTGGTGGCCGGCGGGGGATACGCGGAGTTCGCGTGCGCCTACGAGGGCCACCTGGTACGGATCCCGGAGGCGCTGTCGTGGGAGGAGGCGGCATGCGTCTGCGAGACCTACGTGACCGCGTACCTCAACCTGTTCATGCTGGGCCGCCTCGGCGACGGCGACGCAGTGCTGCTGCACGGCGGCGGAGGCGGGGTGAACACGGCCGCCATCCACCTGTGCCGCACGCTGGTGCCCGACACCCGCATGGTCGTGACCTGCTCACCCGGCAAGGTGGAGCGCGTGCGGGCGATGGGCGTGCACTGCGTGGTGGACTACACGGCCGAGGAGTTCGCCCCGGCGGCGCGCGCCTTCACGGGGGGCCGGGGGGTGGATGTGGTGCTGGACCACATCGGCGCGGCCTACCTGAAGGGCAACCTGAAGGCCATGGCGCCCGGCGGCCGCCTGGTCGTGATCGGGCTGATGGGCGGGCTCAAGGCCGAACTCAACCTGGCCCTGCTGATGGTCAAGCGGCACACGATCATCGGTTCGGTGCTGCGCTCGCGTCCGGTGCCCGAGAAGGCCGACATCATGGCCGAGTTCGAGCGGGTGGTGGTGCCCCACTTCGCCGCCCGCCGCATCGTGCCCCTGATCGACGCGGTCTATCCGCTGCGAGAGGCGGCCGAAGCACACCGCCAGATGGAGGCGAGCGCCCACTTCGGCAAGCTGGTGCTCAGGGTGCGGGAGGATTAGCGGCGGCTCATGTGCTCTTCAGGACCCTGGGATCGTAGCGGTATGCCATGATCTCACCCGGCTCGAGCCTGCAGAAATCCGCATGGGCGGGATTGACGATGTAGTTGACCTCGCCGATGACCACGGCGCTCGGCACCGCGAGGACGGCGGACTCCAGCGAGGCGAGCCATCGGTCGCCGATGCCCTGGGTGGCGGGGTGCAGGCTCGTACGGGCCCAATCGGCGGGCAACTGCTGACGATCCACCGCCTTGACGAGATCCGGCGGGATGCCCACGCGGAGCTTGCGGTACGCTTTCAGCACATCGCTATCTCGGAGACGAACGAGCAGCTCCAGGCTCGCCAGTGCCAGACTGCCTGCCAGGTAGACCACCCTCCGCCCCGGGCTGCTCCAGCGCCCGCCATTCCGAAGAGTGCCGTCCCCGGAGAGCATGTCTTCGACGGTGCGAGAATACTCCGGCGCGGCCAGTCGCCATCCATGGATCAGGCTCGCCACACCCTTAGCTGAAGATCCCGTGGCGAATCCGTCCGATGACCTGTTCCACTTCGCGGCTCCCCACCTCAGTGGATGCCCGTTCGAGCGGTGACTCGCCCTCAAGCAGCTCGTGCGGATCCCCGAGCCACCGCCGGGCGGCTTTGCCATCGCCCAGCATCATGTCGTGGACCAACGCCACCAGACGGGCTACGCGCACCAGTCGATCCGACTCCTCCTCCGTCAGCCGCTCCGCCTTTCGCCTCCGGGCGAGAGTCGTGGAGGGCAGTCCGATCACTCGGGCGAGCGCGAGGCGCCCGACCCCTGCGGCGGCCGCGACCTCGTCCAGCATCGAAAACGGCAGGCCGCTCCGAACCATCGCCACCGCCCCCTCGCGAACGAGAAGAGGCTTGAGAGCCTCCGGCTTCTTGTATCTCATCGGCATTCACCAAATGGTATCTATCCACATTCCATTTGGTGACATTCTAACGTGATTCACCCGCGCCGCCAAGCTTTCGGATCCGCCCCTCCCCCGGCATTGCAACCCACGCGTCTTCGCCTTCCTTGGCAGGCCGCAGCCCGCTCCCTAGCTTTGCTCGGACTCGCGGGGAGGCCCGCGCGGCTCGATTCGCAAGCCATCACGGAGGATGAAGTTCATGACGACCGCGACCGCACTGAAATCCAGGACCGCCGAAGACACCCTGGCGCGCAAGAGCCGCGAGGAAGACGTCATCTCGGGCGGGCACCTGGCCGCCCGCGCGCTGGCCAACGAGGGTGTCGACACCGTTTTCACGCTGTGCGGCGGGCACATCATCGACACCTACGACGGGTGCATCGACGAGAACATCCGCATCATCGACGTGCGTCACGAGCAGGTCGCCGCCCACGCCGCGGACGGGTATGCGCGGCAGACCGGCGGGCTCGGGTGCGTGATCACCACGGCCGGCCCGGGGTTCACCAACGCGCTCACCGGCATCGCGACCGCGTTCCGGTCGGAGAGCCCGGTGCTGCACATCGGCGGGCAGGGCGCGCTCACCCAGCACAAGATGGGGTCGCTTCAGGACCTGCCCCACGTCAACATCGCGCGCCCGATCACCAAGTTCGCGGGCGGGGTTCGCTCCACCGAGCGCATCGCGGACATGGTGTCGATGGCCGCGCGCGAGTGCTTCGCCGGCACGCCGGGGCCGAGCTACCTCGAGATCCCGCGCGACATCCTCGACCGGGAGATTCCGCTCGCCAGCGCGACCATCCCCGAGCCGGGCCGCTACCGCGCCTCGACCCGCTCCGTGGGCGATCCGCGCGACATCGAACGCCTCGCCGATCTGCTGGTCAAGTCCGAGCGCCCCGCCATCCTCTTCGGGCAGCAGGTGTGGGGCTGCCGCGCACACCAGGAGGCCTGGGACCTGGTGCGCACCCTGAACATCCCGACCTTCACCAACGGCGCCTCGCGCGGCCTGCTCGGCCCCGATGACCCCCACTATTTCCACCGCACCCGCGGCGCCGGCTTCGGCAACGCCGACGTGATCGTGATCGTGGGCACCCCGTTCGACTTCCGCATGGGCTACGGCAAGCGCCTGCCCGCGGGCGCCACGGTGGTGCAGATCGACCTCGACTACCGCACGGTGGGCAAGAACCGCGACGTCGACCTGGGTCTCGTGGGCCATCCGGGCGCCATCATGGAGGCCGTGCTCGCAGAGGCCAGCTCCAACCTCGGGGACGGCCCGGCCCGCCGCCTCGGCTGGATGAAGCATCTGCGCGAGATCGAGGAGCAGAAGACCGAGAAGCTGATGCCGCTCTTCCTCTCCGACGCCAACCCCATCCACCCCTACCGGGTGGCGTGGGAGCTGAACGAGTTCCTCACCGAGGACACCGTCTACATCGGCGACGGCGGCGACGTCGTGACCATCAGCGCGCAGGCGGTCAAGCCGCGCGCGCCGGGCAACTGGATGGATCCGGGCGCCCTGGGCGGGCTGGGCGTGGGCACCGGTTTCGCCATGGCGGCCAAGCTGGCGCATCCGAACAAGGAAATCCTCTGCTACTACGGCGACGGCTCCTTCGGCATGACCGCCTTCGACATGGAGACCTGCAACCGCTTCGGCGCGCCCTACATCGCCGTCATCGGCAACAACTCGGCGATGAACCAGATCCGCTACGGGCAGCTGGCCAAGTACGGGCAGGAGCGCGGCAACGTGGGCAACCTGCTGGGCGACGTGCCCTTCTCGAAGTTCGCCGAGATGCTGGGCGGATACGGCGAGGAGGTGCGAGATCCCGGCCGGATCCAGCCGGCGCTGCAGCGGGCGCGCGAGTCGGTGCGCAGCAGCGGCAAGTCGGCCGTCATCAACATCTGGGTGGATCCCGGCGAATGGGCGCCGGGCACCAAGCGCCAGACCATGTACAAGTGAGGACAAACGTTCGGCACGGATGGAATCCGCCGGCCTTCGGGGGAGTTGATGCCCGAAAGGGTCGCGAGCACATGCCCGGCCGCTTCCCGCTTCACCATCCATACGACCCATCGGAGCATTCCGCATGAGCAAAGCACTCAACGGCATCCGCATCCTGGACATGACCCACGTCCAGGCAGGCCCCACCTCCAGCCAGTTGCTGGGGTTCATGGGCGCGGACGTGATCAAGCTGGAGTCGCCCTTCGGGGACGCCACCCGCAAGCAGCTGCGCGATGTGCCGGGGGCCGACAGCCTCTACTTCACCATGCTCAACTGCAACAAGCGCTCGATCACGGTGAACCTGAAGAACGAGCGCGGGAAGGAGGTCTTCACCCGGCTGGTGCAGGAGTGCGACGTGCTCATGGAGAACTTCGGGCCCGGGGTTCTGGACAGGCTCGGCTTCGGATGGGAGCGCGTGCACGAGATCAACCCGCGCATGGTGATGGCCTCCATCAAGGGCTTCGGCACCGAGGGCCCCTACGCCGCCTTCAAGGCCTACGAGAACATCGCCCAGGCGATGGGCGGCTCGATGAGCACGACGGGCATGTTCGACGGATCCCCCGTCGTGACCGGAGCCCAGATCGGCGACTCGGGCACAGGAGTGCACCTGGCGCTGGGCATCCTCGCGGCGCTGCTCCATCGCGAGCAGACCGGGAAGGGGCAGTACGTCGAGTGCGCCATGATGGACTGCGTGATGAACCTGGTGCGGGTGAAGTGGCGCGACCACCAGCGCATCACGCGCGGGCCGCTGGCCGAGTACTCGATCCAGGAATTCGACGACTTCACCCCGCGCGCCGGCAACGACTCGGGCGGCGGGCAGCTGGGCAACTGCATCCACTGCAAGCCGGGCGGCATCAACGACTATCTCTATATCGTGGTGCAGGAACACGTCTGGGAGGCGCTCGCGACCCGGGTCGGGGGCGAGGAGCTGGTGAACGATCCGCGCTTCTCGGACATCGGCGTGCGGCGGCGGAACCAGGGCGAGATGTGGGACATCCTGAACGACTTCGCGAGCCGCTACACCAAGCGCGAGCTGATGGCGATTCTGAACGAGCTCAACGTGCCCTGCGGGCCCGTGATGAGCACCGCGGATCTGGCGGACGACGACCACGTGCGCGGGCGCGAGATGTATGTCGAACTCGACCACCCGGAGCGCGGGCCCTACTGGAACCTCGGCTGCCCGATCAAGCTCTCCGACTCGCCCGCGGTCATCACGCGCTCGCCCCTGCTGGGCGAACACACCGACGAGATCCTCGACGACGTGCTCGGCTACGGGGACGACGAGATCGCCGAAATGAAGGAAGCCGGGGCCTTCACCTTCAAGCGCTGAGCCGACTGCAAGGAGTCCGGGACCATGAACGACGCCACCACGCGATCCGCCTCTAACGCCGAGATCCTGGAGCGCCACGGAACCTGGTTCGGGCACCCCGCCGGGCTCTCCACCCTCTTCTTCACCGAGATGTGGGAGCGCTTCTCGTACTACGGGATGCGCGCGCTGCTCGCGCTCTACATGACCACGGCCACGACGCACGTGATCATGCGGGGCGACGGATCCGAGGTCGCCAATCCCGGGATGGGGCTCGATGTGGGGACCGCGGCCGCCATCTACGGCCTTTACACGAGCCTCGTCTACATCATGGCGCTCCCCGGCGGCTGGGTGGCCGACAACCTCTGGGGGCAGCGCAAGGCGGTATGGGTGGGGGGCTGGATCATCGCCCTGGGCCACTTCACGATGGCGGTGCCGAGCACGTTCGCCTTCTTCCTGGGGCTCGTCTTCGTCGTCCTGGGAACGGGGCTGCTCAAGCCCAACGTCAGCACCATCGTGGGGGAACTCTATCCCGAGGGAGGCGCGAGGCGGGACGCGGGGTTCTCCATCTTCTACATGGGGATCAACGTGGGGGCGTTGCTGGGGCCGCTCATCACGAGCTTCCTCGCCGAGGGCTACAACTGGCACTGGGGCTTCGGGGCGGCCGGCGTGGGCATGGTGTTCGGGCTCATCCAGTACCGGAACCGAGCCCGCCTCCTGGGCGAGGCCGGGCTCCTGAAGACGGAGGATCGCCCCGCGCAGCTGGCGGCGAAGTCGCGCAGGTTCTTCGGCACCTTCTTCGCCGTCGTCGTGGGCGTCGTGGCCTTCGGCTACCTCGTGTCGACCGGGGTGATTCCGGCCACGCTGGCGCAGATTGCGACGGTGCTCGGCTACGGCGTGCTGATCATCATCGCGGCCTACTTCGTCTATCTGTGGACGGCGGGAGGCCACACGCGGGAGGAGAACCGCCGCCTGGGGGTGATCTTCTGGCTGTTCCTGCTGATCGCGGTGTTCTGGTCCGGCTTCGAACAGGCAGGGTCGTCGCTGAACCTCTTCGGGCGCGACTACACCGACCGCAACATCATGGGGTGGCTCATGCCGGCCGGCTTTCTCCAGTCGGTGAACTCCTTCTTCATCATCCTGCTCGCGCCCGTTTTCGGTTCGCTCTGGGTCTGGCTGGAGCGGCGCAACCGCAACCCGTCGATCCCCATGAAGGCGGCGATGGGGCTGGTGGGGCTGTCTATGGGGTTCTTCGTGCTGGCCTGGGGCGCCGCGAACGCCACGACCGACAACCTGGTGAGCCCCGCCTGGCTGGTGGTGACCTACTTCTTCCACACGGTGGGCGAGTTGTGTATCTCGCCCATCGGCCTGTCGGCCATCACGAAGCTGTCGCCCGTGAACCGGGTGGGTCAGATGATGGGGGTGTGGTTCGTGGGCGCGGCGCTGGGCAACCTGTTCGCCGGGCTGGTGGCCGGACAACTGGTGGACCTTGCTCCGGCGGCTCTCTTCCAGAACGTCGCGGTGACCATCGGTGTCGTCGGCATCGTGGGGTTGCTCGCGGCTCCGTGGGTCAAGCGGCTGACGGGGGGGAAGAGCTGACATCATTGGCCGCTCTGCGGCATCCGACGGTTCGCAGCCCGTGAGCCTCCTCGCGGAGGCCTTTAAGGCATCTTGTTATTGTCTACGGATGATCTTAAGGTGACCTTATGCTGCTGACGGCCTGATGGAGGTATCCGAGCGATGTCGAGCACGATCAACGTCAAGACGCTCCGGAACGAGATGGGGCGGATCATCGAGCGTGTCCGCAAGGGCGAGGATTTCACCGTGCTTTATCGCAGCCGCCCCGCGTTCCGGATCGTGCCGCTGAGCGGCGTCTTCACCCACGGCGTCGCCGAGGACGATTCGCTCTACCGGGCCGAGGCGGTTGGCAGATCTGACGACGGGTTGACGGCGGAGCATCACGACCGCTCGCTCTACGGGCGGCCGCGTGCCTGATCGCACACTGTTCGTCGACACGGCCGGGTGGATGGCCATGGCGGACGAGGCGGATCCCATGCACGAGGTGAGCCGGGGATCGCGTGACGCCTGGTTGCGGAGCGGAGGGAACCTCCTCTCCACCGACTATGTCATCGACGAGACCCTGACCCTGATTCGGATGCGGCTGGGGCTGCGCGCCGCGGCTCGCTGGTGGGAACAGATCGACGCCAGTTCCCGGCTTCGGTGGGAGTGGATCACTCCGTCGCGCGCCGGGAAGGCCAGGCGCTGGTTCTTCGACTGGAATGACAAGGCGTTCTCATTCACGGACTGTACCAGTTTTGTCGTCATGCAGGAGCTGCGCATCCAGACCGTCCTGACCACGGATCGCCACTTTGCGCAGGCGGGTTTCGATCCGCTACCCGGCCGATATCCGCCCGGCCGGAGCGGGACGCGCAGTCCACGGATGCCGTGAGGGCCGGCCTGCGGCTCGGGCACGGCCGAAATGCCCGATCCAGTGCCATTTTGTCAGGTTACGCCCCGAACAGCGGGATCTCGAACACCCGCGCGAAGATCAGCAGCACGCTCATGGCGGTGAACACGATCAGGCTGAACCAGCCGAACCAGCGGGCGAAGGTCGAGGGGTAGAAGGCGCGGTCCTCCTTCGGGATCACGACCAGGCAGTAGTAGAAGTTGAGGAAGAAGATCACCGGGGCGATGAAGAACGCCAGCGCCGAGGCGACCAGGACCAGGAAGACCGGGCGCGGCAGCCCTGCGATCACGGCCACCGAGCCGATCAGCGAGTAGATCATGGTGGCGCGGTACAGGTTGTACTCCGAGTACCAGCCCTTCTGCTTCCTGTCGATGCCCGCCGTGCGCGCGGTGCCCCGGAACAGGTTGCGGGCGCAGGCCCCGACGATGCGCGGCCAGCCGTCGAAGTAGTTGAAGGCGGTCGAAAACGTGGCCGCGAAGGCGCCGAACATGAACAGCCCCATCATGCCCGGGCCCACCGAGTTGGTGAAGATGCCCGCGATCTCGCCCATCACGGCCTGGCCCTCCACCGCGCTGGGGTAGAGCCACACCGCGGCGAGCAGCATGAACACGGCGGCCATCACGAACGACACCACGTGGCCGAGGCGGAAGTCCCAGAGGCCGATCTGGAACCAGCGCCGGCAGTACTCGCGCGCGTGCGCCGGGAGGCGGTCGGTGTGCACCGTCAGGTCGCTGAGGCGCGGCCAGAACGGATCGAACGAGCGCGCGATGCCCATCTCCTCCATGCGGTCGCGGATCCTGCTCATTCCCGCCTTCTTGGCCTTCCCCCACTCGGAGGCCTGGAGCGAGACGTCCATGCCGGTGGGGAGGAGGCCGAGGAAGGCGGCGATGACCAGCCAGGAGCCGTCGGGGATCTCGACCAGGAAGAAGGTGCCCATCTCGGAGAAGGGCGCGGGCTGGTAGAAGTAGACCGCCAGCGTGGACACCACCATGATGGCCGCGAGGATCTTGGCCGAGTTTTCCACGGCCTTGTAGCGCCCCATGAGCAGGATGCCCACCGACACCACGCCCAGCCCCACCGCCGCCCCGGTGAGGGTGACCGGCCAGCCCAGCACCTCGGAGCCCACGTAGTACACGACCGCGGCCGCCGCGATCAGCCGGCCCGCCTGCCCGATCGCGCACTGGATGAGCGTCGTCACCAGCACATACCAGAGCGGCCACTTCCAGCGCGCGGTCGCATAGGCCTCGATCAGGCTCTTGCCGGTGGCGTTGGTGAAGCGGAAGGCCATCTCGAAGCCGTAGTACTTGAAGATGTAGGCCACCGGAAGGCACCAGAGCAGCGCGTACGCGAACCGGCCTCCCGCGGTGGGCGCGGTGACCAGGTGGCTGGTGCCGATCCCGGTCATCATCAGGATGATCCCCGGCCCGAAGTGGCGGAGCAGTCCGCGCACCGAGCGGTCCGGAAGCTCGAGCTGGTCGAATTCGGAGGATTCCGCCGGGGTGGGGCCGGGGTTCTGGGCCATGGGTTTCTCCGCTAGGGGATGGAGGGCGTCCGCCGGGCATAATGGGAAGCGCGGGCAGGAACAGAAAGATTGGCGGGTGAGAACGCCTCGCTCACCGCGGCTGCGGTGATGAGCGGGCAGCCCGGAATCGGACCGGGCCATGGCTTCGGACGTGCTCCGGGCGGGATGCCGGGCGGGATGCCGGGCGGCTTTCCCGGGATCCGGCGAATGGGTTAGCTTCGGCCACCGGCCGCGACGAGGGCCACCGGCCGCGACGAGGGCCACCGGCCGCGACGAGGCCCCCGGTCCCGGCCTCTTCCAGACATCAACCGTTTGCCAGGTGCCATGAGCGAACGTCCCCTGCTGATGATTCCCGGACCCATCGAGGTTTCCCCGGAAGTACTGCGTGCCTTCTCGATACCGCCGCCCGGGCACGGACAGCCCTTCGCGGTGAAGGCGTTCGGCGCCTCCCTGAGCGGGATGCGCGAGGTGTGGCGCGCGGGGGAGGGCGCACAGCCTTTTCTGATCGCGGGCAGCGGAACGCTGGCGATGGACATGGCGGCGGTGAACCTGCTCGATCCGGGCGACGAGGCCGTGCTCGTGGACACGGGCTATTTCGCCGACCGCATGCGGCTGGTGCTGGAGCACCGCGGAGTGAAGGTCCATGCGGTCGCCAGCCCGCCGGGCGAGCGGCCGGGGCTGGCGGAGGTGGAGGCCGCCCTGGACGCCTGCGCGGCGAAGGCGCTGTTCGCGACCCACGTCGACACCTCGACGGGCGTGCTCGTCGATCCGGCCGGCCTGGCGGCTCTCGCGCGCTCTCGCGGGGTGCTCTCCGTCTTCGACGGCGTTTGCGCCACCGGGGCCGAGGCCTTCGAGATGTCCGCATGGGGCGCCGACGTGTACTTCACCGCCTCGCAGAAGGCGATGGGACTCCCGCCCGGGCTCGCGCTCCTCGTCGCCGGCCCGCGCGCGATGGAGGCGAGCCGGACGCGCCGCACCCCCTGCCCCCTGTACCTCGACTGGAACGTCTGGCTGCCCATCATGGAGACCCATGAGGCGGGGAGCATGAGCTACTTCGCCACCCCGGCCACCAACCTGGTGGTCGCGGCCGAGGTCGCGCTGGGAGAGATCCTGTCCGATCGGCTGGACGGACTCGAGGGCGTGGACGCCCGCATCGAGCGCCATGCGCGCACGGGCAGGGCGATGCGCGCGGCCTGGGCGCGCATGGGGCTCGGCGTGGTCCCCGCCAGCGACGCCCACTGCGCGAATACGCTGAGCGCCGTCCGTTATCCCGAGGGGGTGGACGCCTCCCTGGTGGGGCGCATCGTCGAGCGGGGGGTGATCGTCGCGGCCGGCCTCCACCCCGCGATGGCCGACCAGTACTTCCGCGTGGGCCACATGGGCTACGTAACGACCCGGCCGGACCTGCTGGAGCGTACCATCCGCGCGGTGGGCGATGCCCTGGGGGCGAGCGGATGCGCGGTCGACACCGCCGGCGCGGTCGACGCAGCCATGGACGAACTCGGGTCGCGCGCGGTCGCCGTGTAGCCGCGTCCGACGCCGTCCGGGTGGCACGGTCGCCCGCCGGAATCCCCTGAACCGCATCCTCGCAACTCGCTACCTTCCCAGCCCGCCAGCCCCGCAACGAGCCATCCGCCACCGCAAGCACCGGCTGCCACCGCAAGCCGCCAGCAAAGGAGACAACCCGTGGTCTACACCTCCCGCGTCCGCATCGAGCGCAAGGCGGGCCCGCTGCGCCATGCGCATCTGCCGGCCACTTCCGACCCCGTCCTGTTCGGGGTGCACAGCGAGATCGCCAGCCACTACGGCGTCGAGCCCGAGACCCCGGTGGCCACCACCCTCGACTACATCGTGGCGGCGGCCGGGGGCTGACTCACGGGAACCCTTGGCGGCGCGCTGGAGGCGCGCGGGATACCGGCGGGGCAGGATCGCCTGACCTCCGAGGTCGAGGGAGGCATCGACAAGGAGGACGGGGTGCTCGTGATTCGCACCGTTCATGTGCGCTACCACCTGCGCATGGAGGCCGGAAAGGAAGAGCAGGCGCGGCGGGCGCACGAGGTTCACCATCCGTATTGCCCGGTCTACCGAACCATGGTCGGGTGCGTCGAGTTCTCCACCGAACTCGAAATCGAGACCGTGTCATGAGCCGGGGGCAGGCGCAGAAGGCGAAGGCCTCGAGCCCGGACCGGCGAATGTCGATTCCGGTGGGCAGCGATGCGGAGGCTTCGGGTTCGGCGCATGCAGGGGGGGCGAACGCGCGGCCGTGGTCCGGCGCGGCGGGCGCGACGCTCTCCCGCCGGCAGTTCGCGGCGCTCATGGCCGCGGGCGGGGCATCCGCCTTCCTCCCGGGCTGCCGCTCCGATACCGGCGCCGTCGAGCCCGAACTCGAGACGGCGTGGATCAAGGATCCCGAATCCTTCATCCGCCATGCCACCAACCTGGAGAGCCGGCTCGAGCTGCTGGACGGGCTCATCACCCCCAACGACCTCTTCTTCGTGCGCAACCACGCCCCGACCCCGGTCATCGGGGTGGACGACTACCGGCTGCGCGTCACCGGCGACGGCATCGAACGAAGCATCGAGCTCGGCCTCGACGACCTGCGCGCGCTGCCGAGCCAGTCCGTGATCGCGTATCTGGAGTGCGCCGGCAACTGGCGCGGGTTCTACGCGCGCGTGCTGGGACAGGCGGCCGAGGGCACGCAGTGGGGCACGGGGGCGGTCGGATGCGCGGCGTGGTCGGGACCGTCGCTGGCCTCGGTGCTCGAGGCGGCCGGACTGCGTCCGGAGGCGGTGGCGGTGAACCTCGTGGGCCTCGACGACGGAGCCTTCAGCCGGCCCATGCCGGTGGACAAGGCGATGGACCCGGATACCCTGCTCGCCCTGTCGATGAACGGCGAGCCGCTGCCCCCCGACCACGGATTCCCCGTGCGCGGGATGGTCCCCGGCTGGGCGGGGAGCAACAGCATCAAGTGGGTGGGAGAGATCCAGGTGTCCACCGAGCCGATCTGGGTGCGGGCCAACACCAGCTCCTATGTCCTGATCGGCCCGGACTGGCCGGCCGAGCAGTATGCGCCGGCGGACGGCGCTCCGGTGACGGCGTTGCCGGTGAAGAGCGCGCTGGCCCTCCCCTGGCCGGCGGCCGTCCCGGCGGGGACTACCCGGCTGCGCGGCTTCGCCTACTCCAATGACGGTCCCATCGACTCGGTGGAATGGAGCGCGGACGATGGCGCCAGCTGGGCGCCCGCACGCCTGGTCGGCCCTCGCCTGCGCTACGCCTGGACGCGCTTCGAGTTCGAGTGGCAGGCCGCGCCCGGGGCCTACACGCTGCGGACCCGCGCAACCGACGCTGCGGGCAACACCCAGCCCGTGGAAGGCGTCTGGAACCAGAAGGGATACCTGCTCAACCTGGCGCTTCCGCACCCGGTGGAGGTGGCCTGAGTGGGAGGTGCGGGCAGGAATGTGGAGGCGCGATGACCGCCGCGGAAGGCCGGATGGCGATGCGTCGGCTGCGGGTGAGGCGCGGTTGACGGTGACAGGCCGTCGGCGAACGATCGTGGCGCTCGTCCTGTCCTCGGCCGTCCTCTCCGCCGCCGTGCTGTCGGTCGGCTGCAGCGATGGCCCCCAGGTCGACGGCGCGCTGGTCTACGCCCAGCGGTGCGCCTTCTGCCACGATGTGGAGGGCCAGGTCGGGGCCGAGATCACGGCAGCGACCCTGGCGTCCCGCGGAGACGAGGAGACGCTGACGCGATACCTGCGACTGTCGATGCCCTACGAGGCCCCGGGAACCATGACCGATGCGGAATACCGGGCGACCGCGCGCTATCTGCTGGAGACGCGCGGGCTGGCGGGCGAGTCGAGCGGGGGCGGCGCGGACGGCGAAGAGCCCCCAACGGGAGAGGGCCGATGAACCGAATCGTGCGACGCACCGTGATCGGATTCGTGGTGGGCGCGCTCGCCTTCGGGGTGGCGAGCGTCTATCAGGCGATCAGCTCGGGAGTGGGGCTGGTCCCGACCCTCGGTCCGCTGGGGTTCATGATGGTCCTGGGCGGCACCATCGGCGGGCTGGCCGGGCCGCTGGTGGGGGAGGCGGTGGCGCGCTCGCGGCAGCGGCGCGCGCAGAGAAGGAGATGAGCGTGTGCAGGGGATGAAGCTCTCCTCCTTCGAAGTCCTCACCTTCGACTGCTACGGCACGCTCATCGACTGGGAGAGCGGGATTCTCGAGGCCGTCGCGCACGTGTTGGACGCGCACGGCCGCGATCTGCCTCCAGCGGAGATCCTGGAGCACTTCGCGCGCTTCGAGTCGGCCATCCAGGCGGGCGCCTACCTCACCTACCGCGAGGTTCTGTCCCGCGTGGTGGACGAGTTCGGGCGCGAGCTCGGCTTCGTCCCCAGCCCCCGCGAGCGGGCCTCGCTGCCCGAGTCGATCGCACGCTGGGCACCCTTCGACGACACCGTCGATGCGCTGCGCATCCTCGCTTCGCGCTATCGGCTGGCGGTGATCTCCAACGTGGACGACGACCTGTTCGCCTTTTCGGCACGTCGCCTGGGGGTCGAATGGGACGAAGTCGTCACGGCCCGGCAGGCGGGCAGCTACAAGCCCGATGCGCGGAACTTCGAGCTGGCCCTCAAGCGTCTCGGTCGGCCCGTCGATGCCATTCTGCATGTCGCTCAGAGCCTCTTCCACGACATCGTCCCGGCAAAACGCCTCGGATTCGCCACGGTGCATGTGAACCGGGTCTCCCCGCATGGCGGATCGGGGGCTACCATGCCGGTGAGCGCCCGTCCCGACCTGGAAGTGCCGGATCTCCGGTCGCTGGCGGAGATGGTTCTGGAGGAGGATGACGGATGAGCCGAATGTTGCTCGCGGTCGGCACGGCGCTCGCGGCAGGGTGGGTCGGCGCCGCCTGTGGCGAGCCGCCGGCATCGGAGAGGGACGCCGAGGTCGTCGGGCCCCTGGCGGTGGTGCAGGGGCACATGGACGCCTTCAACCGGCACGACGCCGAGGATCTGCTGTCGTGGGTGTCGCCCGCCGTGGAGTGGGTGAACGTGCAGGGGACCATCACCTCGGTCGAGGTTCGCGGCCGGGAGATGCTGCGCGACTACATGGCGACCTATTTCGAGGCGCAGCCCACCGTGCGGTCGGAAATCGAGGAGGCGGTGGTCACCGGGGACTTCGTGGCGGTGCGGGAACGGGCATCCTGGACGGCACGGGACGGGGAAGAGCGGTCCCAGGCCTCGCTCGCCGTCTACCACGTGCGCGACGGGCTGATCCAGCGGGTGTGGTACTATCCGGTCGTGCCTTGACGGGGACAGCCGATCAGGCCTCGACGCGCCATCCGCCGGCAGGCGTGATACTATCCGGCCCGAGTAGATGATACTATTCCCGTCTCGTGATATCATGGGGGTCCGCGGCGCTGACGACGGCGCCTGAGACCGGCTATTTCCTCCGTTTTCCCTTGACGTCCAGAATGGACCCCAGAACCACGCTCACGAATGAGATGATCACGCTGCCCAGGAGAGCGGATGCGAAGCCGGCGACGACCAGCCCGTCCGCCAGCCAGTCGGCGAGCATGAGCATGCCGGCGTTGATGACGAGGGTGAAGAGCCCCAGGGTGAGCAGGATGACGGGAAAGGCGAAGAACTTCACCACCGGCCTGATGAAGGCGTTGACCAGGGCGAAGATCGCCGCGACCACCACGACCTCTTCGAACCGGTCCCCGAGCCGGATGCCCGCGACCAGTTCAGCCGCCGCCCAGAGCGCGGCCGCGTTGATGCCGAGTGAGAGGAGAAGCTTGCGCAGCGTTCCGTCCGGTTGCGGGTGGCGGGGTGGGAGTCCGGCTCCCGATACGCTCGTACCCGGGGGAAGATTCGCGCGTTCACCCGGGTCGCCGGCGGCGCGCGCGGCGGAAGCATGCCGCTCGGGCGCGGGTGGCCCGCCGTCCCCGCCGCGACGCGCGGGTCCCGGGGCGGCGGATCGCACCCGTTGTCCCGGTCGCAGTGTCACCGAGCCGGCCCGTCGCCGTCATCTTCGCCGCCGCGCCCGGGTGAGGTCCGCCCGGGTGCGGGTGCGCGTCCCGTGAGCGGGTCCGGCGGGTCCACCGGCGCGCCCGTCGCCATCGTCACGGCGGCGGGGCGGGGGATGGGAGCGGCGTGCGCCGAGGTGCTCGCCGAGCGCGGCTACCGGGTGGCGCTCATGTCCCGGTCGGCGGAAGCGCGCGAGCTGGCGGGGCGGCTGGGGGGGTGGGGCATCCGGGGGTCGGTGACCGAGCCGGACGACCTCGCCCGCCTGGTGCAGGGCGCGCTCGACCGCTTCGGCCGTCTGGACGGGGTGGTCAACAACACCGGGCATGCCGCGCGCGGCGACCTGCTCGGCCTCGACGACACGGCGTGGCACGACGGCCTGGATCTGCTGCTCCTCAATGTCGTGCGCATGAGCCGCCTGGTCACGCCCGTCCTGGAGGCCGGGGGCGGGGGCTCCATCGTGAACATCTCCACCTTCGGGGCGAAGCAGCCGACCGCCGCCTTCCCCATCTCGTCGGCGATCCGGGCGGGGCTGGGCGCCTTCACCCGCATGTACGCCACCCGCTACGCCGCCGCCGGCATCCGCATGAACGACGTTCTGCCCGGCTACGTCGACAGCTACCCGGTCGAGGAGGCCGCGCGCGCCACCATCCCGGCGGGCCGGCCCGCGCGCACCCGCGAGGTGGCCGAGGCGGTGGCCTTCCTGATCTCGGACGCGTCGTCCTACGTCACCGGCGAAAGCCTGCTCGTGGACGGCGGGCTGTCGTAGGGCGACGCGACCCGGCGCCGATGCATCGCCGCTCGAATGCCGGGTGGCCTCCGTCCACGGGCTGCTAGCCCACCCGCTCGAAGATCAGGTCGCGCACGCGCCCGCCGGTGACCGTGAACGCCACCACCCGGCCCGACCCGTCCCGCCGGAAGCGCAGTTCCGGGAAGAGGCGCGGGTTGCCGGAGAAGGTGTCCTCCCCCGCAGGCGCCAGCGCCGACGGGCCGGTGCGCCAGTGTCGGGCGACAAGCCTTCCGTCCTCGACCGCGATCTCGTAGGTCATGTCGAGTTCGGGGCTCCGGTAGCGTCCGGCGTACTCGCGCAACCGGGCGTCCGTCGGCATGGCCGGCGGGGCGTCCGTGATCGCGGCGCTGCCCACCGGCTCGGCTGCCGGGCCCATCAGCTCACCGGCGAAGACCTCCGCGACCCGCAGCGCGCGCCCGGCGGGATCGCAGTCCGACACGTTGCAGAAGACGGCGACCGAGAGATCCTGCTCCGGGAAGCGGACGAAGTTGGTGCGGTATCCCGCCCAGGAGCCGCCGTGGCCGAAGTTGGGCAATCCGCGGTACTCGCCGACGGTGAGCCCGTGCGCGTACGCCAGCGTCTCGCCGTCGTTCAGCGCGCCCCGCGCGAGCATCGTCCTCACCACCTCCTCGCCCCCGACCTCGCCGGTCTCGTAGTTGCGCATCCACAGGATGAAGTCGTCGATGGTGGTGTTGAGTGAACTCGAAGCCAGCGCGGTCAGCTGGTTGGGCTGGCGCACGAAGCCCGCGGCCTCATCCGGCGAATAGGACTCGGCCCGTCCGGGCACCACCTCCAGATGATCGTCCGAGAAATGCGTGCGGCTCATCCCCAGCGGCTCGAAGATCCGCTGCCGGGTGAACTCGCGGAAGCTCATCCCCGACTGCGCCTCGACGACCCGGGCGAGCAGGTTGTAGCCGGTGTTGGAGTAGGCGTACTCGGCGCCGGGATCGAAGTTGACGGCCTGCTGCTCGAAGAGCATGCGCAGGATCCTGTCGAAGGAGATGACGTCGCTCCGTTCCAGCCCGGCCAGCGACATGACGTGCACCCAGTCGCGGATCCCGCTGGTGTGGTGGATGAGGTGCCGGGCCGTGATCCGGACCCCGAAGTCGGGGAGGTCGGGGACGTAGGCGCGCACGTCCTCGTCGAGGTCAAGCCTGCCGTCGCTCTCCAGCAGGAGTGCCGCCATCGCCCCGAACTGCTTGGAGATGGAGGCGATGTCGAACACCGTCTCCGGTGTGATCGGGACGCCGTGATCGAGGTGCGCGATGCCGTACCCCGCGCGATGAGCCACCTCGCCCCCGAGCAAGACACCCACCGCTGCCCCCGGGCCGTCCCGGTCCAGGTCGGCGAACACGGCGTCGACCCCTGGATGGGAGGGTCCGTCGGGGCCGGTTGCCGCCGGCGAGGCCTGGGAGGCCGGGCCGCAGCCCGCGACGGCCGTAGCGAAAAACGCGGCCAGGGCGATGGCCGCGGCTCGGGGCGAAAGAGACATGATGCGACTCCTGTCCTGGGGATGCGGCGCGCGCGAATCGGAAGATGGCGCACGCTACCCGGGGCAGGTCATCGAGGCAAGCGGAAGAACCGAGGGGCCGGGAAGGAGAGGCGGCCCCGGACGCGGGTATGGCGGGGAGGATGGATCGGCGGCCGCGGCCCGAAGCGTATCGGCGGCCCCTGCGGGCCGCGGCCACCGTCGTCCTAGGGGATCGAGATCAGCCGGAGCTTCCTCTGGCTGCGAGAACACCCAGCACGGCACCGACTATACCCGTCACAACCGCCGCAACCACGAGTGCCATCACTGCATCGCCGCTCATGATGCCATTGCTCATCAAGCTCATCACAGCGCCGAGCACCGCTCCGCCCTTGAAGCCGTCCTGGGCGTTGCCGACGCCCCTCCAGCCAAGGACAAGAGTGTAGAATGCTCCGGCAAAGAGGAGGCCAAGGATTCCGTTGAGGTCAAGGCTGGCCGCTTCTCCGACACCTACCGCGCCCTCGACGTAGCCGAGAACCAGCAGCGCGACGGCAACCGCGACGGTTCCAATTGCAAAATTCCTGTCCACATTGCCTCCTTCCTGGAGTGAACCTGCTGGAAGAACGCTCAACCGGGCTCGTCGTGCACGCGATGCATGCCGTGCGTCCCCGGTGGGGCCGTTGGTTGGTTCGGTATCGAATCAGGCTATAGCGACTCCTCGGAAGTGACACGGCAGGTGGGAACAACGGGCCGGTCGGCCGGGGAGGGCTCTCCCACCATCGCGGGAAGGAGGCCCCGCGACACCGTGCGGCAGGGACAGACTGACAAAGCAATCCGTCACAATGGGATCCCGACGGGGTTCGCGCAAGTAAACGCCCAGCAGGGCTGGACATGAGCCTGAAATAACAGCGATGCTTTTGGCCTGTGACCTCTGCGGCAACGACCCGTTTAACACCCTCAAAACAAAGCGGGAGCTTCGTCCCATGATCAGGCGAATATTGAAGCGTGTTTTCTCTCTCGCGGCCCTCGTCCTCTGGTCCGCGGGAGCGCTGTCGGCCCAGGGCGCATTGGAGGGAGATGTGCGGGATGCGGCGACCGGGCGTGCACTGGCCGGGGTCCAGATCTCCCTGCCTCAAGTGGGAACGGGGGGCATCACCGACGCCGAAGGCCACTACCGGCTCGAGGGCATTCCGGCCGGCGCCCAGGGGGTGGAGATCCGTCTCATCGGATACCACACGGAACGTCGCGACGTGGTCATCGACGACGGGATGACGACGCAGCTCGACATGCTCCTGGCAGAGGAGGCCATCGCCCTGGAGGGGGTGGTCGCGATCGGCACCCGGGCCCGGCCGCGCACCGTCACCGAGTCCATGGTGCCCATCGACGCCATCCCCCCTGCGGATTTCGTCGATCAGGGCGACACCGACGTGGCCGACCTGCTGCGGACCGTGGTGCCTTCCTACAACATCAACCCGCAGGCCACCGGCGACGCGGCCAAGATCATCCGCCCGGCCAACCTGCGCGGGCTGGCGCCCGACCACACGCTGGTACTGGTCAACGGAAAGCGGCGGCACCGCGCGGCTGCCATCCTCTGGATCGGCAACGGCACTTCCGACGGCGCCCAGGGGCCGGACCTGTCGAGTATCCCGGCCATCGCCCTGCGCCAGGCGGAGGTGCTGAGGGACGGAGCCTCCGCCCAGTACGGCTCGGACGCGATCGCCGGGGTCATGAACTTCCAGCTGAGGAACGATCGCTCCGGCGGTGCCATCGACGTGCGCGGCGGAGGATTCGCGGACGGAGGAGGCGAGTCCTACACGGTGTCCGGCAACATCGGGCTGCCGCTGGGCGCGTTCGGTTTCGCGAACCTGAGCGCGGAGTACGGGAACTCGGACGCGACCAGCCGCAGCGTGCAGCGCTCCGACGCCGCCCTTCTCACGTCGGTGGGGAACACCCACGTGCGCGATCCCGCCCAGATCTGGGGTTCCCCGAAGATCGAGGACGATTTGAAGCTGTGGGGCAACTTCGGCCACCTGCTGCGCGGCGGCACGCAGCTCTACGCCCACGCCAACTACGCTCGCGAACGGGTCACGGGCGGCTTCTTTTTCCGCAATCCCAACACGCGCGCGGCCGTATTCAGCATCGACGGGGGCGAGACGCTCCTCATCGGAGATGCGCTCGACGCGCAGGACGGCGTGCTGGACGGGTCGGCGGGATGTCCCACCGTCCGGGTGAACGACGGGTTGCCGGACCAGGCCGCGCTCGCCCGGGTCATGGCCGACCCGAACTGCTTCACCTTCCAGAAGAGGTTTCCCGGCGGGTTCACGCCCCAGTTCGGAGGCGACGTGACCGATGCCTCCGTGGTCGCCGGGGTCAAGGGCCAGACCGCGGGCGGACTGCTCTGGGACGCGAGCGCCAGCTACGGCGCCAACGAGGTGGATTTCTTCATCTTCAACACCGTCAACGCCTCGCTGGGACCCGCGACGCCCGACGAGTTCGACCCGGGTCTCTACCGGCAGGCGGAAGTCAACGTCAACGTCGATCTGGGATACGCCGCAAGCGACATGGTCAACCTCGCCGGCGGCGCCGAGTGGCGCGACGAGCACTTCACCATCGGTCTGGGTCAGGAGGAATCGTGGGTTATCGGGCCCTACGCGGCGCAGGGGTTCAGCGCGGGCTCCAACGGGTTTCCCGGCTTCAGCCCGATCGCTGCGGGGGACTGGCACCGCGCCAACTACGCGTTCTACGGCGACGCGGAGGTGCTGGACCCGGCGGAGGGCCGCTGGAACCTGGGAGGGGCTCTTCGCTTCGAGAACTTCGAGGACTTCGGGGCCACCGTGAACGGGAAGCTCGCCGCCCGCTACGCGTTGGTGGAGGGAGTCGCGCTGCGCGGCAGCCTGAGCACCGGCTTCCGGGCGCCCACCCCCGGCCAGCAGAACGCCTTCAACGTGTCGACCCAGTTCAACCGCGAGCTGCGCGACCTGGTCAACAACGGCACCATCCCCTCGACTTCGAGGGTCGCCCAGCTGCGCGGCGGCGAGCCCCTGGACGCGGAAAAGTCGCGCAACCTGGCGCTGGGGGCCGTGATCGGTGCGGGTCGATTCCAGCTTACCGCGGACTACTTCCACGTGCGCGTATCCGACCGCCTGGCGCTCACTCAGACCTTCGAGCTGAGAGAGGCGGAGAAGGCCCAGCTGGTCGCGGAGGGCATCTCGAGCGCGACGAACCTGCAGAACTTCCGCTTCTTCACCAACGATTTCCGCACGCGCACGCAGGGCGTCGACATCGTCGCGACCTGGACGCCGCCCTCGTCAAGCGATACGGAGCTCAGCCTGGCCTTCAATCACACCGATACCCGCATCACCCGGTACGATCCCGATGTGGTGAACGACACCCGCATCCGGCAGCTCGAGGAGGGGCTCCCGAGGTACCGCTGGCTGGTCACCGGCAAGCATGCCCTCGGCGGCGTGCGCCTGCTGGCGCGGCTCAGTTACTACGACGGCTGGTTCGACTCCAGAGACGACACATCCTACGGAGGCGACCATCTGGTCGACCTGGAGGCGTCGTATTCGCTGAACGAGTCCGCAACGGTGACGATCGGGGGCCAGAACGCGCTCAACAACTATCCGCAGGAGAATCCCAACGCGATCTTCTCGGGCAATCGATACGGTCCCAATTCGCCGTTCGGGTCGAACGGCGGCTTCTATTACCTCCGATTCGGATATCGGTGGGAATAACGCCGGAAGGCTGGAGTCTGATGAACGATTTGATTGATCTGCGCGGAAGGAACGCCCTGGTCACGGGAGCTTCGCGCGGCGTCGGAATGGCGGTCGCGCTGCAGTTGGCGCGGGCCGGAGCAGCCGTCGGCCTCGCGTACCGGAGCCGCCGCAACGAGGCGGAGGCCGTGGCGGAAGAAGTGCGGGCATGCGGCGTGCGTGCGTGGACCGAGGGTGGCGATCTGTCCCGGCCGGAAGCGGTCGACGCCCTGTTCGCGCGGGCGGCGCGGGAGTTCGACGGTCTCGACATCTTCGTCGGCAACCACGGGATCTGGCCGACCGCCGATACCCCCGTGGCGGAAATCAGCGACGAGCGCTGGCACGAGACCATGGGGGCCGACCTGCACTCGGTGTTCTACACCTGCCGCGCCGCCGCGCGCGTTCTGCGGGCTGACGGCCGGCTCGTGCTGATCGGGAGTACGGCCGGGCAGCGGGGGGAGGCGTATCACGCCGACTACGCGGCCGCCAAGGGCGCAATGGGCTCGTTCGTGAAGAGCTTCTGCATCGAGCTCGCGCCGCGGGGCATCACGGTAAACTGCGTCGCGCCGGGTTGGGTCGACACGGAGATGTCGGCCGCCGCCTTCCGCAACGGTGGCCGGGAGCGGATCGCCGCCTCCATACCGATCGGGCGCATCGCGACCGCCGAGGACGTGGCGGGCCCCGTAGTCTTCCTCTGCTCCGAGCTGGGCCGGCACGTCACCGGCGAGATCCTGAACGTCAACGGCGGGGCGGTGCTGGCGGGGTAGCGGCGGCCCATGGGCGATTCCTGGTGCCGGACCGCGCTCAACGCCCGCAGCCGGAGCTGCATGCGCGCGAGCTTGACATCCCCTCCCTGGCGCGCATTTGTTCCATGCCCGATCGGCCCGCCAGGGACTTCGCCCGCGAGGTCCCGACCTGGGCGATGCCGCACTGGACCGATGGACTGAAGGAAGACCGATGACTACGAAGCACGCAGGCTCGACGGATCCGGCGCGGCGCTACGGCTATGCAGCCGCGCGGGTCATGCTGGCGGCGATCTTCCTGCTCACCGGCTGGGACAAGCTGGCGGACAGGCAGGACGCGGCGGCCGACATCGCGGAGGTGGGCCTGCCTGCCCCGGTGCTGCTGGCGGTTGTGGCGGGAGTCGTGGAACTGGTGTGCGGGGCGCTGCTCGCCGTGGGCTGGAGGGCGGCGTGGGCGGCGGGCGGCCTGTTGCTGTTCCTGCTCCCGGTGACGGTGCTGCTCGAAAACCCGCTGTCGGCGACCGCCGATTTCGGCACGCTGATCGACTTCCTCAAGAATCTCGCGATCATCGGCGGCCTGCTGATGGTTGTGCTGTGGGAGCGCGGACGAGACGCCCGCTGACCTCAGGCTCACCTCGTCGCCTCACTCCACCTCAGAAGAACCGCCGGCCCCGGCCGCTCCCCATCCTCGGGTTCACGACGTTGTTGGTCACCGATCCGAACGTGAAGCTGAACCCGACCTCGAACTCGAACTCGAAGTCCGTGCCCAGTTGCCGGCGCTGGAGCAGCACGTCCTCGTCCGCGATGTCCTCGCGGGGGACGTAGAGCTGGTCCTTGACGCGCGCCACGCCTCCCGAGACGCTCAGGTTCAGCCCCCGCGCGATCCGGTACTCGACGCGCCCGAAGAGGTCGATGCGGTGCAGCGACGGGTCGTGCAGGAACGTCGACGCCTCGAGCGCGCTGTTGATCTCGCCCCAGGGCTGCTGGAACCGCGCCGCGATTTCGAGGCGCTGCTCGGCGTGGGTCTCCCCGGTCCTGTCGAAGAGCGTGACCTCCTCGTAGTCGAACGAGGCGAGGCCGAGCGAGTACAGCGCGGTGATCTGCCGGCGCGTGGACTCCGCGTAGGGGAACAGGCTGTACTGGACGGCGGGCGCGGCCCGGATCGCGAGATCCTGGTTCACGTGGGTGGAGGTGAGCGCGGACGCGCGGGCTCCGGCGGACCAGTGGGGTCCGAGGCTCCAGACGATCAGCCCCTGGTGGTTGATGCTTCTGGACGTGCTGGTCAGCATCGTGCCGTCGCTGAACTCGAACTGGTCCCGCTCCCAGCGGCCATCGGAGCTGAGGTCGATCTTGAGGCTCTCGGTGGTCCGGCTCGCCGAGAGCGACCCGTCGAAGGACCGGGAACTCCGGCGGCTCTCCCCCTCCCATTCCGCTCCGACGCTGGTGCGGAACACCCACAGGTTCCATGGATCGTCCGTCGCCGCCGCCTGTTGTGTGGCTCCCGCCGCCGGCGCGGCGTATCGGACGTCCAGGAGCGGCGCCGCGACGGTTCCTCCCACGTGGGGGACGAGCCCGCGCTTGAAGGCGCGCGTCAGGCCCTCGCGCACCTCGTCGTCGGTGTCGCCCTGGGCGGACACGAAACGAAGCGTGTCCGTGGGTCCGGCCCGCTCTCCGAGACCCAGGAAGAACAGCTCCCAGGCCTCGCCGCCGCCGCCGGTATCCTGCGAGGTCACCAGGACGTGCAGCTCGGCGTCGGTCCGGTCGCGCACGTAGTCGACGAACGGCGCCTCTCGGCGGAAATGGTCGAAGTCGCAGCGCTCGCAGTCGAAGAACACCCGCAGCAGGTTGCCGCTGTCCCCGCCGCCGTTCTGCTCCTGTGCCGCCGCCCCCGCCGCCCCCGCCATGATGGCCGCGCAGGCGACGCCCGCGCGGAGAAGGATTCGCGTCTGCAACGCACGTGCGAAGACCGCCTTCCCGGCGGCCGTCCCCCCGCTGATCCGCCTGCCTCTGGACTCCATTTTCGGCTCCTCGCTGTACGTGGACTCGTTCGAGTCCCGTAACCTGGCGGAGCCGCGGCGCCGAGTGGTGGAGCCGGGGTCAGCCTATTGTCAGGAAGTTGTCGGGGCCTTCCGCGGAGCCTGCCGGAGCCGGTTCCGCCGCTCAACACACGCGCGCCACAAGGAGCTGTCCGGCTCGTGCCGGAGCCGTGGTTTTTCCTATCTTGGGTCCATGCCGCTTCCAGCCTTTGCGCCAATGCCCCTCGCGTTGCCGCGCCCGATCCGCGCGCTCCTCTGCGTCGCCGTATTGTTCTCCTGCGGCGACGGTCCGGCGGGCCCGCCCCCGGGAATCCCCGCCGTCCTGGCGATCTCTCCGGCCGACCTGACGCTGACCGCCATCGGCCAGACCCGGCAGCTGCAGGCGGAGGTCGTGGACCACTACGGTGATCCGGTGTCCGGCCAGAGGGTGGCGTGGACGAGCGACCGGCCGGGGACGGTCATGGTCGATTTCGGCACCGGGGTCGTCACGGCGGTCGCGGCAGGGACGGCCACCGTGACCGCCGCCTCCGGCACGCTCAGCGCGAGGCTCCGGGTGACCGTGGCCCAGGAGCCGGGTGCGATCGAAAAGGTGGCCGGCGACCTTCAGGCGGGCTTCATCGGCGAGCCGCTCCCGCTTGCGGCCGTCGTGCGCGTGACGGATGCCAACGGCCATCCCGCCGGGCTGGTCCAGGTACTGTTTTCCGTGACCGCGGGAGGCGGTTCCGCGGCGCCGGTGTCGGCCGTCACCAATTCGGCCGGCCTCGCCCAGACCACCTGGACGCTGGGAACGGCCGCCGAGCACGCGCTGGCCGCCACCGCCGGCAACGTCACCGCGGAGTTCCAGGCAAGCGCGGATCGGCTGCCGCTGACCATCGAAACCGACTCGCTCGCGCGGGCACGGCTCACGCTCCCGTACTTTGCCCGCCTGCGCGCCCGCGGCGGTTCCACCCGGGGCTATGAGTGGAGCCTCGGCGAGGGGAGCAGTCTGCCCGCGGGGCTCCGGCTCGATTCCCGCGGGGCCATCCGCGGCGTGCCGGAGGATACCGCCACCGTTGTCCTCGAGATGAGGCTCGCCGACTCGGAGGGCGGGGAGGCGGTTCGCGAGTTCACGTTGCGCGCATGTGATGCTCCGCTGGGGCTTGCAATGGGTGAAGTGCGCATTCTGGAAGCGGACGCGATCCACGGATGCGGCTTCTACGTGCGAGCTCCCCAGGCGGGCGCCTACTACCGGGTCACGCTGGCGGGAACCGATGGCGACAACACCGCGATCATGCCGGTGGCGCTGCACGTCGAGGCCGATACCGCGGGTGGGCGGGCCACAGCCGCCGCGGCGCCACGGCCGGTCGTGCACGGAGCCTCCGCCGCGCGGGCGTTCCGCCGGGCCCTCCCGGCCCGTGAACTGCAGGAGATCCAGGAGATCGAGCGCGCCAACGCGGCCCTCCATCAGGAGATTCGGCGGCAGGAAGATGAGCTGTTCTCGCGCCTGGCGAGGGAGGGACGGCTGGAGGTCCTGCCCGACCGCGCCTTCGAGGTCCGCGGGGCGATGGCCGCCGATGCGGGGCCCAGTCCGCCGACGCGCGTGTTCCGTCTGTACAACCCCACCGCCGAGGGAGGGGAGCGCTGTGACACCTACACCACCCTGAGCGCCCGCCTGGTTGCGGAGAGCAGCCACATCGCCGTCTACGAGGACGCGGAAGAGGCGACGGGCATCTCCAGGGCCAACGCCGACCGCATCCTCGCCTTCTACGACGCCTTCGGGGCCCCCGTAATCGAGCGCTACTTCGGCGGCACGAGCGACGTCAACGGCGATGGCCGGGTCGTCGTGGTGGTGGATCCGGCGCTCAACGGCATCCGGGCGTTCGTATGGGGAGGAGACCATACCCTCCGCCGCGAGACGTGCGCCTCCTCCAACGAGATGGAACTGGTGCGCATGAGCGCCGGCGCCTTCGCGCAACTCGACAGCGAGCGCTACTGGGCCTTCGGCGGGCTCGTACACGAAGTCAAGCACGTCAGCTCGCTCTACAAGCGGGTGCGGCATTCCCTGGGCGTAGCGGGTGAGGAGCGTCCCGACTTCCATCCGACCTGGATCGAGGAGGGCACGGCCGAGATCGCCAAGGAAATGAGCTCGCGCCTGGCGTGGCAGGGTGCAGGGGGCCCGGCTGTCAACGACCGGGTGACCGGCGAGATGCTCGAGGCGGGGATCAGCGGATCGTATCCGGAAGTGTACGGGATCGTGAATCTGATCGGCCGCACCGCATCCGCCTTTGCCTGGTTCACCGATCGTCCCAACGCGGTCACGTTCAGACCGCGGGACCGGGGCAACGTGTACGGGAGCGGCTGGCACTATCACCGCTTCCTGCGCGACTGGTTCGGCACGGCCGGCGCCTCGCCCGCCCGGGACGCGGCCTTCGTCACCGTGCTGAACGACTCGCTCACCGCCCCGGGTCTGTCGGGCATCGAGAGCGTCAGCGGTCTGACATTCGGCGATCTGCTGACCCGGCACGCGGTGGCCATGACCGTGGCGGGGGCCGAGGACAGCCTGCTGGAAGGCGTGCCGCGCTTCTCGTCCTATGACTTTCCGGAAGTCGGAGAGTTCGCCTCCTCTCTGAACGCCCCCGGGCACTACCCGTGGCCGGTGACCCGCACCGGATCATCCGACGATACGGCGATCCTCTGGGCGGACTTCGCGGTGAGCCGCCCGTTCCGGGGCGAACTGACCGGAAGCGGCGTGCGCTTCCACGACTTCCGCGCAGCGGAGAGAGGCGCGAGCACGACGTTCCTCGTCGAGGTGGGAGCACAGGATTTCGAGGTTCGCGTGATCGTGGCCCGGATCCCGGATCCGGCGGGCTGAAGAGCCGGGTCGGATGCCGGGGCCCTACCGCCGGCCCGCCGCCACCATCCGGACGATCCTGGTGGGCGGACCATCGATGTCGCGGGTGGTGCCGTCGATGGCCAGGTAGATCAGTCCCCGGGGGCCCTGGCGAACATCGCGGATGCGGCCGATATCCTGAAGCAGTGTTTCCTCGCGGACGACCCGCCGCTGGTCTAGGCGCAGCCGGACCAGGCGCTGGCCGCGCAGGCCGCCGACGAGCACGTCGCCGTGCCATTCGGGGAACGCCTCGCCCGTGTAGAAGAGCATCCCCGATACGCCGATCGAGGGAACCCAGACGTGCACCGGTTGCCGCATGGCCTCGTGCTGCGTGGCCGCGTGGATCTGGAGACCGGTTCGGTAGTGGACGCCGTAGCCGACAACGGGCCAGCCGTAGTTGCGACCGCCCTCGATCAGGTTGAGTTCGTCTCCGCCCTGCGGCCCGTGTTCGTTCTGCCACAGGTCGCCGGTCTCGGGGTCGACGGCCATCCCCTGGGCGTTGCGATGGCCGTAGCTCCAGATTTCCGGGCGCGCGCCCTCCACGTCGACGAACGGGTTGTCGGCGGGAATCCGGCCATCGTCATGAATCCGGATTGTGGTTCCGTTGTGATTCGAGAGGTCCTGGGCGGGGTGCGCCGCCAGATCGCCCACGGAGGGCCACTGGCGGTCTCCCAGCGTCATGAAGAGGTACCCGTCGTCGTCGAACGCGAGTCGCCCTCCCCACATGGAGCTGCGATTGGTTCCGTTCCCCGGCGCATCCGCGTGAAACAGCTCCTCGACCTCTGTCAGCCGGTCGTCGGCGAACCGGCCGCGCGCGATCGCGATGTTGCCCAGCGAATCGGGGCCGGGCCTCGTGTAGCTGAGGTAGAGAAGACGGTTTGCGGCAAAGTCCGGATGGAGGACGACGTCGCGCAGGCCGGCCTGCTCGAATCCGTCCATGGATCGCGCCCCGCGTCCGAGAGCGCGGATCTCGGGCAATCCGTCCACGGAATCGGGCAGAAGTATCCCGTTTCGAACGATGCGGAGTCGGCCCGGACGCTCCGTCACCAGCAGATCGCCCTCCGGCGTGAAGGCCATGGCAAACGGGCGGACCAGGCCGTCGGCGACCTCCTCGACCCGGAAGTCGTGGAAGGCGGTTTGCACGATGGCGGGGTCGGTGGAGGACGGCGCTTCGGAGGACGGAGTGCAGGCGGCCAGCAGGCCCAGGAGTCCGTGGATGAGTCGGCGCGAGCACGGAGGGCGGCGAGGCACCGGGCTGGAAAGGCTGGAGGTGGCGCAAATCACGGCAAGGAGGATGCGGTTTGGGGGCCAGAGAGCGAAGTTGAAGGCTGTCAAACTAGAGACGATCCGGGGGCGGGGCGACCTGACCGGTCACTCCCCATGTAGCACGCCCCGGCGATCCGGCGCGCAAGTAGCGTCGAACCCGGTTATTCGGTAGAGTCCATGGACCCACGAATCTCCACCCGATCCGAACCGCTCAGGCGGTAACCCAAGTCGCCAGGGAGGTCTGTTGTGGACCTGCAATGCATGGCGGTGTTTCGGAAAGTCCCTGAAGGCTACATCGCCTTCATCGAGGAGTTTCCCGGTGCCAACACCCAGGGTGCTTCCCTCGAAGAAGCTCGGTCAAACCTTCGCGAAGCCGTTGCCTTGGTGATCGAAGCCAACCGGGAGTGCCCCGGCCTCCAGTAAGCTAGATGACGGGGTTCGGCGAGAGCTGGCGCTCGGACGCGGACGCACTGCGCGAGCGGGAGTTCGGGCACATCCTCTTCCTCTGCGTCGCCAACTCGGCGCGCAGTCAGATGGCCGAGGGGATCGCGCGCGACCTTGCGCCGGTCGGCGTCCGGGTCTCTTCCGCGGGCTCGGAGCCGGCGTCGGTGCGGCCGCAGGCGGTGGCGGCTCTGGCGGAGATCGGAGTCGACATCTCGGGTCACTACTCGAAAGCCGTGGATGACGTGGCGCGTCCGGTGGACGTCGTGGTCACGCTGTGCGCCGAGGAGGTTTGCCCTGTCTGGCTCGGGGATGCGCAGCGGGTGCACTGGGGGCTTCCCGATCCGGCCGCCGCTGTCGGGACACCGGAGGAGCAACTCGACGCTTTTCGGGAGGTGCGGGACGTGCTGCGGAGGCGGCTGGCGGTGGTGTTCGGGCGGCAGGCGCGTCCCTTGATCCCTTGAAGGGGCTTTGGCGACGATGCCTTTCGGAGCCCGGATCAGGCTTCGGCGGCGCCCCGGTTGAGCACCATCGCGATCACCGCGCCGCCGGCCCCGTAGACGACCAGCGAGACCACGGTATCGCCGATGAGGGTGGCGATCGTGTGCATGCCCACCATCGTTCCGTACATCATCAGGCCGAAGGCAAGACCCATGACGGCTCCGATGATCGCTCCGGCCTGAAACCCCTCCTTCGCGTTCGCGACGCCCTTCCAGCCGAGGATGATGGCAAGGAACGCCGCTGAAAGGAGCTGACCCAGGGTCACCGCCCACATGACGGGCTCGGGGTTGATCGCGTCGTTGGCGAAGAAGTCCGCGAGCAGTACGCCGTAGATGAGGAAGCCCAGCACCCACAGGGTGATGCCGCCCGCGATCGTGGCCATGAGGAAGTTCTTGTTCACGGATGCCTCCTGCGTGGGGTGCGGCGTGTACTTCGGACGATCGCAAGATGCGGCGCCTGTTCGCGGGCGTGCAACACCGGCCTCGGAGCGCGGGACGTCTCCAGGCTCGACGGCCGCGCGTCGCTACGGAGGGGACAGGACCACGCGCGCGTCGGCCGGGACGGCGCGGTCGCCGTACGCAAACAGGGGATTGACCTCGACCTCGGCGACATCGCTCCAGGTCAGGACGCAGCCCGCCACGGCCTCGGCTGCCTGGATGATGCCGGCGAGGTCGACGGGAGGACGGCCCCGGCTTCCGGCGAGCAGGGGGCTGGTCCGCAGTTCCCCGATCATCATCTCGATGTCGCTTGGCCGTACGGGAAGCACCCGGTGGGCGACGTCGCGCAGCACCTCCACGTCGGTACCCCCGCTACCCAGGGTCAGCATGGGGCCGAGCTGGGGGTCTCGGTATGCGCCGATGAGCAGTTCGGCCCCGGGTGTGGGGAGCATGGGGGTGACCAGTACGGACCAGGCTTCCGCGGAAAGGCCTTCGGCGCGGGCGTAGGCATGGGCATTTGAGACGATGGCCTCGAAGGCGCGGGCGGCGGCGGCGCCGTCCGCCACGTCGAGCACCACCCCGCCGGCGTCCGACTTGTGGGTGATTCGCCGGGAGAGCAGCTTGACCGCCACCGGACACCCGAGGCGCTCGGCCGCCCGGGCCGCCGCGCCTCCCGAGTCGGCGACCTCGGCGGCCGGGAACACCAGTCCGGCCGCCTCCAGCAGGGCGCGCGCCTCCAGTTCGGTCAGGGTGACCCGTCCTTCCGCCCGGGCCGCGCGGATCGCGGGATGAGGCAGGGGGGTGGCGGCCGGTTCGGGCGGCAGGGCGCCGATCCCGGAGGTGGCTGGCGGCGGATCAGGCTGCGGGTCGGGCGGGATCGAGCCCGCCCGGGAGCCGGTCCGCGGCGCACCGGGCTGCGGGTCGGACCCGGGAGGAAGCTCGTCGGGATTCCAGCGGGATGCGCGCCCCCGTCGCGACCGGCGCTCTAGTTCGATCGTGGCGCGGCATGCCGCTTCGAGCGACTCGATGACGGGGATGCCGGCCTCGACGAAGGCTTCCAGGGGCGGACTCTCGTGGCTCGCGTACATGGAGTGTACCACCATGCCCTTCCCGAGGGCGCGCATCCTGGCCGCCATCGCCCGGGCGGCCGCGGTCTCGGGAGCGGTCAGGGTGTCGGAGAAGCGGATGCCGTAGCCGCCGAAGAGCCCCACCACCAGGACGATCCCGACCGCCGGGTCGGGCGCCAGCACGTCCAGGGCGCGCGCGAACGCACCCGGGTCGGCGTCCGCCGCCCCCGCCACGTCCACCGGGTTGGCGACCGCGGCGGCCGGGCCCAGCACCTCCCTCAACCGGTCGCGGGTGTCGCGCGCAAGGGTTGCCAGCCGCGCCCCCGACTCGACGATCGTGTCCACGGCCAGGGTGTTCTGCCCGCCGCCGTCCGAGAGGATGGCGATCCCGCTGCCGGCAGCCGCGGCGGGCTGCGACGTCAGCGCATGCGCGACCGCGACCAGCTGGTCGGTACGGCGCACCTCGGTCACCCCGGCCTGCGCCAGCCCCGCCCGCAGGCGGTCGTACGGCCCCGCGACCGCCCCGGTGTGCGACAGGGCCGCCCGGGCCCCCACGGCCGTCCGCCCCGACTTGATCGCCACCACCGGCTTGCGGGGCGTGACCCGGGCGGCGGCCCGCAGGAACGCGCGCGCGTCCGTGAAGCCCTCCACATGCGCGATCACCGCCCTCGTGTGCTCGTCTTCACCCAGGTACTCGAGCACCTCGCCGAACCCGACGTCCACCTGGTTGCCGAGCCCGCAGCACACGGAAACCCCCTCCCGCGTGCGCGCGCCGATCTCGTTCATGAGCCCGAGCGCGATGTTGCCCGACTGCACCAGCAGCGCGATGCCCCCCGGCCGCACGCCGCGCACGCCGATGAGGTTCACTGCCTTGTGCAGGTTCATCATTCCGGAGGTATTCGGGCCGATCACGCGGACGCCGTGCGCGCGCGCCGCCTCGCCCAGACGGGCCTCCAGCTCGGTCCCCCGGCTTCCCGATTCGCCGAATCCCACCGCGAGCACCACCACCCCGCCCACGCCCCGCTCCCCACAGGCGCGCACCAGGTCGGGCGCCATCTCCGCGGGGGTGCACAGGACGGCCAGATCCACACCGGCCGGCAGCGCCTCCAGGGATGTGAGCAGGACGTGTCCCAGGAGACGTCCGCCGCGCGGGTTCACCGCGTAGACCGGGCCCGCATAGCCCGACCTGGCCAGCCCGCGCAGGATCTGGTAGCCCCGCTTCGTCGGATTGGCGCTGGCCCCCACCACAGCGATCGAGGCCGGCTCGAAGATGCGCCGAAGGGTCATCTCACAACCCCTGGAGGGATGATCCGCACGATGCTGCTCGCCGCCCGGCCGGTTACCACCCCACTACCGGCCCCGATAGTCGGGAGCCCGGCCCTCCCGAAACGCAGCCACCCCTTCGGCCCAGTCATCCGTTCGGAAGATCTTCTCCAGCGCGGCTCGCTCCCGCTCCAGCGCCTGCTTGCGCGACAGGTTGCCGGCAGGCCCGATGAGCCGCTTCGCCTCCGCGAGCGGAATCGGAGCACGACGCGCCAGGCGGGCCGCCAGTTCCCGGGCCGCGGGCAGCACCTCGTCCGCGGGCAGCGCCCGGTTGACCAGCCCCATGCGGGCCGCCTCCGCCCCCGGGAAGAAGTCGCCCAGGTATACGAGTTCGCGGGCCTTGAGAACCCCGACCCGCTCGGCCAGGGTGTAGACCACGCCGCCTCCCAGGAAGGTGCCGAGCGCGATCTCGGGCAGCCTGAGCTTCGCGTCCTCCGCGACGATGGCGAAGTCCGCCGACAATGCCAGCTCGAGCCCCGCTCCGATGGCGTGACCGTTGACCGCCGCCACCACCGGCGTACCCATCGTCTGAACCAGATGGTTGGCGCGCTGGGCGGTTCGCACATAGCGAGCCCGCTCCTCCTCCGTCATCGGCTGTTCGGCGTGCGCCTTCAGGTCCGCGCCGGCACAGAACGCCCGCCCGCTTCCGGTCACGATGACGCAGCGAGTGCCGCTGTCCGCTTCCGCAGCTTCCAGTTCCGCGACCAGCTTCTCGTAGAGCGGCAGGTTGACCGCATTCAGCCGGTGCGGACGATTAAGCGTGAGGGTCGCCAGCGCGCCTTCGCGCGATGCGAGCACCTCGCGTCCCTCGGGCTCAACAGCCACGATGCCGACTCCGCTTGCGTCCGCGACAAAAGACCGTTCGCGCAGATTCTCGCATGCTCATCACGGTGCCCGTGCCTCCCCGGAACCCTCCCCCTGGAAAGCCGCCCCGCCGCGCACCAGAGCGCGTCCCGCCAACGCCATCGTCGCCTCCCCGTCCCGGATGGCGAACGCTCCGTTCACCAGCACGTGCACGGTCCCCTCCGAGTACTGGTGCGGATTCTCGTACGTGGCCATGTCCCGCACCGCGTCCAGCCGCAGCACGGTGATGTCGGCGAAGTATCCCTCGCGCAGGTACCCCCGTTCAGGCCACTCCAGGAAGTCGGCTGCGAGCCCGGTCATCGAACGCACCGCGTGCGGCAGGGTGATGAGGCCCTCGTCGAGCACGAGTTCGCGGATCTTCTTCGAGAACGACCCGAAGGCGCGGGGGTGGGTGATCGGCCGGGTGGGTCCCGGGTCGCGCCCGTCGGTGCAGGTCATCATCCAGTCGAGCTGCGCCAGGTAGCGCACGTTCTCGATGTCGTAGAGGCCGAGGTTCATCACCGCGGCGTTCCCCTCGCGCAGGATGTGGCGGGCCGCGGCGGAAGGCTGCATGCTCAGTTCGTCGGCCACCTCCCGGAGCGTCCGGCCGTTCAGTTCGGCCCGCCGGTCGGCGAACAGAAGGCGATCGGCCCCGCCCCGGATGGTGAGCATTTCGAGCGTCTGACGGTCGATCACCTGGACCGTGTCGGGGTCGTCGAAGCGCCGCAGCATCGCCGTGTCGCCCCCCGCCACAAACCAGCTCGGAATCGTATACGAGCGCAGGTTGGACTGGGTCGCGGTGTAGGAGTGATGCGCGCCGGCGACCTGGACCCCGCGCGCCCGCGCCGCCTCGATCAGCGCCGCTCCCTCCGGGGCCCGGCCGTAGTTGTGGGCCCCCTGGGCGTTGAAATGGCTGAAAATGACCTTGGTCCCCGCCTCTTCGCCGATGCGGATGCCCTCCTCGATCGACTTCAGGTAGCCGAACGACGGATACGCGGCGCCGAGATCACGGTCGTGGGTGTCGTAGATCGCCCCCGGGTACTCGGCGGCGACCCGGTTCAGCTCGATCACCTCTTCGGTCTCCGCGTAGTTGCCGGGCAGGTAGAAGAGCCCGGAGGAGAGGCCGTATGCGCCTTCCTCCATGCCCTTGCGCACCAGGGCGCGCATCTCGTCCAGCTCGGCCTCGGTGGGCGCGCGGTCCGCCATCCCCAGCACCTGGCGCCGCACCCAGTTGTGGCCCACGGAGAGGAAGGCGTTCACGCCGATGCCGTCCGAGGCCCACTGGGCCAGCCGGTCCGCCACATGGGCCGAGCCGCCCCCGTCGAGCCCGAGCGCGACGGTCGTGATGCCCTGGAAGAGGAACGCGCGCGCATCCCGCCCGTGATCGGCGCCGAGTTCGGCGTGCGAGTGCATGTCGATGAAGCCGGGGGCGACCACCAGCCCGCGCGCGTCGATCGTGTCCAGCGCCGTGATCCCCGCGCTCGCGGCATCCCCCAGGAAGCGGATGCGGTCACCGGCCACGGCGATGTCGGCCGTCATCGCCTCGCCCCCCGAACCGTCCAGCACCGAGCCGCCGAGGATGAGGGTGTCGGCCGGGTCCCCGCCCGCCCTGCAGGCTGCGAGCGGGAGCGCAAGAAGGGGCACGCACCGGATCGCGCGGATCCAGGGGATGGACCGCACGGTCTGCAGGGAAGGGCCGGGCCCGACGGCGCACACCATCATCGGCATCTTCTCCAGAGCGAGAGTCCCGTTTCGTCGGTGTCCCGCCCGGGCCGCCGGTTGTGTTCCGCGAATTCGAGCGATCTGCGAGGCGGACGACCGGGACCGGGATCGGGCGGTTCGGTTGATATACGAGCGACCAATCGATTAGGCTAGGCCTTCCGACGGCTGGCCCGTCCGCCACGACCGGCAGCCGTCCATCCGCGCAACCCGACTACAGCGAGGCGCGCTTGGAATTCCTTGGTTTCAGCTTCATCGACGTCGGCGAACTGTGGCGGAGGGTGCTCGACTACGCGGCCCTGCGCTGGACACCGAGTCTGCTCGCGCTCCTGCTCGCCACGGTCGGCTATTTTGTCGTCCGGGGGATCCTGGGCCGCGCGAAGAAGCGCTGGGTGCAGCGCACCGACACCCGGCTGGACGACTACCTGGTCGAGTTCCTGCTCCGCGCCGGGCTGTTCTCGATCATCGCCTGGGCCGTGTGGCGCCTCGTCATCATCTGGTCGATTCCGAATCAGGCCGGAACGGCGCCGCTGGTCGCCAACTGGGTTCTGGCCATCTGGGTCGGGCTCCTCTTCCTCCCGCTCAGCCGCTTCATCGGCGACGTGCTCGACCTGGTCGAGGGCCGGGTCGTCGCCCGGGGCGAAACGACGCTCGACGAGACCGCGTTTCCCCTCATCAACCGGACCGTCCGCTTCATCGTCCTGGCGCTCGGAGTCGTGCTGGCTCTGGATCTGCTGGGCCTCAACATCGCTCCGCTGCTGGCCGGCGCCGGCGTCATGGGCCTCGCGCTCTCGCTGGCCGCCAAGGACACGCTGTCGAACCTGATCGCGGGCGTTCTCCTCATCATGGACCGGCCCTTCAAGGTCGGAGACCGCATCGAGCTCTGGACCGCGCCCAACGAGACCGGCACCTGGGGCGACGTCATCGAGATCGGCCTGCGCGCCACCAAGATCCGCAATCCGGACAACCTCGTGATCATCGTGCCCAACAGCCTGATCATGGTGCGCGACATCGTCAACTACACCATGTCCGGTCAGGATATTCGCCTGCGCATCCCGTTCTCCGTGGCCTACGAGTCCGACATCGACCGCGCCAAGGTGCTGCTGATCGAGGCCGCGAAGCAGGTGCGGGGGGTGAAGCTCGATCCCGAGCCCCTGGTCATCGTGCGCGGCTTCGGGCCCTCCGACATCCAGATCCAGCTGCGCGTGTGGATCGTCGAAGCCCGCAACCGCCGCCGGATCGCGGACGAAATCACGGGCAGGGCGCTCAACGCCTTCGCCGAAGCAGGCGTGGAGATCCCCTATCCGAAGCGGGAGCTGATCATCCACGGGGATGCGGGGCCGGCGCCGCCGGAGCTGCCGCGACCGGGGTGATGTAACTGACTGAGCAAGTAGCCGAGATGAGTTACCTGGAATGACGAACTACTCGACGCAAAGAGTGTTTTTCCGCAGCGAACAGAGTAAACGGAAGTGGAGGAGGATCTGATGAGACGTTCACGCACCGTCAACCGGGTGGCCGCCGCCGTCACCTTCGCCGCGGCAGGATTCGCTGCTCTCGTCTCCGCGGCACCGTCCGCCGCCCAGGAGCGCCTCTCGCTCACCCACTACCTGGACATGGAGAGCGTGTCGGATCCGCGCATCTCCCCGGACGGCGAGCGCATCGTCTACACGAGAGGCTGGGTCGACAAGCAGGCCGACCGGCGCGAGTCGTCGCTCTGGATCATGAACGCCGACGGCTCCCGCGCCCGTCACCTCATCGACGGCAGCGGGGCCCGCTGGTCGCCCGAAGGAACGCGCATCCTCTTCACCGCGCGCGGCGAGCCCAGCGGCTCCCAGCTCTTCGTCCGCTGGATGGACGACGAGGGGGCGACCAGCCAGATCACGCGCCTGGAGAACGGGCCTTCCGGGGCGCGCTGGTCACCGAACGGGGAGTGGATCGCCTTCACCAGCCGGGTTCCCGACCGGGCCGATTTCGCGGGCGTGCAGCTTCCGCGCCGCCCCGACGGCGCCGAGTGGGTGCGCGAGCCCAAGGTGGTGGAACGGGCCGGCTACAGGCGCGACCGCCAGGGATACGTCGACACCGGCTGGACCCACGTATTCGTGGTCCCCGCCGAGGGAGGCACCGCACGCCAACTGACCGACGGCGACTGGAACCACTCGGGCATCCAGTGGAGCCCCGACGGCGGCGAGATCTACTTCACCTCCTACCGGGCAGAGGACTGGGACCGTCCCGAGCACTGGCAGGAGTCGGAGATCTATGCGGTGTCGCTGGCGAGCGGAGACATCCGGCGCCTGACCGACAGGCGCGGCCCCGACGGCAGCCCGGTGCCTTCGCCCGACGGATCGCTCATCGCCTACACCGGCATCGACGCCCACCGCGATACCTACCGCAACCAGAAGATCCACCTGATGAACAGGGACGGATCCGGCTCGCGCGTCATCTCCGGCGACTACGACCGGCAGGTCGGGGGCATGATGTGGGCCCGCGACGGCAGCGGCCTCTACTTCAACGTGCGCCGCGACGGCTACGCCCAGCTTCACTTCGTCTCCGTGGAGGGCGGGGTGACGCAGCTCACCTCCGGAGAGCACCTCTTCGGCCTGTCGTCGTTCTCGGACGACGGCGTGGGCGTGGGGGTCATCTCGAGCGCGCATGCTCCGGGCGACGTCTACAGCTTCGACCTCGGCAGCCCGAACGACACCCGCCGCCTCACCGACGTGAACGCGGACGTGCTGGCGTACGTCGAGCTCGGTGAAGTGGAGGAGATCCGGTACGACTCGGAAGACGATTTCCGCATCCAGGGATGGATCGTGAAGCCACCCGACTTCGACCCGTCCCGCCTCTATCCGATGATGCTCGTCATCCACGGCGGCCCGCACAGCATGTACAACGGCGGCTTCAACTTCGCCTTCCAGGAGCACGCCGCCAACGACTACGTGGTGCTCTACACCAACCCGCGCGGCAGCACCGGCTACGGCACCCGGTTCGCCAACGCCATCAACCACGACTATCCCGGGGCCGACTTCCCGGACCTGATGGCCGGGGTGGACGAGATGCTCGATCGGGGCTACGTGGACGAGGACAACCTGTTCGTGTACGGCTGCTCGGGCGGCGGCATCCTGACCAGCTACATCGTGGGCAACACCGACCGCTTCACGGCGGCGTCGGCCAACTGCCCCATCGTCAACTGGATGTCGGCGATGGGCACCTCGGACGCCATCAGCTACACGCGCACCTTCGAGAAGCCGTTCTGGGAGGATCCGGCGGAGTGGATCGACCGCTCATCCATCTTTTACGTGGGCAACGTGACCACGCCGACCATGCTCCTGACCGGGGAGATGGACCTGCGCACCCCCATGGGCCAGACCGAGGAGTTCTACCAGGCGCTGCAGTACGTGGGCGTGCCCACCGTCATGATCCGCTTCCAGGAGGAGTGGCACGGAACCAGCTCGCGGCCCTCCAACTTCCTGCGCACGCAACTTTACCTGCGCAAGTGGTTCGAGAAGTGGGGGACGCACAAGGCGCCGGTTACGCAGGACGGGTAGGGCGAAAGGAGCTGGCGTCGCCCGACGGCGGCGCATCGTTCAGCGACGGTTTCCGGTTTCAGTCGCCCGGGGACTCGATCGTCAGGATCCGGATGACGCCGTTCTCGGCGCGCTCACCGTACAGTTCCGCGGCCGCCTCTCCCTTGATGACCTCGATGCTCTCGATGTCGTCCGGGTTCAGGGAGCTGAGCCCCGCGCTGCCCGCTTCGAGCTCGACGCCGTCGACGAAGATCAGCGGTGGGGCTCCGTCTCCGGGTGTGCCCCTGATTTGAACTCCTCCCGGATTGTCGGCCCCGTCCGCGTTGACCGCGGCCTCCGGGGTCGCCAGCGCGTCGATAAGCGCATCGTCGATGGCGGTGGGCGCTTCGGTGTCGCAGGCCATGACCACCGCCGTCAGGGCCATGCCGGCCAGCGTCATCGCGCGCGGCGGGTTCCGATTCATCTTCCTGCCGCCCATGACTTTGAGTCTCCGTTCGAGAGCGTGTCCTGATTCGATGAGGGCGTCGGCCAACACTCGCGGCTTTCGCGATCCGACGCCGACGGTCATACGATAGCCTTCCCTGACCTTGCAGGCGATGCCGACTGGTTGGTAAGGAGGCTAAGGGAGGACGAGCGATAGCTCGTTTGTCGTCAAGACAAAGGCCGGGCTCCCCAACCGTACGTAGTAGGCGACTTCAATCGGCTTGTTCTGCCGGTTGCGGCTGGGGGAGGTCGCTGAAATCTGCTCCTCGCTGCCGCGGCCGGGCGACGGCGCGTCGTTCGCCGACGGCTCCTCGGGTTCAGACGCCTCGGACTCCTTCGTGAAGATCTGGATGACTCCGTTCTCCGCGCCGTCACCGAACAGGCGGCGCGCGGCCTCTCCCTTGGTGACCTCGATCCGTTCGATGTGGTCGGGGTTCAGGGAACTCAGTGGCGAGGAGGAACCGCCGCCGCCGGTCGTGACCGTGTATCTGCCGGCTCGGAGCGAGAGGTCCGAACCCGTCACCTCCAGACCGTTGATGAAGATCAGCGGCCGAGACTCGATTCCAAGCTCGCTGCTCCTCAACCGCATCGCCTCGACCTGCTCGGCCCGGGCTTGCGGCGTGAGGGACCCGTCTGCGCCGGCCTCCGCCTCCGGGGTCGCCAGCACGTCGAGGAGCGCGTCGTCGAGAGCGGTGGGGGCGTTAGCATCACAGGCGGTCACCACCGCAGCCAGGGTCACACCGGCCAGCGTCACCGTGCGCAGCGGGTTCCACTTCATCTTCTTCGCAGCCATGACCTTGAGTCTCCGTTCGAGGGAATGTCGGGATTCGACGAGGGCGGGCATCAACACCCAGCGCCGGTGCCGTCCCACCCCGATGGTGAGCAGCAGCCGACCGTAATCGTCCGCCGGGATTCCGGAGGCGATGACGCGCCGGTCGCAGTCGATTTCGACGGCGCTGCGCAGGTTGCGGACCATCCACCAGACCGCCGGGCTCCAGGGGAAGAGGGCGGCGATGATTGCGCCGTAGAGGAGGGTCAGGTGGTCCCGGGCGCGCGCGTGCTCGCGCTCGTGCAGGATCGCGACGCGACCGGCCCGCTCACCCGCGCGGAAGAGCCAGCCGGGGATCACCACGGAGGGACGTGCCACGCCGATCAGCGCCGGCCCGAAGCCCTCCGAGACGTAGACGTCCTCGCCGTCCACCGACCGCCGGGACCAGCGTCGGCGCGACCGGGCCATGAGGCACAGGATGGCGCCGAAGACGGTGAGCGTGGCGAGCGACGCGCCCCCCCAGGCGATCAGCGCCATGCGGTCGAACATCGGGCCGGAGGTCGACGCAACAGGGTCCTGCGCGGCGGCGACGACCTGCTCGACGGCCGGCGAGGCGGTCGTGGGCCCCTCCGGCATGGGCGCCGGTGGTCTCGCCAGGAGGGGGATCGCCACCGCCAGCGTGAGAGCGACCAACCAGGGGAAGCGTCGCGGCCATCCCATGGCTTCGCACAGGCGCTCGCCGGCCCAGGCTCCAGCCGCCAGCAGACCGCCGATCACCGCCGCATATGCCATCCACGCGATCATCGGTCTTCCTCCTTCTCCTGGGCGCGGTCCAGGATCGAACGCATGCGCGCGATCTCCTCGTCGCTGAACTCCCGGTTCTCAACCAGCGTCGCCAGGAGCAGCTCCGCGGAACCATGGAAGATCTTGTTCATGACCCGCCGGAGGGCGCTGCCGCCGGCATCCGCCGATTCGACCAGGGGGTAGTAGCGGTGCGCACGGCCTTCCTTCTCGTGCCGCACCGCGTTCTTGCCCTCGAGGATCTGCAGCATCTTGAGGACGGTGGTATAGCCGACGTCCTTCCCGAGCACGTCCCGGACCTCCGCCACCGTCCCCGAACCTTCGCGCCAGAGGACGCTCATGATGTCCAGCTCGCGGTGGGTGAATCGATTCGGTTCCCGCGCCGGACCGGCGGACTCCCGTTGCGTTGCTTCCGATTCTCGATGTGCGTTCATATGAACCACTGATGACGTTGAAAGGGGCGTGTCCTTGCCGTCATGGATGGCTTCCGCGTATTCACGATGATCTTCGTAGGGTACGGTAGGCGATGCCTGCCGAGTATGTCAACGACGATCTTCGTAGATGATCGTAACCCGTGATCCTCGATCTGTCAACGATAGGCTTCGTAGATCGTGGCCTACCCGGCGTGGCACGACCCTGGTTCCCGGCGCAGGCGAGCCGGAACCTCAGGCGCGGCGGCGGGCGGTGGCCAGCGCGAAAGCGGATGGTTGCGCGACGGGATCGACCCGCGGGGCTTCCGGCGCGCCGAATGCATGAGACGGAGCGCCGACGCGACACGCCTCCAGCCCTCTGTTCAGATCGGCGACAAGGTCATCGGCGGACTCGATGCCTACGGAGACGCGCAGCAGGCCCTTGCCGATCCCCGCGAGCGCTTGGGCGGCGTCGTCCATGGCCGCGTGGGTCATGGTGGCCGGGTGGCAGATGAGGCTCTCGACGCCGCCGAGCGACTCGGCCAAGAGGAAGACCTCGAGCCGTGACAGGAACTTCTCCGCCGCGGGGCGCCCCCCCGCCAGCTCGAAGCTGAGCAGGCTGCCGTAGCCGCACTGCTGGCGCCGGGCGATCGCATGGCCCGGGTGGGACGGCAGGCCGGGGTGATACACTCGGGCCACCGCGGGATGGGAGGTCAGCAGCGACACCGCCGCGGCGGCGTTTTCCTCGTGCACACGGGTGCGGGCGAAGAGCGTGCGCACGCCGCGCAGCGCGAGGTAGCTGTCAAACGGGCTCTGGGCGACGCCGGTGGCGTTGGTCCACCAGGCGACCTCCTCGAAGAGTTCGTCGCTCGCCGCGATCACCGCGCCCCCCACCACGTCGCTGTGCCCGTTGATGAACTTGGTGGTCGAGTGGACGACGAGGTCGAAGCCGAAATCGATCGGGCGCTGCAGGGCAGGAGAGAGGAAGGTGTTGTCCGCGACGGCGATCGCCCCGGCCAGCCGGGCTTTCCGGGCGACGTCCGCCAGGTCGGTGATGCGCAGCAGCGGGTTGCTGGGCGTCTCGACCCAGATCATACGCGGTCCCCGCTCCAGCCCGGCCGCGAGCGAGGCCGGATCCGTGAAGTCCACGAAGCGCACGCGCAGCCGCCCCTGGCGCTCGAGGCCGACCAGCAGCCGGTGCGTGCCCCCGTAGCAGTCGTGCGGCGCCAGCACCAGGTCGTCGGCGCGCACCAGGTTGAGGACGACGCCCACCGCGGACATTCCGGAGGAGGTCGCGACCGCCCCCGTGCCGCCCTCCAGTTGCGCCAGCGCCTCGGCGAACTGTGAGCGGGTGGGGTTGCCCGAGCGGGTGTAGTCGTAGGGCGGCGGGTCCTCGAGCGCGGCGAACCGGAAGTTGCTGGACAGGTAGAGAGGCGGCATCACGGCGCCGTATGCGGGATCCTCGGCGAGACCGGCCTGGACGGCTTTGGTCGCGGGGGCCCGGAACGCGTGCTCCCGTCGGGGCGGGAGCACGGTCGCGTCGCTGTGCTCCGGGGCGGGATGGGTCTGCCGGGTACATTGGTTGCTCATGGTCTATGCCTCCTGTCCGACGGAAAGCCCGAGGCTCTCCCGCAGGACGGTCTGGTATTCCGGTGCGTGAAGCAGAAAGGCGTCGTGGCCGCCGTCGGAGTGGAGCACCCGAAGGTGCGAGCGGGCGCCGGCCCGGCGGTGCATCTCCTCGACCAGCCAGAGCGGCACCGACCTGTCCTCCTCCCAGGCGATCAGCCAGGAGGGGATCGTCAGCGCCTCGGGCTTGAGGTCGCAAAGATCGATCGAGGCGCACAGCGTCAGGTAGGTTCTCGCATCGAACCGCCCGGCGAACGCGCGTCCGCGCTTCCACAGGTAGCGGTCCACCGGGTGGACCGGCTTGCCGCTCGAAAGGTCGGCCTCGAAGGAGAAGCGCGCGTCCAGCCCCGCGTCCGTCTTGTAGGTGGTGAAGGCCAGCGCCCTCGCGATGGCTACGCCGTCGGCTTCGCGTTCGTGGTCGCGGGCGAACTCGAGGATCGCGCGCTGTACGCTGCGCACCCCGGTCGCGAGGGGATGGGGGCGGTGGGCGGCCGCGATGGCGACGACGCCTTCCGCACGCCGGGGATACCGGATGCCCAGGGCCAGCGCGGCGTTACCCCCGTAGGAGGCTCCCACGGCCCGATGGACCCTCTGTTCGCCGAGGTGGTCCAGGACGGCCACCACCGCGTCCGCCTGGTCCCCCGGCGTGATGTGGAACTGCGTGCGGGACCCATCGCCTCCAACCGGCTCGATGGTGCCCGGGGCGCCGATGAAGTCGATGCCGAGGACGCGCCACTCGCGCGAGTCGATGGCGAGCCCCGGTCCGACGATCCTCCGCCACCATCCTTCGGAGCGATCCTCGGCGTTGGCGCACACGTGCCGGCTCGCCGAAATCCCGCCCATGGCCAGCAGCAGTGGGGCGTCCTCCGGCCCCGCGACCTCGAAGGGAACCCGGAAGCGCGCAGCCAGCCCGGGTTCGAGCTCCGGCTTCCATCCGGGGCGCATGTAGACCGCTCCGCGGCGGGCGGGCGGCAGGGCGCGGGTGCGCGGGGGCTCGCGATGATCGGGAACGTTCCCGTTGCGGGCAGGCGGGTACGGAAGCGGAAACGCTTGGGGAGGGGAGGTGGTCGGTTTCATCCTGGCTCTCCACAGGTTGGGCGCGATGCCAACCCCTGGATGCGCCGGGCGGCGAACCGACCGAGGCACTCATCTCTCGGATTCCATCACGGGAACCCGCGGGAGTTGGCACCGCTGATCGTTCTCCAGAGAAAACGATCCGGTTGCCCCGGCGTCACAGGGCCAGTCCCTCGGCCGGTCTCGATGAGTTGTGTGAGAATGTGGTGCCCCATCCGGGGCTGTCAAGGGCTGCCGCTCAGCGGCGCGGATCCACCTCCGCGTAGACCTCCACGTTGCCCCCGCGATCCCAGGAGAGCACCTGGTAGGGTCGGGCGCCGATCCCTTCCATGCCCGGAGATCCGATCGGCATGCCGGGAACCGCGATGCCCACGACGTCCGGCCGCTCCTCCAGCAGCCGCTTGACGTGCTCGGCCGGGATGTGGCCCTCGACCACGTAGCCGTCGATCAGCGTCGTGTGGCAGGACGACATCCGGGGCGGCACGCCCGCGTCGATCTTCACCGGGATGATGTCGTTCAGGTCACGGGCATCCACCTCGAACCCGGCTTCCCGCATGTGATCGACCCACAGGCTGCAGCACCCGCAACTGGGCGTCTTGTAGACCAGTGCCTTGGGCAGGACATCGGCGTCGGTCGCTGTGGGTGAAGCCGCCAGGGTGGCGCCCACTTCGCCGGCGGCACCCGCTGCCACTTCCCCGGACGCGTGCAGGGCGTGGACGTCATGCGATGCCGGTGCGCCATCCGACACTCGCGCGCCATCCGCGTCGCGTGGCTCGGCCGGTCCGCAGGCGACCAGGATCAGGAAAAGGAAGCCGACGCTGGGGCGAAGCTGAGTCATGGAAGCCTCGGAATCAGAGAGCGGGGCAGAACCGATTCAGCGGAGCAGATCCGCGCGTACGTCCTTCCAATCTAGCACGAGGTCACTCGAATCGCCGAGCCGCCTCGCGCAAACGCCCGCCTCTTCAGCGTCTGCGAGCCAACCCTCCAGTGCTTCCCGGACAATGCTGCTGCGGCTACGCCGCAACGTCCGGGCAGCCGCATCCAGCCTCGCGGAGAGCTCGTCAGGTACACGCGCCGCAATACGATGCATGAGCATTCCTCCCGTGCGCTTGAGCTTCACCCCTCGATCGCCAGGTTCACGATTTCGCGGAAGCGCGCGACCGGATCGCGGCCCCGCGGGGTCTGTGTGAACACCAGCACGATCAGGTTCTTCGACGGATCCACCCAGGCGCCGGTGCCGTCGGAGCCGGTGTGTGAGTACACGCCATCCTCCGAAACCGACCATCCGTACCCGTAGTAGCGCGCCGGGCCCCCGGAACCGGGGTTGGTCCGGATCTTCGGCGAGGTCATCAGCTCCACGGTCTCCTCGGAGATGATCCGCTGCCCGTCGTAGATCCCCCCGTTCAGGAACATCTGGCAGAAGATCACGTAGTCGTCGGCGGTCGAGATCATGCCGCCGGACGCGCGCACGAAGGGGACCTGGGGCGGATCGCCGGGAGTCCATCCGGGCATCCAGCCGCCCCCGCCGTCGCGCTCGTAGTAGACGACGCCCATCCGGTCCAGCTTGCCGTCCATCTTCTCCGCGACCTCGTGATGGTAGCTGTCGTGCATGCCGAGGGGCGTGTAGATCTCCTGGTCGAGGTACTCCTCGAGCGGCATCCCCGACCCGATCTCCACCAGCGCGCCCAGGGTGTTGTAGCCCGGGTTGTTGTAGCTGTAGGTGGTGCCGGGAATCGCCTCCGCGCCCACGCCGCCGAAGCGGGCCGCTTCCAGCTGCAGGGTCGGAGCGCCTGGATGCTCGGCGGACGGCTCCATGTAGGGCTGCAGGAAGAGCGTCGGGATGCGGAGCCCGCTCGCGTGCGACAGCAGATGGCCGATGTTGATGAAGCCGGCGCGATAGTTGTCCCAGGACGGCATGTGTTCGCGCACCAGGTCGTCCCAGGCCAGCTTCCCGTCCTCCGCCAGCATCGCGATGGCCGTGGCCACCGGGGGCTTGGTATTGGAGGCCATGCGGAACATGGTGCCCGGCTCCATGGGGATGCCGCGCGCCTTGTCCCGCCACCCCAGCGCCTCGTGCAGCACGACCTTGCCGTCCTTCGCCACGAGCAGCACCGCGCCGACGAGGTCGCCACGCTCGATGGCCTCCTCGTAGAGCGCCACGCCGCCGGCGAGAACGCCCTCGGACATGCCCGCGTCCGCCGGCGCCGCGCGTGTGACGACGGTTCCCTGGGCGGCGACGGGGATGGCCGGCGCGAGAATGGAGGCGAGGATCAGGGCAGCGCCGAGAAGGGTGGCGGAGCGGCTCGCGCTGGACCTACGGACGTCGGGGGGAGGCGTTGCGGAGGATTGGTCGCGGGAGAGTTCGCGGCGCAGGTGTGTGTGGGAACGCGTCATGGCGAGGAGCCTCCTGTCGTCAGAACCAGGTACTTCAGCGCGAACGAGCCGATCCAGTGGGATCCGGCGTAGTCGGCGTCGAACATGGTGTCGTAGCCGGTGCGGGCGTGATCGGTCGCCAGCGCCCGGAGCTGTGGGGCTCGCGGGTCACCGCCGGGAAGCGCCGCCGCAATGCGCAGCATCGCATCCGCGCGGGTAAACGCGAGCCCGATGAGGTGGGAATAGGTGCCGTACGCGGACCGCAGCGAGTCGTTGGTGACCACATCGCCGCCCTCGGGGGGCTCGTCCTCCCCCGCGCCCGCCGGATTGGTCTCGCGCAGCGGCTCGAACTGGTCGGAGTCGAGCGGAGGAAGAAAGCCGTCGAGCCACGCGGCGTAGGGCTCCGGGTCCAGCACCATGCCCATGAGCGCAGCCTCCTCCAGGCAGGGCGAGAGGAAGTCGGAGCGGCCGGGCTCGTAGGCGACCGGGCAGTTGCGGTCCTCACCGAAGAAGCGCTCGGCGGACATGCGCAGGGTTTCTGCCAGTTCGGGGCGTTCCGCCATCTCCTCCGCCTGCAGGGCTGTAACGATGGCAAAGGCGGTGTTGGGGTGGACGCCGGTGCGCACCGGTCGTTCCAGCTCCTCGAGATAGTCGATGAGGCGGTCGCTCAGGTGGCTGACCACGGGTTCGAGGCGCTCGGCCCACCTGGCGGCGAAGGGATCGTCCCACGACGCCAGCTCCCCGTGCAGCAGCAGGAGCCAGACCCAGCCGTAGGGCCGCTCGAAGGACGGGTTGTCCGAGAGATACTCGAGTTCGCCGGCGAGGGCTTCCTCGGAGAGATGGTCCCGCAACTTCTCGCGGATGAGCGGCGCCACGGGCAGTTCCGGCATCTCCTTCACCAGCCGCACCATGGCCCATGTCGAGTTCACCGCCGAGTGCCAGTCCCAGCAGCCGTAGAAAGCGCGGCTCTGGTCGAAGTCGCGGCGCCGCGAGTAGCTGATGTCGTCCAGGTAGCCGGCCCGGTCCGGTCGCAGCGCGTGGGGCCGATCCACGCAGGAGAGGGGCATCGCGGCGAGGGACAGCGCGGTCTCCAGGTCGAGCATCGGACCGGAGTCGGGGCCGGTGGAGCTCGGGGCCGACGCCGCGGCCGGGGCATCGGGGTCTTCCACGGGCTGGTCCGGAGCATCGGTCGCACACGCCGCGACAAGGACGGCCGCCGCGGGGGCGAGAGCGGACCGTACTGCGTGGTGGAACCGGAGGCAGGGGCGGGGCGGGGCCGCGTCGTTCTGTGTGTCGCTCATCGATGCAATGTCCTGACAGGTGTGCCTGCGACCGGGCGTCGAACCGGGCGCCGAGCGTGCCTGGATGCCGCCGCCAGCTTCAGCCGCCGGTGCATTCCATGCGGTTAGCATTCAAGACCACCTGTCGACGGTCAAGTTGGCCGTTCCGCCCCCCTTTCCGGGCTTGACATGGGCGGTCTCGCGCCTGCATGGTAAGGAATCCTTGTATCCCGGCATCATGGGACCAATGGGAGAAGGAACCATGCTCGCAAAGCTCACGTCAAAGAATCAGCTTACCCTTCCCAAGGCCGTCATCTCCACCTTTCCGGACACGGAGTACTTCGATGTCACACGGGAGCGCGGTCGCATCATCCTGACGCCCGTGCGGCTTACGAGGGCCCATGCGGTTCGCGCCAAACTTGCGGAACTCGGTCTTTCCGAGGCGGATGTCGACCGGGCCGTGGTTTGGGCGCGCCGAGGTGAATGAGGCCGCTACGGACGGTTCTCGACACCAATGTTCTCGTTTCGGCGTTGCTCTTTCCCGAGGGGAGCGCGAGTTGGCTGCGCCGGATGTGGCGATCCGGGGCCGTCGTGCCTCTGGTCAGCCGCGAAACGGCATCGGAGCTCGTCAGGGTACTCGGATACCCGAAGTTCAGCCTGACGCGAGATGAACGAGAGGATCTTCTCGCGGACTACCTTCCCTATTGTGAGCCGGTGGTGGTGGAGGAACCTCTGCCGCTTCCCGATTGCCGGGATCCCTTCGACCGGCCGTTCCTCGCCCTGGCGATCTCGGGCCAGGCCGATGCGCTCGCGACCGGTGACGCGGATCTGCTGGCGCTGGCGCCCGACTTTGCGGTTCCGATCATGACCCCGAGCGCGCTGAAGGAGCGTCTCTCCCGGAGAAGGTAGGTTGCGCGGCAGTTGCGTGGTCGGCGCCCTGGAGACCGAAACGTGGACCGGCCGGTTGGCAGGCCTTCTGCGGAGCGGGGGGGCCGTCGAGCGGACGCCCGCTCGTTCGTCTTGGTGGACTCCGGGGCGCGCGCCGTTCACATTGCACGGAAGTCCATCGCACCCGGAGGATCTCATGATTCCGCGTCCCGTGTCCGTCCTGCGCCGCCTCGCCTTCGCCGCAGCGTCCCTGCCGCTCCTCGCCTTCGGTCTCGCGGGCGTACAGCCATTGACCACCGGGCTGGCCGCCCAGGAGCGGAGGCCCGTCGAACTCGAGGACTACTACCGGCTCAAGAACGCGAACAGCCCGGCCATCTCGCCCGACGGGTCGCGGGTCGCGTTCGTCATCACGTCGGTCCTCGAAGAGGAGAACCGGAGCCACAGCGGGATCTGGCTCGCGGACGCCGCGGGAGCCGGCGAGCCGGTGCGGCTTACCAGCCCGAGCTTCAGCGCCTCCGGGCCCGGCTGGTCACCGGACGGGCGCCTGCTCGTCTTCACCTCGAACCGCCCGGGTCCCGATGGCGAGAGCGGCGGCAGCACCTGGTTCCTGCGCATGGACCAGCCCGCGGGCGAGGCCTTCCGGATCGAGGGGCTGAGCGGGTCGCCGGTGTTCAGCCCGGACGGCGATTGGATCGCGTTCACCCGGCCCACTCCGCCCGATCCGGGCCCCGAGCCCGAATACGCCTCCGACTTCGAGCGCCGCACGGTCGAGCGCTTTGACGGGCGCACCTACGACTGGATGAACTACCGCTTCGACCGCCGCGGCTACCTGGACGATCCCCGCGACCCCGCCGCCACCCCCCCGCGGGAGGTGTACCTGCTGCCGGCCACCGGAGGTGAACCCCGCCGCCTGACCGACCTGAACGTGGACGCCTCCGGGCTGGCCTGGAGCCCCGACGGCAGCCGCCTCGCCTTCACCGCCGACGCGCACCAGCGCGACGAGCTCAGCTACGAGCGCGCGGACCTCTGGACCGTCGACCTGGACGGCGCCGTCACCCGCCTCACCGACGACGAATACAACTACTCATCGCCCGCCTGGTCGGCAGACGGCGGGCGCATCGTGGTCCGCGGCAACGAGGGGCTGGACGTGATCATCCGGGAGGGACGTGACCGCGGGGCGGCCAACGACCTCTTCGCCTTCGACCCCGACGGCGGTGGCCGGAGCAACCTGACCGCCGACTGGGACCTGATCCCCGGCGGGCCCGTCACGTCCCCCGACGGGCGTGTCTACTTCTCAGCCGGCGTCAGCGGCAACACCCACCTCTTCCGCGTGCCCGTGGACGGTGGCGCGGTCGAACAGGTCACCGGGGGCGACCGCCGGCTGGCGGGCTTCTCCTTCTCGGCGGACTTCTCGCGCATGGCCTACCGCGCCACCGCCCCCACCCAGCCCGGCGACATCCATGTCGCGCCGCTCTCGGGCGGCACCGAGACCCGGCTGAGCGAGGTGAACGCGGCGCTGCTGGCCGAACTCGACCTCTCCGAACCCGAGAACCTCATCTTCCACAGCCCCGACGGAACCGAGGTCGAAGGCTGGATGCTGCCCGCGCGCGGCTACGGGGCGGGGAGCGGGGACTTCCCCATGATCCTCCAGATGCACGGTGGGCCGCACGGCATGTACGGCAACGACTTCTCCTTCGACCGGCAGCTGCTGGCCGGGCAGGGCTACATGGTCCTCTACACCAACCCGCGCGCCTCGACCGGCTACGGGGAGGATTTCCGCTGGGGCACGTGGGGCGGATGGGGCTTCAACGACTACGACGACCTCATGGCCGGCGTCGACCACGCCCTCGAAAGCTACCGCATCGACACCGGGCGCATGGGCGTGACCGGGTACTCCTACGGCGGCTACCTGACCAACTGGGTCATCACCCGGACCGACCGGTTCGCGGCCGCCATCGCCGGGGCCTCCATCTCCAACTGGGTGAGCGACTACGGCGTCGCCGACATCCCCCGCACCAAGGAGAGCGAGTTCTACGGGCCCCCCTGGGAGGAGCGCGGGCTCGAGAACCTGCTGCGCTCCTCGCCCATCATCCACGCCGACGGGGTCACCACACCGACCCTCTTCGTGCACGGAGAGTCCGACCATCGGGTTCCCATCGAAGAGGCCGAGCAGATGTACGTCGCCCTGCACAAGCAGGGGGTCCCGGCGAAGTTCGTGCGCTATCCCGATTCCTACCACGGCGGCTGGACGCCCTGGCGCATGGTGCACCGCACATGGGTGCAACTCGAATGGTGGGAGCAGTGGCTGAACGCGCGGCCGGCGATGTAGCGCTCCGCCGGCCCGGGCCGGGGTTTTGCCGCTCGCCCGCAAACCGGTAGATTCCCGCCCCGGAGTTTGCGCAACAAGGACCGTCCATGCTCGCAGCATACATCTTCTGCCTCGTCGTGGGCGGCGGCTTCCTGCTGCTGTCGCTTTTCGGCGACTTTCTGGAAGCTGATGCGGACATCGACGCGGACGCGGATCTCGGGATCGGGGACGCCGGCGATGTCGCGAAGCTCTTCTCGCTGCGCGCGATCGTCTACGCGCTCTTCGGGTTCGGCGCCGCGGGCTCGCTGCTGCACCTGGTGTGGGGTGGTGCCCGTCCCGGGTTGACGGCGCTTGTCGCCGGGATCACCGGACTGGCCACGGGCGCGCTGATCGGGGCGGCGTTCGGGTTCCTCAAGCGGAGCAGCGCCGGGGCTCTGCTGGGGGAACAGTCGTTCGTGGGGCTGACCGGGGAGGTGTCGCTCGAGATCACGGCGGCGAGTCCGGGTTCGATCCGGGTGCTGCGCGGCGACCGGCGCCACGGCATCCGCGCCCGACTGGACGCGAGTTGTCCTCCGGACGCGGCGCTGACCCCGGGTCAGTCCGTTGTGGTGGTCGGCATGGAATCGGGGATCGCCGCCGTGGTGCCGGTCGAGATGAAGCTCATCGATGAGTGATAAACCAGCTGGAGGAGTGAAATAATGGAATTTCTGGCCGCGCCCCTGACGATGGCCCTCGTGGTGCTGGTGGCGGTGATCGTGTTCGTCATCACCATCAAGAGCCTGATCGTGATCGTGCCCCCCAACCAGGCCGCCGTGCTCACCGGCCGCAATCGAACGTCCTCCGACGGGCAGACCGTGGGATACCGCTCCATCTCCGGAGGCCGCACGCTGCGCGTGCCCATCATCGAGACGGTGCAGCACATGAACCTCGAGACCATCCCCATCGAGGTCTCGGTCAACAACGCCTTCTCCAAGGGGAATATCCCGCTCAGCGTCGAGGCCATCGCCAACGTCAAGATTGCGTCCGAGCCCGAATGGGTCTTCAACAATGCCGTCGAGCGCCTGCTCGGGAAGACCGAGGGGGAGGTGCGCGCGCTCGCCCAGGACACCCTGACCGGCAACCTGCGCGGCGTGCTCGCGACGCTCACCCCCGAGGCCGTCAACGAGGACCGCCTCGGGTTCGCGAAGGCGCTGGCCGACGACGCCGGCGAGGACCTGGCTTCCCTGGGCTTCCATCTGGACGTCCTCAAGATCCAGAACGTGAGCGACGAGCGCGGCTACCTGGAGGCCATCGGGCGGGAGAAGTCGGCGGAGGCCATTCGCTCGGCCGAGATCGCCGAGGCGCAGGCGGAAGCGGACACCCGCGAGGCCCAGGCGGTGGCCCGCCGCCGGGCCCAGGTTCGCGAGGCGGCAGCCGCCATCAAGGTGGCCGAGGCCCAGAACGAGCTGCGCGTGCGCAAGGCCGAGCTCGACCGCGAGGGCGAGACCGCCGAGAAGATCGCGCGCGTCAAGGCGCAGGAAGCCGAGGTCGAGGCCGAGAAGATCCTCGAGATGAAGCGCGTCGAGCGCGAGGAGCAGCGCCTGCGCGCCGACGTGGTGGAGCCCGCCAAGGCCGACAAGATGGCCGCCTTCGCCCGAGCCCAGGCGGAAGCGGCCCCGATCCTGGAGCGCGGAAAGGCCCAGGTGGAAGTGCTCAAACGGCTATATGCGGAGGTCCAGACCGGAGGAGATGCGGCCTTTGCGGTGTTCATGGCCGAGAAACTGCCGGAGCTCCTCGAGATCGCCGTTGGTGCGGTGGAAGGGGTCGACATCGACCGCGTCGTGGTCATGGACGGGGGGGAAGGCGAAGGTGTCTCCAACGCGCTCAACCAGCGGGTCCGGGGCGCCTACGGGACGCTCGAGGGACTGGCCTCGGTGCTCGGCCTCGACATCCAGCAGGTATTGAGCCGGGCCGCGGGGGTGGCGCCGGCGGAGGCTCCTCGCGAGCTCCCGTCGGGGTGATGGCTCGCAGGCGGGATCGGGCTCTTCGGGACGGGGTGGCCGAAACGGCCGGGCATCCCCTGTCGTAACGAGCCGTATTCGTGTAGCATCCCCTCGCATTCCCAGGGAGCCCGCATCATGATCTGGAAGCTGATCACGAGGAAGGGAGGCGTGTTCGACAGGCCGCGCGTTCAGAAGCCGCGCAAGCCGAAGCCGCCCACCGCCGAGAAGCCCGACAACCCGTTCCGTCTTCCGAAGCCGCCCGCCCCTCCGGGGTACGAGTGGCGGCGACGAAGACACCGCTGAGCGCCGCCCTTGAAGAGGATCCTTCTGCTCCGCCACGCCAAGTCCGACTGGAAGGACTACACTCTTGCGGATTTCGACCGGCCGCTCGCGCCACGCGGACGCGCGGCCGCACCCCGCGTCGCAGCCTGGATCCGGGACCGCGACCTGGTTCCCGACCGGATACTGTGCTCGGCCTCCCGTCGAACCGCGGAAACCTGGGAACGCATGGTGCCGGAGTTGGGAGAGGTACCGGTCGTCTACAGGCGGGCCCTCTACCACGCATCGACGCAGGCGATCCTGAAACAACTGGTCCAACAGGACGACGAGGCGAACACGGTGGCGGTGATCGGGCACAACCCGGGCATCGCCGAATTCGCATACAGCTATTCCGTTTTCGGCAGCAAGAAGAAGATCGCCCGAATGCGGCGCAAGTATCCCACCGGCGCCCTGGCCGTCCTCTCGTTCCGGATCGACCGCTGGGCCGATCTCCCGGGGGCCAGCGGCACCCTGGAATACTACGTGCGCCCCAAGCAGCTCAGGTAGCCGGGAACCTCATGTAGCCCGGGCGTCCGCCGACGCGGGCGTCACGGCCCGCCGGCCAGCGTCGCGTAACGCGGTGGCGGTGCGAGCCACGCCGATCCCTGCTTTGCCGGATTCTGCCGTCCCGGGTAGCTTTCGCAGGGCCGACAGGCGAACTCCAGTGCGCTTCTCGCGCGAGGTTCAGGCATGCCCGACGCCAACGACAGCCTGGTCGCCCGCCTCTTCAGGCGACGCGTTCCCCAGATCTTCGCCATCTACATGGGCGCCTGCTGGGGGCTCGTCGAGTTCGCCGACTTCATGGTGGAGGAATTCCTGCTCTCCCCGCACTGGACGCGGGTGGCACTGGTCGGTTCGCTCCTTCTGGCTCCCAGCGCTCTGATGCTCGCCTGGTATCACGGCAAACCGGGCCGGGACCGGATGGCGAGGGCGGAGAAGGTCGGCATTCCCGCGAACGTCGCGCTATGTGTGACCGTTCTGTGGGGAGTCTTCGGCGGCAGCGACCTCGGCGCCGCCACGACTGCCGTGACGGTGGAGACCGAGGACGGCGAGGTCATCGAGCGCGTCGTTGCAAAGGCCGAATTCCGCAAGCGAACCGCGCTCTTCCCCCTGGAAGCGGGGACGGGGATCGAGCCTGACGAGTCCTGGCTTGCGTACGCCGTGCCGCTGGCGCTCGAGATCGACGTCCTCGCGGACGATTTCTTCCAGCCGGTGACGCTGGGGCCGATCATCGGAGAGCTGCGCGACCTCGGATTCGACAACCCCGGCAACGTCCCTTCCACGCTCAGGCGTGAGGTCGCCGAAAGGCAGTACGCGGACTTCCTGGTCGCGGGATCGATCGATCGGGCCGATGATCGGTATCGCGTGGCCCTGAGGCTCCACCGGGTCGCCGACGGGTCCCTGGTGGAGGAATCGGTTTACGAAGGCAACGACCTGCTGGCGCTCGTCGACGAGATGTCGCCGGCGCTGAAGACATCCCTCGCGATCCCGGCCCGGGACGGCATCGAGGACCTCCCGGTGCGCGAACGGCTCACCAGCGAGCCGGCGGCCTGGCGGGAGTACGTTCTGGGCATCGCCGGCCTGTTTGTCCGGGACGACCTGACGGCGGCCATCGAGCACATGAAAGCCGCCGCGCAACTGGATCCCACCTTCACCGCCGCCCATTGGGTTCAATCCAACCTGCTCATCAGCGACAATCGCCAGGAGGAAGCGCTGGGCGCGGTCCAGGCGGCCATGGAGCACCTGTACAGGCTGCCGGAACGGATGGGATTCCCCGTCAAGGCCGGATACTACTTCCTGGCGGGCCAGCTGGAGAGGATGGCGGCGGTCTCGAAGATGTGGGTGGACCTCTACCCGGGCGATGTGGAAGCACTTCTCCACTACACCACCCTGTTGCAGATGAGGGGCGACTGGGAGGGCGTGCTCGCCACCCTGAACGAGATTCACCGGCTTACGCCCCGCGATGCCGGCGTCCTGCGGGAGATCGCGGCGGTCCAGGAACAACTCGGCGACGAGGAAGCGGCGCTGGCATCGCTGGCCGACTACGTGGAGCAGCGCCCTGACGACCATTCCGGGTACCAGAGCCTGGCGGCCATCCGGTACCGGCGGGGGGAACTCGAAATCGCTCGCGAGAACATCGAGCGAGCCATCCTCATCCAGCCCCTGCTTCCGGAGCTCACGACCGAACTCGCGAATCTCGATTTGGTCACGGGGCGATTCGACGACGCCCTGACCAGCTACCGCAATGCCCTGGAGATGGCGCGTTCGCCTTTTCAGAAAGCCGAGGTGCTGCGGAGACTCGCCGGCTACCACCGCTTCCGTGGAGAGGTGGAGAGCGTGATTCGGACGCTGGACGACTGGCTCGACGAGGCGACCGGCGCGTTGGCCCCGATCTCCATCACCCAGGCCCGGTTTCCCGACATCAACGTGTTCTTCGCGGCAGGCCGGGACGAGGAAGCCGTTGCCCTGTTCCAGGAGTTGAGCGCGCAGCTCGCCCCACCCCTGAGCGAATACTACGTGCCGCATTGGGCCATTAACGTTGCCCTGGGGCTTGAGGACTTCGCGGCCGCCCGGGAGGCGCACGCCCGCGCAGTGGAAGCGGTGGGAGCCAACCAGTTCGACGTACTGGCCCCGACGCTGACGGGGGATCTGGGCCGTATCCAGGAGGCCGAGGGCGACTACGCGTCAGCCGCCGCCAGCTACGAGAGTGCGATGGACGAAGACCCGGCGCTGGACTTGCACTGGCGCCTCAGCCGGGCGCTGAGGATGGATGGCCGGTTGGCGGAAGCCGAGGCGGTGCTGGACGAGGCGCTGCCCTCCAGGCCCGCGGCTCCGCATCTGCACCTGCAGATGGCCTACCTGCGGGAGGCGAGAGGGGATGTCCCCGGTGCGATCGATCACCTGCGCACCGCGCTGGCGGCCTGGGCGAACGCCGACGACGCCTTCGAGCCCGCCCGCGAGGCCCGCGAGAAGCTGGCGGAGCTGGGGGGATAGGGGCGGGACAGCTCCGCCTCAGGCGTTCACCCCCCGTTCTCCGCCACAGGGGATCGACAGCCGTCAGGGCGCCTGCAGCTCGTACACCTCCACGCGTTCGACGCCGAGGTCGTCCGTGGATATGACGGTCAGTCTTCCGTCGCCGACGTGCTGGATGCGAAGGCTGGCGGGTGCCACCACCTGGCCCAGGAAGCCGCCGTCGGCAGCGAACACATCGCGGGGGACCGTCTCGGCGCCCCGAATCGCGAAGCGGCGCGCCCAGATCTCCCCTCCGTCGGCGATGAGCAGCGAGGTCCATGCGGGGAGCCGGTCGGGAAGTTGTATCTCCCGGTAGCGGCGCAGGGCTGCCTCCACCTGGGCGTCGTCCATGGGCTCCCGGCCGCCCGTTGAGCCGCGAACCCAGGCTTCGAGGTGCGCGTCGGTGTGGACGGGCGGCTCTTCGGCGAGGCGCACGATGCGCTCGAGCGTGCCCGCGGGGCCATAGGTGGAGAATTCGTAGGACCGGCCCGTGGTCACGGCCATGCGCCCGTCCGGGGCCGCGGTGGCGGCGGGGGCGGGCGAGAAGGGTACCCGCAGGATCTGGATCGACAGGTTGGTTCCGCTGCCCTGGGCGCTTGTCTGCGTTGCTTGACCCGGCACTGTCGCGACGGTGTCGATCAGGGCGCCCTCCAGGTCGTGCCGGACCAGGTACTCGGATCTGCTTCCGGAAGGGTCCGAGATCGACTCGAGGGCAGCTTCCAGGCTGAAGGCGCCGTCCATCACCGAGGGGAGGTTCAGGGATTCCACCCGGCTCAGGAACGTGCCCGGTCCCGCAAGCCGGACCGGGCGGATCATGGGCACCTCGCCCGGGCCCTGGAAGGTCGCGGTTGCCAGCAGTTCGCCGTCCCGGCCGAAGCGGGTAATGCGGTCGAGTCGCTGGTCAACCGCGACGATGGCGCCGTCCGCCGCCTGCCAGGCTCCCGCGAGCGCCCGGAACTCGCCCGGTCCCTCTCCCGGGCCTCCGATGGTCTGGAGGTGGGCGCCGCTCGCGTCGAAGATGCGGATCTCGCTCATCTGGCCATCGGCGACGATCAGGTTGCCCGCGGCATCGATGGCGACCGAAGCGATGCGCCCGAAGAGCACCTCTGCGGGGCCGACGATGGCCCCGATGGAGAGGACCGGTTCCGGGGCGATGGTGGCGTACACGCCGTCGCCGGGCGGATTGGTGACGATGGCGACGCCCGCCGAGTCGGTGACCTGGGCGCGAACGGGCGTTGATTCGGCGTTATCCCCGCAAGCTGCCAGGGGCGCAAGCATAACGCAAAGCCACGCCCCGTTCGCGTGGAGGGGCCGCCGGAGCCGGGGCAATCGCCGTCTTCTCATCCCTTGGATTCCCTGGTATTCGCCCTCCACCGAGGATGGGGGCGAGTGTGTCTCCAAATCACGAAAAGTTTCGTAGATTACGATGACCGACGGTTCCCGCGATGTCAACTCTTTCCGTTTCTCCATGAATGGAGCGCAAGGCGGTTGGACCGCCCGGTCACTGCCTCCTCTCACCCACGTCGACCATCTCGTCCTTCAGGAACCGTCCGAAGAAATCCAGCATGTCGAGCAGCATCCGGCGTCGGTTGGCCTTGCCGCGCACGTAGTAGTTCTCGTTCGGGTAGGTCGTGTACTCGAAGGGCTTGTAGTGGTTTTCGAGCGCGCGCGCGAAGATCTCGGACTGGTCCGAGCCGGGATAGCGTCCCTCGCCGTGCACCAGGAAGATCGGCGCGGAGACCTTGTCGACCTCGTAGATCGCCGAGCTGTTGCGCCACACGTCCTGGTTCGTCTCGAAGGGCCCGAGTTCGTGCTCGAGCAGCTTGACGTGCCGCAGTTCGTTCTCGCTGCGATGGAAGTGCACCCAGTCCGAGTAGCCCGAGCCGGGAATGATCGCGCGGAAGGCGTCCGGCGCGAAGGCCGCCGCGTACATGCCCATTATGCCGCCATAGCTGGTGCCGGTCAGGCCGATCCGGTCCGGGTCAACCCCGGGCTGCGCCTTAAGGAAGTCGGCCCCCGCGAGCACGTCTTCGAGGTCGCAGTGGCCCCAGCAGCCGTTGTTCGCGTCGGCGAAGTCCTTCCCGTATCCCGAACTGCCCCGGATGTTGGGAAGCAGCACGGCGTATCCACGCTGCGCGAAGAACTGCACGTGCTGCTGGAAGGTGTCGTTGAACTGCGAGGTGGGGCCGCCGTGGATCCACAGGATGCCGGGTGCGCGCCGGCCCGCCGGGACGCCCGCCGGGCGGTAGAGGTACGCCGGGATCGAATATCCGTCCGTGCTGGGGTAATGGACCTTCTCCGGCAGGATCAGCCGGTCGGCAAAGTTGCCGGCGGGCATGGAAAAGGTGAGCTGGCGGCTCTCGCCGCTCTCCACGGACACCACATGCAGATCCTGCGGGGTGACCAGGTCGGCCTCGAGGTAGGCGATCGAGCGGCTGTCGGGCGACCACGAGGGGCCTGAGGCCACCCCGCCGTCGGGGGACACCAGCACGCGGGGCTTGCCGCCGTCGGGCGAGACCACGCGCAGGTCGTGGTGACCGTTGTGGTTCTCGACGTAGGCGATCCAGCGTCCGTCGGGCGACCAGACCGCGCTGCTCTGGTCGGCCTCGGCCGCGGCGACCGGACGGGGTTCACCGCCGTCGACCGGGGCGAGCCAGTAGTTGATCCAGCCGCTGCGATGAGAGCGGAAGAGGACCTGGCGTCCGTCGGGCGAGACCCGGGGATAGGCGAAGGTGCTGCCGGCGCCGTAGTCGAAGAAGTCGCGGTCCCGGAGCACGGTGCGCGCACCCGATCCGTCCGGAGCGACCGAGACGACGTCGTGGTCCTCCCAGGCGTCGTCGAGGCGCACGTACAGGATGTTCTGCGAGTCGGGAGTCCAGGTCGGGAAGACCTCGTACCTCTTGTCGTCAGTGATGCGCCGGACGCGGCGCGTGGCGACCTCGACCGTCCAGATGTCGTAGTTGCCGTAGCGGTCGCCGGCGAAGGCGATCGAGCGCTCGTCGGGCGACCAGGTCATCGAGTTGATGCGCCCGCCCAGGTTGGTGAGCTGCACCTCGGTGCCGTCGCGGGTGGACCAGACCCGGATCTCCGGCGAGCCGCCCTTGTCCGACACGTACGAGATCCAGTTGCCCTCGGGCGACCAGCCCGGCATCTGCGAGGCCAGGAAGTGGCCCGAGCTGCCCAGGTCGATCGGGACACGGGTGGGGAAGCCGCCCTCGGGCGAGAGCGTGACCAGTCCGCCGGAGAGCGAGGACTGGAAGAGGATCGACGATCCGTCGGGGGACCAGGAGGGCGAGCCGGAAACGACCGACTCGATGGAAAGCAGCTGGTCGATGGTCAGGATGTCGGCATCCTGGGCGTGGACCGGGCCGGGGACACCCTTGGCCGCGGCCGCAAGGATGAGGGCGGAAGCCAGGTTGGTGGCGGATCGCTGGCGGAGGACCGCCTCCGGGTTTCGATGACGGGTCATGGCGTACTCCTTGTTTCGATCGCCGCCGGCTGCCACCGCCAGGATGACCGGCGGGCGCACCTCTGTGAAGCCGTCCCCCCTCGGCAACGTGCCCTACACGTGCGTCAGCCAGCCATAGGGGTCTTCCGCCCGCTGCTTGACGATGTCCATGAAGCGTTTCTGGATCCGCAGCGTGACTTCGCCTGCCTTGCCGCAGCCGATCTGGATGCGGTCGACGCTGGTGATGGGCGTCACCTCGGTCGCGGTGCCCGAGAAGAAGAGCTCGTCGCAGGTATAGAGGGTTTCGCGGGCGACCAGCTGTTCGCTGGCGGGAATCCCCATTTCTCCCGCCAACCTCAGCACCGTGTCGCGCGTGATGCCCTGAAGCGAGGTGCCGTCGAGGATGGGCGTTATGAGCTGACCATCCACGACGAGGAAGAGGTTCTGGCCGCTCCCCTCGCTGACCAGCCCGTTGGGACCGAGTGCGATGGCGTCGGCATAGCCGTCGGCATGCGCCTCCATCTTCATGAGCATGGCGGCGTTGTAGTGGCCAGCCGCCTTCGCCCGCATGGGGAAGGTGTTGGGCTCGGCACGCTGCCAGGAGGATACCTTCACCCCGACGCCCTTCTCGAGCGCGCCCTTGCCGAGATAGGTGTCCAGCGGCCACGCCGCCACGTAGGACTCGATGGGGCTCGCCCGTGGATCGAGGGCCGCGGCGCCGTATCCCCGGGCCACCATGGGACGGATGTAGCAGCTGGCCAGGTTGTTTTTCGCCACCACGTCGACGCACGCCTGGGCGAACTCCTCCCGCGTGTACCGCGGCACCATCCGGTAGACGGTGCAGGAGTTGTAGAGCCTGCGGATGTGCGCGTTGAGACGGAAGATGGCCCGCCGTCCCCCGGACTCGTAGCAGCGGATGCCCTCGAACAGGGACACGCCGAACTGTACCGCCAGGGAGAGCAGGTGCACCTGGGCGTCCTGCCACGCGATGAACTCGCCGTCCTTCCAGATGAATTCGGATTCCTGTAGCTCAAGGGCCATCGGGTTTCTCGGTTGGGGGGTGGGTTGATGGAAGCCGGTGCGGCGCGGTCGTGTGCCCGGCTCGTGCCGCATTCGGGCGAGGCACGATGTGCGGGCGGGCAATCATATCAGGGCGCGAATCCATCCGCCGTCCACGGGAATCGACGTGCCGGTGATGTAGCTCGCGCGTTCAGAAGCGAGAAAGGTAACCAATGCCGCAAATTCCGCGGGGTCGCCCACGCGTCCCGCGGGGATTTCGCCGGCCCAGCGGTCGAACGCGGCTTCCCGGTCGATCCCTTCGCGTGCGGCGATCTGGCCGGCCAGCCAGTCCAGGCGGGCCGTGCGGGTGTAGCCGGGCATCACGTTGTTCACGGTGACGCCGTCGCGCGCCACCTCGTTGGCCAGGGTGCGGGCGAAGCCGGTGACCGCGGCGCGCACGCTGTTGGAGAGGATGAGCCCGTCGACGGGCTGCTTCACCGCGATCGAGGTGACGTTGACGATCCGGCCCCAGCCTCGCTCGCGCATGCCGGGAAGGACGGCGCGGGTCAGGTTGAGGACGCTCTCCAGGTTCTGGGCGACGGCGGCGCGCCACGCCCCGGGGGAGTGCGCCTCGAAGGGGCCGGAGGGCGGGCCGCCGGTGTTGGTGACCAGGATGTCGACCTGTCCGAAGGCCTCCGCGGCGGCGTCGGTGACGCGCCGGACGCCCTCGGGGTCGGTGAGGTCGGCGGCCACGGCGACGGGCTCGGAGCCGGAGGCGCGCGCGATGCGGTTGCGGGTGCGCTTCAGGTCGTCGGCGCCGCGGGCGCACATCACCAGCCGGGCCCCCTCGCGCGCGAACTCCTCGGCAACCGCGCGTCCCAGCCCGCGGCTGGAGGCGGCCACCAGCGCGACCCTTCCGGTCAGCCCGAGGTCCACGTCACCGGCTCATCTCAGATACGCGTCGGTGCCGTCCAGCCAGTCCTGCCGGGGCGGGCAGAAGACGTCCACGTCGAGCGTGTCCTCGAGCGCGACCGCCTTGTGCGGCACCCACGAGGGAATGTGCAGGACCTCTCCGGCGCGCACGACTACCTCCTCGCTCTCATCCTCCCCGATCCAGAAGTGCAGCGCGCCCTCCAGCACATAGGTGAGCTGTTCGTTGTCGTGCGAATGCAGCGGCACGACGGAGCCCTTGTCCAGATATATGTGCGCGAGCATCATGCGCTCGCCCGTCACCAGGCGCCTTCCGAGTCCTTCCTTGACCTCTTCGATCGGCATGTCGTCCCAGCGGAAGTGGCGTACACTCGTTCCCGCGCTCATTTGCTCTCCCTGGTGATGGCGGATTGGGCCGGCAGTTGGGCCGGGCGAACCCTCTCAATACCGTAACCGCGGGACTTCGGCAAGTAGCGGTAGTCGATGGTTCCGAAGTTGGCGCAGGGTCGGTCGGCCCGGGCGGCCTCGGCGCACCTCACCGCAAGTAGTTGTCGGTGCCGTCCAGCCAGTCCTGGCGAGGCGGGCAGAAGACATCGGTCACCAGCGTGTCCTCGAGCGCGAGCGCGCTGTGCGGCAATCCGGAGGGAATGCAGAGCACTTCGCCGGAGCGGACGATCACCTCCTCACCCTCGTCCCCGTCCTCCCCGAGCCGGAGCCGGAGCGCGCCATCCAGCACGTGGGCGATCTGCTCGTTGTCGTGCGCGTGCAGCGGGACGACGGTGCCCCGGGCCATGTACCAGTGCGCGAGCATCATGCGCCGGCCGGTCACCACGCGCCTTCCCAGACCTTCCTTCACCTCTTCCATTGGCATATCGTCCCACCGGAAATGACGGGCGCGCCGCTCGGGGCTCATTGATTCTCCTTGGTGATGGCTCGGGCGTGTCGGCGATTCGCCGGGCGAACCCCCTCAATACCGTAACCGGCTTCATTCGGCAAGTGGCGCGCATATTGCCGGGGATTTCGGGTGGTGAGGCCGGGGCCCGCGGGGCGGGGCGGCGGGGTTGCGACCCATGTGAGCAGGGAGAAACGAGGGACCGGGCGAGCGCTCGCAGGTCCCGATCAGGGGAGGAAACGACGTGTCCGAGGCGAATTCGGAGGCCCGGGGCCCGGGGGGACCGCGACGGTGGCTGCTGGTGCTTGCGGCGGTGGCGGTGATCGCGCTGCTGGTGTTTGCGGGGAGGTCGCTGGCCGGGGCCATCCCGGCGCTCGCGGAGCGCATCGAGGGGCTGGGGATATGGGGTCCGGTGGTCTTCGTGTGCGCCTACGCCGCCGCCACGGTGGCCTTTGCGCCGGGCTCGATTCTGACGCTCGCCGCGGGAGCCATCTTCGGCATCGCGCGCGGGACCGTGATCGTATTCGTGGGAGCCACGACGGGGGCGGCGCTCGCCTTTCTGGTGGCGCGCTACCTCGCCCGGTCCGCGATCGAGCGCAAGGTGGCCGGCTATCCCCGCTTCGCCGCCATCGACCGCGCCATCGGCGAACAGGGGCGCAGGATCGTCTTCCTGCTGCGGCTGTCGCCGGTCTTTCCCTTCAACCTGCTCAACTATGCGCTCGGGCTGACCCGGGTTCGCTTCGTGGACTATCTGATCGCGTCGCTGGGGATGATTCCCGGGACGCTGCTGTACGTCTACTACGGCCAGGTGATCGGCGACGTGGCGGCGCTGGCGAGCGGGGTGGAGGTGGCGCGGGGCGCGGGTTACTACACGGTGCTCGGGGTCGGGCTGGCGGCCACGATCGTGGTCACGACCCTGGTCACGCGCATCGCCCGGCGGGCGCTGAAGGAGATCACGGGGGATTGAGGGTGGTGGTGCGGTGGCGGCGGTCGGCGCAGGCCGGGGGCGCCGGGATGCGATGGCGTTCGCGTGGCCAGGCCCGGTTGGTGGGTATTGGCCGGGCGCCGGGATGTGATATTGGGCCGTGCTTGCGCGCGGCGTGCCGGGAGATTGCCGGGCGCCGGGATGTGGGATTGGGTGGCGCTTGCCCGGAGCGTGCCGGAGGTCGCCGGGCGCCGGGATGCGATTCCGGGCCGCGGCGGGCGCGATTCCTGCCGGGATACAGGGGTGCAGGTCGCTCGCCGGGCGCCGGGATGCGATTCCGGGCCGCGCGGGCGCGGACATGAAGCGATGAGACCAGGAACGGAGAGATAGACCGTGTCGGCAGACCGAGTGGTGATTCTTCCCGACGACGCGCACAACCGCGAACTGGTGGGTCATGTGCACCCGCCGGACTGGCGCAACCCCGAACCCCGCGACCGCTACCACTTGGTCGTGGTCGGGGCGGGGACAGGGGGGCTGGTGAGTGCCGCCATCGGCGCAGGGCTGGGCGCGAGGGTCGCACTGGTTGAGCGCCACCTGATGGGCGGCGACTGCCTCAACTTCGGGTGCGTCCCCTCCAAGGCGGTGATCAGTTCGGCCCGGAGGGTGCACGCGGCGCGCCCGGCCGGCACGAACGGTCGCCGGGGTGGGGAAGGGGGCGGCGGGGCGGCGGAAGTGTCCGGCGCCGGGAGCGACTTCGCCGCCGCCATGGAGCGCATGCGCCGGCTGCGCGCCCGCATCAGCCCGATCGACGGCGCGTCCCGTTTCGCCGGGCTGGGGGTGGACGTCTTCCTGGGACACGGCGAGTTCGTCGGCCCCGACCGCCTTCGGGTTAATGGAGACGAACTCCACTTCCGCCGCGCGATCATCGCGACCGGCGCCCGTGCTGCGCTCATCCCGGTGCCCGGGCTGGAAGGCCCCGGCGTCTACACCAACGAGACCATCTTCTCGCTCACCGAGCTGCCGCCGCGCCTGATGGTGATCGGCGCCGGCCCCATCGGGGTGGAGTTGGCCCAGACCTTCGCGCGCTTCGGCAGCCGGGTGACCGTGGTGCACGCCGACGCTCACCCGCTGCCACGCGACGACCGGGACGCGGCCGCCATCGTGACCCGGGCGATCGAGACCGACGGCGTGCGCGTTCTGAATTCGGCAGCGGTGCTGCGCGCGCGCCGCGAGGATGGCGTCACCGTACTCGAAGTCGAACACACCGGACAGCGGGAGCAACTCGCGGCCGAGGCCGTTTTGGTGGCGGCCGGCCGGGCTCCCAACGTCGGCGGGATGGGACTCGAGGCCGCGGGCGTCGCCCACGACCGCGCCGGCATCCACGTCGACGACCAGTTGCGCACCACCGCAAAGGGCATCTACGCGGTAGGCGATGTGGCGTCGAAGCACCAGTTCACCCACGCCGCCGACCACCAGGCCCGCATCGCCGTGCAGAACGCGCTCTTCTTCGGCCGCGGCCGAGCCAGCCGCCTGGTGATCCCGTGGGCGACCTACACCGAGCCGGAGGTCGCCCACGTCGGCCTCCACCGCGACGAGGCCGTCCAGGCGGGCCACGACGTAGAGACCATCACCGTCCACTTCGACGACATCGACCGCGCCATCCTCGAGGGCGAGAAGGAAGGCTTCCTCCGCGTTCATCTGAAGAAGGGAAGCGACCGCATTCTGGGGGCGACGCTGGTGTCGGCGCACGCGGGCGACATGATCGGCGAAATCACGCTGGCGATGACCGCCGGCCTGGGCCTGGGCAAGCTCGGGAGCACGATTCACCCCTATCCCACGCGCAGCGATGCCTTCGCGCGCGCGGCCAACGCATGGCGCAAGCAGAAGCTGACACCCACCGCCCGGAAGGTGTTTCGCGCCTTCTTCCGGGTGTTCAGGTAGGGCGGTGGTGGCCGGGATGACCCGCCCGGGCGGCGCGACCGCCGTGCGCGTCTCCGCTCCCGCCACCATCGGCAACATCGCGTGCGGCTTCGATGTCTTCGGCATGGCGATCGAGCGGCCGTGCGACGCGGTGGTCGCGCGCGCGACGCCGGAGCCGGGGGTGACCATCGAGCGCATTGCCGGCGACGTGGGACCCATCCCCGCCGATCCGGCGCGCAACAGCGCCGGTGTGGCCGCCCGCGCCGTGCTGGAGATGAGCGGCGTCGATTCGGCAGGGGTGGCGCTCGAGCTTCACAAGGGCATTCCCCTCGCTGGCGGCATGGGCGGCAGTGCCTCCAGCGCGGTGGCGGGGGCGGTGGCGGCGGATCGGGCGACGAGGGCCGGCCTCTCCCGGAGACAGCTGCTCCGCTGTGCGGTGGCTGGCGAACTGGCGGGTTCGGGATCGCCGGCCGCGGACAATGTCGCACCCGCCCTGTACGGCGGAATCGTGCTGGTCCTCCCGGGCAGATCGCTGCACGTCGTGGAGCTTCCCGTCCCCGCGGAGCTGTGGGCGGTCGTGGTCCGCCCGGATCTGGAGACCCGCACGGAGGATGCCCGTCGCGTGCTGGGCGAACACGTACCCCTCAAGGCCGCGGTGACGCAGTGGGCCAACACCGCTGCCTTCACCGCGGGGCTCTACGCGTCGGATTGGGACCTCATCTCCCGATCCATCAGAGATGTCATCGCGGAACCGCTGCGCGCCGGACGCGTCCCCGGTTTCGCCCGGGCCAGGGAAGCGGCGATGACCCGCGGCGCCCTCGGCTTCTCCCTGTCCGGGTCCGGGCCCTCGGTCTTCGCGCTGTGCCGGGGCTGCGAGACGGCCGAAGACGTCGCAGCGGGGATCCGCCGGGCCTTTGGCGAGACCGCGGCGCTCGAGTGCGACGTCCATGTCTCTCCCGTCAACCGGCGTGGGGTGCGCGTCGAGGACGCCCGCCCGGGCGACACGACGCGGTGACCTGCCTGCTCGCGGTGCGTCAGCCGTTGCCCGTCCTCCCGGACTGCGGTCCCGAATTCCGTTGAGGCTCGTCAGCACCTCGGGTGACGCGGCTCCCGTCTCCTTCAGGGAGGCGCTCTTCCAGGGTCTCGCACCCGATGGCGGACTCTTCATGCCGGAGCGGCTTACGCCCCTTTCCCCGCCGGACGTCGAGGCGCTGAGGGGAGCCGGTGCCATCGAATGCGGCCTTGCCGTGGCGCGTCATCTTCTCGGCGATGAACTGGAGGATGAAGTGCTGGCATCCGCCGTGCGCGAGGCGCTCGGCTTCCCGCTGCCGCTGGTTCCACTGGGCCCGCGCGCGCACGTGCTGGAGCTGTTTCACGGCCCCACGCTGGCATTCAAGGATGTGGGGGCGCGCTTCATGGGCTGTCTGATGTCGAGGTTGCAGCGCTCCGGGCCTTCCCTGACGGTCATGGTGGCGACTTCGGGCGACACCGGCGGGGCTGTCGCGCACGCCTTTCTCGGCCTGCCGCGGACGCGCGTGGTGGTGCTGTTCCCGGAGGGGCAGGTGAGCGAGCGCCAGCAGCGGCAGTTCACGACGCTGGGCGACCAGGTGCTCGCCGTGGCCGTCGCCGGCGCCTTCGACGACTGCCAGCGTCTGGTGAAGGCGATGTTCCGCGATCGGCAGGTGGCCGAGGCGCTCGCGCTCACCTCCGCGAATTCGATCAATATCGGACGCCTGCTGCCGCAGATCTTCTACTACTTCCACGCGTGGGCGCAGCTGAACCGGCGCGAGCCGCCGCTCTTCTCGGTGCCGTCGGGGAACTTCGGCAACCTGGCAGCCGGCCTCATGGCCCGCGAGCTGGGGTTGCCCGTTGCGGGCTTTGTCACCGCGACCAACGCCAACGACGTCGTCCCGGAGTACCTGCGGACGGGTTTCTACGAGCCGCGGGCGTCGGTGCGCACGCTCTCAAGCGCGATGGATGTCGGTGCGCCTTCGAATCTGGCGCGCATCCTCGCTCTGTTCGATGGCGAGCTGGGGCGTCTGCGGGGATGCCTGTCGGGCTCGGCATGGAGCGACGGCGATACGCGGGAGGCGATGAAGCGTGTTTTCGACGAGCAGGGCTACGTCCTGGACCCGCACACCGCGGTCGGATGGCTCGCGTTGGAGCAGGCCCTCGCCGAAGACCCGGATGCACAGGGCGTGGTGCTGGCCACGGCTCACCCGGCCAAGTTCGGTGACATCGTCGAGGAAGCCATCGGGGGGGCCGTTCCCGTTCCCGAGCAACTGGCCGCGGGGGCGACGAGGCACTCGCGCTTCGTCAGGATTCCTCCCAGCTTGCACGAGTTGCAGCGGGTTTTGATGGGATGGGCGGGTGCGTAGCTGGACCATGAGGCTCGGGCCTGACGATCTTCGTCCTGACCTGACCATGTCTTCTGGTCCGATCGAGGTTCTTTCCCGGCGACAAGGAAACCGCCCATGAAGAAGAAGGGAATCATCGCGTGCGCAGCAGCGCTCTATCTCTTTGTGGGACTCAGCGGGTTGTTCCGTTTCCCGGCGGCCTTCGGATACAGCCGGACGATGACGATGTACTACGATCCCGCCGAGGGTCGTGAGCCCACGGAGGCGATCCGCTGCCGCGGGCTCCCGGGGCTGTTCAGCTACTGCGAAGGCACGATCGAGGCGCCGCGTCCCCCGGCCAGCAGAGTCGGCGCCTAGCATCCACGGGCGGTTACACCTGGCGCGAGGGTCGGCGGCCGCGCACGACCGCGTACACGATCCACGCCGGGACACTCAGCGCGATGGCGTAGATCGCGATCGCAATCGGACCGAGCAGACCGGCGAAGAGCGTCGCGAACGAGGTGAGAGGCGCGAGGATCGCGAACGATGTCCACGCCGCGCGCGTGGACCCGGTCCGCCAGATCTGCCGGAAAGCCAGGGCGAGCGGCAGCCCGCACGGCGCCGTTGCCGCGAGCGAGAGGAGCGCCAAGGGCAGCATGAACAGCGTCTCGGGCGTGATCGGAGGGGCCACGCCGCGGGCGAGCGACACCACTACGACCCCCGCGGGCAGCCACGCGAGGGACAAAAGCCAGAACTTTCCTGCTGAACCGAACGGCTGGTCGGTCATCATGGTCTCAGTCCCGCCAGGCCGTCCAGGGCTGTTGCGACCGCAGCACACGGATGCCGTGGTCCACCACCGTCTGTGCGAACACGACTCGATCCGCAGAGTCCACGAGCATGGCCGGGAAGCCGCTCGCACGTGCGTTGGAGGAGGCTGCTACCTCGCGCGCGGGGCCGAGGTTCCCGTCCGCGGTGATGCGACGCACGAACAGTTGCTCGGCCTCAAGCCAGGTGACGAGCGCCGTTCCCGGCTCGGGCATCACGGCCGCGACGCGTCCCACCGGGTTGCCCAGGTCGATGGTGACCGGCGCCCCGAAGGTAGCGCCCGAGTCGTGCGAGAAGGCCGCCCGCACCCGGGGCGTGTTGCCGGCGCCGGTGAACCACGCCACCACCACCGCATCGCCGAGGGCCGCGACGGAAGGCCCGTTCACCGGACAGCCCGGGATCACCCAGCCGTCGTCGTGCACGGGCACCCCGCCCGTCCATTTCCCGTCCACGAAGCGCCCCACGGAGATGTCGCGCACTTCCTCCGCGGTGCGGTCGCGGTAGACGACCACCGGCCCCTCTGAGGTCATCGCCGCGTCGGTCTGGCAGCAGTCGCAAATGCGGTCGTCGAGCTCGACCTCGGCGGTCATCGTCCCGTCCGCGCCGGCCGTCCGGTACCGCAGCGTCATGCGGGGATTGGCCGCCCGCGAGCCATCGGCCTCGAAGAAGCGCCGGCCGTCCAGCCAGACCATCCCCGCCTCCCCGTGCCCCAACCCGAACACCGACACGAACCCGTGCTCGGAGGGCGTGCCGTCCTCATGCGGCGTCCACGGCGCGCTCCACGAATGCCCGCCGTCCCCGGAGAAGGAGACCCGCACCCCGTAGTCGTAGGTGGCCGGCCCGCCCCGCTGGAGCCAGTGCGCCGCCAGCCGCCCGTCGCCCACGGGCCAAACCACCGGAAAATCGGCCCAGTTCACGAAGAACGTGATGCCCCCGCCCGAGCGGGTCACCTCGAAGGGCTTGCCCAGGGTGCCATCCGCATACGGGGCTCCCTTCAGCGCCCACACTTCCTCGCCTTCGGCGATGTGCGGTTCGAGCCAGCTCAGCACCACCGCATCACCGTGGCGCTCCAGCGACGGGAAGCGGGCTCCGGACGCGGCCTCCACGGCCAGTTCCTCCACAGCGAGTTCGGTAACGCTGGATTCAGGAGCTGCGCAGGCGGCAATGATGAGGCAGCCGAGTCCAGCGCGCCCGTACCGCCAGCTCGTCCGCCGTTTGGAGTGAGGAACCGCAGGATGCATGATGGACTCGATGCCGGAAAGTTCTGTGTGTTTACGTTGCACGGACAAAGATGCCAGGGTTCTGCGGATGTCGAAAGGGATTCCACATTCGGCCGCGCATCGGACCGTGCGGTGCACGGTGCACTGCAGCTGCCGCAGAGTCTCCGGCCTGTTGCACGCGGGACATGAGCAGCGGAGTATTACAGGAGTATTACAGAGTGGTTGCCGAGCGGGAGCCCTGCTCGACCCCATCCCGCGCCCGGAGGAGGATAACCGCATGACCCGTTCCATTCGTACCCCCATTCCGATTGCGGCCACCCTCGCCCTGACGCTCGGCGCCTGCGCCGAAGGCACCGAACAGGCCGCCGAAATGGACCCCGCGACCAGCCAGGTCGCCGAGGGCGTCTTCTGGTTCAACGCCGGTACGCACAACGCGTTCTTCGTGGAAACCGACGATGGCGTGGTGGCCTTCGACCCCATCTCGAACGAAGCCGCGGCGGGGCTGGCGGCTTCCATCCGGGGCGCGGTCCCGGGCAAGCCGCTTGCGGCCATCGTCTACAGCCACAGTGACGCGGACCACGCCACCGGTGCGCCGGTGCTGCAGGAGGCGTTCGGCGGCGGCGTGCCGATCATCGCGCAGGAGAACGCGCTGCCCATCATTCTGGAGCGCGCGGATCCCGACCTCCCGCCCCCGGACCTGACCTTCTCCGACGAGATGACGCTGCGCTTCGGCGGCCGCGCCATCGAGCTGCATTACCTGGGGCCGAGCCACACGGACAACCTGCTGGTGGCGTTTCTCCCCGAGGAGCGTATCGCCTTCGCGGTCGACTTCGTCAGCAACGACCGGGTGGGCTACCAGAGCCTGCCGGGATGGCACTTCGACGATTTCTACGTCGCGCTGGACCGGCTGATGGAGATCCCCTTCGAGACCGTGGTCTTCGGGCACGGAGACGTGGGGGACCGTGGCACCATCGAGCGCCAGCTCGCCTATTACGCGGATCTGCGGGACGCCGTGCAGGCTGCGCTCGACCAGGGTTTGTCCGAAGAGGAAGCCAAGGCCCGGGTGCGCCTGGACGACTACGCCCACTGGGGCCAGTACGAAGCGTGGTTCCCGATGAACGTGGGTGCCGTCTACCGCTGGCTTGCCGAGAGCTGAGGACCCTGCCGGCCCGAGGATGAGTCCCTCGAAGGCCGGGGGGTTCGTCCGCCGGCTGCTACACCCGCACCGCCAGCCCGTCGTGGAGGGCCGTGCGGTAGGCCTTGAGCGCGGGCACGAAACCCATAAGGAAGCCGGCCGTCACCACGGCGCCCAGGAAGAGCAACTCGATCGAGCCGGGTGGCCGGATCGGGATGAAGAGCCCCACCTGCGCCTCGACGATGGGCTGTCCGGCTGAGAGCAGCACGTACACGAGCGCCAGGCCGCCGATGGCCCCCGCCGCGGCCAGGCACACCGACTCGAGCACCAGCAGCGAGACGATCCGGTTGGGCCCGGCCCCGACGGCGCGCAGAATCGCCATCTCGCGGCGGCGCTCGTTGAGCGACGTGTAGAGCGAGACCAGCATGCCCAGCAGTCCCACCAGCACGACGAAGATCGTTACCACCCGGAGCCCGGTCTCGGCGTAGCCGATCCCCTGCCACATCTCGTTCAGCGCCAACCCGGGGATGACCGCCATCATCGGCTCGCCCTCGTAGTCGTTGATCTCGCGCTGCAGCCGGAGCACGTCCCTCCGGTTCGTCGTGCCCACGAAGAACGATGTCACCTGGGTGATCTCGATCTCATCCATCGCGAGCACGTCCTCGCGCGTCTGCTCCTCGCCCGGCATGGGCGGCCCGCCGTCCTCCCATCCGAAGTGGATGGCCTCGATGCCCTCGAGGGTGACGTAGACCGCGCGGTCGACCGGGGTGAAGGTCTTGTCGAGGATACCCGTGACCGTGAACGGCATCTGGTCGTGGTTCAGGAAGCCCACCTCGCCGATCCCGTGGGTCACGGCGATCTCGTCGCCGAGCCCGTAGCCCAGTTCGCTCGCCACATCCGCGCCCAGGGTTACGTCGAAAACCTCCGAGCCGCCGCGGCCCTCCGCCAGCGTGATCTCCTGCCCCCCTCGATACCGGTAGTGCCGGTAGAAGTCCTCGTTGGTGCCGATGACGCGGAATCCCCTGTGGCTGTCGCCCAGGCCGTATGGGATGGTCCAATCGATGGCGGGGTGCTCGGCCCATTCGCGGTACGTGTCCCAGGACAGGTTGTTCGTCGGCGATCCCATGCCGAAGACCGAGTACAGCAGCAGCTGAATCGTGCCGCCCTTGGTACCCACGATCAGGTCGGTCCGGCTGATGGTGTTCGAGAAGCTCTCGCGCATGCCCACGCGCACGTTCTCGACGCCGATCAGGAGGGCGACGCTGAGCGCGATGGACCCCACCGTGAGCGAGGTGCTGAAGGCGCGGTTGCGGAGCGACTTGAGCGCGAGATCCAAAACCAGCATCAGAGCACCGCCTTGTTGACGTCTGGGAGCGAGATGATGCGCGAGAACATGCTCTCCAAGGTGCGGTCGTGGCTCACGAACACCAGCGTTGCGCCGGCGCGCGCGCACTCCTGGAAGAGAAGCTCGAGGAAGGCCTCCCGGCGGTCGAAGTCCAGGGAGGAGGTGGGTTCATCGGCAACGATGAGCTCGGGGGCGCCGATCAGGGCCCGGCATGCGGCCACCCGCTGCTGCTGGCCCACCGAGAGTTCCGTCACCGGCTTCTTCAGCAGATCGCCGATCTGGAGATGATCGGCCAGCATCGCGGCGGTCTCCTTGACGCCCGTGCCGTCCAGCCGGGCCCGCCGGCGCGCGTCCATGCGCGCCGGGAGGGCGATGTTGTCGAGTACCGACAGGTAGGGGATGAGGTTGAACATCTGGAAGACGTAGCCGATGTGCTCCGCCCGGAAGGCGTCCCGCCGGGCGCCGGAGAGAGAGGCGAGATTCTCGCCCAGCACTCTGACCTCGCCCTCGTTCGCCTCCAGGACGCCCGCCAGCACCCCGAGCAGCGTGGTCTTGCCGCTCCCGCTCGGGCCGAACAGGAACGCGCGCTCGCCGCGCTCGAGGGTCAGTTCGGGAATATCCAGCACCCAGGGACCGCGGCCGTATCGGAACCGCAGGCGTCGGAGCTCGATTGCGAGGCTCATCTAATGGCGTCTCCCGCCGAAGCGTAGTTTCACGAAGAAGCGCGCCCTCGGCTCAGCGAAAGCGCGCTCCATGCATGCAGGCGGACTGCATCGCGGCTCAGGATCCGTACGGATACACCCGCTGGCCGGTGATGGTGAAGCCGACGTAGCCGTATATGCTCCTTGTCATCTCGATCTCGAGCACGCCCTCGACCCACACCGGGTTCCACCCGTCCATCGCCGCCCGCTTTCCTGCATCCATCTGGATGTAGACGAGCTGGTTGGGCGGCGGCGGCGGCGTGTGGATGCAGGCGCCGACGTAGGGCACGAGGAGGAATTCCGTCGCCGAAGACGCCCAGTCCTCGAGCGGCACCGTGAACCCGGGGATCTTGACGAGCTTGCCCGCGAGAGCCTGCAACTCCTCGCCCGCCTCGCCGGTGCGGTAGTTGAGGCTGGCAAGGAGCCGCCAGCCCACCTCGGTGGGATCGTCGGCGGATGCGACTGGTGCGTCGGCGGGGGGTTCCGTGACGGGCTCCGGGAGGCCGCCCGCGCCGGCAAGGGGCACCACGAAAAGCATGGCGGCGGCGTAGCGAAGTCTGCGGCTGGCGTCGATCATCGGAAAACTCCGGTTGTGAAAGTCCTCAGTTCGATCCCGGGGTCTCCTGCCGGTCCTCCTCGGAAACCGGCCGCGAGAGCGTGGGATACCGGATCCCCAACTGCTCAAGATACGTCTCGAAGCGGGTTTCGTCATAGTAGAACTGCTCGAGGAGCGGACGATACGCGTCCATGATCTCCTTGTTGAGATCGATGGGTGGCGGGTCGTCGGGGCCGATGAAGGGAATATACTCCATGGCCGCGGTCTGTTCCTCCCGGAAGTAGGTCCACGCGTCGTCAACCAGCTCCGGTTGGGCGAAGAGCTGGAGCGCGGTGCGGGCCATGACGCGCGCACCGGCGACCGCACCCTTGTGCGCGATCGGGGTCGCCATCGCCATGGCGCTCGACCAGTGGTGGCCCGGAAGCCCCGGCACGTTGGACGGGAAGCGCAGGGTCACCGTGGGCACGTTCCACGAGATGTCGCCGATGTCGTCGGATCCACCGCTCCGGCGCGGCCCCGGCTCGCCCAGGGGCGACAGGCCGATCGGCATCCCCGACGGGACGCTTCCCACCGATTCCTGCACCGCGCTCGCGAAGTCGTGGTCGTCGTCGGTCCACTCCGGAAGCCCGACCTCCTGGATGTGTTCGTACATCGTCTCGGCGACCACCCTGTTGAAGTGCCGGGGCCAGGCGGCGCCGATGATCCGGTACGACATCTCGGTGTCGGTCATCATGGCCGCGCCTTCGGCGATGCGGATGGCGGTATCGAAGTTGCGCTTGATGTCCTCGTAGTCCATCTCGCGGATGAAATACCATACCGAGGCGCTCGGCGGCACGACGTTCGGCTGATCGCCGCCGTCGCTGATTACATAGTGGGAGCGCTGGTCGGGCCGCAGGTGCTCGCGCCGGAAGTTCCACGCGACGTTCATCAGCTCGACCGCGTCGAGCGCGCTGCGGCCCCGCCAGGGAGCGCCCGCGCCGTGCGCCGCCTCGCCCGCGAAGGTGAACTCCACGGAGACGAGCCCCGTTCCGCCGCCCTGTCCCCAGCTCACCGACAGGTTGCTGCTGACGTGGGTGAAGATGGTGATGTCGATGTTCTCGAGATAGCCGTCACGCACGTACCAGGCCTTCGAGGCCAGCTGCTCCTCGGCAACGCCGGGCCAGAGCACCAGAGTGCCCTCGATGCCCTCCGCCTCCATGACGTCCTTGAGCGCGAGCGCCGCCACCACGTTCACGGCCTGTCCGGAGTTGTGGCCCTCGCCGTGACCGGGGGCGCCGGGAATCAGCGGATCGTGATAGGCTACGCCGGGCTTCTGGTTGGCCTTGGGGATGCCGTCGATGTCGGACCCGAAGGAGATGACCGGCCTGCCGCTCCCCCAGCGAGCGAACCAGGCGGTCGGGATGCCCGAGGGTGCGCGCTCGATGGTGAAGCCGTTCTCCTCGAGGATCCCCGTAATGTAGGCCGAGGTCTCGATCTCCTGCTGCCCCAGCTCGGAGAAGGAGAAGATCTTGTCGACCATGACCTGGGCGAGCTTGGCGCGCTCGAGAACGCCCTCTTCCACCCGGGCCACGAGAGGCTCGAGTTCCTCGTCGGAAAGGCGCTGGGTGGCCGCCAGGACGGCGGGGGTGAAGAGAAGCGCGACCAGCGTCGCTCCGAACATTCGTTTAGCCATTGACGCACCGGAAGGAATGAGATCGGAAGACGAAGGAACCCTGCAACATAAGCGCGGGCGGCCCGAGTCGGAAAGTGCGCTGCGATTCGCCGGGCGAAGCCGGCCAGCCATGCGTGGGAGAGGGGCCCGCCGGCGATGCGTGCGCGGTGCCGGGAGCCTATCCGGCGAACAGATCCCGGAGGCGGACGCTCATCCGGAACCGGCGTTCGATGATGCCCTGCCACCCTTCCGGACGGGCGTCGAAGAGGTTGTCGACGCCGGCGAGGAACTCGAGGTGGCCGGCCACGGGCAGCGCTGTCTGCAGGTCGACGGCGACAAATCGGGCTTGAGTGCCGAGCGGGGCCGCGGCGCCGTCCGGCCGGGTCTGTACGATCGGCGCGCTGCCGGTGAGGTGGGCGGTCGCATCCATGCGCAGCCCCGAGAGAGACTCCGCGGTCCACGTCACTCTCGCGCGGGCCGAGTGCGTTGCGCGCCGATCCAGCGGAAGGCCGGAATCGGCCTCGTGGGCGTCCAGATATGCGTAACCGGCGGAGAGACTGCCATCCTTCCACAGCCAGCGCAGGCCGAACTCGAAGCCCTGGGTGACGGCGTTCGCCACGTTGCGTGGGGAGAAGATGAGCAGCCCGCTGGGCGCGTGTCCGACGAAGCCGGACTCGATGAGGTTCTCGATCCGGTTGGCGTAGACTTCGGCATCGATCACCAGGCTTTCCTGCAGCTGCCACTCCGCGCCGCCGGAAAGGCTCCAGGAGCGTTCGGGCTCGAGATCCGCGTATCCCTGAATCATGTAGCCGGCGGCCAGGTTGGCGTAGTTCCAGCCGAGCTCCTTGAAGGAGGGCGCCCGGAAGCCCTGGGCGAGGGCGACCCGCAGGCGGAGCTTGTCGGCGACGGAGCGCGTCAGCCCGAGCGAAGGCGCGAGGTTCGATCCCCAGCGGCTGTTGCGGGTGAAGCGGGCGCCGCCGCTCAGGATCGTGGCTCCGAGCCGCCAGGCGTCCTGCGCGAAGAAGGCGAGCTGGTCGTCTCCGGCCCGGTCTTCGACCAGTTTGTCGGGCGAGCGGATTGAGCGGGTCGCGCCCTCCACGCCCAGATCGAAGTCATGATCGCCCAATGTGGCGGAATAGCCCGCCGTCGCCTTCAGCAGCCGCTCCCACTGGGCGTTGTCGCGGTCTCCGGCGATCGGGGCGTCGCCGCGGGCACTGCGGTAGAGGTGTTCGTAGTCCTGGGCGAAGACGGTTGCGCTCAGTTCTCCGGTCCCGGCGCGGCGGCGCGTCTCCAGCAGACCCGACAGGCCGCTGTTGTCGTTGAAGCCCGAGAATCCGCCCCCCACCGGCCATCGCTGGCGCTCGCGCAGGTAGGTGAGCCCGCCGCGCATCTCCCAGTCGTCGGCTACCTCGAGACGGAGGCGGGAGCGCAGGTCCCAGACGCGGGCGAAGGCGTCCTGGTCGCCGGTGACGAGTCCCGGCACGCGGTCTTCCTGGCGCCAGCCCCCCGTGACGCTGTAGCGAAGACGTCCGCCTCCGCTCGCGGTCGCTTCCGCTTCCTGCCGGCCGGCTCCGCCCGAAAGCGCGCGCGCGTCGAGGCGGAAACCCGAGACCGGCAGTCCGGTGATGACGTTGACCACGCCTCCGAGCGCGTCCGATCCGTAGAGGGACGAGAGCGGGCCCTTCACGATCTCCACCCGCTCGGTGCCGGCGAGCGACAAGCGGCTGAGGTCGCGGTTCTCGATGAGGGCTCCGGTGACCGGCTGACCGTCCAGAAGGACCAGTACGCGCGCACCGCCGATGCCCCGGATGAGGAGGTTTGCTCCCGTCGGCGCGCCGGCGCTCAGCTGCACCCCCGGCAGCTCCTCGAGCAGCCGGTCGGCCGAAGGTGCGCCGGCCGCGACGATCTCGCCGGCCTCGATGGTCTCGATGGGCACCGCGATCTCGGACCGGCGCCGGGCCCGCGGGCTGGCCGTGACCACCACTTCGTCCAGCGCGAGCGGATCGCGCACGAGCGCGACGCGCCACCCTGCGGCCTCGGCCTCCCGCCAGGTCAGGGTGCGTGCGGCGTACCCGAGAGCCAGGACCTCGACGGTGCCCTCGGGACCCCAGAGTCCAGGTACCGCGAAGGCCCCGGACGCGTCGGTCACGGGGCCCCGGACCCCCGCATCCCGGGAGGAGGCCGCTTCCACCGCTCCCGCCGGCGCCCAACTGACGACGGCATCGGGGATGGGCGCCCCGGAATCCCGGTCGTAGACGCGTCCGTCCGCGCCGTCGGCGGGCGCAGCCGGGTCTTGGCCCAGCGAGGGAACCGGCGTAACGGCGCAGGCGAAGCCGATCGCCGCGATCACCCCTGCCCGGGTGGCGATGTTCACCTGAGCCGCTGGAACCTCACGGATGGGAATCCCGATGTGCCGGTGGCGTTGTAGTAGTCGAACACCTGCACCTTGTAGACCTCCTGACCCGCGGCAACCAGGAATACGTTGTACGTTGGCCACATGCGGTTGTTCTCCTGGATCCCGTACCAGAAGGTTCCTGCGGCGTCATCCACGCCGGCGGGGAAGGCGCCCGAGATCACCGACAGGAAGTCGGCGTAGTCCGGTGCGTCGTCCGCCCGGGCCTGTGCGTTGAAGTCCTGCGTGGCGTCGAGCGGGAAGGTCCCCGCTCCGCAGGCCCCGTTGATCAGAATGCTGAACTCGGGAGAGATGCCGATGTCCCAGTCACAGCTGTCGGGCCGGGGCATGTCGGCCCCGGCGAAGCCCACGAACGCCGGACCGCGGGACAGGTCGGCGACTGCCGTCTGCGAGGCTCCCAGCGCGCCACCGGGGTCCTGACGGCGGTATTCGATCTCGACGCCCAGCGGCCGCTGCCCCTGCATCCGGATCGCCGAGACCCGGAAGAGCGCGAATCCCCGGTCGCTGCTCTCCCGCACCTTCCACGCCGCGCCCGGATTGGCCACCAACGTGCCCGATTGTCCATCGAACCGGAACCACGAAGCGCCGGGATCGGGCGCCAGACCGTCTTCCACGAAGGATGACGCGGCCGGGATGTCCGCCTCGGTGACCGCTTCGAACGATGCCCGTCCCTCGTCGGCGGTCAGCGCGGCGACCTGCTCTGCGGCCATGCCGCCGTTGTTCTCGAGATTGTAACCCGCCACGGAGCCCGGACCCGCGACGCCGCCGTTCAACCGTACGGAAAAGCGCCGGAACGCCATGTGCCAGTCGGTGGACGCGGTCGGATCGGCCGGGGTGACCAGGGCACCTTCAGCGAGGTTCAGGTAGACGAAATCGACAGGCGAGGAAGCGTCGAGAGAAACCTCGCCTTCCTCGAAGATCTCTTCCTCCTCCGGGGCTGCAACCTCGGATTCGCACGCCGCGAGGCAGAGCAGGAGCGGGAGGAGGGCGATGACTTCAATGCGGGCGCGCGCGTGCTTGCCCGGATTTAAAGGTCTGTCGGACATGGGTAGGTCCTTGAGTGGCTGTTGACACAGGGAGAGAGATGCGTTGCCCGGGATTACATCAGCAGGCGCCGTGCCGCGAAAACCGGGGGGCGTGTTGCGCGATCCGCTATCGTCGCAGGGGGGGCCACCTGAACGAGCGACGATCGTCTTTCGTCACGGCGGAGCACGGTCCGAGCGTCGAAACGAAGCCGGCCGCGCAGAAGACTGCCGAACCGCGAACGGCCACCCAGTCCCCAACCAGACGGTGCGGGAGGAGACCGTCGGTGCCGACGTAGTCGAGCCCCTCCAGCACCTCGGCGTAAGGTCCGAATCCGTAGACGCGGTAGGGTATGACGACCACCTGGTCCCACTGTTCGTTCATCCGTGACACGGTCGCCCGGATTTCCCGTTCCGCCCTGGCTCGCGCTTCCGCCCAATCCTCCCTCAGGGCGGCGACCTGAACCTGGCCGTAACCGCTGACGCGCAATCCTTCGGCGCTGTGTTCCATGGCTTCGAGCAGACGCCGGTTCTCGTCCTCGGCGCCCATCCCGTGAGCGATCAGCAGCACGGCCGTGGTCGCCGGGTCGGGTGAGGAGTCATTGGCCCGGCCGAGGACGATGCCGTTCACCTGGTCCGAGCCCGCCATTCCGGCCATGTCCAGCAGGACCCGGGAATCGGTCCTGAGGAGAGGCAGCTCGGAGCCGGCCACCATGCGATGTCCCATCATCGCACGCGCGGGTGGATCCGGACGCAGGCCAAAGAGGAACTTGGTCTGGTGCAGGAAGGAGGCACCCGACAGAAACAGCCTCACAACCGCGACGGTGCTCGCCCCCTGGGCTTCGAGCTCATCCAGCGCCGCCTGCAGCGTGTGGGGATTCGCCATGCCGAAGGCCACCGCCACCGGGATGCGCTCGCGCAGCTCGGAGACGGAGGCGTTGACGTGTTCGTTCCACTCCTCGCCGCCGCCGTGCGCCATGACGAGCACGCCCGGGTTGCCCTCGGCTTGCGTGGCGGAGGTCTCCGGGGCGGTGGGAGCAGGGGATGAGGAGGGAGAGGCCTGGGGCGTCGACATGCAGCCGCCGGCCAGCGAGAGCACCGCGAGGGCGGACAACAGGACAGTCGCACCGGATGGACGAGGCATCGGGTGTCTCCGCAAGGATGTATGGGAATGAGAATCAGTCTCAACTTCCGCGTGGAGCAATGCTAGGGACGCCGGGGGCGGGCGTCAACCCTCGTCGATTCGCGGAATGCGCGGAGCGTCAGTCGGCGCTGGCCTTCCGGCGCTCGAAGGCGGCGTCGAAGGCAGCACTCGAAGGCGGGAAATCCAGGGAACGCACGAAGGCGCAGGCTTCCGCGGCACCGTGTTCGCGGTCCATGTCCGTGTCTTCCCATTCGATGGAGAGCGGTCCGTCGTAGCCGATGCGGGCCAGGGCGCGCACGATGTCCTCGAAGGGCACCCGCCCGCGTCCGGGGGAGCGGAAGTCCCAGGACCGGTCCCGGTGTCCGAAGGGCAGGTGGCCGCCGAAGACTCCGGAGGGCATCGGACGGTCCGCCCACCACACGTCCTTCATGTGGACGTGGTAGATGCGGTCGGAGAAGCGGTGGATGAACTCCACCACGTCGATACCCTGGTAGGCGAGGTGGCTGGGGTCGTAGTTGAAGCCGAATGCATGACGATGGCCGATGGCTTCCAGTGTCCGCTCGGCGGTCGCAGTGTCGAAGGCGATCTCGGTGGGGTGCACTTCGAGGGCGAAGCGGACGCCGGCCTCGTCGAAGGCGTCGAGGATGGGGTGCCATCGGGCCGCGAAATCGGCGAAGCCGGCGTCGATGGCGGCTGCGGAGACGGGCGGGAACGGATACAGCAGGTGCCAGATGGCGCTGCCGGTGAAGCCGTTGACGACCTCGACGCCCAGGTTCGCGGCGGCGCGCGCGGTGGCCTTCATCTCCCCGGCGGCGCGGACGCGGACGCCTTCCGGGTCGCCGTCCCCCCAAACATGGGGCGGAAGGATCGCGTGGTGGCGCTCGTCGATCGGGTCGCACACCGCCTGACCGACCAGATGGTTGCTGATGGCCCACACCCCGAGGCCGTGGGCGTCCAGAAGCTCGCGGCGGGCGGCGCAGTAGCCGGGGTCGGCGGCGGCGCGCACCACGTCGAAGTGGTCGCCCCAGCAGGCGAGTTCGAGGCCGTCGTAGCCCCAGGCGCTTGCCCTGGCGGCCAGCTCCGCCAGCGGCAGGTCGGCCCACTGGCCGGTGAAGAGGGTGACGGGGCGGGTCATGGCGTTGCCCCGGGTTCCGCGTTTGAACCGCTGGCGATTCGTGTTTGAACGGCTTCGGTTCCGAATCGCTCGATGGCTCGCAGCGTCTCGCGCACGTCGGTCCAGGTGGTCGTGTGATTGAGGATGCACATCCGCAGCGCGAAACGTCCCGCGAGACGCGTTGACGACATGAATGCGCGGTCCTCCCAGAAAACCCGGGCGAGCACCGTGCGGTTGATCTCCTCCAGGGATTGCTCGTTCAGCCCGGCGTTGCGGGGGTTGACCCGGAAGCACACGATCCCCAGCGATGCGGGGCTCAGAATCTCCAGAACCGGGCTCGCGCCGATGTACTCCTCCGCCTGGTCGGCCAGTTGCATCCCCCGCGATACCGCGCGCCGGAACGCGGCCATGCCGAAGGTCTGAACCGAGACCCAGATCTTCAGCGCCCGCACCGAGCGGCTGAGTTGCAGGCCGCGGTCGGAGAAATTCGGGTGATCCGACCCCCATATGGTGTCCTGCAACATGTCGTGGGGAACCGCGAACGCGTTCTCCAGCGTCGTCACGTCCTTCACCATGAGGCAGCCCGCCTCGTACGGCTGGAAGAACCATTTGTGCGCATCCAGTGCGATCGAGTCGGCCCGCTCGATCCCGCGCAACAGCTTCTCCCCCCTTCCGGTCACGATCGCGAAGCCTCCGTAGGAGGCGTCGACGTGGAGCCAGATGCCTTCCGCCTCGCAGTAGTCCGCCATCGCTTCGAGCGGATCGATGGCGCCGGTGCTGCCCGTTCCTGCGTTCGCGCACACCGCAACGGGATTGAATCCCGCGGCACGATCGGCGGCCACGGCCTGTGCAAGAGCATCCATATCCAGGCGCAACCCCTCGTCGCTCGGAAGCTGCCGGATGCACTCCGGCCGAACGCCGACGATTCTGGCTGCGCGGGTCTGGGCGCTGTGGCCCTGGTCGCTCATGTACACGGTGGCCCGCTGCGGATGGCCCGCGCTGTCGCGCGCCGCGACCAGACCGTTCAGCGCTGCCGCAGAGCCTCCGCTCGTCAGGATCCCGCCCGCACCCTCGGGATAACCAAGCCAGTTGCGGACCCACTCGAGGACGACCAGTTCAACCTGGCTGGGACCGCTGGCGACCAGCCAGCTGCATGCGTTGGCGCTGTACCCGGAGACGAGAAAGTCGGCGAGCACGCCTGGCCAGGTGGGCGATGACGGGATGAACCCGAAGCACCGCGGGTGGTCGAGACGCAGTGCCAGCGGGAGGATCTCGCCCGCGGCTCTCTCAAGCACCTCCCCGCCCGGAAGGCCGTGTTCGGGCGGCTCCACCATCAGTCGGTCGAGCCCCTGCTTGAACTCCCCGTCCCACGCGCGCTCGGAAGGCAGGCCCGTGATCCGCTTCACCAGCAGTGCGGCGGTCTCGTGCGCCAGGGCGAGCATCTCCTCCGGCGACATCTGGAGGGCGTTGCGCGGCTCGCGGGAACTCTGTTCGGGGCTGGACGGGGTCACGATGCGAGAAGTCCGGGGTTGCGGGTGCGATGGCAGGATGGGCTCACGGGGGAGTGTAGCTTGCCTCTACCCACGAACCGGCGCGGTGGCTCCGGATGGCGGCATCGATGAAGTGAATGCCGTGGGCGCCGTCACGGACGGTGGGGAAGTCGGGCTGCGGGTCCTCTTCACCGTCGTCCGGTGAGCGGCGGCCCACCGGCCCGGGCCCGCCACCCGCACGGCCCCGCGCCCGCACCGCCCGCGCGACTTCCCGGTAGAGGTTCGCGAACGCCTCCACGAAGCCCTCCGGGTGGCCGCCGGGCAGGCGGGTGGCGGCCGCGGCGGTGGGAGCGCGGGTTCCCGCGGCGCGGTGCACCACCTCGACCGAGCCGTCGGCCCGCAGCAGGCGCAGGCGGTTCGGCTCCTCCTGGCTCCAGTCGAGCCCGCCCTCGCTGCCGTAGACGCGCAGCCGCAGGTGGTTGCGCTCGCCGGTGGCGATCTGGGAGGCCATGAGCACGCCCCGCACCCCGCCGTCGAGCTCAAGCAGCACGGCTGCGTCGTCGTGCGCGACCCGGCCCGCCACCACGGTGCCCAGGTCGGCGAACAGGCGCCGCACCTCCAGGCCGGTCACGTAGCGGAGCAGGTGGTGCGCGTGGGAGCCGATGTCCCCCAGCACCGCGGACGGCCCCCCGCGCGCGGGATCCGCCCTCCACTCCGCCTGCTTGTGTCCCTCCGTCTCCAGCAGCTCCGCCAGCCATCCCTGCGCATACTCGACCACGACCTTGCGCACCTGCCCGATGGCGCCGCCACGAACTCGCGCGCGCGCTTCCCTGACCAGCGGGTAGCCGGAATAGTTGTAGGTCACCGCGAAGACGAGGCCGGTCGACGCGGCCAGGCGGCACAGGTCGTCGGCTTCCTCCACCGTCAGCGCCAGCGGCTTGTCGCAGATGACGTGCATGCCTCCTTCCATGAAAGCGCGCGCGACCGGATGATGCAGGTGGTTCGGGGTGACGATCACCGCCGCGTGGATGCGCTCACCGTGAGGGAGGGCCGCCTCGCCTCGCGCCATCGCCTGCCACGATCCGTAGGCGCGATCCGCCGCCAGTCCCAGCCGGGCTCCAGTCCCTCGCGCCATCTCCGCGTCCGCCGAAAACGCGCCCGCGCAGAGTCGCCATTCGCCGTCGAGGGCGGCTGCCATGCGGTGCACCGGGCCTATGAAGGCGCCTGGTCCGCCTCCGACCATGCCGTAGCGGAGGGTCAAGGCCGTCCTCCTCCATGCGGTGGACGCTCGTCTTCGGAAGCGCGCGGCCCGGCTCGATGCCGCGTGCCGGCCTCACCGAGCCGGCGGGTTGGCCTGGCGCGGGCGGCGCGTGGGTTCATCCCGGCTCCGCGATCCGCCGCGCCCGGTATCCGCCCTGCCTGCGGGCACGCGCCCGCATCACTCCGAAAATCACTACCAGGATGGCGCACAGCGGCACCAGATAGCGGAACGAGATGCGTCCCCCGAAGTTGTCCGCCGGACCGAGGATCGCCTGTGCATCCCCGGTGAGCCCTTGGCCTGCCCCGGAATCGATGATCTGCCGGAGCGCGTTGGCGGTGGCGGGGGAGGGCAGGGCGCCCGCCGACCGGTATTCGTTCACCACATCTGCGGCCGCGGAGCGGGCGGCGCTCGCATCGGGTCCCGGCACGGCCGCCAGCTCGCCGTCGGCGCGTTCGAACAGCGCCACCACCTCAACCACCGGCAGCTGGTCGTGGGCGTACACGTCGGCCACCCGGCCCATCTGGGGCGCGGTCACCAGCCCGGTGGTCGCCATCCCCACCGCCCCCATCAGCCCCAGGCCCAGTGCGCCGCTCTTCGGCACGCGCTCCGAGACCACGCCCAGCATGGTGGGCCAGATGTAGCAGATGCCCACCGCGTAGACCGTCGCGGTAAGGAAGACCGCGGCCGCGCCCGACGCGTAGCTGAAGGCGAGCAGCCCGACCCCGGTCAGGGCCGCGGACACGAGCAGCACCCCCGGCGGCGCGAGCCGGTGCACGACCGCCCCCGCCCGGTGGCGCAGCACCGCCATGAGGCCGTTGATCCACACCAGAACCAGGATGCCCGGGATGCCCCCCGCCTCCAGCACCGCCGGGACCCAGCGGGTAGGGCCGATCTCGATGGACGCCGTCATCGTCATTGCGAACAGCATGAGCAGCATGAACGGCGTGGTAAGCGCGGCGCGGAACATCTCGCCCACCGAAACGCCCGCCTGCACCCCTTCCGTGGGCGGAAACTGCTCCCGCAGCAGCAGGCGGCCGTAGACCAGGGTCGGGATGACGATCAGCGCGATCTTCACCCGCCACTCCCCGAGGATCTCCAGCCCCCCAGAGAAGGCCGCCAGCTGATCCAGCCCGAACGCGGCCAGTCCTCCGAGCACGATCCCGCCCGGGAACCAGACGTGGAAGTTGTTCAGCTTGACGGTCTTGTTGCCCGGGTAGAGCGCCGCCACCAGGGGGTTGCACGCCGCTTCCACCAGCCCGTTTCCCATGGAGATGATCAGCGCACCGGTGAAGAGATGCGCGAAGCTCCCTCCGAGGATCAGCGTGATCGTGCCGATCAGGTGCGCCGCGAACGCCGTGCGCAGGAGGGTGCGGAAACCCAGCGTGTCGGCCAGCGGCGCGAAGACCACCTGCGAGAGCGCGAAGCCCCAGAGGGCCGCGCCCCCGATCCAGCCCACCTGCTCGTTGGTGAGCACGAACTCGTTCTTGAGGTCGAGCATGACGGCGCCCACCGTCGCGAAGGCGACCGATGTGGCGATGAGGGCGACGCAGCTGCCCCGGAAGAGGCGTTCGGCGTTCGCCGATGGGCGGGTGTCGGATGGGGCCATGGCGTGGTTCTGGTTGAGAGGGCCGGTCAGGCGAGCCCGATGTGGCGGAGCACTTCGGGCGGCGGCGGATCCCAGCGGGTGAGGGGGGTGTTGCCGACGTACTGGATGTCGTCCATGCCTTCGGCCGTGGTCCAGAAGGCGGTGAGGGTCAGGTAGCGCACCCGGTCGAAGAAGAGGGACGGGGCTTCGAACGGCCCGCCTTCCGCCTGCTCCGGGTCGCAGATGTCGTCGCAGATGGTGTGCTGCTGCGCGGTCGTGAGGTCGCGGAAGCGGACGCCGGCCGCCGGGGCGCCGCCTCCGAAGCGCGCGTGTGCCTCGCGGTCGAGCCACACCAGGCCGCCCCGGATCAGCACGCCGCCCTCCTGCAGGGCCTCGTAGGGCGCGCTCACCCACTCGTCGATGAAGTCGTGGGCACCCACCTCGCTCGCGGAGGGAGAGCGGTCGTCGACGGGCAGGATGACGTCGCAGAGCACGGCCAGCGACGCGAGCTCGTCGGGGTCGAGTTGCCGCTCCCACGGTACCACGGGAGAGAGCAGGTCCGGATCCCAGAGGTCGCCGCGCGCGTGGGGGTTGGTGACCCGGCCGGGGGTGGCGCCGCCCGGCGTGGATGCTCCGGCGGCCGCGCCCGGCGCGCCGTTTTCGTCACCGGCTCCGGGACCGCAAGATGCAAGGCCGGGCGCGGCCGCGGCCAGCGCCATCACCTTGAGGGCGTGGCGGCGGTCCATGCTGCGCGCGTCCGGGGCCGGTTCACGCGCCTCAGCAATCGGCAAGACCCGTTCGCGCCGATCCTCGGCCTTCGTGCGCTCTTCGCTCATCACAGGCTCCGGGTGCGCAGCTGTTCCACGATGTAATCCGACGCGCGCCAGGCCAGGGCCAGAATGGAGAGCGTCGGGTTCTTGTCCGCGTTGGACACGAAGCAGCCCCCGTCGGTCACGAACAGGTTGTCCACCTCCCAGGACTGGCAGAACTGGTTGAGCACGGAAGTGTTCGGGTCTTCTCCCATCATCACGCCGCCCACTTCATGGATGATGACGCCGGGGGCGGCGATCGCCCGCGCGCCGTCGTCGTGGACGTCGCTGGTCACCCGGCCGCCCATCTCCTGGATGATGTCGGCGAAGGTGTGCTGCATGTGCCGGGCCTGGTTCAGTTCGTGCGAAGACCACTTCCAGTTGAATCTGAGGGTGGGGATGCCCCAGCGGTCCACGCCCTCGGGATCGATCTCGCAGTAGGAGTCCTCGTTGGGAATCATCTCGCCGCGCCCGTCGAACCAGAGGAACGAGCCGTAGTAGCGGCGGCACTCCTCCTTCAGCCGCTGTCCGTAGCTGCCTCCGGTGAGCTCCGCCAGTCCGCCCATGAATCCGAAGCCGGGCATGCCCCGCCCGCCGCCGAACTCGATGTGGTACCCGCGGGCGAAGTCGAGCTGGCCGCGCGCCTGCTCCCGATAGAGCCACCAGGGCATGTACACATGGAGCCCCGAGGCGCCGTCCGCGTTGTGCGGGGGCATGTTCTCAAGCGCCGGAATCTGCCCCCCAACGCCCGCACCCACGGTGTCCATGACGTACTTGCCGACCCGGCCGCTCCCGTTGCCCAGCCCGTCGGGGTGGAGGGAGCTCTTCGAGTTGAGGAGGATGCGCGCCGACTCGCAGGCGCTGGCCGCGAGCACGACCACGCGGGCGCTCGCATGTTCGTCCAGGCGGGTGTTCCTGTCGATGTAGTGCACGCCGGTGGCCCGCCCGCGCGCGTCGATGGTGACCTCGCGCACCATCGCGTCGGTGATGATGTCCAGGTTGCCGGTGGCCAGGGCGGGCGGCAGCAGCACGGTCGGGGTCTGGAAGTTGGCCTTGATGGAGCAGCCGCGAACGCAGGGTGTGGCGTAGAAGCACGCCGCGCGTGCCGCCATGGACTCCTCGGTAACCCGTTGCGCCAACGGGTTGCCGGGCCACAGGGTTCGCGCGATGCGGGCGGCGTCGAGACGCTGCGTGAGGACCGCCTTGTGAGCGGGGATGACGGGAATGTCCAGGTCACGGCAGTGGTGCCGCGTCAGCATCTCCTCGGCCCGGGGTGCCGGGGGCGGCAGGAGCACGCCCGGGGAGGAATTCGGGGTGTTCTCGAGCCCTTCGTTCGAGCCGTAGACGCCGATCAGGGCCTCGGTCCTGTCGTACCAGGGCGCGAGATCCTCGTAGGAGAGAGGCCAGTCGAAGCCCAGCCCGTCACGGGAATACGGCTTGAAGTCGTACTCGCCCATGCGCAGCGAGATGCGGCCCCAGTGGTTGGTGCGTCCGCCCAGCATGCGCGCCCGCCACCAGCGGAAGTCGGTGCCCTCCGCGCTGGAGTAGGGCTCGCCCGGCACCTCCCAGCCCCCGTCGACGGTCGCGTCGTAGAAGCCGAACGGCTTGTGGCGGGTGCCGCCGCCGCGCAGGGGTGCGTCGCGCGGGAGGTGGAACATGGGGGTCTCGGTGACCGGGTCGTAGTGCCGGCCCGCCTCCAGCATCAGCACCCGGAGGCCCGAGCAGGCGAGCACGTAGGCGGTCATGCCGCCGCCCGCGCCCGAGCCGACCACGATGGCGTCGTAGCTGTCCTGGGTGCGCGGGCTCACGCCGATCGATCCTCCGCGCCGGCGGGCACGATGTCCCGGAGCGCCCGGTAGCTGGCGCGCACGCTCTCGATCGGGTCGCCGGGCTCGTCGTGCTCCACGTACTGGTGCAGGAGTCCCAGTTCGCCCGCGCGCGCCAGCACGGTCCGGAAGTCGATCACACCGGCGCCCACGTCGGCCATGTCGCCCGCGGCGGTACGATCCTTCACGTGGACGCTGGTCACCCGGCCCGCGCGCGCGTTCAGTTCGGCAATGGGGTCGACGCCGCCGTGCACGACCCAGTAGATGTCCATCTGCCAGTCGAACAGCTCCGGGTCGGTGCGGTCGAGCAGAAGGTCGATGGGGCGCACGCCGTCCGCCCCCGGGCGCATCTCCCAGTCGTGGTTGTGATAGCCGAAGCGGAGGCCGGCGGCGCGGGCGGCCTCACCCGCCCGGTTGAAGTCGTCCGCGACCCGTCGCAGCGCCTCCCCGTCGCGCTCGGCGACCGGGAGGGCCGGCACCACCACCAGGCGCTGGCCGAGCGCGACGGCGGCCTCGAGGGTCGCCTCCCAGCTTCCCCGCACCTCCTCCACGGAATGGTGGCTCGACGTGGCCGCCAGCCCGACCGCGTCCAGCCGGCTCTTCATCTCCCGCGCGGACATCCCGTACAGGCCCGCCAGCTCGACCTCCTCGTAGCCGATGTCCGCGATTGTGGCGAGCGTTCCCTCCGGATCGGTGGCCATCACCGAACGAACCGTATAGAGCTGCACCCCGATGGCGGAGGGCACCTGGGAGGCGGTCCCGCCGGCTGGCGCGCCCCTCGCCGCCGACGCCCGATTCCCGGACCCGCCGCCATCCCGACCGGGATGCCCTGCATTCCCGGCGGGCCATCCCTCCGCCCCCGGCCACGCGCGGCCCGGTCCTCCCAGCCCGCCAGCCGCCACGACCGCCCCGGGAAGCGTCCCCAGGAAGCTCCGCCGGTCGAGAGTGCTCCGTTGCGCCTGCCGGACGCCCGGCTGCCCCGCGCCTCCCACCGGCACGTCTTCCGCCCTCCTCATCGAATCTCCCGAAGCTTGATGTTGCGGAACCACACGCGGTTCCCGTGATCCTGCAGGCCGATGTGCCCCCGTGCCGCCTGACCGTACTCCGGCCACTCGACGAACTTGCTGGCCGCCACCTTCGCCCTCCAGTCGTCGCTGTCCAACTCGTACTCCACCACCTTCTCACCGTTGAGCCAGTGCTCGACCCCGCTTCCCCGCACGAGAATCCGGACCTCGTTCCACTCCTCTGCGGGACGCACGATCCCCCTCGGCACCCCGTGCAGCGCGTAGTTGGCGCCCGCGCTGGTGAGCGGGCTGCGTCCGTCGGCGTGCCCCGCGTCGTCCAGCACCTGCAGCTCCGGCGCGCTGTGGAAGATCTCCTCGGCCCCCGGCGCGGCGCGGTAGAAGATGCCCGAGTTTCCCCCGGGTTCGACCTTCCATTCCACCGTCAGCTCGAAGTCCTCGAAGATGTCGTCGGTGATGATGGAGCGTCCTCCGCGCACGTGGGCGAGCGCCCCGTCCTCCACGACCCAGCCTCCCGTCATGGCCTCGCCGTCGTAACGCCGCCAGCCATCGAGCGAGCGCCCGTCGAAGAGCAGCCGCCACCCCGCCTCCAGTTCGACGGCGGTGAGCGTGTTGTGCTCCTGGGCGGCGGAGGGAGCCACAAGTCCGGCCGCCGCGAAGAAAGTACCGTAAAGCCCCACGGCGAAAACTCCGCGGCAGGTGGCCATCCGTAGACCCGTCATATGCTCCATCCCTCCCGGTACTCGCGCACGAGGTACTGGTTGGCCTTCTCGTGGTTGGTGACGCGCATGTTGGCCGCGTCGTACTCGATGCGCTCCCCCTGGCCCGCGCGCAGCGCGACCAGCCCCAGCAGCATGGTCTCGGTGAGCGGCGCCGCATACGAGAACGGGGAGGTCGCCTCGCCGATTCCCTTGCAGGCGTCCGCCCAGTTCATCTCGTGGGTGCCCTCTATGCGCGGGTAGATCGGCGGCACCGCGTCCGCCTCCTCCTGCAACTCCTCCGGATACACCTTCGGGTTGCGGCCGTAGGTCTCGTGCAGCAGCAGCCCGCGCTCGCCCACGAAGAGCACGCCGCCGCCGCGATCCAGCGGCACCTCGTCCGGGAGCCATTGATGGCGTCTGGGCATCAGCCCGCCGTCGTACCAGTGCATGTCGACGGGGGGCAGGAGGCCGCGACGCCCGAACTCGAAGTGCACCTTGGTGGCGACCGGATACGACACCGGGTCCTCCACGGGACCGCCCCAGGGGGTGGAGGTCGCCTCGATCGCGTGGGGCAGCCCGAGGTCCAGCGCCCAGAACGGATGGTCGATCAGGTGCGCCCCCATGTCGCCCAGCGCCCCCACCCCGAAGTCGACCCAGCCGCGCCAGTGAAAGGGGTGGTACATCGGGTGGTACGGTACCTCGCGCGCGATCGGCCCCAGATACAGGTCCCAGTGAAGGTTCGCGGGTGCGCTGAAGTCGGCCCACAGCCCCGCCGCGACCGCTTCCTGCGCCGATCCGGGCCACCACGAGCGGTCGGGGTCGGCAATGCTGGCGTCGTCGGGCAGCGCCGCCGGGCGCGGCAGCCCCTGCATCCAGATCGGGCGGTTGGTCCACACTTGGACCTCGCGCACCACCCCGATCACCCCGGCCTGCACCCACTCGTTGACCAGGCGCGCCTCGTCGTTGGAGTGGCCCTGGTTGCCCATCTGGGTGACCACGCCGGTCGACTCCGCAAGCCGGCCGAGTGCGCGGGCCTCGTGCACCGACCAGGTCAGGGGCTTCTGCACGTACACATGCTTGCCCGCCCGCATGGCGGCCCCGGCGATGACCGCGTGTGTGTGGTCGGGGGTCGCGACCAGCACCGCATCGACTTCGTCCTCCCGCTCCAGCATGACGCGGAAGTCGGTGTACTTGCGCGCCGCGGCGTACTGCTCCTTCCAGCGGACTCCGGGTTCGCGCGGGTTCCCGTCGCGGTCCACCGAGCGTTCCTCGACCTTGTTCTCCACCAGCCGATGATCGACGTCGCACACCGCGACGATGCGCTCGCTGCCGAGCTCCTGGGCGTTCTCGGCGCCCATTCCGCCCGCGCCCACGATCGCGATCGCCAGGGTGTCGCTGGGCGCCTGGTATCCGGGTCCTCCCAGGACGTGGCGCGGAACCACCGTGGCGCCCATCGCCAGAGCGGCGCCTCCCGATACGAACTCTCTGCGCGTGATGTCGGTCATCGGGCCGTCTGCCCTCCCTGTGGTCTCGAAGTGCTCGATTATCGGAATCGAAAGCCATCGCTCGGGCAACATCGCGGAGCGACCCTCGATTCGCCACTTCCGACGTCGCGCCGGCGCCCCTTCGCTCGTCCTCTGCATCACTCGCCCGCGCATCTCCTCCCAATGCCGGAGGCGGGGTCCCGGGCGACCCCGCTTGCCAATCCGGCGCGCCATCCCAAGGATTCGCGGCAACAACCACGGGAGCCGACGCATGAGCAGCCAGCCATCCGCAAAGGACTACCAGCGCATTGCCCGCGAGATCGCCAGCGACGCCAGCCCGGTCGGGATCGATGCGAAGAAGACGCACGTGATGATCCTCTACAAGCTGGAGGAGATCGAGCGGCGACTCGCGGCGCTGGAAGCGCGCGCCGGGTGAAGCCTCCGCGCAAGGCCTTCACCCTCGACGAGGCCAACGCCCTGTTGCCCGCGCTCGAGACCGTCCTCGACGATATCGCCGGCTCGCGCGAGGAGCTTGAGGGCCACGTCGAGCAGCTCAAGATCCTCGAGGTGCTCTGGGGGCGCCTGGTGATGGCCCCCACCAACCCGGATCACGCCGAGTTCCTCAAGCATCGCGAAGGCGCGGGGCGTGCCGGGGCGCGCATTCGGCGCTGCATCGAAGAGGAGATCCTGGGGAGAGGCATCCGGTTCCCGGCGGGAGGACTGGAACATGGCCTTCTCGACTTTCCGACCACGTTCGAGGGGCGATGGGTGTACCTGTGCTGGCGCCGCGGGGAGCCGCGCATCTCGCAGTGGCACGAGGTGAACGCCGGATTCGCCGGACGCCGTCCGATCCGCGCCCACGAAGCCGCGCGCATGGGCATCGACGGTCCCGGCGACGTCGATGACTCGGTGCTGGATTTCTGAGGCCCCCAAGGACGCCAGGACTTCCCATGGATCTCGTTCCCCGCCGGGCCAACCTGGCCAGCATGGTGCGCCTGGCGCTCCCCATCGTGGGGGTGCAGGTGGGGATGATGCTGATGGGCGTCGTGGACACGATAATGGTCGGCCGGCTGTCGGCGACCGACCTCGCCGCCGTGGCGCTCGGCAACGTCTACTTCTACACCATCGCGGTCTTCGGCAACGGCATGCTGATGGCGCTCGACCCCATCGTGGCGCAGGCGGTGGGCGCGAACGACGCGGAATCGGTCGCGCGCGGCATCCAGCGCGGCTTCGTGCTCACGTTCTTCCTGGCCCTGATCGCGTCGCTGCTCTTCCTGCCCTCCGGCACGGTGTTCGTATGGCTGCGGCAGCCGGAGGACGTGGTGCCGGTCGGGGCTGGCTACATCTTCGGCTCAATCCCCGGGATGCTTCCCTTCTACGCCTTCGTGGTGCTGCGCCAGAGCCTGCAGGCCATGGGCCGGGTGTCGTCCATCGTGTGGACCATCGTCGCCGCCAACCTCCTGAACGTGTTCCTCAACTGGGTGCTCATCTTCGGCAACCTGGGCTTCCCGCAGATGGGCGCGGTGGGATCGGCCTGGGGATCCAGCGTGGCGCGCTGGTTCATGGCCGCGCTCCTGCTCGCGCTCTCCTGGCGCGTCGTCAGGCCGTACCTGGCGCGCATCCGGCGCGAGGCCTTCGACGTGTTCGCCCTCGGGCGCATGATTCGTCTGGGGACTCCGCTCGGATTCCAGCAGCAGCTCGAGTTCGGGGCCTTCTCGCTGATCGGCGTGATGATGGGCTGGCTGGGCACCGTGACCATGGCCGGTCACCAGGTGGCGCTCAATCTGGCGGCGCTCGCCTTCATGGTCCCGCTGGGGATCGCGGGCGCGGCGGCGGTGCTGGTGGGACGGGCGGTCGGCCGGGAGGACATGGTGGAGGCGCGGCGGGCCGCCGGGGCGGGGACCCTGCTGGGCGGGGGGTTCATGGTCCTGACCGCGTGCCTGTTCCTGGGCGCGCCCGGGTTGCTGGCCCGGGTCTACACCGCGGACGCGGGGGTCATCGCGGTCGCGGTCGCCCTCCTCCCCATCGCGGGGATCTTCCAGGTCGCGGACGGCCTGCAGGCGGTGGCGGCGGGGGTGCTGCGCGGCGCGGGCGACACCCGCTCGCCCTTCATCTTCAACGCGCTCGGCTTCTGGGTGTTCGGGATCCCGGTCAGCGCCGCGCTCGCCTTCGGTGCGGACATGGGCGCGCGCGGCCTGTGGTGGGGCCTGGCCGCGGGGCTGGGTGCGGTCGCGATCCTGCTCTTCATCCGCGTCCGCCGCCTGCTGGCGCGCGGGGTCGGGCGGGTGCTGATCGACGATCCGGGGGTTCCGGCCGCGCCCCGCAAGCGCGTGGCATGAACCGCCTGCCTCTCTTCCCGCTCGACGTCGTCCTCTTCCCCGGGGAACTGCTCCCGCTCCACATCTTCGAGCCCCGCTACCGCCGCATGGTGGCGCGCTGCCTCGAGACCGACCGGCGCTTCGGGCTCATCTACCACGACTCCGACCGCTCCGGCCCGTTTCTCATCGAGGAGGGGCGGGTGGGCGCGCTGGCCGGGATCGAACGGCATCACGGGCTCGAGGACGGCCGCTCCTTCATCCTGGTGAAGGGCATGGGCCGCTTCGCAATTCACGACGGGCTCGAGTCCGGCGAGCCGTACTACGATGCCGTGGTCACGGAGTACGGGGACCAGCCGGGCCCGCGGCCCGGGCTGACGGCGCGGCGCCAGGCTTCCATCGATCTCTTTCGCGCCGCGGTCTCCGCCCTCCGGCGCCCATCCCCCGCGTCGCCGGATTTCGATGCGAACGACGAAGTGTCGTTTCGACTGGCCGCGTTCGTGCAGGTGGATCCCGAGTGGCGGCAGGATCTTCTGGAGATGCGCGACGAGGAAGCCCGCCTGACGCGGCTCGACGAGGTCTTCGAGCAGGTGATCGCGCAGTGGGCGTCGGAGGCGGAGGAGTGATGGCGAGCGGGGTCGTCTTGCGTTTTCGCGTTCGTTCGCTCCTCCGTCTTGCGCCCGCGTCTTTGTTCGCCTTGGCGTCTTACGATATCGGGATCGATCGCATCTGCGTCTTGCGCCGATGACCGAACCCCGACTCTCCACGCGCCACATCCGGGTCGCGCGCACGGCCCGCTATTACACGATGGGCGGCGGGAGCGTCGGCGTCGACGAAGCCTGGTTCGTCCTGCACGGCTACCGGCAGGCGGCCCGCCGCTTCGCACGGCGCTTCGAGGTCCTGGATGCCCCCGAGCGGATCGTCGTGGTCCCCGAGGCTCTCTCGCGCTTCTACGTGGACCCGAGCCCGGGCAGGCACGGCCCCGAGCACCGCGTCGGGGCCAGCTGGATGACGCGAGAGGACCGGGACAGCGAGATCGCGGACTACGTGGCGTACCTGGACACCCTCACGGCCGAGGTGGCCGCCACGGCCGCGCCGTCCGTCCGCCGCCGCGTCGTGCTGGGATTCTCCCAGGGGGCGCACACGGCGTCCCGGTGGGTCGTGCTGGGGCGGGTGGCCGCGCGGGAGTTGGTGTTGTGGGGCGCTGGCTTCGCCACGGACCTGATCCCGGATGCCCTGGCCGCCGGGCTCGACGGTGTGCGCGTCACCTTCGTGCGAGGCGAGCGCGACAAGTTCCGCGACAGGAGGGAGGAGGAAGCTCAGGAGGCGTTGTTGAAGGAACTCGGCATTCCGTTCGACATCCTCCTCTTCCCAGGCGAGCACGAGATCGCGCCGGAGCCGCTGCTGGACCTGGCGTCCGGGAGGCCGGATTGAGGTGCTCGTCCCGGTTCGCTCGTCGCAGTGCCAGCGCGGTCGTTCAGCGGATGAGCTCCCTCACCGGGCGTGGTGGAGCGGGCTCCATTCCCAGCCGAGCGTGCCAGTAGGCCCACGAGCGTGCGTCGAAGATCCCGGGCAGCGCGTCTCGCAACGCGCGGCGATAGTCGTCGTCGTCGTACCGCCGCTTCGCCACCGTGAGATCCTCGGGGGTACCGTAGACCATGAGGAAGTTGAGGAAGAACACGTCGTCGGCAAGCGTCGCCGCGGGTGGTTTGAACCACACGATGCGCCTGGCGACCGCCGACAGGTCCGGACTGCGCGTGGAGGCCGGGGCCGTCATGGTACACGAGGTCCCCGCCGCGGACTGGACGCCCCCAGTCCCGGGCGCGATTCGTAACGCGGGACCGATGTGGGATCCACCCTGGCCGCAGCCTGAGAGAGACGCTTCCGAACCTCTGCGGGGAGCTCCGCCAGGTCCCCGTCATCGAAATATGTCAGGGCCTTGAGCGTCAGCATGGCATTGTATCGATCTCCGTGGATCGCCGCAGCCGCACTCAGCATCGACGCCAGGGGAACGTCCCCCAGCCGCATCAATGCGTCAACATCCATGTAATCCTTGGCCAGTGCGCGGCTTTGCACCACCTGGGCCTTGGTGCCGCCCAGATCGCGCAGGGAAGCGACCAGAATCCCGGCGCCCTCGGCTGTCTGCGGCGAATCGACATGGTTGAGCGATAGTCCGCCGAAGAAGGACACTCGCACGGGTCCGCCACGATCGACGACGCAGGTCAGCGTGTCACGAGCCCGCTGAACCACCATCGCCTCGCTCAGGTACGGAATTCCGGTCAACAGGTCGTCGCCGACGAGAGGCTCGGCGGAGAAGAAGTCAAAATCTTCGGATTCACGGTGGGCAAGCCGCAGCGCGATCGCCGTCCCGCCATACAGCACGAAACGACGAGGAGTCGCCCGCAACTCGGTCCACAGGCGGCGCTGGGGCGGCGGCAGGGCGTCGAGACGCGGATGCATGGCAATTCCCGAGTCGGTGTGCGGATGGACCCGTTAATCTATGCGGGCCAGGCCGCCGGTGCGCGGGGAAGGCGACGGACCATGCCGTTTGCGGCCCGTCGGCTACCTGGTCACTGTTCGAGCGACGGTTGCCTCTCACCCGTCCTCCAGCTCCAGCCCCGCGAGCGGCACGTAGTGCTTCCGGTAGCACTTGCCGTCCGAATACCGGTCGCCCATCGAGTCCTCCACAAGCACCGTGGCGCGCTTGGTGACCCGGTTGACCCGCCCGGCGAGCCATTGCCCCCGGTAGAGGAAGCAAACCCGGGAACCGACGCGAATCCCGTGCCGCGCGGCCCGTTCCGCCCGCGTGATGAGCGTGTGGGTGTGGGTTTGGTGCCGGAAAAGGCGGTGAGCGAGTTCCTGGAAGGGGCGTGCCCCGCAGTTGCTCTTGCCAGTGCCGAGAAACTCCACGAGGTGGACGATCTCGTGCTCGAAGATCCGCTGCAGTGCCTCCAGGCGGTTCGCGCAGGGGATGCCGGCGACGCTGACTGCGGGGTCGCCGTCGGCAAAGCCGTTGAAGAGAACCTCGGTTGAGACGGCGATTTCGTAGTCGCAGTTCCCGTCGGGGCGCAGGCGGCGGGCGGTCTGTCCCCCGGCACGGGTCATCCGCGAGGACAGGCGGAACACCAACGCTCCGGGCGCGAGCCTCCTGCGCGCGAAGCCCCCGAGAAAGCGCCGGTCGTAGGCGTCGAAGAGAAAGGCGAGATCGTCCGGATGGATGGCGGTGAAGTTGGGTTCGTCGATCCGGGAGGACGCGGCGACCAACTCGCGGCCGATCTCCCGGGTCCACGCATCGATCTGCTCGCGGCCGGGATCGGGTATTGCGAGTTGCGGCATATCGTAGTACGATTGTGCCATGAATGCCCTGTCTGTCAAGCTGCCCCACGACTTGCACGCGTCGCTCGCCAGTGAGGCGCGTCGTCGCAACGTAACCCGCTCCGCGCTGGTGCGGGACATCCTCGCCGAGGCTCTGGCTCGGGATGCGGAGGGACAGCTACCCAGTTGCGCCGAGCTTGCCGGCGATCTCGTCGGCGCGTTCCGAAGCGGCCGCAGCGACCTGGCGACCAACAAGGAGTTGCTCAGGGAGGCGATGCTCGCGGATGCAGCCGGCGGTCATCGTTGACACCGGGCCCATCGTGGCTCTGCTCGACGCCGATGAAGCACATCACCGGTGGGCGCACCAGCAGTTCGAGTCACTGGCGCCTCCGCTGCTCACGGCCGAATCGGTGCTGTCCGAAGCGTGCTTCCTGCTCCGGCGCGTCGGCGGTGATTCAAGCCTGCCCGTGGCGCTTCTCCGTCGCGGTGTGCTGAGGGTGGTCGATGTCCTCGGAACGGCGGACGATGCCGACGCCGTGACCGCCCTCATTCGCCGGTACGCCAATGTGCCGATGTCCCTCGCCGACGCTTGCCTTGTGCGCATCCTCGAGCGGACGGAGAATGGTTCCATCATGACGCTGGATTCCGACTTCCACGTCTACCGTCAAGGTCGTCGAAGGACCATTCGGGTTCTGTCTCCGCAGTCGTGACGGCGCGGCCGGCCGCCGTTACGTTCACGCGAGCAGCCGGGAACCAGCGAGCCGGATACGGAGGCCTCCATGCGCATGAGTCGAGCGAAGAGCACGGGAACCGACCTTCACCGCAACCGGATGGCGCTGGCCGCCTGCCTCGCCATGACCGCCTCCTTCGTGGCTTCCTCGTGCGCGGACGGCGGTCCCGCAGGGAATGCCGTTCCCGAGGGCGATCCCGCACCGACCGCCGAGTGGACCTACTACGGCGGCCAGAACTCCTTCAACCGCTACTCGCCGCTGGCGCAGATCGCCGCGGATAACGTCGCATCGCTCGAAATCGCATGGCAACGCCCGGGCATCGACCCGCAGCTGCAGGAGGAGTTCCCGGAGCTCGCCTTCAACAACTACCTGCGCGGGACCCCGATTCTCGTCGACGGGACATTGTACGCGCCCAACGCGGTGGGTCTCGTCGAGGCCTTCGATCCTGGAACCGGCAAGACCCGCTGGGTCCAGCGGGCCGCTTCCCTGGAGGACGCGCGCGGACGCAGCTTCCGCGGCGTCGCCTACTGGAACGGGGACGGCGCCGAGGACCTGACCTCCGACAACGGGCACGCCGGCGGACGCATCATCTCGGTGCGCGGATCCTGGCTGCACGCGCTCGACGCGGCGACCGGCAAGCCCGTGTCGTCGTTCGGGGACGCCGGCAGCGTGAACCTCGTGCCCGAGGGCCGCGACCGGTTCAACTGGAGCTCTGGGCCGATCGTGGTCGGCGACGTCATCGTCATCGCGGGCACGGTCGACGGCGCCGGGGACTCGGGGACGGAGTGGCGCGACAGCGCGCCTGAGGACGTGCGCGGCTTCGACGCTCGCACGGGCGAGCTGGTGTGGACCTTCCACGTCATCCCCCGGGAGGGGGAGTTCGGCGCGGACACCTGGGGCGACGGATCCCGTGAACTCTCGGGAGACGTGGGCTCGTGGTGCTGCCTCAGCGCCGACGACGATCTGGGCATCGTCTACGTGCCGCTGGGAGCTCCGACCTCGGCCTACTACGGAGGGCACCGCCCCGGCGACAACCTGTTCGCCAACAGCCTCGTGGCCCTCGACGCCGCGACGGGCGAGCGCCTGTGGCACTTTCAGATGGTGCACCACGACATCTGGGAGTACGACACCCTCGGTCCCCCGGTCCTGGGGCGCATCAACGTGGACGGGCGCGCGATCGACGCGGTGATGCAGGCGAGCAAGACGGGCTTCCTGTTCACCTTCGACCGCCGCACGGGTGAGCCCGTGTGGCCCATCGAGGAGAAGGAGGTCCCGCAGTCGAAGGTGCCCGGCGAGGCGACCTCCCCGACCCAGCCCTTCCCGAGCAAGCCGGCGCCGTTCGACCGGCAGGGGGTCTCCGAGAAGGACTTGATCGACTTCACCCCCGAGATCCACAAGCGGGCCCTCGCGCTGGCGGATTCACTGGTATTGGGCCCGCTCTTCACGCCCCCAATGGAGGAAGGCACGATCGAGGGGAAGATCGGCACCTACGTGGTCCCGGGAGCCTGGGGCGCGGGCAACTGGCACACCGGTGCGTTCGATCCGGGGACGGGCACCTACTACGCCGTCTCGCTCACGCTGCCCAACGTCTGGCGCCTGTCCAGGACGGATGAACCGGGCGACATGGAGTTCGGCACGCAGGGAGGATGGCCCCGCGCGGAGATCGAGGGTCTGCCCATCGTCGGGCCGCCCTGGGGACGGATCACGGCCATCGACATGAACCGGGGCGAGCATCTCTGGATGGCGCCCAACGGCGACGCCCCCAACGATCATCCCCTGCTCAAGGGTCTGGATCTGCCCCCGCTCGGGAACGCGAACCGTCCTGCGCCGCTGCTGACGGCGACGCTGCTCTTCATCGGCGAGGGGAGTGACGCCGTGATCGGCACCCCCGATACCCACTGGGGCACCGAGTTCCGGGCCTACGACAAGGCGACCGGCAAGGTTGTGTGGGAGATGGACCTCCCGTCGGGCACGACCGGCGGTCCCATGACCTACATGCACGAGGGCAGACAGTACATCGTGGTCGCCGTCGGCGGCAGCGAACACCCCGCGGAGTACGTCGCCCTCGGTCTGCCGTAACGCGCCAGCCCGGAACGACCGAGTAGACTAAGTCAATCAGACTAAGCTAAGCTGACTCGCCTCAGAACTCGCCCACGAAGACGATCTCCGGGACGAGCTCGTAGCCGGTCTCGCGCGCCACCGTCTCCTGCGACAGGTCGATGAGCGCGCGCACCTCCGCCGATGTCGCCCCTCCCAGGTTCACGATGATGTTCGCGTGCCGGTGGAAGATCTGGGCGTTGCCGTGGGAGTGACCCTTGAGCCCGCACTCGTCAATGAGCCGCCCGGCCCCGATGCCCTCGATCTTCTGGAAGATCGAACCCGCACAGGGATACAGCCACAGGTCTGGATGGCGGTCGTCGCGCCAGCGCAGGTTCTCGCGAATGACCCGTCGAAGTTCGCGCGCGGGGGTGGGTTCGAGGCGGAAGGTGGCGGTGAGGACGACGTCGTCGCGGTCGTGCAGGATGCTGTAGTCGTACCCGAACTGGAAGTAGTCCAGATCGACGCACTTGCGCTCTCCCTCCTCGGTGAGAATCTCCGCGGATTCCACGACCTCCTCGAGGAAGACCGTCCGGTCCCGCTCCGGGGCCAGGAAGTGCAGGTTCTGCCACATGGCCCCGCCGATGGTGCTTGGGATGCCGACGAAGTGATGGAGCCCCCCGAGTCCGCGCCGGACGGTCGCCTGGATGAGGTCCGGGAAGCTGTCCACTCCGGCGCCGGCGCGCACGCGTACGTCGTCGAGAAAATCGATGCCGCCCACCTCCGAGCGGATCACCAGCCCGCGGAAGCCGCCGTCCCCGACGAGAATGTTCGCGCCCCGTCCCAGCAGAAAGTGCGGAATCCCGAGTTCCCGCGCCGCCATCATGGCGTCCGCGAGCTCGTCGGCGGTGCGCGCACGCACGAACAGGTCCGCGGGCCCGCCGATCCTGAAGGTCGTCATGGGACCGAGCGGCACGTCGCGCTCGATCCGGCCCGGCCCGAGGCGCCGCTCCAGCTCGCGGCAGAATTCCGCCGTATCCACGCTTCTCCATGGGGACGTGGGGGATGCGCTCCGGCGCAAAGATAGCGAATCGAGCCCGACGGTGGCCGTTTCTGTCACTGTTTCGCCCGTTGCGGTAGGTTCTCGAGAAGTTCTACCCGCATCCCCGAGGCATATGATCCCGCGCGCGTCCGCCGGTTATACGGTCATCTACGACGGCGACTGCGCCGTATGCCTGCGCTTCGTCGACTACCTGCGGCGCCGCGACCCGGCGGGCACCATCGAGATCGTCGCCTGGCAGGAAGACGGAGTGCCGGCTCGCTTCCCCTGGATCGATCCCGCGCGCTTCGAGGAGGCGCTCCAACTGGTGGGGCCGGGCGCAGCCTCCCGCGACACCTGGGAAGGCGCACGGGCCATCGAGCAACTCCTGCGGGTACTCCCACGCGGTCCAAGGCTGGGCTGGGTCTTCCGGCTCCCCCTGGCACGTCCCCTGTTCGCGTGGGGATACCGCAACTTCGCGCGCAACCGCCGCCGCTTCGGGTGCGGGGAGCACTGTTCGCTGGAGACTGCTCGCGACTGAGCCGGGTTCCACACCCGGGACGAGCGAACCCCTTGCCTCGTAGGGAGACATGTCCAGGTCCTGCTCCTCGAAATACGCGAGGCGGTTCGGGATCGTCGTCAGGACGGTCCACCGGTCCTCCCGCGTCAGGCTTCCGGGCTGATACCGCACCGCGAAGTAAATGACCGCGCTCTCGGCGACATCCTCCCGGTTCGGATGTTGTCGGGCATACTCCGAGATGAACACGCCGTCGGCCTCCTGCGCGGCGCGCCAGCCGGCGGCGTCCGCGTGCTCCGGATCCAGTGAGACATGGGCAGCCTCGTGCAGGTATAGTTCCTCGAGCAAGCCATGGTGAAGGCTTTGCAGGGCGTTCTGGCTCTGCGAGTGAATCAGGATGCTCTGGTCGAACGAACTGCCCCCTGCGAGTCCGTCGCCGGGAATGATCGCCAATGCGCGCACATTCGACAGGAAGGCAGCGGGCAGTTGCGCCAGTGCGGGGGCAAACCGGTTTACCACCTCCGTGGCCGCCGGCAGGCTGTCATATTCCGGATGGAGCCGGAATTCCACTACCTGTTCGGCGATCGGCGCCTCGAACACGAACGCCTTGACGGGGATCCAGTTACTCAGCCGCCGGTCATAGAGCGTCCGCATCGCGCGGCCGAGGTAGGTTATGCTCGGCAGCGGCGTGCCGCTGGGTCCGAGGATGCGCGACGAGCGCCACGTCGTGTTGCTGAACGGGGTCACGCCGCTGTGTTCCATCGCGAAATCCCGCGTCACGTCGGCGTCCATGTTCAGTTCCACCGTCCGGCTCACATAGCTCAACTCGGCCTCGACGGTCACCTTCAGGGTCCCGCCCAGGTTCGGGAAGCGATACCGCCCATCGGCGTCGGTGATCGTGGTGGTCCGCTTCCAGCCCTCCAGGCGCACGAGAACCCCGGGCAAGACCAGGCTTGGCCTCCGGCTGTCGGTCACCGTGCCGGACAGGGTGAACGACGGTGCATCGACCCTGATGACCACCGAGTCCGATGCCTCGCGGATCTCGCCGACGACGATGGTCGTGCCGGTGCCGACGGCCATTACCCGTCCCGCCGACGTGACCTCCGCAACCGTGGAGTTCCGGGTGAGCCAGGTAACATGGGCACCCGGCATCACACGCCCGTCCTGGTCGCTGACTTCGGCGGTGAGCCGGGCCGTGTCCCCGAGCGTTGTGAACGTCACGGTGTCGGGCGCGACGGCCACCGTCGTGGGACGGGGAGGATCGACGGGTGTGGGCTCGGTGCCTCCGTCGCCGCACGCGCTGGCCCAGATGGCTGCCACCAGGGAGGCGGCCGCGAGGCTCCGTGTGCGGCGACCGCGTGCACTACCCGTGTTCAGAGCCAACGTGCACGTCCTGCTCAACGGCTGGATCTCCTGATCTTCGGGCTCGGGTCCGGCCTGCTTGTCGGGCTCGGCTTCCCCTGAGCTGCGGCCATGAGCCCGGAAGCCGCCGTCTCGCGATTCCGGGTTGCCGGAGGTGTGGTAACATCCCCCGTCACAAGCCTACATTGGCTGCAGGTTCCGGTCCACGCGACCCGAACGTCCGCGCCCGCCAGGTATGTGCCCTTCCGGAGACCTTCCATGCGACGACCCGCCGCAAACACGCTCAGAATCGTCCCGCTCCTGCTCTGCGTGGTCCTGACATCCTCGACCCGGCTGGCGCCGTCTCCGGCCCAGGACGCATCCGGTCCGCTTGCGGTGGAGACGCTGCTGTCGCTCTCCTCCACGGTCGGCGGCGAGATCCCGCGCTGGGCTCCCGGCGGTGACTGGATCCTCCTGGGCGGTTCGAACCTGCGGTTGATCCGACCCGAAGGCGGCGCGATCAGCGAACTTCCGGTGTCGACGGGCGGCAGCGGTCATTTCCTCGCCTCGGCCGAACCCCGCTGGTCGCCGGACGGCCGCTGGATCTCCTACGTGTCCGACAAGAGCGGCACGCCCGAGATCCGGCTCTGGTCTCCCGGGGACGGAGAGGAGATCCGCGTCACAGCCAACGGCGGCCGGCTCATCAAGGGCTACTCCTGGTCCCCGGACGGCACGCGCATCGCGTTCTCGGGGAATCGCCACGGACAATACGACGTGTGGACCGTGGAAGTCCCCTCGGGGGAAGCGCGCCGGTTGACCGATGGCCCGGAGCTGGAAGTCTATCCCGCCTGGAGCCCTGATTCCCGGTCCGTCCTCTTCGTGAGACTCGATGGCGCATGGATGGACCACGCCATCGTGGAAATTTCTGCCGACGGGGGTGAAGAGCGGGTGATTGTCGAGGACGAGGACTTCTTCGACTATGGAGAGGGAGGCACATTCGGCTATCCGCTGGTCTCGCCGGATGGCTCCGCGGTGGTATTCCCGTCCTACCGCTCCGGGTGGATCAACTACTGGAGCGTCGCGCGTTCCGGAGGCGAGCCGCGGCCGCTTGCTCCGGCGGAGGCCGACCAGACGGGCGGGGCGTGGTCGCCCGACGGCACCTCGTTCGCGTACATCGAGAATCACGGCGGGACCTACCAGCTCCGGACCGCGCCCGCGCACGGCGGCCAGCCCCGCGTCGTCGCCCGGCCGGAATCCGGGGTCATCGGCGCGCCACAATGGTCCCCGGACGCCAGCCGCATCTCCTACACCCTCGAGACACCGACTCGCCCCGGCGACCTGATCGTCCACGAGCTGGATTCGGGGAAGGAATCCTGGCTGACCGATTCGATGCCGATGGAGGGCATCGAGAACCGACTGGTCACGCCCTTCAAGGTCGAGTTCCAGAGCAGCGATGGCCTGACGATCCCCTCGTACCTATACCGCCCGCCCGAGGGCTCGGGCGACGCCGATGGCCGCCACCCCGCGATCGTGTGGACACACGGCGGACCCACGTCCCAGTGGGAAGACACCTTCGAGCCCGCCATCCAGTACTTCGCGCAGCGCGGCTATGTCGTCCTGCTGCCCAATGTGCGCGGCAGCTCCGGCTACGGACGCGATTTCGAGGAGGCCAACGACGGCTGCTGGGGCAAGTGCGACTTCGCGGACGCGGTGGCCGCCGCCCGGTATCTCCGAAGCCTGCCCTACGTCCATCCGGAGCGCATAGGCACCACGGGGACCAGCTACGGCGGGTTCATGTCGTGCGCGGCGGTGAGCTTCGGCGGCGAGACCTTCCAGGCCGTGATCGCGGCATCCGGCTACTGCGACCGGGTCACCTTCTTCGAAGACGGCGAATTCCGCCATCTGCAGCAGCTGCGCAAGGAGATGGGGCGGCTCGAGGAGCACAGGGACCGCTATCTGGCGAACTCCCCCTACTATCACATCGCCGATGCCCAGGTACCCGTATTCGTGATCCACGGAGAGGGCCGCTATCCCGGCTCACCCCAGATGACCGAGTTCTTCCGGGAGCTGCAGCGCCTCTACAAGCCCGCCCGCTACAAGGCCTATCCCGGCGAGAACTTCTACGTCCGCGGCTTCGACAACACGCGGGAGATGCTGGCCGACATGCAGGCCTTCTTCGACTTCTACCTGCTCGGCAAGGACACCCGGCTGCCCGGCGTCGGCTATCTGGAGGAGCTGGAAGGGGTGAGTCACTGAGAGACCGCAAACGGAAACCCCGAACCCACCCCACCCGTAAACCGGGGAGTTCGTCCGGCGGTCCCGAGCGTTGAATCCGGGGCGCGCCGCGTCAGATTGACACCGGTTTGACCCTTGGCGAGCTTACATAGCTACCCATCCCGCTCGCGGGAAGGAGCCTCGAGGGTTCAGAGGAGGTCCCCCCGGGCGGTACGCGAGCCGGATCACACGCGCGAAACCTCCCGGAGCCAGCGGTGGCACCATGCTGAAGTCTCTTCGTGGCCGGATCATCTTCATCGCCGTGATCCTCGGGATCTGCGGCTACTACATCTACGCCGACGGCCTGAAACTGGGTCTCGACCTGCAGGGCGGCATGCACCTGGTGGTCGAGATCGACGACCCGGACGGCACGCTCACCGACGAGGCGCGCGCCGACGCCATCGACCGCGCCGAAACGGTTCTCCGCACCCGCATCGACGAACTCGGGGTCGAGGAACCGCTTATCCAGAAGGTGGGCAGCGACCGCATCATCGTCGAGCTGGCTGGCATCAGCGACGAGAATCAGGCCAAGGAGGTCATCCGGCGCGCCGCCTTCCTCGAGTTCAAGCTGGTGCGCTCGTGGTCTGACTTCGCCCCCGATTTGCCACGCATCGACCGCGTGATCGTCGCAACGCTGGGAGCCGATTCGCTGAGCAGCCTGGGCCGCGACGTGCAGGCCCCGACATCCTCGATCGAAGAACTGCTTTTCGGGGCCGGCGCATCGGGAGAGGGAGATTCCGCGGCGGTTGAGGAAGGCGAAGCCGAGGCCGAGGTGGGCGCGGAAGTGGACGCCGAGGATGCCGGAGTCGAGCAGGTTGCCCAGGAGGAGGCTGCCGAAACCGAGGCGGAGGACGAAGCCGTCCTCAGCCCGTTTACCGCGCTCCTGAACCAGGGCAGTGACGACGGCGTCTACCTCGTGTCCGAGGAGGATGTGGAGGCTGCGGAGCTGTTCCTGGGCATCCCCGAGGTCCAGCGCGCCATGCCGCGCGACATCGCCCTCCAGTGGGGCATGGATCCCGTCGCGCTCACCGGAAGGATCTACCGTCAGCTGTATGTTCTGGACGAGGACGCCTTCATCAACGGACAGATGCTGGAGAACGCCGTATCCGCCCGTGACCCCCAGTTCAACACGCCGCAGGTGCAGTTCGAGCTGTCCCGCCGGGGGGGCCGGCGCTTCGCGGAGGTGACCGGACAGAACGTCGGCGAGTTCCTCGCCATCGTGCTCGACGGCGAGGTGGTGAGCGCGCCCGTCATCCGGGACCGCATCGGCGCCCGTGGCCAGATCGAGCTCGGCGGCTCCACACTGCAGGAGGCGAGCGACCTCGCGCTGGTGCTGCGCGCCGGCGCCCTTCCCGCCCCGCTGCGCATCATGGAGGAGCGCACGGTCGGGCCCTCGCTCGGGCAGGATTCGGTGGACCAGGGCCGCATCGCCGGAATGATCGGCATCGTCCTGGTGATCGTGATCATGTGCGCCTACTACCGCGTCGCGGGCATGCTCTCGATACTGGCGCTGGGTGTATACGTGGTCCTGGTGCTGGGCGGACTGGCCATGTTCGGGGCGACGCTGACCGTGCCGGGCATCGCGGGGCTCATCCTCTCGGTCGGCATGGCGGTGGATGCCAACGTGCTCATCTTCGAGCGCATCCGGGAGGAACTGGATGCCGGCAGAGCCGTGCGCACCGCGGTCGAGGACGGCTTTGGGAACGCCCTGTCGGCGATCGTCGACGCCAACCTCACGACCCTGATCACGGCGCTGATCCTCTTCCAGTTCGGCACCGGGCCCGTGCGCGGCTTTGCCGTCACCCTCTCGATCGGGATCCTGGCTTCGTTCTTCACTGCGCTCTACGTGACGCGCAGCTTCTTCTTCATGTACCTGTCCCGGAAGAGGGCCACGGACCCCATCAGCATCTGAATCGCGAGACCATCTGAATCATGAGACTCTTCGGAAACGCGCGATATCGCTTCATCGAAGCGCGCAGGAAGGCCTACGTCTTCTCGGCCGCGGTGCTCGCCATCGCGGTGGTGTCGATGGTGGCGAACATCGTGCGCATCGGCAGCTGGCAGAACTACGGCGTGGACTTCACCGGCGGTTCGCTGGTGCAGGTGCGCTTCGAGGAGGCGATGGAGGCGGCAGAGCTGCGAACCGCGCTGGGCGGCGCCGATGCCCCTCCCATCACCAGCATGGGCGACGAAGGAAACGAGTTCGTGATCCGCGCGCCGCTGGCCGAGGACCGCGAGGTCGAGGCGGTGGCGCAGGAGATCCGGGGTCAGATCCAGGGCGCCTTCCCGGGCCGTGACTTCGAGGTGATGCGCACCGAGCTGGTGGGCCCCAAGATCGGCGCGGAGCTGCAGCAGAAGGCGGCGCTCGCGATCCTGTTCTCGTTCGCGCTGACCCTCATCTATCTGGCCATCCGCTTCGAGTTCCGCTTCGGCGTGGCGGCCGTCATCGCGACCGTCCACGACAGCATCATCACCCTCGGTTTCCTGGCTCTCTTCCAGGTCGAGATCGCGCTTCCGACGGTGGCGGCCATCCTGACCATCATCGGGTATTCGCTGAACGACACCATCGTCGTATTCGACCGGGTGCGCGAGAACCTGAACGCGAAGGGCGGTCGTCGGAAGGACCCGGTGGCACTCGTCAATCAATCGATCAACGAGACGCTGCCGAGAACGGTGCTCACCTCCGGCACGACGCTCGGCGTGCTGCTGGCCCTGCTCATTTTCGGGGGCGCGGTGATCCGCGACTTCACCACCGTGTTGATCCTGGGGGTCCTGGTGGGGACCTACTCGTCGATCTTCGTCGCGTCGCCGGCGCTGCTCGAGATCCAGAAGCGCTGGGGTGCGAAGGATCTGGTCGAAGCCCAGCGCGCAGCCCCGGGGCGTCCCGCGCCCCGGAAGCCGTCGGGCCGGCCGAAGAAGAGGAAGAAGAGGGGCAGGAAGAGACGGCGGACCGCGGGCGCATCCGCCTGACCCTGCCTGGCCGGGCCGCCTGATGTTTCCGGCCGCGAGATCCCGGGTTTCCCGTCGTGCCTGAGCCGTTGCCGGGTCCGCCGGGTCCACGACCGCCATGCTGTTCGAATCCCACTGCCACCTGACCGACCGGCGCTTCGACGCGGACCGGGCGGAGACCATCGAACGGGCGCACGCCGCCGGCGTGGGGGCGCTGATCTCCATCGCGTCGTCGTTGGCGGACGCCGAGCAGGTGGCGGCGCTCACCCGGGCGCATCGGGGCGTGTGGGGCACGGCGGGCGTCCATCCCCATGAGGCCGGACGGGCCGGGGAGAACGACGTGCAGCGGGTACGCGAACTGCTCGAGGCTGAGCCGCGCCTGGTCGCCGTCGGCGAGACCGGCCTCGACTACCACTACGACTTCGGTCCGCGCGACCGGCAGCGCGAGCTGTTCCGCGCCCATGCCCGCCTGGCCGCCGAGACCGGGCTCCCGCTGGTGGTGCACTCCCGTTCCGCGGACGACGACACTCGTGCGGTGATCGCGGAGTTCAGGGGCCTGGCGCGCGGCGTGCTCCACTGCTTCACCGGCGGGATGAGGTTGCTCGAGGAAGCGCTCGACGCCGGCTGGCACATCTCGTTCACGGGGCTCGTGACCTTCAGGAACTTCGACGGGCAGGAAGCGCTGCGGGCGGTGCCGCCCGACCGTCTCATGATCGAGACCGACTCGCCCTATCTGGCGCCGGTGCCGCACCGGGGCCGGCGCAACGAGCCCGCATACGTGGCGCGCGTGCGGGACGGGGTGGCGGCCGTGCGCGGCGAGAGCGCGGAGGAGGTGGAGCGTTACACGGCCCGCAACGCCTTCCGCTTCTTCGGCCTCGAGGCGGAGGAGGCGGGGAGCTGCACCGGACCCTCGTCGGCCGCGCAGTGACCCCGCCCGCCCGCCCCATCCAGGTGCTGCCGGACTCGGTGGCCAACCAGATCGCCGCCGGCGAGGTGGTCGAGCGCCCGGCGTCGGTCGTAAAGGAGCTGGTGGAGAACGCCCTGGACGCCGGTGCCGCGCACATCCGGGTCGAGGTGGAGCGGGGCGGGAGGCAGCGCATCCGGGTGATCGACGACGGGGTCGGGATGGGGCGCCAGGATGCGATCATGTGCCTCGAGCGCCACGCCACCAGCAAGATCACGAACGCCCGGGAGCTGCGCGGGGTCGCGAGCTTCGGCTTCCGCGGGGAGGCACTGCCCTCGATCGCGGCCGTATCGCGCCTGACCCTCGAGACCTGCGACGAGTCGGGCGCGGGCACCCGCATTCGGGCGACCGGCGGGACGATTGTCAGCGTGGACGATCACGCGCGCGCCCGCGGAACCACCCTTGAGGCGGCGAACCTCTTCTTCAATGCACCCGCCCGGCGGAGCTTCCTCAAGAGCGCATCCACGGAGACCCGGGTGGTGGCCGCCGAGCTCACCTCGCTCGCCCTGGCCCACCCCGGGGTCGCGTTCACCCTGGCCTCCGATGGACGCGCGCTCATCGACCTGCCCGCCGACCCCGGCCCCGCCCGGCGGGTCGGCCGGCTGTGGGGCGCCGACGCCCGGACCTCCATGTTCTCGTTTGCGGGGGAGGGCAGGATCGGGCGGGTGAGCGGCCTCCTGCAACGCCCCGACCAGGCGCGTCCCGGCCCGCGCCGCACCTACCTCTTCGTGGCTGGCCGGCCGTTCCGGGACAAGGGCCTGAGGGAAGCCGTGCGCCGGGCCTACCGCACCACCATTCGCGAGGCCGAGCGTCCGTGGTTCTTCCTCTACCTCGACCTGCCCGGCGGCCAGGTCGATGTGAACGTGCACCCCGCCAAGCTGGAGGTGCGCTTCCGCGACCGGACCGCGGTGGAGGGCTTCATCGAGGAAGAGGTCCGGCGTGCGCTCGCCGGGGAGGAGAGCGCCGCCACGCTGGACTCCGCGACTGCCGGGGACACGGGTGCGGCATCGAGGACCGGGGACCGTGCACCCGGATCGTTCCCCGGGCCGACCAATGGCGAAGGCGCACCGGCCGACCGGGTGCGCGAGTCGGCGCAATACGCGCCCGGGACGGCGGGCCGGTCCTCCGATTCATCCTCCGATCCCGGCAAGGCGCAGATCGCGCTCTTCGCGAGTGGAGCGCCGGCGGCTGCCGATGCAGCCGTACCCGTCACGGCGGCCGAGGAAGTCCCCGTCGAACCGGCGCGCCTCTGGCAGCTGCACGGGACCTACATCCTCGCCGAGGTGCGCGGGGGGATGATGATGATCGACCAGCACTCGGCCCACGAGCGCATCCTCTTCCAGGAGCTGATGGAAGCGTTCGGCAAGGGTGGACAGCCCGGCCAGCGGCTGCTCTTCCCGATCACGATGACGCTGCCGCCCGCCGAGTATCAGCACATCGAGCCGCTGTTCGGCATGCTCCGCCGGGCGGGCTTCGAAGTCGACGGTTTCGGGGGCAACGCGATCATCGTGCACGCGGTTCCCAACCCGCATCCGTACTTCGACGCCGAGCGCTGTCTGCGCGAGATGATCGGCGAGCTGACCCACGGATCGGAGCTGTTGCGCGCCGCCCGCAACCAGCACGAGCGCATCGCCATGACCTTCGCCTGCAAGGGTGCCATCAAGGCGGGCCGGCAGTTGTCGCAGGAGGAGATGCGGGAGCTGATCGACCGCCTCTTCGCCACCGATCTCCCGCACCACGACGTGCACGGCCGTCCGACCGCCGTGCGCCTGTCCCTGTCGGAGCTGGAGCGCCGCTTTGGCCGCACCTGACTTCCTCGCCATCACGGGCGCCACCGCCACGGGCAAGACCGCGCTCTCGCTCGCGGTGGCCGAAGCGCTGGACGGCGAGGTCATCTCCATGGACTCGCGTCAGATCTACCGCAGCATGGATATCGGCACCGACAAGGTCGCCGCGGGCATCCGCGCCCGGGTCCCGCATCACGGCATCGACATCCGGGATCCGGACGAGTCCTACAGCGCCGGCGAGTTCGCTCGCGACGCCGCCCGCTGGATGAGCGGGATCCGGGCGCGCGGCCGTGTGCCGGTACTGGCGGGCGGCACCGGCTTCTTTCTGAAGGCGCTGGTGGAACCTCTGTTCGAGGAGCCGCCGCTGGATCCCGGACGGGTGGAGCGCCTGCGCCGGTATCTGGGGCAACGCGGGATGGAAGAGCTTGAGCGCTGGGTACGGGTCCTGGATCCGGAGCGAGCCCGCCTCGCGGTCGCGGGCGGGATGCAGCGCATCGAGCGCACCCTCGAAGTGACCCTGCTCACGGGCCGTCCGCTGTCCTGGTGGCACCAGACGGGGCAGAGGAAGGCTCCCGCCGCGGAGGCGATGGTCGTGGTGCTGGAGGTGCCGCGCGAGGAGCTCTACCGCCGCATCAACGCGCGGGTGGGCACCATGGCCGAGCGGGGACTGATCGAGGAGGTCCGCGTCCTCGCCGCTCGAGGCTACGGCCGGGGCGATCCCGGGATGACCGGCACCGGCTATCGCGAGATCCTCGAGTACCTGGAGGGACGCCTGAGCCTCGAGGACGCCCTGGACGCGACCCGGCGCGCCACCCGGCGCTACGCGCGCCGCCAGCTCACCTGGTTCCGCAACCAGCTGCCCCCCGATTCCATCAGGATCGACGGCATGCAGCCACCTGAAGCTCAGTGTGGCGAGGTGCTGGAAGCGTGGCGGGCGCGCGGCCGCGATGATGTGCCGCCGGACGAAGCGCACCGTGGGGTGTCAGGACGAGACGAGGCGCACGGTGGGGTGTCAGGACGAGACGAGGGCGGAAGCATGAAGATCGGGGTCGGGGAGCCGGCGGCCTCGTGACCACCTGGGAAGCCCTGGTACTGGGCGTGGTTCAGGGTTTCACCGAATTCCTCCCGGTCTCGAGCTCCGGGCACCTGGTCGCAGGCCAGGCCTTGCTCGGGATCGAGCTTCCAGGCGTGGCATTCGAGGTTGCGGTCCACTTTGCGACGCTGGTGTCGGTGCTGGTCGCATACCGGAGGCGCGTGGGCGCGCTGATGCACGGATCGGTCCGGCTGGATCCCGGCACCTGGCGCTATCTCGGGCTGATCGCGCTCGCCAACGTCCCGGCGGCAGCGACCTACTTCGTCCTGGGGGATGTCGTGGAAGCGGCGTTCGAGACGCCGGCCGCGGCGGGCGTGGCTTTTCTGGTGACCGGCGGCGTGCTGTGGAGTGCGCGTGCGGCGGTGCGCCGGGGGGTGCCGCGGAAGGAGCCGGACGCGCCCGGGCCGTTTCCGGGCGTTCGCGGACCGGGCGTTGCGATGCTCATCGGGGTCGCCCAGGCGCTTGCCCTCTTCCCCGGCATCTCGCGCTCTGGCTCTACCGTGGTGACGGCGCTCTGGCTGGGCGTCGAGTCCGACGACGCGGCCGAGTTCTCCTTCCTGATGTCGGTGCCCGCCATCCTCGGAGCCACCCTTCTCCAGCTCGTGGACGCCGGCACCGCGGCCTTCGTCCCCGGCGCGGCGCCGCTCGTCTTCGGGGCGGTGGCGGCCGCTGCGACGGGCCTGCTCGCGATCAGGATCTTCCTGACCGTGCTGCGCGCCCGCTCGTTCCACCGATTCGCCCTGTATCCGTGGATGCTGGGGCTGCTCTTCCTGGGGTACCTGTGGATCGCGTAGGGGAGCGGTCGGGCGCGCAACCCGCCGCCGGCCGCTCGGCGTCACGCACGGACGACCGCGGCATGCCGGTTGCGCACACCGGCGGCTCCGGCTCCCGGGGCTGGGAGGGCGAGCCGGTCGCCCGCTGGGCCGCGCGGTGGGGTGTTCCACTCCTCGAGGCGCACGCTCGCCTCGGCTCCACCAACGACCGTGCCCGCAGCCTCGCCCGCGCGGGCGCGCCCTCCTTCTCGGTGGTCATCGCGGACGAACAGACCCGCGGGCGGGGCAGGGAAGGGCGGCGGTGGCTTTCCCCGCCCGGCTGCGGGCTCTGGATGACCGTGGTGCTCGCCGGGCGCCCATCCGGGCATGCCACCGTCCCGCTCCTGACCGGCATCGCGGCCGCACGCGCCATCGAGGACGTCTGCCCGGATTTGCGGGCGGAGATCGAGTGGCCCAACGATCTTGTCGTCGCGGGGCGCAAGGTCGGCGGCATCCTGTGCGAATCCTGGGACGGCGGCGCCGGGAGCCGGGGCATGGCGATCGGAACGGGCATCAACATCTCGCAGCGGGCGGCGGACTTCCCGCCGGAACTCCGCGACCGCGCCGCGTCCCTGCTCGCAATGGGGGCACCCCCGGTGTCGAGGCCTGCCCTGGCAGGGGCGCTGCTCGCCCGGATGCGGGACTTGCTCATCCCGGGACCGGCCCCGCTGGAGGGCGCGCTGCACCGGGAACTGACCCGGCGCGACGCCCTCATGGACCGCGCCGTAGTGCTCGGGAGCGGCGCGACCGGAACGGCCCGCGGAATCAACTCCGAAGGCGCGCTCCTGTTCGAGGAACCCGGAGGCGGAATGCGCGAGATTCGTTCAGGCAGCGTCCGCCCGCTACCGTGTCCGCGATCCCATCCGGCCCCCGGCCGCCGGGAAGCGGCCCGTTCGTCCACGGCCTGACACCGACATCACCAACCCGGGAAGCACCGTTCTCCGCTCCCGGACGTGCATCGCCAGAAACCACCCGAGGAACCACGACATGCATCTGGTACTGGATGTGGGCAACACCGAAACCGTTCTCGCCCTCTTCGCCCCCGGGCAGGAAGGGGTCGCGGGTCGCTGGCGGGTGAGCACCCATGTGCCGCGCACCCCCGACGAGTATGTGCTGCTGCTCGGCGCGCTGCTCCGCTCGGCCGGACACGATCCCGACGCCCTCAGACGCGTGGTGCTGGGCTCGGTGGTTCCTTCCGCCTCCGATGTCCTGAGAGAAGCCGCGGCCCGGCTGGGCTCCGCGGAGCTCGTGGTCATCGACGCGTCGACTCCGCTGCCGATCGTCCTGGACGTGGAGGAACCGCGCACGGTGGGCGCCGACCGAATCGCCAATACCATGGCGGCCTCCCGCCTCTTCGGGTGCGACTGCATCGTCGTCGATCTGGGCACCGCCACTACCTACGACTGCATCACCGCCGACGGGCGCTTCCAGGGCGGCGTCATCGCCCCGGGGCTCATGTCCGGCAAGGAGTGGCTCGCGGCCCGGACCGCCAAGCTTCCGCCCGTCGAGTTCATCCCCCCGCGACAGGTCATCGGCAAACGAACCGAAACCTGCATCCACTCCGGCATCTTCTTCACCACCATGGACGCAATCGCGGGGATGATCGAGCGGGTGCGAACGGAATGGGACGTTCCCGACCCCATGGTCGTGGGCACCGGCGGCTTCTCTCCCCTGGTCGCGGAGCACGTGCCCGCCTTCGACCACGTGGACCCGCTGCTGACGCTGATCGGGCTGGAGTTGGCAGGGGCGTACGTGGCGGAACATTCGGGGCAGCGCTGAACGCACCGGGCATCCGTGTCGCTTCAAAAGCCATGGCGCGCACGTTCGAACTCCCTCCCGCCCCCCTCTTTTGTCCGCCACTATTATCATTTTCTGGCAAACAAAAGAGGGTTTCGCAGGGAACGCAACTCAGCCCGCGAACCGGAGACGCCCAACACCGTCGCGACGCCCACCGCTGGAGGTGCTCGAACCCATGTCCCCCGTCCACTACCGGAGCGAAGGCTTCCCGCCCGAAGGCCGCCTCGACTGGCGCCGACTGGCACCGCTGATCGGGCCGGCGGCGGCTGCCATCGCCAGATACGACTGCGTGCTCGCCCGGATCCCGAATCCGCGCGCACTGCTGGCCGGCCTCCACGTCCGCGAAGCCGTATGGTCGTCGCGCGTCGAAAACATCTTTACGAGCGTGACCGATGTGCTCGAGATGCGCGCCGGGCTGGTCCCGACGAACCCGTATGCCAGCGACGACGCTCACGAAGTCGTCTGCCATCTCGCGGCCGAGCGGCAGGTAAGGGAGATGGTCGACGAGCTGCCGCTCTCGCTTCGCGTCATCCGCAAGGCGCATGCCCTGCTCCTCGCAGGTGCCCGTGGCTGGAACAAATCCCCTGGTACGTTCCGACGCGCGCCCGTCTGGATCGGCGCACCGGGTTCGACTCAGGAGACCGCCACCTTCGTCCCGGCACCTGCGAGCCAGGTTCCCGACGCGATGAGCGCGTGGGAGCGCTACATCCACGCCGACGCCCGCGACAGGCTCGTCCAGATCGCCGTCCAGCACGCCGAGTTCGAGGCGATCCATCCCTTCCTGGATGGCAATGGGCGGATGGGGCGCATGCTGATCCCCGTTCTCATGCACCAATACGGCCTCATCAGCACTCCGGTCTTCGGACTGAGCGTCCGCATCGCCGCGCGCCGCAGCTTCTACTACGACGGGCTCCTCGGCGTCTCCCGCGACGATGACTGGACGGGTTGGTGCCTGTATGCGCTCGACGCGATGCGGAATCAGGCGCGGGAGGGGGTGACGGTCGTCGAGGCGATCCTGGCTTTGAGGACCGAGGTAGAGGCTGCGCTGACGAACCGGGCCCGCGCCCACCATCTCGCGCCGGCATTGGACCGGCTCTTCGCGTACCCCGTCTTCCGGGTCAGCGACTTCGTGTCCGTCGGCGATATCCCGCCGCGCACCGCACGCCGGCTGCTGTGGCAGCTGCGCTACGCGGGGGTGCTGGAGGAGGCCGCCCCCGCCAGCGGCAGTCGTTCCGCCGTGCTCGGATTCCCGCGGCTGCTCGAGATTCTGGAGGCCGGTGAACAATTCCCGACCGCGCGATAGCGCCGGCTGTCGCATGATCCTCGGGATCTTCGAGCCCAGCCGGCAGCCGGAGCCGCACCAGGGCCGACTTGCGGGGTAATGCCCATGGAGCGTGACCTGTTACCCCAAGCCAACTCTTGACCAGGGGAGAGGGCCATGAGGAGACCTGAGCCGTGGCGGGCCGGACCCGCCTGCACCGTAGCGGTGCCCATTGTGGCGTTGGTTGTGACTTTCGCCTGTGGCGGCGATGACGAGACGGTGCCCACCGAGCCTCCGGAGCCGCCCGTCGCCACAAACATCAGCATTTCGCCGGCTTCCGCGGACTTCTCGTCGTTCGGCGAGACGCTCCAGCTGACCGCGGCGGTTCTCGACCAGAACGGCCAGTCGATGGCGGGCGCGTCCGTCGGCTGGGCCATCAGCGACAATTCGGTCGCGACCGTGAGCGGAAACGGACTGGTCACCGCCGTCCGGAACGGAAGCACCACCGTCACGGCCACATCGGGCTCCGCGGCCGGGACCGCCTCCGTCACCGTCGCCCAGCGGACCGCCCGCGTGGACGTATCCCCGGATGCCCACACCCTCTCCGCCATCGGCGACTCCGTTCAGCTCGCCGCCGCGCCCTTCGACGCCAACGACAATGCCGTCGAAGACGCAACCATCACGTGGTCCTCGGAAGACGACGCCGTCGCGACCGTCGACGACAACGGCCTGGTCACCGCGGCCGGAAACGGCACTGCGAACATCACCGCTCAAGCGGACGCAGCCGCCGGCGCCGCGGCGGTCACGGTCTCGCAGGTGATCGTCGAGATGGACGTGGTGCCGTCCGCGACGACGCTCTTCTCGCTGGGCGATACCCTCCGGCTGGTTGCGACCGGTGTCGACGCCAACGGCCACCACGGCTCGGCCCTGGCGGTCACCTGGATGTCCGAACACGCCGCCGTCGCGACCGTCGATTCGACGGGACTGGTCACGGCCGTGCGTACCGGCAGCACGGACGTGTTCGCGACCACCGGCGAACTGCGCGATTCCGCGGGCGTGACGGTCGCGCAGCTTGCAACGGAGGTGCGCGTGACCCCGGCAGTCGACACCCTCGTGGTCGGCGGCACCGTGCGCCTGAGCGCCGTCGCCCTCGACGCGAACGGACACGAGGTCGAGGACACCGACTACGTCTGGTCCACGCTCAGCTCGTCGGTGGTGACGGTCGACGACAGCGGCCTGGTCACCGCCGCCGGGCCGGGAACGGGAGCGATCCAGGTCAAGGCGACGCGCGCCGGTGCGAACTACGTCGGCACGGCCACGATTACGGTGCTTGCATCAGCGGGCGCGGGACGTGCCGCCGCCCCGGGAAGCCGTGACCCTTGACAAGGCCGTCCGCGGGGACAAGCCCTTAGCGATGGCCATCATGATACAAGTCAACATACAGGACGTGATGTCCCGGCCGGCGTGCCCGGGGCTGCCGGCTTCCCGTTGACCCACCAGGAGCTCCTCGACCTGATCGCCGAAGGCGAGGGTCCCGGGATCGAGTTCCAGCGCTCGCTCGGCCGAGACCTCGGGCGGGAGCTGTGCGCGTTCGCGAACGGAGATGGCGGGACGGTTCTGCTCGGCGTGTCCAAGTCCGGGGAAGTGGTCGGCGTCGGGAACCATCGCCGGACCCGCGTCAAGGTGCTTACCGTTGCCCGGTCGTCAGATCCGCCGATCGTGGTGGAACTCCATAGCGTGGGCGAGGTGATGTGCGTGACCGTCCCGGCCCAGAAGTACAAGCCCTATTCCATCGGATGGCGCGCCTTCGTGCGCGAGGGAAGCGGCAGTCGGCGACTGACCAAAGCGGAGATCAAGGATCTCTACTACGCCGTCGGGCGCGCGCACTTCGACAAGGAGCCCTGCGAGGCCTTCTCGATGAAGACCCATCTCGAGGCCGACCTCTGGGAGCGGTTCATCGGCCGGGCGAGGATTCCGGAAGCCATGCAGACGATCCTGGCGCTGCGCAACCTCGGCCTGGTCGACAACGAAGACCGGATGACCTACGCCGGCGCGTGGCTGCTCGCCCGGGACATCCGTCAATTCACGGAGGGCGCGTACGTATCCTGCGCTCTTTTTCGGGGAATCGAGGAGGCGGGAAGCCTCGAGCGGCAGGACTTCCACGCCTCGCTCCCGGAGATCGCGGACGAAGTGCTGACGTGGGTCCTGCGCAGAATCAACACCCAGTTCACGATCTGGGGTGAAGACGCCGAAGGGCGGCCCGAATTACCCGGGGAGGCCTTGCGCGAAGCGCTTGCGAACGCGATTGCCCACCGTGACTACCGTTCCCGCAGCCAGGTGCAGGTACACGTCTTCAAGGACCGCGTCGAGATCACCAGCCCGGGTGGCCTGCCCGAGGGCATGAACGAGGCCGATCTGGGGACCAAGAGCGTTCCCCGCAATCCGCTGCTCTACGGCATGCTCGCCCGCATGGGCCTGGTGACAGGAATCGGTTCCGGCATGCGGCGCATGAAGTCGCTTTGCCGGGAGTACGGCGTCGAGGAACCCCGGATAGAGGTTTCCGGAAACCGGGTGACCACCAGCTTCAGGCGTCCCCCCGCCATCCGGCTTCAGCCGCCGACGATTGGCGACGAGCAACTCTCTACCATACAGGACAGCCTGTTTGCCATGCAGGATTCCGGGAAGATGGCTCCGGAGGGACCCGTCGATGAGGTGGACCATGCAGGGCCGCAGACTGAAGGGCCCGGGTATCGTGCAGGATTCATGCAAGACTGGGAGGGGAACACCACGGTTCAGGTCCGGGAGCTGGTAAGGGTGCTGGATCGCGATCGATCCCGCGTGCAGATTCTCGAAGCTCTTGGCCTCAGAAACCGGAGCAACCTGGTGGTCAACTACCTGCGTCCGGCACTGGACGACGGCCTCGTCGAGATGACGATCCCGGACAAGCCCACGAGCGGCAGGCAGAGGTATCGGCTCACTCCCATGGGGCTTGAATTGCGGGCGGCGCTGGAAGAGGATGCGCGCGCCCGGCGGGCCGGCGTTCTCGCGCCGCATGGCGCCGGGTGACGAGAAGCCCGGACGACACTCACCATCATGCTCATCGCCGCCGCCGTCACGCTGGTCGTCTGGGTGGCGATGGCTCTCATCACCCTCTACAGCTACCGGCACGTCTTCCGCCTCGAAGAGATCGGGGAACCCCGCGAAGGCGATCCGCCGCTGCCCCGGCTGTCGGTGGTGGTGGCGGCCCGGAACGAGGAGCTCGGGGTGCAGCGGACGCTGGCATCGCTGCTCGACCTGGACTACCCGGACTACGAAGTGATCTTCGTCAACGATCGCTCCGACGACCGCACCGGCGACATCGCGAATCGCCTGGGCGCGGGGAACGACCGGCTGAGGGTGATTCACGTCGAGGAGTTGCCGGCGGGATGGTTCGGGAAGAACCACGCGTCCTGGCTCGGTGCGATGGCGGCACGCGGGGACGTGTTGCTCTTCACCGACGGGGACGTGGTGTTCGGGCGCGAGGCAGTGATGCGCGGCGTGCGCCACCTCCTCAGGAACAGGCTGGACCATCTCGCCGTTCTGCCCGCGCTGGTGATGCGGAGTCCGATGCTGCAGGCCTGCGTGATCGTGTTCCACTGGGGGGCGCACGTCACGGCGAGGCTGTGGCAGGTCCGCGACCCCGGGAGTGCGGCATCCTTCGGGGTCGGCGCCTACAACCTGTTCCGGGCGGATTCCTACCGCGCCATCGGGGGACACAGGCAGGTGGCCCTGCGTCCCGACGAGGACTACCAGCTGGGGCGACTGGTGAAGTTGACCGGCCACCGCTCGGACCTGGTCCGGGCCCGGTCCAGTGTGCGTTGCGAGTGGTATCGGTCGGTCCGGAGCCTGGTCCGCGGGATGGAAAAGAACCTCTTCGCCTTCCGCGACTATCGGATTTCGGCCGTCCTGATCCAGACGGTCGGATTGCTGTGGACCGGGATCGCGCCATTCGTGCTGGGCGTCGCGCTGGCCCCGGTGGACGCTGCGTCCGCCGCGTTGTTCGCGGCTTCCGCAACGCTTGCCTGGGCGTTTGCCATATGCATCGCCAGGGCTTCCCGCTTCCGCTGGTGGACGGGACTGTTGCTTCCGGTGGCCAGTGCGGTCATCGCCTGGAGTTGGTGGCGCTCCATGGTCGTCACACTCCGGGGACGACTGGCCTGGGGAGGTCCTGCGGTTCCGCTGTCGGAGTTGCGCGCGGCCCGGGTGCGGCCGTTGGACGATCGCCGGAGCGCGTGACTATTGTCGAGTCGTTGGCTGGAGGAGACCAGGGACGACAGATAATGATCAGCACGGAGAGAATACAGTGTCGAAATACGCCACCGTCGTAGTCGCGATCGGTCTCGCCTCCGGGGGATTCCCCGTCCCGGCAGGCGCTCAGGCACCGTCCCCGGGCGAGCCCGAGGGGACGATCCAGGTCAGGATCAGCGAGGGCACCAACGTGGCCGTTGCGCTCTCGCCGGACGAGGGCACGCTCGCGCTCGATCTGCTGGGCCGCATCTGGGTGATGCCCGCGGGCGGAGGAGCCGCCGCGCCGCTCACGGATCCGGTGGGCGATGCACGCCAGCCCGCCTGGTCGCCGGACGGGAGCCGCATCGCGTTCCAGGCGTACTGGGACGGCAACTACCACATCTGGAGCGTGGGCGCGGACGGGACGGGGTTGCGCCAGCACACGCGCGGCCGGTTCGACCATCGTGAACCCCATTGGTCACCGGACGGGGCCCGCCTTGCGTTTTCCTCGGACCGGGGCGGGAGCTACGACGTATGGGTGATGGGAGTGGACGAGGGGGATCCCGAACGGCTGACGGACTGGCCGGGCAACGAGTACGGGCCCGCGTTTTCTCCGGATGGCCGGGAGGTCGCCTTTGCGGCGGATGGCGGCCGGCCCGGGATCTGGCTGACCGGGAGCGCCGGGCTTCCGGTTCTTCCCGGGGATTCTCAGCCGCGGAGGGTTGCGGAAGGGGATGGGGGCGAGCTGAACGCGCCTTCGTGGAGCGCGGATGGAGCCACGCTCTCCTTCAACTCCGTGGGAGACGGGCGCTCGCGCCTGTACGCGGTGGCCGTGAGCGGAGGAGAGCCGCGTGCGGTCACCGGAGAGGAGGAGGACGTCTTTCCTTCCGTGCGTCCTGGACGGCCGCCGGCGACCTGTTCCATACGGGCGACGGACGGGTGCGGTGGCGTCGGGGCGACGGAAGCGGCCGGCGGGACGTGGCGTTCTCGGCGACGGTCGCGCTCGATCGGGCCGACTACCGGCGGCGGCCGCGTGACCTGCGGGCGCCCGGCCCGTTCCCGGTGCGCGGCATCGTCTCGCCGGCGGTCTCGCCCGACGGAACGCGGGTGGCGTTCTCGGCGCTGGGCGACCTCTGGCTGCACACCATCGGCGGGGATGCGGAGCGCCTCACCGACGACCCGTGGATCGAGGCCGACCCGGCCTGGTCGCCCGCCGGCGGCCGCCTTGCGTTCGCTTCCGACCGCGACGGGTCGCTCGACCTGCACGTGCACGACCTGGCTGCGGGGACCGCCCGCCGGGTGACCGGAGGGGCCGCCGCCACCCTGCCTTCGTGGTCGCCGGACGGGAGCCGCATCGCCTTCGTGGGTTCGGCGGCCGGGACGGCGGTGCAGGTGGTCGACCTGGCGACCGGCGCGGTGGAGACCCTGCGCGCCGGGCTGAACGGGGCGGGGCGGCCTTCCTGGTCGCCCGACGGCACATCCGTGCTGGTCTCCGCCCTCTCGCCCTATTCGGGGCGCTTCCGGGAGGGCGTGAACCGCGCGCTGGTGGTATCCGCCCGCCCTCTGCGCACCGCCGATGCGGCCGGGGTGGGCGGATGGCGCGCGCTTCCCCCTCCGCCTGTGGAATCGCGCCCGGCCGCCGACGCGCGCGGTACCGCGGCGAATGACCGGCGCCCGACCGCCGAGCGCGGGTGGCCCCCGCCGCCCCCAACGCCCGCCCGCCCCGTCCACCGCGGCCACGGCCACACCCACGACCTGCCCGCCTGGGCGGGCGGGCACCCGGCGCCGGTCGCCCTGTTCACCACCAACTTCCAGGCCGCCGACCGCTACCTCGACCTGCCCCTGCACGGGTCGGTCGGCAGCCGCGCCAACGACGGCCCGGCGTGGTCGCCGGACGGCCGCCAGGTGGCCTACATCTCCGACGGCGTGCTGTGGACGGTCGCCATGACCCCCGAGGGCGAGACCGCCGACCTCCCCCGCCGCCTCACCAACCAGGCCGCCGACGACCCCACCTGGACGGGCGACTCGCGCTTCATCGTCTACCTGAGCGACGACCGCCTGCGCCGCGTCGACGCGCTCACCGGCGCCGCCGAGGACATCACGCCCGCCCTCGACTGGACGCGGGCGGCGCCTCCCGCATCGGTGCTGGTGCGCGCCGGCGCCCTCTTCGACGGCCGCTCCGAAACGCTCCGCCGCAACGTGGACATCGTCATCGAGGACGGCGTGATCACCGAGGTGGCCGACCGCGACCCCGCGCGCACCGCCGACCGGGTCGTCGACGCCGCCGGCCAGGTGGTCATGCCCGGCCTGATCGAGATGCACACCCACGGCGGCCTGGCCGACGGGGAGGCCAAGGGCCGGCTCTGGCTCTCCTGGGGGGTGACCGCGACCCGCTGCCCCGCCTGCGACGGCTACGAGCTCACCGAAGCCAAGGAGGCCGGCGAGTCCGGCCGGCGCATCGCGCCGCGCATCTTCGGGACCGGCGGCACCATCGACGGCAGCCGCATCTACTACCCGAACGCGCCCGCCCTGGGCGCGAGCGCGCAGGTGGGGCTGCAGATGGGACGCGCCGCCACCCTCGGCCACGACATGATCAAGACCTACGTGCGCCTCTCGGACCCGATGCAGCGCCGGGCGATCGCCGAGGCGCACGCCCTCGGGATTCCGGTCAGTTCGCACGAGCTCTATCCGGCGGTCGCCTACGGCGGCGACGGGGTGGAGCATGTGCGCGGCACCAGCCGGCGCGGCTACTCCACCAAGGTCTCCGAGACCAACGGCATCTACGCCGACGCGGTCGATCTGCTGGCAGCCTCGGGCATGACCCTCACGCCCACGGTCGGCATCTACGGCGGCTACGGCCTTCTCGCCGGCGAGACACCCGGGTTCTTCGACGACCCGCGCGTGGACGCCTTCTCTCCGGATGCCGCTGCCAGCGCGCCCGTCCCTCCGGACCTGGAACTGGCGCGCCGCATGGTCGAACGCATGTCCTCCCTCCCGCGCCGCGTGCTCGAGGGCGGGGGCCGGGTCATCATGGGCACCGACTCGCCCATCATCCCGCGCGGCCTCAGCCTGCACGCGGAGATGGAGATCCTGGTCCGCTACGGGCGCATGCGTCCCGTCGACGTCCTGCGCGCCACCACCTCGGAGTCGGGCGATGCCCTAGGGTACGAGAACCGCCTCGGCGTGGTCGCTCCCGGCGCATTCGCCGACCTGATCGTCCTCGACGAGAATCCCCTGCGCGACATCGCCGCGACCCGCTCGGTGCGCACGGTCATCCTGGGCGGAGCCGTGCATACCGTGGAGGAACTGCTTCAGCGGCCAGAATAGCGTGAGCCTCCGTAACCTTGCAAATCAAAATGATATTTTTATTTTGCAAGATTGCGACCCGGAGGCAGGCATCAAGGATAACACCTCCGGGGACGTGGGGTGACCGATCGCGAAGCGCAGGGTACGGTGCCCGGAGCCCGGGATGCTCTCTCGCGGAGCTTGGAAATGAGTCGCTGGGGAGCGTCGGAATGATCGCTCGAAGAGCACTGGCGGACGTGCAAACCGCGCTTTCGCGCCAGGCGGCCGTCGCGCTGCTCGGTCCCCGACAGGTGGGCAAGACGACGCTGGCGCTCGAAGTGGCGCGGGCGCATCGGGCGCTCTACCTGGATCTGCAATCGCGCGAAGACCGGGAGAAGCTCCGTCATCCCCGCGTTTTTCTGCGAAGGTACGAGGATCGCCTGGTGATCCTGGATGAGATCCACCGGACGCCCGAGCTGTTTTCCGACCTCCGGGGCCTCATCGACGAAGGCCGGCGCCACGGTCGTCGCACAGGGCGATTCCTCATTCTCGGGTCCGCCTCCATGGAGCTGCTCCGGCAGGCGGGCGAGACCCTTGCCGGCAGGATCGAGTTCGTGTCCCTGCATCCGCTGGATGTGCTGGAGGTGTCCGCTGCCGACGACACCAGGGACTCGCTCTGGCTTCGAGGGGGCTTTCCCGATGCGTTCCTCGCGGGGAGTGACGGGGACAGCCTGGTTTTTCGCCAGAACTTCATCCGAACGTACCTGGAACGGGACCTGGCCGAGTTCGTCCAGGCCCGCATTCCGGCGGAAACCCTCCTGCGGCTGTGGACCATGCTGGCCCACGGGCAGGGCGGGCTGCTGTCCTCCGCCTCTCTGGCGAAGGGCCTCTCCGTCAGCGCCCCAACCGTGACGCGCTACGTAGACACGTTGTCCGGCCTCTTCCTGATTCGCCGACTGCCGCCCTTTGCGGCCAACGTGCGCAAGCGGCTCGTCAAGTCGCCCAAGGTCTATATCCGTGACAGCGGCGTCGTGCACGCGCTGCTGGGGATCGGCAACTTCGAGGCGCTCGCCGGGCATCCGATCGTCGGCACCAGTTGGGAGGGGTTCGTCATCGAGAACCTGCTCGCGGCAGCCCCTCCTCTGACCCGCGCCAGCTTCTACAGGACGGCGGCTGGCGCCGAAATGGACCTCGTGCTGGAACTGCCCGGCTACCGCCGCCCCTGGGCGGTCGAGGTCAAGCGCAGCATGGCGACGAGCCTCGGCAGGGGCTTCCACAACGCCATGGGCGACCTCGGGCCCGAGCGAACATTCGTCGTCTGTGCCGATCAGGGCCGCTACGAGATCGCGGTCGGGACCGAGGTGATCGGCCTTCGGGAGATGACGGCCCTGCTGACCGGTCTCGCCATGTGAACCAACCGGCGCGGGCTCGCCATCCGCGGGCTGTCTGGCGCTCTCCGGAAGGGTTGACATCCGTTATCGCCGGGATACCTTTCTTGGCTGTTAGCACTCCTCGGAGTCGAGTGCTAACAACCGCTCGCGCCGGAGATCCGGCCCGGAAGCCAACTGTATTCGGACCACCATTCACAGGAGAACCCACGCATGGCAACGAGTGCAGCGAACAGAATCAAGCCGCTCGCCGACCGGGTCGTCGTCCAGGCGGCCGAGGAGACGGAGCAGACCCGCGGCGGCCTCTACATCCCGGACACGGCCCAGAAGGAGAAGCCCCAGCAGGGCACCGTGCTTGCGGTCGGCCCCGGGAAGCAGTCCGACGACGGCACGCGCATCGACCCCGACGTGTCCGTCGGCGACACCGTCCTGTACGGCAAGTACAGCGGCACCGAGGTCACGGTGGACGACGAGGAACTGCTGATCCTCCGCGAGTCGGACATCCTCGCCATCATCACCGACTAGCACCTCCACCCCCAAGAAGCCGCACGGCAACAACGACGAGCAGGTGAGCGGCCGGGCGCCGCTCGCGGCTCTAAACAGAGGAGAAAGAAAGCATGGCAGCCAAGGATCTCAGATTCGAAGTGGATGCCCGCACGCGCCTCAAGGCCGGCGTCGACAAGCTGGCCAGGGCCGTGAAGGTCACCCTGGGCCCGAAGGGCCGCAACGTTGTGCTGGACCGGAAGTTCGGTTCGCCGCAGGTCACCAAGGACGGCGTCTCGGTGGCGAAGGAAGTGGAGCTGGAGGACGGCGTCGAGAACATGGGCGCGCAGATGGTGAAGGAAGTCGCCACCAAGACGTCCGACGTCGCTGGTGACGGCACCACCACCGCCACCGTGCTCGCGCAGTCCATCTTCGGCGAGGGGCTCAAGAACGTCACCGCCGGCACCAACCCGATGGGCATCCGCCGCGGCATCGAGCAGGCCGTCGCGTCGGTGGTGCGGGAGCTCGAAGGCCTCTCGGTCGACACCCAGGGCAAGCGCGAGATTTCCCAGGTCGGCTCCATCTCCGCCAACAACGACAACGAGATCGGCGCGCTGATCTCCGACGCGATGGAGAAGGTCGGCAAGGACGGCGTCATCACGGTCGAGGAGGCGCGCGGCCTCAAGACCACGCTCGATACGGTCGAGGGCATGCAGTTCGACCGCGGGTACCTCTCTCCCTATTTCGTGACCGATCCGGAGCGCATGGAGGCGGTGCTCGACGATCCCATGATCCTCATCCACGACAAGAAGATCTCGTCGATGAAGGACCTCCTGCCGATCCTCGAGAAGGTCGCGCAGATGGGCAAGCCGCTCCTGATCATCGCCGAGGACGTCGAGGGCGAGGCGCTGGCGACGCTGGTCGTGAACAAGCTGCGCGGCACCCTCAAGGTGTGCTCGGTCAAGGCTCCGGGCTTCGGCGACCGCCGCAAGGCCATGCTGCAGGACATCGCGATCCTGACGGGCGGCCAGGTGATTTCCGAGGAAGTCGGCTTCAAGCTCGAGAACGCCGTCTCCTCCGACCTGGGCAGCGCCAAGCGCGTGGTCGTCGACAAGGACAACACGACGGTGATCGACGGCGCCGGGGCGGCCGACCAGATCAAGGGCCGCATCGACGAGATCAAGGTGGCCATCGACAAGTCCACCTCCGACTACGACACCGAGAAGCTGCAGGAGCGGCTGGCCAAGCTGGCCGGCGGCGTGGCGGTCATCCATGTGGGTGCGGCCACCGAGACCGAGATGAAGGAGCGCAAGGCTCTCGTGGAGGACGCCCTGCACGCGACCCGCGCGGCGGTCGAGGAAGGCATCGTCCCCGGTGGGGGCGTGGCGCTGCTGCGGGCCCAGGGCGTGCTCAACGGCCTCGAGCTGGACCGGCACGACGAGCAGGTGGGCGTGCAGATCCTGCGCCGGGCGCTGGAGGAGCCGCTCCGCCAGATCGCGGAGAACGCGGGCGCCGAGGGCTCGATCGTGGTCGAGCACATCCGGCGCCACGACAACACCAGCTGGGGTTACAACGCCCAGACCGACACCTACGAGGACCTGGTGAAGGCGGGCGTGATCGATCCCACCAAGGTGGTGCGCACGGCCCTGCAGAACGCCGCTTCGATCGCGGGGCTGATGCTGACCACCGAGGCCGTGGTGGTCGAGCAGCCCGAAGAGGAGAAGGCGCCCGCCGGCGCCCCGGGCGGCATGGACGGCATGGGCGGAGGGATGTACTAGCCCGCGTGGCATGCGACAGTCCTGAACTCGTCAGGCCGGAGGTCGCTCCGGCCCGTGCGAGACATTCGAGGAGCCCGGGCGCCGAGTCGTCCGGGCTCCTCGCCGTTGGGGGCCGACCCTGCCGCGAGCCCATCGCCGGCGCGCCGACACAATCCGGGCCCGACCGTGTATGTTCCGCGTCCCCTGTCCCGCGAAACCTGAACCCCGCAACCCCGAAGATCGATGGCTGACGAATCCATGCAGGTGCGGCTCCCCGACGGCAGCTCGGTCGAGACGCCCCTCGGCAGCAGCGCCGCCGACATCGCGGCCGGCATCGGCCCCGGACTGGCCCGCGCCGCCCTGGCGGCCGTGGTCGACGACGAGGTGGTCGATCTGGCCCGGCCGGTATCGGCGGGCGCCGAAGTACGCATCCTCACCAGCAGGGACGCCGACGCGCTCCCCGTGCTGCGCCACTCGGCCGCGCACGTCCTGGCCACCGCGGTACGCGAGCTGCATCCGACCGCGGGCATCGGCTTCGGCCCCGCGATCGACGACGGCTTCTACTACGACTTCGAGGTCGATGAGCCGTTCACCCCCGAGGACCTGGAGGCCTTCGAGGCGCGCATGCGCGACATCGTGGCCGCCGACTATCCCTTCGAGCGGCGCCGCGTCAGCAAGGAGGAGGCCCGGGAACTGTTCGCCGACGATCCGCTCAAGCTTGAGCGGCTGGAGGAGTTCGAGGACGACGAGGTGATCACCGTCTACCGGGACGGCCCCTTTCTCGATCTGTGCCGCGGGCCGCACGTGCCCTCCACCGGCGGCGTGAAGCACTTCAAGCTGCTCTCCGCCGCGGGCGCCTACTGGAGGGGGGACGAGAAGCGGCAGATGCTGCAGCGCATCTACGGCACCGCGTTCTTCAGCCGGAAGGCGCTGGAGGCCCATCTGGAGCGGCTGGCGGAGGCGCGGCGGCGCGATCACCGCGTGCTCGGCAGGGAACTGGACCTGTTCAGCATCCAGGAGGAGGTCGGGTCCGGGTTCATCCTCTGGCATCCGAACGGCGGCCTGGTGCGCCATACGGTGGAGGAGTTCCTGAAGACGACGCTGCTCGAGCACGGCTACGAGCTGGTCTACACCCCGCACGTCGCGCGCGAGGAGCTGTACCGCATATCCGGGCACCTGGAGGTCTTCAGCGAAGACATGTTCCCCCCGATCGCGGACGAGGGGCACCGCTTCCGCATGAAGCCGATGAACTGCCCGCATCACTTCATGATCTACCGTTCGCAGAGCCGCTCCTACCGGGATCTGCCGCTGCGCTACGCGGAACTCGGCACCTGCTACCGCTACGAGCGCACGGGCACGCTGCACGGGATGCTGCGCGTGCGGGCGTTCACGCAGGACGACGCCCACATCTTCGTGCGCGAGGACCAGATCAGCGATGAGTACCATCGCCTGCTGGATCTGGTGGCGTACCTGCTGGAGGTGTTCGGCTACGAGTTCGAGGTGGCTCTCTCGACGCGTCCCGAGAAGGCGATCGGCGACCCCGCGGTCTACGACGCCGCGGTGGGCACGCTCGCAGCCGTGCTCGAGGAACGCGGGCAGGAGTACGAGATCGACGAGGGCGGAGGCGCGTTCTATGGCCCCAAGGTGGACATTCTGCTCGTGGATGCGCTGGGGCGGAAGTGGCAGGGCCCAACCTTCCAGCTCGATTTTCTGATGCCCGAGCGCTTCGGCCTCGACTACGTGGGGTCCGACAACCAGCGGCACAACGTGGTGGTCATCCACCGCACCATGCTGGGGTCGATGGAGCGATTCATCGGCGGGCTGGTGGAGCACTACGCGGGCGCCTTCCCGGTGTGGCTGGCCCCGGAGCAGGTGCGCGTCCTCCCGGTCTCGGAGGTGTGGAGCGAGAGCGCCCGCGAGCTGGTGGACCTCCTGTGCGCGAAGGGGGTGCGCGCCCGCCTGGACGACCAGGACACCCTCGGCTACCGCATCCGCGAGGCGGAGGTGAAGAAGGTGCCCTACATGGGCGTGGTGGGGAAGCGCGAAGCCGAGGCGGGGACCGTGGCGGTGCGCAGGCGCGGCGCGGGCAGGAAGCAGGTGGTCATGGAGCGGGAGGCGTTCGCCGGGCAGGTCGCGGAGGACATCCGCAGCCGGGCGCGCTGGTAGAATGGCGGCCCGGTGGATCGGCGCGGTGGCGCTCGCGGGGTCGCTCTGGCTGGCTGGCTGTGTGACCGGAGGTCGCGAAGGTGGCAGGCCTTCCACGGGCGGCGGGACGGCCGACATCACGAGGGAGGAGCTCGACAGGGACACCTTTGGTAACGCCTACCAGGCCATCCAGAGGCTCCGGCGCACCTGGCTGCGCCAGGGTGCGCGGACCGAGTATCACTCCAACAACCGGCCCGTGGTCTACGTGAACGGGGTCCGCATGGAGTTCAGGGAGCTTTCCGCAATCAGCGACGATCACGTTGAGCGGATCTCGCTGCTCTCGCCCATCGACGCTACGACGCGGTTCGGCACGGATCACGCGTCGGGGGCCATCATGGTCGTGACCCGGCGCGCACCTCCGGGCTAGCAGCCCGCCCAGCTCCCTCCAGGGCCGGGCCGCCATCGGTCCGAGGCCGGACTCCGGGTTGGGAGTCTCCGGCCTCCGCCATCTTCCGTCACCCGCCGGGGCGGCGGGAAACCACCACGATCGCACCCCACATGTGGCCGGTACCGTACACCGTGGTCGCGTCCCTGGCGGAAAGGAACCGGATGAGCTCCACGTCCTGCGCGGGAATGGTGCGCAGATCTTCCAGCGAAAGAAGCTTGGCCTGGTCGATGTATACGGCCGGCTCCGGGTTCGCGTTCACCAGCGTGGGCGTGCGCCGGTAGAACAGCCAGGAGGGCCGGAGCTGCTCGACGGCCTCGTAGGCGGTCTCGGAAAGGACCTGCTCCAGCTCGGGGCGCGTGATGTCGCCCTGGGAGCTTCCGCCGCGGGACGGTCCCACGTTGCCGACGACGCAGGCGGAGCCGAGCGCCACCAGCAGCAGCGGGGCTTGGTACCGCCAGAATCGAATGTTCTTCCCGTTGCCTGCGGCCACGGCCCGCGCGACGGATCCGGCTCCTTCGTGAAGGAATCGCACTGCAATTATCCTCCTCCGTGCTCCACCGTCGCCCTCAGGAGGCGGTCGAGCATCGGGAACTCGCGGTCGAGATAGTCGTTGCCACCCGCCACGATCGCGCGCTGGTCGCCGCGCCGCAGCCCGCCCCCGGAGTTCTCGCCGTACCCCGGGTAGATGCGGTCCACCACCTCCATCCCCTCAACCACCCGGCCGAAGGGCGGAAAGCCCTGTGCGTCCAGGCGGCTGTTGTCCACAAGGTTGATGTACACCTGTGTGGTGCGCGTGTGCGGTTCGGTAAAGGCGAACGCGATGGTCCCGCGCACGTTGCTGGCCACCACCGCCTCGTCGTCCGGGATGGTCTCGCCGATCCAGGCGGCGGTCACCTCCGGGTCTCCGGCCAGCCCCCACTGCACGATGAAGTCCGGAACGGTGCGGTGGAAGCGCGAATCGTCGTAGTAGCCGTGCCGGACCAGGTTGTAGAACCGGTCCGCCCCGATGGGCGCCCAGGCCCGCACCACCTCGATGACGAAATTACCCGCGCTGGTCTCGAAGCGGGCCAGGAAGGTGTCGGGGGCGGCCTCGCTCCACACCGGCAAGGCGGGGTCGAGCAGGATCTCGCGGGAGAAGGACGCCGATCGGCTGTCCGGTGCCGCGGAGGCGTCCCCGGCTACGGTGGATCCGTCCGAACCCTGCTCGCCTCCGGGCGCGTCCCCCGGCACGCAGACGACGGCCAGAAGCCCGGCCAGAGCGGTCACCCGCCCGCCCCGGCCCGGTCTGCGTCCAATCCCTGCAGCCACCGGCCACCTCCCGGGTCGGCATGAACCGCCATGGCCTGCTTCCGCCATCGCCTGTCTGATACTGCCGCGGGTGGATGGCCGTGTCCAATCGGTGGGAGCGGGTGGCGGCGTCTCCGGCTGCCGCCCAATGCCGTGCGACGACCGCCTCGCTTGGATCGGTTGCGTGCCCTGCCTCAAGGCTGGCCTGACGGGCCGCCTCGCCGTGGCTGCCCGGGCGACCGGATGCGCGACAACGATCCGCCCGGCTGGAGGGTGCCTGCTGGCCGCCGGCCAACCCGGATCGTAGAATCACGGTGGAGGCGCGCAGGTCTTTCTACGTACCCCCGCCGGGCAGCTGTTCCTCGCGATCCGTCTCTCCGACGGGTCCACCTCCCGGCGGATCATCGAGCAGTACGCGCCTCCAGAGGAGTACGCATGGGTAAGTTTCGTCCGTCCGCACGGGCGCTTGCCTGCCTGGCCGGAGCATTGGCTGTCGTCTTTGCCTCCGGCACGCCCGCCGCCGCCCAGACGGGCAACCTCGTCGGCCAGGTAGTCAACGCCGCAACCCTTCAGCCCCTTGCCGGAGTTCAGGTCTACATCCCGGGCCTCGACCTGGGCACCGCCACCAGCCAGAACGGGCGCTACATCCTGAGCGTTCCCGCCGGAAGCCACGAGGTCGTCTTCGAAAGCCTCGGCTACGGCACCGAGACCCGCACCGTGACCATCACCGCCGACCAGGCGACCGAGAGCGACGTTGCCCTGCGCGAGGAGGCGCTCGCGCTCGACGAGATCGTGGTCACCGGCACGGCGGGAGGCACACAGCGCCGGGCCATCGGCAACGTGGTGGAGACGGTGGACGCGGCGGCCATCCTGGAGGTGTCCCCGGTGACCAGCGTCCAGACCCTCCTGGCCCAGCGCACCGCCGGCATGATCATGCTGCCGTCCGCCGGCCAGGTCGGCACCGGGTCGCCGATACGCATCCGCGGCACCACCAGCATGTCGCTCGGCAACGACCCCATCGTCTACATCGACGGCATCCGCATGGACTCCAACCCGCGCGGCGGACCGGGCGTGCGCGGCGGGGCCCGGGTCAGCCGTCTCAACGACCTGAGCCCGGAGGACATCGAGAGCATCGAGATCATCAAGGGCCCGTCCGCGGCCACCCTCTACGGCACCGAGGCCTCCAACGGGGTGATCCAGATCATCACCAGGCGCGGAGCGGTGGGTGCGCCCCAGTTCGACATCAGCGTGCGCAGCGGGGCCAACTGGCTCCAGAACCCGGAGGCGCGCGCGGGCGGAGACCCGAACTCCTGCTACCACAACCCGGCGTCGCTGGATGCCCTGGCATGCGCGAACGGTCTCCAGTGGCGCAGAAACGCGAACACCGGTCAGCTTGAAGGGTTCAACCTCGTCCGCCAGGAAATCGACGCGGGCCGCCCGCCCATCTTCCGCACCGGCCTCCAGCAGGGCTACAACCTGGGCCTGAGGGGAGGCACCGAGGACGTGCGCTACTACACGTCGCTCTCCTGGGACGACGACGAAGGCATCGTCGGCTACGACTACGCCACCCGTCTCAACGCCCGGGTCAACCTGGATCTGGTGCTTTCCGACGATGTCTCGCTGAAGACCAGCACCGGCTACCTGCAGAACCGGGTCCGGCTCGCGCAGAACCGCGGCGGCTTCGGCGCGGAGCCCTTCAGCGGCATCATCTGGGGATTCCCGAGCACCATAGAGACGCCCCAGCGCGGGTTCATGGTGGCGCCGCCCGAGGAGTGGTCGAAGCACACCACCCGGGCCGACAACGACCGCATCACCACGAGCCTGGAGCTGGGATACAATCCGGCGGACTGGACCACGCACCGCCTCTCGGTCGGGATGGACCGGGGCGAGGCCGTCGACTGGGTGCTGATCCCGCGCCAGCCCGAGGGCCGTGCCCACTTCTGGGGACGACGCGGTCTGGGCGTAAAGGATGTGGCGCGCATCGCCAACCGCTTCACCACTCTGGACTACAGCGGATCGGCCTTCCTGGATGTGCGTCCCGGGCTCCGGCTCACGAGTTCGGTGGGTGTGCAGTACTACCAGCGCCAGACCTCGATCATCGAGGCCGAGGGATCGGAGTTCCCGGCCGTGCCCATCACGACCGTGAGCGGCGGCGCCGACCGGGACAGCGGCGAGAACTTCACCGAGAACATCACTCTGGGCGCCTACGTCCAGCAGCAGGTGGACTGGAACAACCGCGTCTTCCTGACGGCGGCCGTGCGCGGCGACGACAACAGCGCCTTCGGGGCCGACTTCGACGCCGCCGTCTACCCCAAGTTCAGCGCCACCTGGGTCGTGAGCGAAGAGGACTTCTTCGACCTGGGATGGATCGAACAGCTGCGGCTGCGCTCGGCCTGGGGCGCCGCCGGACAGCAGCCCGGAACCTTCGACGCGGCGCGCCTTTACGTCCCGGGCGTGGGCTTCAAAGATCAGCCCGGCCTCCTCCCCGGCTCCTTCGGCAACCCGCAGCTCAAGCCCGAACGGGGCGAGGAGCTGGAATACGGCTTCGACCTGAGCCTGCTGGGCGGACGGCTGGAACTCATCTTCAGCCGGTACGACCGCACCATCAAGGACGCCATCGTCCAGCGCCCGGTCCCCACCTCCACGGGCTTCTCCGGGAGCCAGATCGTGAACCTGGCGGAGGTCAAGGCCTGGGGGAACGAACTCGGCATCGACTTCCGAGCCGTCGAAGGCCCGGTCTTCAACTGGGACATCAGCGGCCAGTTCGCCACCATGAACAACGAGATCCAGGATCTCGGCGGGCTGTCCTTCGTGCCGGCCGGGGGCCAGCAGTCACACTACGAGGGCTACTCCATCGGCGCGTTCTTCGCCAAGCGCGTGCTCTCCGCCCAGATCGACGCCGGAGGCTTCGTCACCTCCGCGACGTGCGACGGCGGAACCGGCGTCGGGGGCATCGACTCCGGCGGCACGGGGGTGGACTGCGCCGGCGCGCCCGACGTGCACTGGGCCCCGTCCACGCCCACCTGGCAGGTCGGCATCACCAACAGCATCAGCATCAACAACCTGCGCCTGTACGCGCGCGTCGAGGGCAACGGGGGCCACTGGAACTTCAATTCGGAGCTCCGGGCGGCGCACAACATCGGCGTAACCGAGGCCGTCATCTGCCGCTGCATTCCCGAGGTGCAGGCGAGGCGCCAGTACGAGAACAACACCATGGGCTTCCACGAGGGCGGATTCCTGCGCCTGCGGGAAGTCGGCGCGAGCCACGCCATCCCCGGGAACCTGCTCACCCACATCGGAGCTTCCCGCGGCGTCATCAGCGTGTCCGCGCGCAACATGGCCATGCTCTGGACCAAGGCCCACGGATGGGGCACCTGGCGCGACGGCCGCGTCATGCCCCCAGGGGGATTCGGGGGGAGATGGTCCTGGGATGCGGAGTTGCGCAGCACCGGCAACATCCGCGCGGATCAGCAGACCGTCATGCCGCCGTTCGCCAGCTTCACGGCGAACGTGCGCCTGAGCTTCTGAGGGAGGTGGAACGATGATCGACCTTCGAAGCAGCGAATCGATTCCGCAGGGGCGCGAGGTGACGACAATGAGACGGTACGGCGAATACATCGGACGGCGGCCGGGCGGCCGCAGGCGGGAAAGAGGTTCCCGGGCGCTTGCAATCCTGAGCGGCATTCTGCTCGCGGGAACGCTGGCCTGCGAATCCCTTCTGGAAGTGGAGATCCCCGGGCAGGTCGAGGATGCGGCGCTCGACGATCCCGCCCTGGCCGGGACCATGGTGATCAGCGCCCTCGGCGAGTTCGAGTGCGCCCTCAACACCCTCGTCCCCACCAACGCGTTTCTCACGGGCGAGTTCATCGCCTCCAACTTCTTCCTGAGCTCCAATGTCTGGGGCTGGCGCGGCGAGACCGAAATCCGGGCCACATCGGGAGCATGCTCCACCTCCCGGGCGGCCACCAACTACGGCTACTACACGCCGTTCCAGAGGGCCCGCTTCCTGGCCGAGGACGCCGTGCGCCGGATCACCGAATTCAGCGACGCGGACGTTCCCGACAAGTCCAACGTCCTCGGCACGCTGAACGCGTACGCGGGCTACAGCCTGGTGCACCTGGGCGAAAACTACTGCGAGATGGCGCTCGACAACGGGCCCTTGATGCAGCCCCGCGAGGTGCTGGAGCTCGCGGCGGAGCGCTTCACCACCGCGATCAGCCAGGCGTCGGATCAATCCATCGTCAACATGGCCCGGGTCGGGCGGGCGCGGGTGAACCTGGACCTGGGGAATCTGTCCGAAGCCGCCGCGGACGCGGAGCAGGTACCGGAGGGGTTCGTGCGCAACGCGGAATATTCCACCGCTCAGATCCGCCGCGAGAATTCGACCTACAACCGCACCGAGACCGACTACCTGTCGGTGGGCTTCGCCTGGCGCGATCTGGAAGTCGCCGGAATGCCGGACCCGAGGGTGCCCGTGGTCAACACGGGGCGCAAGGGCCAGGACGGCGAAACCGACCAGTGGGACCAGCTCAAGTACACGGCACGCGACGACCCCATTCCCATCGCTTCATGGCGGGAGGCGCAATTCATCATCGCCGAGGCGCGCATGGGACAGGCCGCCCTCGACGCGCTGAACCGGGTGCGGGACGTGTACGGCATTCCGCACCTGCGGATGAGCGAGGTCGGTGACATGCTGGGGACCATCCTGGAGGAGCGGAAGCGCACCTTCTTCCTGGAGGGCCACTGGCACAGCGACATGATCCGCCACAACATCCAGTTCCCCCAGGGGGTGAACCACAAGGGCAACAGCTTCCAGCCCTACAGCTGCATGCCGCTGCCCGACATCGAGGTGAACAACAACGTCAACATCTCGGGCTGAGCGCCGGGTTCCCGGGCCGAGGGCTGGATCATCCGACCACGGCCCGGGATTGCGAGCACCCTCAATCCCTGAGCGAACCAACATTTCGGACCAGTCTTCAGGAGCACGCATCATGATCGGGTTCAGAGCATTCGGAATCGCCGCGGGGCGCGCGGCGCTGGTCTGCGCCTTTCTCGCGCTCGTCGCCGCGGCATGCTTGCCCGCGGGGGAGGAGGCGCCCGCAGCGTCGGATGTGACGGTTGTCTGGGGCGGCGGCCTCTTCGACGGGACCGGGAACGACGTCGTGCCCAACCCGGGGATCGTGGTCGCGGACGGGCGCTTCCAGGCGGTGGACGCCGTGGCTGCGTCGGAGGCGGTCGCGGCAGGGGCCACCGTAGTGGAGGTCGGGGACGGAGAGGTGATCCTCCCCGGCATGCTCGACCTGCACGCCCACTTCCACCTCGACCTGCTGGGGGAGGGCCGCGTCGACGAAACGACCGTCTATCCCGCGCTCTTCCTGGCCAACGGGGTCACCAGCACCTTCCCGAACGGGGAAGCGAGCCCGGACAGGATGCGGGCCCTCCAGGAGCGCCTGCGGTCGGGCGAGCAGGTGGGCGCGCGGCTGCTCCGGTCCGGGCCCTACTTCGGCTCGTCGCGGGTGGGGTGGGATCCCTTTTTCACGGACGAGGAGGTACACCGCCAGGTGGACGCGCTCGTCGAGGAGGGGGTGGCGGGCTTCAAGGCCAAGACCATCCGGGCCCCGCAGCTGGAGGCGTTGATCGAGCGGGCCCACTACCACGGCCTCAGCGTGACCGGCCACCTGGGCTCGGGCTTCCTGGGCTCGGTCAACCCGCTCGACGCCATCCACATGGGGATCGACCGCATCGAGCACTTCATGGGCGGGGACGCCATGCCGGCGGAGCGCTCCGCCTACGACTCCTTCGAGGAGATGACCCCGGACATGCCCGAGTTCGAGCGCGTCGTCCAGCTCTACCTCGACGAGGGCGTCAACTACAACGCGACGATGAGCGCGTACGGATACTCGGGCGGGCGCGACCCCGACATCTTCGAGCCCTTCGCGGACGAGATGAGCTACCTGACCCCGTACGCCCGCGACCTCGTCGAAGAGCGCCTGGCCGCGGAGCCCCGGCGCGTGAGCGAGCAGTTCGAGCGCATCTACAACGTCAAGCAGCGGCTCGTCAAGCGCTTCTACGACATGGGGGGCGGGCACCTGATCACGATGGGAACCGACCACCCGTCCACCGGCGAGTTCTTCTCTCCCTTCTCGGTGCACCGGGAGCTGGCGCTGTTCGTGAAGTCGGGCATCCCCGAGGCCGCGGTGCTCCGGTTTGCGACCATCAACGCGGCGCGGGCCCTGCGGGTGGACGGCGACCTGGGCACCATCGAAGCCGGCAAGATCGCCGACCTGGTCATCCTCGAAGGGAATCCGCTGGACGACATCCGCAACACCCGCAACGTGCGCATGGTGTTCAAGGACGGGGTGGCGTACGACCCGGCCGAGTTGCTGGCGTCCTCGAAGGGGAAGATCGGTCCCCGCGGGCCGGAGGATCTGCCGGACTTCGCCGCGGTCGATGTGCCGCCGCCGGGAGGGGAGTGAGGGGAGGAGGTCCGCCTCACCGATTCCCCCGCCGATCTCGCCGGGGTCGAACGGGCCATCAGAAGCAAACCCACTACCGGTAGTAGGCTACCCCCTACCGGTAGTGGGTCCGTGTCAGCGGCTCGGGCTATGCTCGCCGCGCGGTCTTTCCCCTGCGCGAGGTCGGGATCCGGCTCCCGTTACCGGTGGGGATGGTCGTGCGGCGCCTCGTGATTGTGGTGCGGGGCCTGCTCGTAGTGCGCCCGCAGCACGTCCCCGCCGAAGTCGTCCCTCAAGTCGCGCCACACCGAGTGCACGTGGTTGGCGTTGCCCTGGGTGTTGTCGTACTCGATGAGGAAGTCCGGCGAATGGACGCGGTAGTAGTGGCCCTCGCCCGCTTCGGTGGCGCCCGCCCAGGCAAAGTAGAGTTCGTCGTCGGAGCCGGCGGCGATGCGCTCCATCCAGCGGCTCGCGGACTCGTCGTCCATGTTGTGCACGTACTCGCCGATGAGCCGGTCGAGCTGCGCCCGCTGGGCGTCGTTCAGCGCGGAGGCCCGGATTCCCTCGTATGCGAGATCCACGTTGCGCTCGGCACCGGTGATGATGTCGTCGTAGGCCTCGCTGGCGATGACCGCCGACCCGCGCTGACTCGAAGAGAGCATCGTCACGAGCGAGCGCGCGAGGTCCTCCTCGTTGCCGAGCACGCGCAGCCCGGCCTTGGGACCGGAGGCGACCGTGTGCGGGTTGCTTCCCAGGAAGGAGGGGCCCATGACCAGGGTTTCATCTCCCAGGGACGAGAAGCTCATCGAGAGATGATGTCCCTCGAAGCGCCAGGCCCAGGGCTCGTCGGCCGAGGGGGACCCGTAGATGGTGAAGTAGTAGTCCTCCGGATCGCGGAACTCCTCGCGTTCCTCGATGACGCCGAGAACCCGTTCGAGTTCGATGATGCTGTTGGCCTTGAGATACCCCTGGGTGCTCAGCGCCGACTTGAGCAGCTGATGGGCGGCCGTGCGCTGCGCGAGCGTCATCGCCTTCAGCGGGAGCCCGTTGCGCTCTCTCGGGACGAAATGCCAGTTGAACTGCTCCGCGTCCCCGAGGGGGTACATGGCCCGGTCGCGGCGCTCGGAGTCCAGGGTGGCGACGAAGCTGGAGGCGGCGCTCGCCACCTCGTCAGCCGTCCTGGCGACCCCGGCGAGCACGACGCCGCCCAGCGCCGACGTCGCCGCGAGGATCAGGACCGGAAGCGCGATCGCGCGCCAGGATATGGTCGGATTCTTCATGGTGAGGCTCCTTTCTGGGGACTGCGGGTCCGGATCGTACCTGTCAACTTGCCCGGGTTTTCCGGCGTCCCGCAAGTACGGAGCCGCCGACGCGTGCCGACCCCCGTTGGGAGGCCCCCGGCGCCGGAACCGGCGCCGGCGGAGAGGCCCGGGCGCCCACCCGGTCGCGTCCGACTGCTTGACCGTCCCCGCCGGGGTGGATGACCTTACGCCATGATCGTTCCGCGCCGCCGCATCGCACGTCTCAGGGTCACGCGCCTGCGCGAGGGAAGCCCGAACACGCGCCAGGATGTCGTGGCCGTCGAGGAACCCCTCGAGATCCGGGTGCGCTTCGCCGATGGGGACGAGTGGCGGACGAGGAGCGTGTCGGTCACCATGCGCACGCCCGGGGACGATTTCGAGCTCGCGGCCGGGTTCCTCTTTGCCGAGGGGCTGGTCGCCGATCGGCGCGACATCCAGGAGATCAGCTACTGCTCCGGGGACGAGCAGCAGGAGTACAACCTGCTCGAGGTGCGGCTGGCTCCCGGCGCGTCCTTCGATGCCGGTCTCCTGAACCGCAATTTCTACATGACCTCCAGCTGCGGCGTGTGCGGGAAGGCGTCGCTCGAGGCCATCGAGGTGCAGGGCTGCGCCCCCATCGCCGACGGTACGATGTCGGTGCGCGCCGACGTACTGACGGGGCTGCCCGATACGCTGCGGGTTGCCCAGCCCGTGTTCGAGAAGACCGGGGGCATCCACGCGAGCGCGCTGTTCGACGTGGAGGGGCGACTGCTCGCGCTGCGCGAGGATGTGGGCCGGCACAACGCGCTGGACAAGCTGATCGGGCGGGAATTTCTGTCCGGGCGGCTCCCGCTCGCGGATCGCATCGTGCTGGTGAGCGGGCGGACTTCCTTCGAGCTCCTGCAGAAGGCGACGATGGCCGGGGTGCCGGTGGTGGTGGCGGTGGGCGCGCCCTCGTCGCTCGCGGTGGAGCTGGCGCGCCGCTTCAACGTCACCCTGGTGGGGTTCACGCGCGCGACCGGGTTCAACGTGTACGCGGGACGCGCGCGGGTGCGCACCTGAGCGGGGGTGGACGCCGGCAGGCCGGTACGGACCGTCCCGGACGCGAACGCCCTTGCCGCGGCGCGGATCTGATTTTCGACGTGGCCGCCGGTCGTTCGCGGGTGACGCGGTGAGCGGCGGGGATCGGCCCTGCTCCCGTCTGTTCGGGGTGGTGCTTGCGGGGGGGCGGAGCCGCCGCTACGGCAGCCCCAAGCCGCGGGCGCGACTGGCCGGGTTGACATTGCTGGAGCGCGCGCTGGCCATCCTGCAGGCCGCCGGCCTGGAGACCGGGGTGATCGCCAATCGGGTTGAGGACCTGCCGACCGACCATCCCTTCTCGGCCGTGCCCGTCCGCCCCGACCTCACACCCGCTGCCGGCCCGCTCGGCGGGCTGCACGCGGCCCTGTCGTGGGCGCGGGAGCGGGGGGATGCGGGGGTCTTCCTGCTCGGGTGCGACCTGCCCCTGGTGCCGCCCGCCCTGGTGGCGCGCCTTGCCACGGAGTTCCACGCCGCGCGCCCGACCGTGCCCGCCAGCCCCGGCCCGCTCGGCATCGAGCCGCTCTGCGCGTGCTATCCGGTCGGCCTGGTCCGGGCCGCGGAGGAATGGCTGGCGGCGGGCCGTTTCGGGATGGGGGAGTTCGTGCGCGCGCACGACCCGGTGGTGGTGGCCCGCGGCCGGCTCGCGTCCGTCGCAGGCGCGGAGCACGCCTTCGTCAACGTGAACGCTCCCCCCGACCTGGAGCGGGCGGCCAGACTTCTGAGCTTGTCACCCAAACCCGACTGACCTCGCCGGTGCCATCGCCGGCGCGCCGCCCCGCAGTCAGAAGCCGCCCCCGGTCGAGAACCCGCCGCCCCCGAAACCACCGCCGGTCGAAAAACCGCCGCCTCCGAAGCCACCCGCGCCGAAGCTGCCCACGCTTGAGCCGTGGACGGGGAGGAAATGCTGGTTGTGTCCCAGCATCCGATGCACGTGCCGGGACGAGTGGTGCCCCGCGACGAAGCCCAGGAGCAGGGCGTTGATGTCGAGACCGTCGTCAAAGCGGGACCGCCCCCCGTCCCAGTCGTCGGCCTCGAAGCGGTCGCGGATCTCCTCCAGGCCCGCCAGGCGCTCGGCGAGACGCGTGCGCTCCTTCCGGCGCGTTGCGAGCTCCCCGCGCAGCCGGGTGAGCCGGCCGTCGATCTCGAGCAGCTGCGCCACCAGGGCGTCGTCTCGCGGATCGCGGGTGGCCCGCGCCATCGCGACCAGCTCTTCGAGTGTGCGGCCCTCCAGAAACGCCTCCAGGCCGTCGATCGCCGACTCGTAGTAGGATCCGCGCTCGTCGTGGAGGGCGGCCAGTTCGTCGGTGAGTTCGCGCAGGGCGGCTTCGGCCTCGCGCACGGTCTTCCGCGCCACCTCGCGCTCCGCGTAGAGCTTCTCGCCGCGCGCGAGCACCGGTGTGAGCCCGTTGCGGTCCATGACCTCCTCCTCCAGCCGGTTGAGGGGAGGCAGCGCAGTGGCGAGGGCCGCGCGATCCTCCTCGAGCACGGCGGCGGCGTGACCGGGCAGCGCGTTCAGGAAGTCGTACCTGGCGCGGGCGTCCTCGTACTGCGTCACCTCAGCCACCCAGCCGTCCAGGCGGCGGGTGAGGACGTTGCCGGTAGCTCTGGCCGTCGCGTAGCCCCGGCGCGCGAGGTAGGAGAAGAGGGCGTCTTCCTCATACGCGGGCACCCTTTCCGCCTGTTCGCGCTCGGCGGCCTCGTGGCGCTCCTCGGAAGCGGCGACCCGGGCCTCCAGCAGGCGCGCCCGTTCGAAGAGGCGCTGCCACCGGGGCATGGCCTGGAGTTCCTCGAACACCAGGCGCGCCAGCCGGGCCCGCTCTTCGCCGGTCTCGTTCAGCGCTTCGGTCACCGATGCCAGCGCGGCCTCGGCCGCCGCGACCTCCTCGCGCTGCTCCGGAATACGCTTCTCGACCTCACGCAGGCGGTCCTTCTTCTCGTCGAAGATGGCGCGCACGCCGGACTCCATCCCGGCGAGGGTGGCCGCCACGGCGTCCTCCCTCATCGCCGGAAGATGGAACTCGGCCAGCGAGCGAATGGCGGCGCACCTGCGTTCGCCCGTCTCGCCCAGCGCCGACTGCAGCCCGTCGATGCTTCGCTCCCGCTCGTCCAGCTCACGCCGGACCCGGCGGATGCGCCGGACGATCCCGCGGTGGATGTCTCTGCCGGTCTGCATGGCTACCACTCCGTGATCTGGCCGATATCGGCGTAACGGCGTTCGGCGGTGACGAACCCTCTGGCCTTGAAGCCGAACTCCTCATCGTCGATGATGCCGTTGTCCGCCCTGTCGGCGGCGACGCGATCGTACACCTCCTGCGGAACCCGCTCTCCCCATTGCCGGACGCGTCTCGTCTCGCCGTTCTCCTCGCTGCGGATGGTCACCGGCACCGGCTCCCCATCGGTCCCCAGCGCCTGTACCAGCAGGTAGTGGTTGCGGACGTCGCGCGCGTTGCCCGGATAGCGCCACACACCCCCCGTGACGACGATGCGGTACTCCGTGGAGACCGCGTCGAGCAGGTCGCGATAGCGCCGTGCGGCGTCGTCGAGACCGGTGACGTCGCGGGCGGCGACGCGGGACTCGGCCTCTCGGGCGAGCTCGCCTGCACGCTCCCGCACCAGGTCCTCCGCGGCTTCAGCGAGCACGGCGGCGTGGACACGGGCGACTTCGCCCGCGAGGGCGCCAAGGCGGGTGTGACGCTCGAGCGCCGCGTCCGCCCGGTCGATCCCGGCCCGAGCGAGCTCCAGGTCCCCTGCCACGGCCCCGGTCCTCTCGCGGAGCCGGTCGAGATCAGGGCGCGCAAGGTCTTCCCGGGCGGCCTCCCGGGCGATGGGGCCGATGGCCTCCCCGACCGCCGACAGCCGGACGCCGGCGGCCGCCAGGCTGGCCGCGAACTCATCGGCCTCGGCGGCGGGAAGGTCGGGCGGCGTGCCTTGCGACCGCAGAGCATCGAGCTCTGCGAGTTCGGCGGTCTGCGCCGCGCCGATGTCGGCCAGTTCCCCTCTGAGACGCTGCACGTCGCGCGCGAAGGCTCGCTCGGAAATCATCCCCGCGCCCGCAATGCTCCCCCAGATGAGGGCCGCGCCCGCCGCAGCCGGCAGCAGAATGCGCCGGGCGACCAGACCGCGGCGGACGTAGAGAAGCGCCAGGCTCCTTGCGACGCCGGGCGGCGCCGGGGTGAAGGCGTAGCGCCGGGAAAGGTAGTCGTCGAGCGCCTTCTCGATCGTCTCGCTGTCCACGAGGTCGCCCAGCTCCTCGTACATGCGCTGTATGTCGCGGATGGCGGCCTCGCGGTCGAAGGCCTCGTGCTCCTCCAGCGCCTGCCGTCGCCTGTGGATGACCTGCGCGGCATCCATCACGCGCAGCACTTCGTGGGGAGCCAGCGGTGTCCTGCCTTTGTGGTTCATTCCGGTCACCTCAGCCGATAGCGGAGGCCGACGTTGATGATGGGCCAGTAGTTGAGGAAAGCGCCGGCGTCGTCTTCGGCGTCCCGTCTCTCCGTCTCGAGGTCGGCACGGAACCCGGGCGAGCCCAGCACTGCCGGATCCCCCGTGGCGGACATCTCGAAGCCCGCGTCCAGCGGAAACGCGGCGCCGAGATCCACAAGAAGGGCGATCCGGCGCGACAGATCGGGCGCGAAACCGAGGAGTGCGTAGGGCGCGATCGACCCGGATACGAGTGTCGTGGTGAGCGTGCTGACCTCCGGCTCCCTGTAGTAGCCCCCGCCTATGTCGATGGACGCGCCGCTGCCGTAGGTGATCTCGTAGGCCGGATCACCGGATCTCATCAGCAGACCCGCCTCCGCCGTGAGGACGCCGAACGATAGCGCGGCGCCGACCGCATAGAGGGCGCCCGGCAGGGACAGCTCCGCCGTACGGTCGCCGGCGAGGTTGGATCTTTCCGTTACATCAACCGAGAATCCGAGAAAACCGATTCCGCCGCGCATCTCCACGCCCTCGCTCAATGCTACCGCAACCTCGGCTCCGACGCCGAGCGTCCCGACGCGGCCGCCGACGGAAATGTTTCCCTGCAGCGCAAGGGCCGGTCGGGCGCTCGCCGGGAGCGACATGAGCAGGATCACGAACACGACGGACCGCGTCATCGGCAACTCCACGAAAGGAACCCCATCGGAACATCGAACAATCGATGACGAGCCGCCACGGACCAGCGAGGCATCGGCCCCGCCACGTGGGTTCCGGGTGGATGCGGGGTCGATCGAGTGCAGTTGCGAGGTTGATCGCCTGCGGGCGAAAGCCGAGTATGAAGCTCGTTACGGCATCGCTCTTCCCCATTGACCGGATTCTTCGATGACCAACCGGACCTCTTCGACCAGCTTCACGCACCGGCTCCACCGCCGGCTCCTGGCCTGCATTCTCACGGCGGTCCTCACGACCGGCGTCACCCCGGCTCAGGCCCAGGTTGCAACCGGCCAGCTGGACGCCCTCCGCCCCCGAAACATCGGCCCCGCCGTCATGAGCGGCAGGATCGTCGATCTCGCGGTGGCGGAGTCCGACCCCATCAAGTTCTACGTCGCGTCCGCGACCGGGGGCGTCTACAAGACCGGCGACAACGGCATCACCCTCGACCCGGTGTTCGAGAGCGAAGGCACCCACTCGGTGGGGGCGATCGCGCTGCACCAGCGGGACACCTCGATCGTGTGGGTCGGCACCGGCGAGCGGGCGAACCGGCAGAGTTCGTCGTGGGGCGACGGCGTGTACAGGAGCACCGACGGCGGCGCGTCGTGGACCAACATGGGACTGCGCGACAGCAAGCACATCGGCCGCATCGCGCTCCACCCCGAGGACACGGACCTCGTCTACGTAGCTGCGATGGGCCACCTCTGGGGCCCCAACGACGAGCGCGGCCTCTACCGGAGCGGCGACGGGGGCGCGACCTGGCAGCGCATCCTCCACGTCGACGAGGACACCGGCGTCGTGGATGTGGCGCTGGACCCGGAGGATCCGGGCATCGTGTACGCGGCCACCTACCAGCGGCGGCGCCGTCCCTGGGGATTCCACGGCGGCGGCCCCGGCAGCGCGCTCTACCGCAGCGTGGACGGTGGCGACACCTGGGACAGACTCTCGGGTCCGGGGATCGCCCGCGGGCTCCCGGATGGGATCCTGGGACGCATCGGCATCTCCATCTACAGGAGCGACCCGCGCATCGTCTACGCGAGCGTCGAGCAGGGCTACCGCTACAACGCCTCCACCGCCTACACCGAGCGGCGCGCCGGCATCTACCGCTCCGATGACCGGGGCGAGACCTGGGAGCTCATGAGCGACTGGAATCCCCGGCCCATGTACGCGAGCCAGATCCTGGTCGACCCGAGCGACGATCAGCGCATCTACATGGTGAACAGCTACTCCTTCTCCGACGACGGGGGCCGCACCTTCACCGTTCCGCCCCAGAGCCTGCACGGCGACGACCGCCTGGTCTGGGTCAACCCCGACGACTCGCGCCACGTGATGAAGGCCGACGACGGCGGGCTCGGGATCTCGTACGACCGCGGCCTGAACTGGCTCTATATTTCCGACCTGCCGGTGAGCCAGTACTACCGGGTCCAGGTGGACATGGCGGAACCCTACAACGTCTATGGAGGGCTGCAGGACAACGGCTCGTGGATGGGGCCCAGCGAGACGTACCGGACTGAGGGGATCGTCAACAGCGACTGGCGCCGACTGGGCGGCGGCGACGGCTTTGTGAATATACCGGATACGACCAACAACTATATCATATATACGGAATCACAATATCTGGGACTATCACGGGTTGATATTCGAAGCGGGCAGCGAACCAGCATCCGGCCCGGCAATCCCGAGGGCAACATCGCGGGCCGCCGCAACTGGGAGACCTGGAGAGAGGTGGGCACCTTCGAGGAACAGCGCCTCGGCAACGCCATGGAGCCCGCGAACTGGGACGGTCCCTTCATCATCTCTCCGCACGACGGGTCCACCCTGTACGCGGGGACCCGGAACATGTGGAAGACCACCGACCAGGGCGACTCGTGGCAGGCGCTGGGCGACCTCACCACCGGCGTGGACCGGCGCACGCTGCCGGTCATGGGGCAGATGCCGAACGACCTCACGCCTTCCCTGGACGACGGCGTTCCCTACTATCCCACCATCTCGGCCGTCGCGGAGAGCCCGCTCAGGCAGGGGCTCATCTACGCCGGCACCGCCGACGGGCGCCTGCACGTCTCGCGCGACGGCGGCGAGCGCTGGACCGATGTGGCCGCCCGCGACGTGTCCGACTCCGACGAGCCCGCCGCGCTGCCCGACTTCCCCGGTCTTCCTCCCGGGGCGTGGGTAAACGGCGTCGAGCCCTCCCGGCACGAGGAGGGCCGCGTCTACGCGGTCTGGAACAACTACCGCAATGACGACTACGCGAACTACCTCTACCGCTCCGACGACTACGGCGAGACCTGGGTCTCCATCACCGGCGATCTGCCCGCCGAACGCGTGCTGCGGACGGTGCGCGAGGACCCGCGCAATCCCTCGGTGCTCTTCCTTGGCGCCGAGATCGGGCTCTTCTACACGATGGACGGCGGCGCGCACTGGACCGAGCTGCGGGGCGGAATGCCGACGCTCCCGTTCAACGACCTCGTGATCCACCCGCGCGACAACGACCTGGTCGTCGGGACCCACGGGCGCGGAATCTGGATCCTCGACCAGATCAACGCGCTGCAGGAGCTGACGCCGGAGGTCATGGCCGCCCCGGCCCACCTGTTCACCATCGAGCCCGCCAGCCAGATCCGGCGGGCAGGCGGAGCCGCCCACGCCGGCGACGTGCACTACCAGGGCGAGAATCCGCCCAACGGCGCCATCCTCGACTACTGGCTCGCCGAGGAGGCGGCGGAGGGGACGGTGAGCGTCGCCATCGAGGACGAAGGCGGCGCCCGCGTGGCCACCGTGGAGGGAACCACGGGGCAGGGGATGAACCGGGTCGTGTGGGACATGCGCCACGAGGTGGATGCCGGTCGGGGCCCGCTGGCCGTGCCCGGCGCCTACACCGCGCGCCTGCAGGCTGCGGGCGTGGAGTCCGCGCAACGTTTTTTGTTGCGTGAAGACCCGCGAATCGATGCGCCTGCCGACGTAAGAGCAGCCTGGACAGACACTTTGCTGGAGCTGGCCGAGGCGAGAGCCCGGGTCGCCTCCGAAGGGTCGCGCATCGAGGAGACGCTGGAGGGGATCGCCGAGGACGACGTCGGTCCCCGCGCCGCCAGGCTGCGCGACCTGCGCCGCGAATTCGGCGAGCTGGCCAGCCGCCTCGCCCGCCTTTCGGGCGCGGTGGAGGGCGTGGTCGCACCGCTGACGCAGGACCAGCAGGCGCAGCGCGCGTTCTACATGGAGATGCTGGAGACGCTGACGACGGAGGCGGCGGAGGTGCGGTAGACCGGGCAGAGCCGCATCAGGCCAGGTACCGCTCCATCAACACCTTCCGGTGATGGCGCGAGTGCCCGGCGATGATCCAGGCCAGGCTTCGGACGGTGAACTCGTTGCCGCTGGCCACGCCGCGCCGATTCCATGCGTCCTCCGGGAAGCTGCGCAGCAGCAGGAGGGTTGCCGTCCGGACGGCCGACAGCTCCTCGGAGAGATCGGCAGGGGTGCGCTGGTCGGCCCCGGATTCGGCCGCGTAGGCAGATCGGCTGAGGCCAGAATCCCGGCAGGATATCTTCTAAAGTCTTACAGGACTGCACGATCTGCGTTTCCTGCCGTTGTACTGGACCCTGCTGGACCGTGCCGCGAAAGCGGGAAAAACGGAGTTGAATGGCGGGACTCCCGCACCGGTGCTGACTCTTCGCCGATGGTCCCGGAAGCCCGCTTTCGGCCACCCCTTTGGGAAAGCAGAGTCCTCTCCAGGCGTTTCGGCCATCGGACCTGCCGGAGCGCCGCCCGGTCTCCGGGCGTGGGCCGCGCCGCTTCCGGCATTGAGATTCCGGTGATCCCGGGTTGCGAGGCCAAGTCATCCGAATCATCGGCGAATTCTCGTCGAAGCGGAGCGATTTCTCGGCCACAACTCGGACGCCAAGTGCTATCCTTAACGGTCATGCGCGTAGTAGGCGCTCAGGCGACCCGAGCCTTCGCGACATCCTCGAACCTCCCCGAACGGGCGGCGAGACGGTGGACTCCGACTACTCCCATCGTAAAGACCGGCGACCCATCGCTAATCTAAGAGCCGATCCGATCCGTATCGGCATGATGCGCGCCCGCCCATTTCATCTTCCTCCCCTCGCCCTCCTGACCGCGCTGCTGGCGGCGACGTTCTTCTTGGCTTGCCTGGACGGCGACGCCCCGACGGAGCCGCCTCCGCCCGAACCCCTCCGGGCGACGACGATCACCGTGAGCCCGGCCACGGTCGATCTGGCCGCACTGGGTGCGACGGTTCAGTTGTCCGCGCAAGTTCAGGACCAGAACGGTCAGGGGATGGCGGGCGCAGCCGTGACCTGGGCGAGCGCCGCGGCCGCCGTGGCGGCGGTAAGCACGTCCGGGCTGGTCACGGCGGTGGCCAACGGAAGCGCCACGATCACGGCGACCTCGGGATCGGCCTCGGGAAGCGCTGCGGTGACTGTGGCCCAGACGGTCAGTTCGGTGGCGGTGACACCGGATACGGCCAGCCTTGTGGCTCTTGGCGACACGGTGCGGCTGTCCGCCGAGGCGTTCGACGCGGACGGGAGCGCAGTGGCGGGCGCCGAGTTCTCGTGGGAGTCCAGCGACGAGTCCGTGGTGGCAGTGGACGCTTCAGGGCTGGCAACGGCGATGGCGAACGGGACGGCCACGATCACGGCGACCTCGGGATCGGCCTCGGGAAGCGCTGCGGTGACCGTGGCTCAGGCGGTCAGTTCGGTGGCGGTGACGCCGGATACGGCCAGCCTTGGGGCTCTTGGCGACACGGTACGGCTGTCCGCCGAGGCGTTCGACGCGAACGGGCATGCCGTGGCGGGCGCGGAGTTCTCGTGGGAGTCGAGTGACGAAGGGGTGGCGACGGTGGACGGCTCGGGTCTGGTGACGGCGGTGGGCAACGGGCAGGCGACCATCACGGCAGCGGTTGGTGATGCGCTTGGGCAATCCGCGATCACGGTCGCAGCGAACCGCGCCCCGATGGCGGTCGATTCGATCCCGCCCCATGTGGTGGTTCCCCGTGGCGAGGCATCGGTGGACGTGACGCCGTACTTCAGCGACCCGGACGGCGACGCCCTGAGCTACGCGGCGGCCTCGTCCGCGCCGGAGGTGGCGGCCGCGGCGGTGTCGGGCGCCGAGGTGACCGTCACGGGCGTCTCGGCGGGGACCGCGACCATCACCGTGACCGCGAGCGATCCGGACGGGCTTTCGGCGCAGCAGGCCTTCCAGGCGACGGTAAGGCAAGCGGGATTCTCGATAACGGCGGTGGAACCGACCGTGCTGATCGAGGGTGACGAAGCGACGATCACCGGGTCCGGGTTCTCGTCCACGATCACCAACAACCTGGTCACCATCGACGGGTTGCCCGCCAGAGTGGTGTCTGCGAGCCGGACGAATCTGGTGATCGGCGTCCCCGTCGCCGACTGTCGACCGCCTCGCAGGGCGGAACTGAGGGTCTCGGTCGGAAGCCGGAGTGATTCTCTCACTGTTGGCGTTGCGCCGCTTGCCCAAGAGGACATGGCACTGCCGCAGTACTCCTACATTCACACGCGCGCCGGAGACGGCTGTGTCCATCTCCCCGGCAGCGCCAGCGGCGGCGAGTATCTGATCGGCGTGGTGTCCACGTCCGAGCGACCGGCATCCTTGACCTCCGTCACATTGAACGGCACTCCGGGAGATCTCACCGTCGCGGGGACGGCGGCAACAGCGTCGGCGTCGGCCAGGGCGGAGCTCCGGCGCATGCCGGCGCGACCCTTGGCGGACAACCCTTCGCAACCCGCCGCGCCCGCGCCCCGAGTGCCCGATTCGCCGGTTCTCGTGAGGGACGATTCCCTCCGCGTGCGCCGCGCGAGCGCCAACAACGAGGTCATGGCCAGGAACGCAGCATGGTTGCGCGAACTGGGACGCGCGTCGCCACCGGCCCCGGGCGCGGATGGGCAGCATCGCGGCCTTGAGGCGGGAGACACGACATCGGTATACGAACCCTCCTCAAACAACTGGGGGTGTTCGGCAGGAGGGCGCAGGATCGATGCCGTGGTCCGCCTCGTGGGGAGCCACACGATCTGGCTGGAGGATCTCGACAACCCCAGCGGAACCTTCTCGAACTCCGAACTCGTGGATCTGGACGCCCTCTATGCGGCGCACATCGCCAGCGTTCTCGACGACTATTTCGGAGGCCTCTCCGACGTGGACGGCAATGGACGCATCCTGATTCTCATGACCCAGGAGGTCAATCGCTCGCAGGGCGCGGGAGGCTACGTCTTTCTTCCGGATCTTTGGCCGACCGACAGATGCGCAGCCAGCAACCGGGCCGAGATCCTCTACGGATGGGTGCCGGATCCGGACGGCGTCGTCGGCCCCGCCACGAGCAAGGAACGGGTGTTCGCCGACTACCCTTCGCTGATCGCTCACGAGGCGGCGCACATCGCGCAACACCGCGCTCGGGCCTTGGGCAACGCGGGAGAAAAGAAGTCGTGGGAACTGGAGGGCGGTGCGGTGTTGGCGGAACAACTGGTGGCCTATCGCCTGTTCGGGCACGCATCCGGCCAGAACCTGGGATACGCGGAGTTCTCGGCCGGAGCGCACTGGCAGTCGGGATGGTTTTGGGACATGGCCCGGTTCTTCGGATGGGATCCGGACAAGAGCGGCGGCCGGGTTCCGCACGCGCCTGAGCAGTGCACCTGGATCGGTCGGCCGAGAGAGGGGAACAGCGGTCCTTGCAGGCATCCGCAAACTGCGGTCTACGGAGTCCCCTCGATGGTCTTTCGCTACGCCCTGGATCGATGGGGCGGAGCATACCCGGGCGGGGAGGAGGCGCTGATGAGACGCCTCACGCAGTCGCCGACCCAGGGGTTTGCCTCCCTGCGCGATGTCAGTGCATGGCGCACCGAGGCGATACTTGCCGACTTCTACATCACCCTCTGGCTGGACTTGCAGCCGGGTCTTCACGCACGAGGCATGACCTCCTGGAACCTCCACGACATCTTCGACCGGTTTCCCGAGACCACATGGCTGCAACCCCGTCCGTCCACCTCAAGGACGCCGACGGCGAGCGCCAGGGTCCGGGCTGGCTCATCCCTGTACGTCCACTGGACGCCAGGCGGCTCGCTCGATCCGACGAGCATAAAGGTCACGGCGGGCGGGGGTGGCCCTGTCCCCGGCCACATTTCGGTCTGGGCTCTACGGATTCGGTAAGCGTGAGACGGCATCGCGAGCATCACACTTGTCCAGTCCCGGCGGGCAAGGCGTCGGGAACCGGCCTCGACGTGTTGTTCAGCCGAGGAATCGCAGATACGGAGGCATGGAGCAGATGACTCGGCAGACCGGGCGGAGGGAACGACATCGACCGAGGCGACCCGGACACCGGACCCTCGTCCGGCTCGGAGCCTTCCTCGCGGCCGTGGCCCTGGTCAAGGGGTGCGGGGACGGCGACGCCCCGACAGGGCCGCCGCCCGAACCCGAACCCGCCCATCCCACGGCGGTCGCCGTCAGCCCCGCCACCGCCGTGCTGGCCACCCTGGGCGCGACCGTGCAGCTCGAGGCCGAGGTGCGCGACCAGAACGGAAACGTGATGACGGGAGCCCAGGTCGTCTGGTCGAGCAGCGATACGCTGGTGGCGACCGTTGGCTCGTCCGGTCTGGTGACCGGGGCCGCCGAAGGCACCGCCACGGTCGCCGCGACCGCGGGCAGCGTACGAGGAACCGCGGAGATCACGGTCGTGGATTCGGCCAGGGACCCGGACCGGGCAGCACTGGTGGTGCTCTACCACGCGACCGGCGGGCCGGACTGGGTGGAGAACGACTACTGGCTGACGAACAGCCCGCTCGGTGACTGGTTCGGAGTTGACACGGACGCCGATGGGCGAGTCGTCGATCTGGAACTGTGGAGCAATGACCTTAGCGGTTCGATTCCGCCCGAACTGGGCAGCCTCGACCGCCTTCGGTCCTTGAACCTTTACAACAACTACCTGGCGGGTCCGATCCCGCCGGAACTCGGCAACCTCGCCAGCCTTGAGGACCTGCGCCTCGACGACACCAGGGTGTCCGGCCCGATCCCCCCGGAGCTCGGCAACCTCTCCGCCCTGCGGTCGCTATCCCTTGATGACAACAACCTGACGGGGCCGATCCCGTCCGAACTGGGCAAGCTCGGCAGCCTGAGACGGCTGGACCTCGCCGAGAACGAGCTGACCGGCCCGATCCCCCCGGAACTGAGCGAACTCGAACACCTGTGGGGGCTGTTCCTCCGGGGCAACCAGCTGACGGGGCCGATCCCGGCGTGGCTGGGTGACCTCCCCGACCTGTACTATTTGGCGCTTTCCGGCAACGTGCTGACGGGCACGATCCCTCCCGAACTCGGAAACCTCTCCGAGTTGTCCCTCCTGGGGTTGGCCTCCAACCGTCTGTCAGGTCCGGTGCCCGATGAGTTCGGAGGAATGACGAAACTGCGGCGGCTCTACCTGACGAACAACCCCTGGCTGTCGGGGGCACTGCCGCCGAGCCTGACGGATCTCCGCCTGGAGGAATTGATGGCTGGGGGCACGGGCCTGTGCGCGCCGGAGGAGTCGGGCTTCCGAGCGTGGCTGCTGACGGTCCGCTTTTCGCGGATCCGCTCCTGTGAAGGCGGGTCCGCGATGGCCTACCTTACCCAGGCCGTGCAGTCGCGCGAATACCCGGTCCCGCTGGTCGCGGGCGAAGAGGCCCTGCTGCGGGTGTTCGTCACGGCCACGCGTTCCACGACGGTCGGCATCCCTCCCGTCCGGGCGCGTTTCTACGTGAACGGGACCCTGCGCCATGTGGTGGACATCCCGAGGAAGACATCGTCGATCCCCACCCAGGTTGTCGAAGGGAATCTGTCCGGGTCCGCGAACGCAGTGATCCCCGGCGAGGTCGTGCAGCCCGGTCTTGAGATGGAGATCGAGGTCGATCCGGACGGGACGGTGGACGCCGGTCTCCTGATGGCGAGGCGGATCCCGGAGACCGGGCGCGTGGCCGTGGAGGTGCACGAGATGCCGGCGTTCTCCTTCACGCTGATCCCGTTCGTCTGGCGCGCCAACCCCGACTCGGCGGTCATCGGAATGACGCAGGGCATGGCGGCAGACCCTCAGGGCCATGAACTGCTCTGGCATACACGCACCCTGCTTCCGATCGACTCTCTCGAAATCACGCTCCATCCGCCTGTGGTGACCTCGACCAACAATACCGGGCTGCTGGCGGACGAGATGTCGGCAATACGGGCTCTGGAGGGCGAGGACGCCTACTATGTGGGCACGATGAGCGGCACTATCAGCGGTTCCGCCTACGCGGGCTGGGCGGTCGCGTTTGTGTGGTTGGACGGGGGGGTTATCGCTCACGAGTTGGGCCACACCCTGGACCTCTTGCATGCGCCTTGCGGCAACCCGAGCCTGGTCGACGAGGCGTACCCCTATCCGGACGGATCCATCGGTGTCTGGGGGTACGACTTCCGCCAAGGCGGGAGTCTGGTGTCCCCGAACGCGCGGGACATAATGGGCTACTGCGGGCACGATTGGGTCAGCGACTACCACTTCACCAGGGCGCTCCGCTACCGCCTCTTCAACCCACGCGCGCCGGTGTCCGCCGATTTTGGCGCCGCGGCCGGTGCGAGCGCCGAGTCTCTGCTCCTTTGGGGCGGGACCAGCGCGGACGGCAAGCCCTACCTCAACCCCGCTTTTGTGGTCGACGCCCCGCGAACGCTGCCGGACCACACGGGAGAGCACCGCATCGTCGGCCGCACGGCTGGCGGGCGTGAGCTCTTTTCCCTCAGCTTCACGATGCCCGAGATCGCCGACGGCGACGGGAACTCGTCGTTCGCTTTCGTTGTGCCGACGCGGCCCGCCTGGGAAGGCAACCTGGCCAGCATCACGCTCACCGGCCCAAGCGGCTCGGTCACCCTGGACGGCGACAGCGATATTCCGATGGCCATCCTGCGCGATCCACGGACCGGGCAGGTGCGGGGGATCCTGCGCGACCCGCCACCCGCCACGCAGGCCGCCGCGGACGTAGCGGGACAGGGCGTCGGAACCGGCCTCGATGTCTTGTTCAGCCGCGGGATTCCGGATACGGAGGCGTGGCGCAGATGACTTGGCGGGCCTGTGGGAAGGAACAACATCGGCCGAGGCGACCCGGCCACCGGACCCTCGTCCGGCTCGCAGCCTTGCTCGCGGCCGTGGCCTTGGCCAAGGGGTGCGGGGACGGCGACGCCCCGACAGAGCCGCCTCCGCCCGATCTACCCCGGGCGACGACGATCACCGTGAGCCCGGCCACGGCCGATCTGGCCGCACTTGGTGCGACGGTTCAGTTGTCCGCGCAAGTTCAGGACCAGAACGGTCAGGCGATGGCGGGCGCAGCGGTGACCTGGGCCAGCAGCGCGGCCGCCGTGGCGGCGGTAAGCACGTCCGGGCTGGTCACGGCGGTGGCCAACGGAAGCGCCACGATCACGGCGACCTCGGGATCGGCCTCCGGAAGCGCGACAGTGACCGTGGCCCAGTCAGTCAGTTTGGTGGCGGTGACGTCGGATACGGCAAGCTTTGGGGCTCTTGGCGACACGGTGCGGCTGTCCGCCGAGGCGTTCGACGCGAACGGGAGCGCAGTGGCGGGCGCCGAGTTCTCGTGGGAATCGAGCGACGAGTCGGTGGCGACAGTGGACGCGTCCGGGCTGGTGACGGCGGTGGCCAACGGGAGCGCCACGATCACGGCGACCTCGGGATCGGCCTCGGGAAGCGCGGCGGTAACCGTGGCTCAGGCGGTCAGTTCGGTGGCGGTGACACCGGATGCGGCCAGACTTGGGGCTCTTGGCGATACGGTGCGGCTGTCCGCCGGGGCGTTCGACGCGAACGGGCATGCCATGGCGGGGACGGAGTTCTCGTGGGAGTCGAGCGACGAAGCGGTGGCGGCGGTGGACGGCTCGGGTCTGGTGACGGCGGCGGGCAACGGGACGGCGACCATCACGGCGACCTCGGATTCGGCCTCGGGGAGCGCAACGGTGACGGTGGCGCAGGACGTGAGCGCGGTCACCGTGACGCCAGCGACCGATACGGTGGTGGCGGGCGACACGCTTCGACTGGTCGCGGAGGCCACCGACGCGAGCGGCCATCCGGTGGCGGGGGCCGAGCTCTCGTGGGCGTCCGGCGACACGACGGTCGCGACCGTGGACCCGTCGGGGCTGGTCACCGGAGTCGCGGCCGGGGAGGTCGAAATCGCCGCCACTTCGTCCGGGGTGACGGGCCGCGCGGCACTCGCGGTCGCGGACCCGGTGCCCGCGGCGGTGGTGGTGACTCCCGACACGGTGTTGCTGAGCGCGCTCGGACAGACCGCGCAGTTGGCTGCGGAGGTGCGCGACCAGATCGGGCGCATCATGGAGGGCAGCCTGGTTGTCTGGTCGAGTGCGGACACCAACGTCGCGGCGGTCGATACGGCCGGACTGGTGACGGCAATCGGCGGAGGCGCGACCACGATCACCGCCACCGCTGGCGAGGTCTCCGTCACGGCGGTAGTGACGGTCACGCAGTCGGCCCGTTCGGTCGTCGTGTCGCCAGCCGCGGACACGGTCGCGCCCGGCGACACGCTGCGGCTCGCCGCGGAGGCGTTCGACGCCAACGGCCATGCAATCACGGGCGCGGTCTTCGAGTGGTCGTCGCCCGACACGGCTGTGGCTGTGGTGGACGCAGTTGGTCTGGTTACGGGGGTTGGGGCGGGAGAGGTTGAGATTACGGCCACTGCGGGCGGGGGAGGCGTGTCCGGAAACGCGGCGGTGCGCGTGATGAAGTCGGCTCAAGCCTGTGCCGTCACGAGGTCCCTGGCGCTACGCCATGACGCTCAGTTTGGAAACCACGGAGTGGTCCGTGAGTGGGACGGAACCCCGTTCCGGGTGGACATGGTACGCAACTTTCCCGAGTTCGTCACCGACGCCGATCTCCAGCGGTTGCTCGATCCGGTCGGTCGGCTTGCAGATCAGATCGAGACGCAACTCGGGTACCGGATTGTGGAGATGGGAGGACTCGTCGAAGTTCCGTCGGGCGCCGCGGTCGGCTGGGATCAGAGATTCGATCAGTATTTCCAGTCCCATCGCCTTCGGGAGCGTGGCCAGATTCTTGTGTTCTACATGAATGACGACAACCCGCAGGATTGGGACGGCCGGGGTGGGGCACCGATGAGTGCACACCCCTGCTGCGGGACGATTACCTATAACAAACGGACCATGGGGCCTTGGTGGACGGATGACGATCCTTGCTGCAAGGGCAACGCCAACGGACGCAACGGAGAGACCCTCGTCCACGAGTTGTTTCATCTCCTGGGTTTCAAGCATGCCTTCAATCAGCCCGAGCTTGTCGGAGTCAAGATGTCGCGCGATGGGCTCGACAGTCCGTGGACGACCGGATCTCGGATCTTCTACGCCACACGGAGCGATGTGGACAACCTCCGGTGCATCTTTCCCGAAGGGGGATGAGATCGAGAGCCCCCGGCGCTCCCGCCGTTCTCGGCTTAGCCGACCGGAACTCCCAGGCCCGCCCGAATCGTCAGCGCCCGGTGCTTCACCGATCCGCCAGGATCATCGCTGACGTTGGAGAGTCCCAGAGTATAGAGCAAGCCCAGATGGGCATTGATCGAGTCGGTCAACCCGATCTCGATTCCGGCGCCCCCGGCGAGGCCGACATCGACCGTCCGAAAACCGAGCTCGGCTTCGTCGCAGTCGACGCTGCCGGTGACTGCGGGCTCGTCGAGGCCGCTGAGGCGGACAACTGCTTCGCATGAATGCCGCAGGCCCAGCGCCGGGCCCGCGAGCAGGTGTCCGGAAACGCGGTCGCCCGACAGCGGAAACCCGACTCTGGCCAGGGCCGTGAGCTCGACATAGTCCATCTCGTAGTCGGCGTCGAAAATCGCGCCCGGCGGCATCTCCTCGAGCCCGCCCAACATGTCACCCATCCTCTCCAGGACCCCGAGCACGTCCAGGCGTGCTCCCTTCTGAGCGTAGCGTCCTCCCAGCTGGAGCCCGAACCGGTCCGAGACCGGAAGGGTGGCCGCCATGCCGACCGACATCCTCGTCAGGGATTCGAACCCGGGAGAAAGTGTCCCGTCGCCATCGGTGTCCAGGGAGGTGATGTTCACGCCACCGGTAAGCGACAGCGTCGTCTGCGCGCGAACAGGCGCTCCCGGCGTGAGGAAGGCGGCGGTCAGGAGTGTGGACAGCAGGAGTATGGGAAGCCGCTTCATGAGGACCCCGCTGGTGGATGGTGGAGAAGGACCTCCGAGCCGGCCCGGACGGCAAGCTGGCCGGACAGGCAGAGCTCGAGCAATATTCGGACCAGGAGACGTTCTGGCGACCTGTCCCCCGGGAGGATATTCATGAACCTCGGCTCGTCCGGACCACTCCCGCTCGCCCTTCCCGTCCTGGCGCTCCTCGCGGGGATCGCTGCGGCCTGCGGCCCGGAAACCACCCCCTCCGGCGACCTCACGATCACGACCGACACCACAGGCGGCATCGTGCGCGTGACCAGCACCGGAACCGCGCCCGCCTGGCAGCTCACCCCGGTCGTCTCCATCGGGCCCAGGTCCCTGTCGGAGACGGGCGCGCCGGAGGAGTTCGGCAGCGTCAACAGCGCCGCGCTCGGCCCGGACGAGGCCGTGTTCGTGGCCGACGGCCGCAACCACGAAGTCCGGGTCTTCGGCCTGGACGGGGTCCATCGGCGCACCTTCGGCCGGAACGGCGAAGGCCCGGGCGAGTTTCGAAGTCTGTATTCGGTTGCATGGATGGGCGACCGTCTCCTGACCCTGGATACCAGTCTGGGTCGCATCGGAGCGTTCTCGGCCGACGGCGAGTGGCTGGGGCAGCAGCGGGTCGAGGGGAGCTACAGCGGCTCCCCGGCCGGCATCCGCCTCATGCCCGTCGGCCCGGACGAGTTCTATCGACTCGGGCTTCTCAGGCATGCGACCGGAGTCACCTCCGTGCTCGTCGGCCACGACAGCCGCGGAGAGACCGGCGACACGCTGTCGTGGCTCCAGCGGCCTCCGGGTCCGGCTGGCAGCATCATCTGCCAATACGGTGGAACGATCACCTTATTTTCCATCCCGTTCGGTCCGGGGCTGGCTCAGCACCCCGGGCCCGGCGCAGTGATGTATTCATCGATGACGGATTCGTATCGAATTGCGGTGACCGCGCGGAACGGCGATACCCTGCGCGTGATCGAGCGTCCCCTTCCGCCCGAGCCCATTTCGGATGAGGAATGGGCAGCGGGCAATCGGGACTTCGAGGAACTCCTTGCCGAGAGGTCGGATGCCGAGTGCGATCCCCGGCGACCCAGTCGGCCGGAGACGAAGTCCTTCATCCAGAGCATCTTCATCGCTCCCGACGGCAAGCTCTGGGTGGAGGTAATCCGCACCGCCGGGAACAGGTGGGAGCTATTCGACCCGGAAGGGCGACTGCTCGGCACCGTTCCCGCACCCCAGCGAAAGGAACGCGCCGCCCCCGCCTTCGGTCCCGATCACCTCATCACGATCCGGCAGGACAGCCTCGACCTGGACCACGTCGACGTCTGGAGAATCGAGCGCGCGGGGAGCTAGACTAGCCCGACCCGGCCTACTCCTCCTCCGGTCTCCGCCGCAACCGCTTCACCCGGCCGCGCCTGCGCTTCGCCTCCAGCCGCTTGCGCTTCTGGGCCTCGGGCACGCGCGTGGGAATCCGCTTCGGCTTCCGCGCCAGGCGCTTCTCGAGGCGCCGGCGAAGCCTGGCCAGGGCGACCTGCCGATTGCGGTGCTGGCTGCGGCGCTCCCGGGCCAGCACCACGATGCCGGTGGGGCGATGCGTGAGGCGGACCGCGCTGTCGGTTACGTTCTGATGCTGCCCGCCCTTGCCTCCGGCGCGCAGAGTGTCGACCCTGCATTCACGCAGGAGCTCCTCGTCGGACGCCGGGAGGGCGCAGGGCCCGGATGCTCCGGCCTCACTCACGGGAAGATCACGAATGCTGGAACGACAGGAAGACAAGCGAGGGGCGCGGGTACTGGGCGTCCTCGCGTCGGTCGTGGTCGTCGTCGCCGGCCTGAAGCTGGCGGGCAGCATTCTCTCGCTCTTCTTTCTCGCACTGGTCCTCGCGATCCTGACCCTGCCTGTGATGATGTGGCTGCGCCGTCACGGCGTCCCCTCCCCGATCGCCATCCTGATTTCGGTGCTGCTGGTGGCGGCCGTGGTGGGCGGCCTGCTGCTCCTGGCGAGTCAGGCGTTTGCCGAGTTCCAGGCCCGGTATCCGGCATATGAGATCCGCCTGCTCCTGCTCTGGGGAATTTGGGAGGCCGCGCTGGCCGAGGTCGAGCTTCCCGTCGTAGGGAACGTCTTCGCGGCATTGACCGACCTGTTCTCGTTCGAGGCGGCACTCGATTTCGCCACCGGCACCATCCAGCGGGTCCTGGCGCTGGTGACCGACACCTTCCTGGTCCTGTTGATCATGGTCTTCATTCTGGCAGAGGCGGCCGTCTTCCCCCGCAAGCTGCGCATGGCGCTGGGAGAAGGCGGCGACGACTCGATCAGGCTTACCAAGATCGTCCGCGAAGTCCAGACCTACCTGACCATCAAGACCCTGGTCTCCCTGGCCACCGGGATCACCATCGGCCTCTTCGCGGCGGCCATCGGCCTCGACTTTCCGGTGTTGCTCGGGCTCATCGGCTTCGTCCTCAACTACATTCCCACCATCGGTTCGGTGATCGCCTCCGTGCCCGCGGTACTGCTGGCGCTCATCCAGTTCGGCCTGGGGTCGGCGCTGGGCGTGGGTGTCGTGTACCTGGGCATCAACACCGTCTTCGGAAACATCATCGAACCCAACCTGATGGGACGCCGGCTCGGCCTTTCAACCCTGGTTGTCGTCCTCTCCCTCATCTTCTGGGGATGGGTCTGGGGCCCGCTGGGGATGTTCCTGTCGATTCCGCTGACCATGATTCTCAAGATCCTGCTCGAGAACACCCCCGATCTCCGCTGGATGGCGGTCCTGCTCGGAAAGGGTGTCGGCGATTCCCTCGCACGTGAGGACTAAGTGAAAACGACCGGGCAATCCGATTCCGTCTTCGAGCGCCTGCCCGATCAGGCGCGGCTGTGGGTGTTCGGGAGCGAGCATCCCCTCTCCGGGCCGGCACGCGCCGCGCTGCTCGCGCGCGTGGACGGCTTTCTGTCCCGATGGAAGGCCCATGGTGCTCCCCTGGCCGCCGGGCGGGCATGGCTCCATGACCGGTTCCTGGCGGTTGCCGTGGACGAGAGCGTGACGCCTCCCTCGGGCTGCTCGATCGACGCCCTGGTGCGCATGCTGAAGGAACTGGAAGCCGAGATCGGGTCCCGGCTGGTGGACAACACGCCGGTGTACTACCGGTCGCCGCGCGGCGTCGAGCGGGTGAGCCGGGGAGGGTTCAGGAAGCTGGCGGACGCGGGAGAGGTAACGCTGGACACCCCCGTGTTCAACAACACCATCACACGGCTGGAGGAGTTCAGGGAAGGGAAATGGGAAGGCCCGGCCCGCCACAGCTGGCAGGGCCGAGCCTTCTTCCGGGTCTGAGCCGCGGCTCACGGGCAGAAGCCCGGAGCCCGCGGCTGCCTTGTGGGAGAGAGCGCCGGAGCGCTTCCCCCTGTTGGTCAGGACTCCAGCCGGATCACGTTCTCCGCCGCGGGGCCCTTGGGGCCGTCAACGATGTCGAACTCGACGCGCTCGCCCTCGGTCAGGGAGCGGAAACCGTCTCCCGAGATGGCCGAGTAGTGGACGAAGCAGTCCTGGTTCCCCCCTTCGGGATCCAGGAATCCATACCCCTTGGCGTCGTTGAACCATTTCACGGTTCCAGTCGTTCTCATGCTACTTCTTCCTCCTGATGACGCGGGACCGGCAGAGGGCGAGAAATTGCCGCAAGCGGCGCGATCCCGACGGTGGTGAGACTAGTGCAAAGGCCTGTGCGGCGATTGGTTACGGCGGATGATGCGTACGGCAGATGAATCTGAAGCTGCGGATCCGGACACCGGGTCGTGAGTCCCCGGCGAAGCAAACGCGCGAACGCTACAAGGAGAGGGGCAACTCGTCAAGGGACATGATCGGTTGCGGGCGCGACACCGGGGCAGTTGGGGCAGGCGTGGTCAGCTTCTCGCGCGAAATGGTGGACCAGGAAGCGGACGGCTTCTCCGTCGGCGTGGATGGATGCACGCCAGGGAACCGGGCCTTCGACGAAGCCGACGTGGCCGCCACCCGGCGCGAACGCCGCCACCAGGTGCGGGTTGGCCGCCACCTGCTCATCGGGGATTGCGTCGGGGCTCGCAATGGGATCGTCGCGGCTCTGGATGAGCAACACCGGCACCCGGATGCGCGGGAGGAACGGGCGGGCGTCCGACCTGGCGTAGTAGTCGGCGGCGTCGGCGAAGCCGTGCAGCGGAGCCGTGACGGCGTCATCGAACTCGCGCAGGGTGCGGGCGTGGAGGGCGCGCCCGGTGTCGATGATCCCGTCGAGCATCGTCCGTTTGGCTTCCACCTTCCTCCGCAGCGAACGCAGGAAGTAGTGGGTGTAGAGACCACCCATGAAGCCGCGGCTGACCCGGTCGCAGGATGCGGCCAGATCGAAGGGTACGCAGATGGTCGCGGCGGCGGTGATCGGGCTGTCCGCCCCTCTCTCGCCCAGGTACTTGATGATGACGCTTCCCCCCAGGCTGAAGCCGATCGCGCCGATGGGCCGGCCGGGGTAGCGGCGCCGGAGGTGCTCGGTGACGAAGGCCAGATCGCCCGTCTCCCCGGCGTGGTAGAAGCGTGCCGTCCGGTTCGGTTCTCCCCCGCAGCCGCGGAAGTTCAGGCCCACGCCCCGTACGCCGCGGTCGAACAGGCGGCTGAGCACGCCCGCCGCGTAGGGGCGGCGGATGTAGCCTTCCAGGCCGTGAAGCACGAGCGCGATGGGGGCGTCCGGGCCCGGGTCGGGCGTGAGGTCGAGGTCCACGAAGTCGCCGTCCGGGGTGTCCAGCCGGCGGCGTTCGAGCGGGATCCAGCCGGGAGGGCGGAAGAAAACCCCCGCAAAGGTCTGGGCGTGCGGGGCCCTCAGCCACCACGGGGGCCGGAACGCGCGCGGCCGGAAGCGCGAGTGGAAGTTCAGCGCCCGTTCCCCGGATCCAGAATCGCCTCGATGCGCACCAGCACGTCGTCGTAGTGGAGCCGGGTCGCCCGGTCGCGGGTGCGCCCGGCGCCCGCGCGCACCTCCCCGGCCAGCGTCGCAAGCTGTCCGCGCACCGCCGGCACGATGTCCGTGGCAAGGGCGTCCTCGTCCTCCATCAGTTCCGCGAAGCGCTCGAGATGCGCGCGCTGCAGATTGCGCCTGTAGGTATCCGTGGCCTCGCCGCTCGCAGTCTCCCGCCACACCGCGCCGCGCAGGTCGTCGAGCATCTCGTTGAGCCCGTAAGCCTCCGCGCCGCCGAACGCCTCCTGCTCGATCAGGCGCTTCATGCGGTTCACGTCGAGGAGGCGGTTGAGGGCCGAGGCCTGCCAGCCCCCCAGCAGGTCCGGCGCGCCCGATCCCTGCACGCGGTCGAGGATGTCCGGATCGATCAGCCATGACGGAGTGCGGAAGACCTGCTCGTCCAGATAGGCCATCGCCCGTTCCTGGGCCTCACGCTCGACCCGCTCGTAGGGGTAGCCCTCCTGGTCCTGGCTCTTCCGGTTCCAGCGCACCCCGCCGACGTTGGTCAGCACATGGCCCGAGTAGCGGTTCCACTGCGCGCCGATCTGCTGGTGCAACTCGCGCAATTGCGCGTAGTCCTCGCCCTCCTCGTAGGTCCAGTCGCGCAACGACGAGGCGATGCGCTTCAGGTTGGCGATGCCCAGTTCCGACGCGCGCATGGCATCGTCGCCGATGGCCTCGGTGAGCGACTCGGGGTCGGCCTGGCTGGGGTCGCCGAAGCGGTACACGGGGTCGTCGCCCGTGTCCAGGATCCACTTGTGCAGCGTCGGCCGCTCGTCGTCCGGCGAGGCCGCGTCCGGGATGGGCCGGTAGCCCCAGCGGACCGAGTAGATGTCGTACGGGCCCACGCGAGGCAGCACGCAGGCGTCGTCTCCGGGCTGCGCCACGTAGTTGAAGCGCGCATAGTCCATGATCGAGGCCGCCGTTCCCATCGAGCAGGTGAAACTCGTGCGCAGGGAGTCGACCGGGTACGCGGCCGACGACTTCATGTTGTGCGGCAGCCCGATGGTGTGTCCCACCTCGTGCGCGGAGACGAAGCGGATCAGCTCGCCCATCACCTCGTCCTCGAACTTCACCCCGCGCGCGTTGTCCTCCCTGGCCGCCGTCTGCACCAGGTACCAGTTGCGCAGCAGGTTCATCACGTTGTGGTACCACTGGATGTCGCTCTCGAGGATCTCCCCTGTCCGCGGATCGTGGACATGAGGTCCAGACGCGTTCTGGACCGATGAGGCCAGGTAGCGGATGACCGAATAGCGCGCGTCCTCGGGGCTCCAGTCGGGGTCCTCCTCCGGCGAAGGGGGCTCCCGCCCCTCGATGGCGTTGCTGAATCCCGCGGCCTCGAACGCCACCTGCCAGTCGTTCACGCCCTGGATGATGTACGGGCGCCACTTCTCCGGCGTGGCCGGGTCCACGTAGTAGACGATGGGCTTCACCGGGTCGACCAGCTCGCCGCGCGCCCACGCTTCCGGATCGGAGGGCTCGAGGCGCCAGCGGGTGATGAAGCGCTCCTGCTCGGCGCGCTGCTCGTCCAGCGCGTAGTTGGTGCGGGTCACCGAGAAGTAGCCGACCCGCTCGTCCCACAGGCGCGGCTGCATGGGCTCGTCGGGGAGCAGCAGCATCGAGTGGTTCATCTCGAGCGAGAGGGTGTTCGACTCGGTGTCCGAAGGAGCCTCGGTGGCCTGGTAGGTCACCACCCGCCGCACCTCGAGGTTGCGCGGAAAGCTGCGCACCGACTCGATGAAGGTGCGGTCGCCGTCGAGGTTGCGAACCTCGTAGGCCTCTCGCCGCTGCGGACGAATGCCGAGGAGCGGCACGTCGCTCTCGAACAGGTCGTTGACCTGGATGACGACCGCCGACGAGTCCTCGGACAGCGTCTCGATGTCGAAGACGTGGATGACCGGCTCGAAGTTGGAGTTGAGCACCGACGGATAGATGGTGCTCTCCGGGTCCGCGTAGTTCTCGTGGCTCACCTGGCGGAGCAGCACCTGATCGCCGCGCCGCTGCCAGCGCACCACCGCGGTCCCCTCCTTGGCGCCGCCCCAGCCCACGTTCTCCGCGGTGCGGGAGATGCGCGAAACCACCAGCATTTCCCGCCCCAACTGTTCGACGGGGATCTCGTAGAAGAAGTCGGTATCCAGCTGGTGGACGGCGAACAGGCCGTCGTCGCTGGCGGCCTCGGCGGTGATGACCTCGGCGTACGGCGGCATGGCGTCGTCGTCCCGGTCGGGCTGCGCCGGCGAGGGAGCGGGGCCGGGATCCGCGCGCCCGCCGGCGCAGGCGGCCAGGACGAGCGGAGCGAGCAGGAGGGAGAGGCGGCGAGCCGGATGAACGGGTGTGTCAGAGCGTTTCATGGGACATCTCCCGCAGCAAATTCTGGGTGACGGGGGTCTACCAGCGTGGCGGGGCTTCTTTCTGTTGCCACCAGCCCGCCCGGAAGGTAGAAAACCGGAGGGACGCATGCCACGTCGCCGACCAGGTCGAGGGACCGTGCGTCGCCGGCGGCCGCGGACGATCGTCCAGATGACGCGCTGGAGGGCTCCGGGCGGACGACGGGAGACCGTTGAACCCGTCATGCGATTTGTTTACAGTGTTCACATGGCAATTCAGCGATCCGACATCAGGAGCCACGCCACCGAGCTCTACCTTTGCGGAGGGCTCAGGGCGCTGTCCATGCGCAACCTGGCGGCCAGGCTGGGCGTGACCGCGCCCGCCCTGTATCGCCACTACGGCAGCAAGGACGAAGTGCTGCGCGACATGGTGCGCGAGGCCTACCGGCAGTCGGCCACCTATATCCACCGGGCGCTCTCGGCCGCCACGCCCCTGGACCGGTTCCGCCGGGCCGGTGAGGAAAACCTCGATTTCGCCCTGACGCACCCGCGCTGGTACGAGATGATGTACCTCTCCCCGGAGCGGTTCGGGTGGCCGGACTATCCGCCCGAGGTGGCCGCACATGCCCATGCCACGCACCAGTTCTGGATGGATCGGGTGCGCGAGTGCGTGGATGCCGGGTACCTGCGGGCCGAGAACGACATCCGCGACGTGGGCATGACCATGTGGGCCCATTCCCACGGCCTGATCACGATCTACATGCGAGGACTCCTGGACCTGAGCGAGGCCCGGTTCCGGGATGTCTATCGCGCCTCGGCCAGGCGGATGCTGCTGGGTCTGGGCACCCGGAAGCTGCTGCGTGAGGTGGGGGCGGATGAGCGTGGCGGAGAGGACGGGTCGGGGGAAGCGGACCATGTGCAGAACACCGAATACAGCGAGGCATACGGATGATTAGCGATGCAGGGCGAGGGTGGATGGGAATCCTCCGCGGGTCGTGGGGGATGGGAAGGAGAGTGAACGCTGTTCTCGCGATGATGCTGGCGCTGGCCACCATGTCGCCGGCCCTCCTGAGGGCTCAGCAGCCGGGTTCCGGGGCGGCCGCGCCGCCGCCGGGAGGGACGCTTACGCTCCCGGAGGCGGTCTCCATGGCACTCCGCCGCAACAACGACGTGCGGGACGCCCGGTTCGCGCTGGACCTGGCCAGGGAGCAGGTGTCGGAAGCGTGGGGGAGCGTCCTGCCGACCATCAGCATGAACGCGGACTACACGCGCAACGTCTCTCCCGCCGTGTCATTCCTTCCGGCCTTCATCTTCAATCCCGATGCGGGTCCCGACGAGCTCATCCAGGTGCAGTTCGGCGCGGACAACAGCTGGAACACGAGCGTAAGCCTGGAACAACCCCTCTTTGATGCACGCGTATTCGTGGGCCTGGGGGCGGCCCAGCGCCTGGCGTCGATCCAGGAGGAGTTCGTGCGCGGGCGCAGCCAAAACCTGGTGACGCGGGTGCGGCTGGCCTACTACGATCTGCTGCTCGCGCAGGAGCAGGAGCGGCTCACGCGCAACTCGGTCACCCGGGTGCGCCAGTCCCTGAAGGAAACCAGCGCGATGAACCGGGCCGGGCTGGTGTCGGACTACGACAAGCTCCGCATCGAGGTCGAACTGGCGAACCTGGAGCCCAACCTGCGCCGCGCCGAGAACGCCGCGACCCAGTTCCGGCGGGTCCTCGCGGTGGAGCTCGCGCTGGAGGACCAGGAAAGCCTGCAGGTGGCCGGGTCGCTGGCCTCGATGGACCTGGAAGATCCGGCGGCCAACACGCCCGCCAACCGGGCGATCCTGGCGTTCGCGAGTTCCGAACCGCAGGAAGGCGCCGCCGAGCAGCGGGTTCAGGAGGCGTGGGAGCGCAGGTCCGATCTGCGCCAGCTGGAGATGACCGAGCGCCTGCGCCACTCCGAGATGCGGCTGGAGCAGATGCAGTATCTGCCCACGGTCTCGTTCTTCGGCAACTACGTGCTCCAGGCCCAGCAGAACGGAGCGCCGGACTTCTTCGGCGATCCGATGTCGCGGGCATCGGCCCAGGCGGTGGGGATCTCGGTGAGCGTCCCGATCTTCGAGGGCTTCCGCAAGGACGCCCGCGTCGACCAGCGCCGCGCGGCGTGGCGGCAGGCCGAGACCCAGTTCCGGTTCGCGCGCGACCAGGCCGCCAGCCAGGTCAAGTCGCTGGTGGAACTGGCCGAGGAGGCGCGGGCGCGGGCGCGGGGGCAGAGGCTGGCGGTGCAACAGGCGCAGCGCGGCTTCGAGATCGCCTCGGCGCAGTACCGGGAGGGTCTGAGCGGCCGGCTGGAGCTCACGGATGCCGAGGTGGCGCTCAGGCAGAGCGAGTTCAACTACGCGCAGGCCGTGTACGACTACCTGGTGGCCTGGGCGCAGCTCGACGAGGCGGTCGGCGCGGTGCCGATGGTGGATTCCGAGTTCACGCTGGCCGACGGCCAGTAGGCGGAGGCCCGCCCGGCGGACGCAACAGGACGGCAGGCCCTCTCGACGAACGACACGAAGTCACATAAGGAAACAACGATGAACCGAGCAGTACGGGGGATGACAAGGGGAGTGGCGCTGGGGCTCGCGGCTGTCGTGGCGGCCTGCAGCAGCAGCGCGGAGGCGGGCGACACCGTGCCGCCCATCATCGAGACCGCCACCCGAGTGATCAACGTCGAGGTCGATCCGATCGTGGCCGGCGACTTCACCGAGCTGATCCGGCTGACCGGCACCGTGCGCGCGAACCGCGATGTGGTGGTCTCGGCCACCGAGGCCGGGCTGGTGTCGGCGATCCTGGTGGATCAGGGGAATCCGGTCAGGTCCGGTCAGGCGGTGGCCCGCCTGGACGACACGCAGTTGCGGGCGCAGGTCGAGGAGGCGCGCGCCCGCGCGGACCTGGCGTGGGAGACCTGGGAGCGGTACAGGCGGCTCTTCGAGGAGGACCAGGTCGGATCCGAGTTGCAGTACCTCGAGGCCCGCTACGCCGCCGAGCAGTCCGCGGCCAGCCTGACCGCGCTCTCCGCGCGGCTGGACGCGACCATCATCCGCGCGCCCTTCGGAGGGGTGCTCGACTCCCGGGACATCGAACTCGGCAGCATGATCATGCCGGGGACGCCGGTGGCGCGCGTGGTCGATCTCGACCCGGTGCGGATCCGCGGCGGCGTGCCCGAGCGGTTCGCGCTCGACGTGCGGCCCGGCTCGCAGGCCACCGTGACCTTCCAGGTTCTGGAGGGCGAGGTGTTCGAGGGCGACATCACCTACGTCGGCGCCGCGGTGGATCCCGAGGACCGCACCTTCCCGGTCGAGCTGACCCTCGCCAACCCCGGCGGGCTGATCAAGCCGGAGATGGTGGCGAATATCGAGATCGTGCGCGAGACCCGCACGGACGTGGTGGTGGTGCCGCGGGAGGTGCTGCTCAGGGTCGAGGACGGCTACGTCGCGTACGTGGTGGAAGGTGCCGGTGACGATGGAGTGGCGCGGCTGCGCGAGGTCCGGTTGGGCCCCGCCCAGCGCAACCTCGTCGTCATAGAGGAGGGCCTTCAGGCCGGAGATCGGCTCGTCGTCATCGGCCAGCAGCTGATCGCCGACGGCGACCGGGTGCGGGTGGTCAACTGAGAAGCAGAGTGCACGGGCGGAGCGCCGCGAGGCGGTTCCGCGCCGAAGCCGGGTCTGCACAACCCGGCTGATTGAACCCGAGAGAGACGGATATGTCAGAGTTCAGGGACGAACGGACGGGCGCAGAGGCGAACGCGAAGGCCCAGGACGTCGGCGCGGGCCGGCCCCGCGACGACGCGGGCTACCTGGCGCGCTTCAAGGAATTCGTGTTGACCAGCTTCGCCATCAACCACCGCACCAGTTCCGTGGTATTGCTGCTCCTCATCACGATCACCGGCCTTGCTTCCTACCGCGTGATTCCAAAGGAGTCGTTTCCGGAGATCGAGATTCCCCTGATTGCCGTGAACACCATCTACCCGGGGGTGTCGCCGGCCGACATCGAAACGCTGGTCACCCGCCCGATCGAGGAGGAACTCAGCACCATCTCCGACATCAAGGAGCTGTCGTCCACCTCCATCGAAGGGTATTCCAGCGTTACCGCCGAGTTCGAGACCACGGTCAACATCGAGGAGGCGCTCCAGCAGATCCGCGAGAAGGTCGATCTGGCCAAGCCGGAGCTGCCGGAGGACGCGGAGGAGCCCGCCATCCTGGAGTTCACCTTCTCCGAACTCCCCATCATGCAGGTGAACCTCGCGGGTGACTTCGACCTGGTCTACCTGAAGGAGATCGCCGAGGACCTGCAGGACGAACTGGAGAGCGTTCCCGAGATCCTGCGCGTGGATGTGCGGGGCGGGCTCGAGCGCGAGGTCAAGGTGGATGTCCACCTGTCGAGGCTCCAGTTCTACAACCTGGCGCTCCAGGACGTCATCGACGCGATCGCGGCCGAGAACGTCAACATCCCGGGCGGCTCCATCGACGTGGGCAACCAGAGGTTCCTTGTCCGGGTGGACGGCGAGTTCGACGATCCCGAGCTGATCCAGGATCTGGTCATCACCGCCGACGATGCGGGTCCCATCTACGTCCGCGACCTGGCGGACGTCGAGTTCGGCTTCGCGGAGCGCGAGAGCTACGCCCGGCTGGACGGGTCGCCGGTCGTGACGCTCGACATCGTCAAGCGCTCGGGAGAGAACATCATCGAGACCGCGGACCGGGTGAGGGCGGCCATCGACGAGATGACGCCCCTCTTCCCCGCGACCATGACGGTGAAGATCACCGGGGACATGTCGCGCGACATCTTCTCAATGGTGAGCTCGCTCGAGAACAACATCATCTCCGGCCTCATCCTGATCGTGAGCGTGCTGCTCTTCTTCCTGGGGCTGCGCACCTCGCTCTTCGTCGCCATCTCGATCCCCTCCTCGATGTTCCTGTCCTTCGGGGTGCTCAGGCTGCTGGGCGTGTCCATGAACATGGTCGTGCTCTTCTCGCTCATCCTCGCGCTGGGGATGCTGGTCGACAACGCGATCGTGGTGGTGGAGAACATCTACCGCTACGTGGAGCGCGGGTGGAACCGGAGGCTCGCGGCCAAGAAGGCCACGGGCGAGGTGGCCGGTCCGGTGATCGCCGCGACGCTCACCACGCTGGCGGCCTTCGCGCCGCTCCTGTTCTGGCCCGGCATCTCGGGCGAGTTCATGGGCTATCTGCCCACGACCCTCATCGTGACCCTCTCCAGCTCGCTCTTCGTGGCGCTGGTGATCGTTCCGACGCTGTGCTCGATGTTCATCCTGCGCGAGGGGGAGGAGCCTCCGCCGCTCACGCGGGCGGCGCGCCTCACTCTGGTCGGCGTCAGCGCGGGGGTGATTCTCGGTTTCGCGCTAGCCAATCCGCTCACGGCTGCGCTGCTGCTCGTCACCGCGGGCCTGCTGTGGGGCCTCTACCACTTCGCGATCAAGCGCGCGGCCGCGGCCTTCCAGCACTGGTGGCTCGAGCGGGCGATCGTCTTCTACGAAGCCCAGTTGACGCGCGCGCTCAACCACCCCGTCCTGGTGCTGGCCGGTTGCGCGGCGATGCTCGTCGTGACCGTGGTCCTGTTCGGGCGGTTCAACGCCGGGGTGGAGTACTTCCCCGAAGCCATTCCACCCCGGCAGATCATGATCGACGTGGACGCCCCGACCGGCACCCGCGCCGACTTCACCGACCGGCTCGTGCGCCGCATCGAGGACAAACTGCCCGCCTACGAGGGGGTTTCGCTCGATGGCGAGTCGGTGGTGGCCACCGTGGGCGGAGGTGGCGGAGGCGGTCCGATGGGCGGCGGCCCCGGCGGGCCGGATGCCGGGCTCGTGACCATCTCCATGGTGGAGTTCCAGGACCAGCGGACGGACGCCTTCCAGACGCTGGCGGCGCTGCAGGAGACCATCGCCGACGACCTCGCGGGAGCCGAGATTTCCGTCGACAAGGCCGAAGAGGGACCCGCCACCGGCCCGCCCGTGAACGTGGAGCTGATCGGCTCCGACCCCGACCTGCTGAGCGATCTCGCCGACGAGATGATCGCCGCCCTGCAGGCGGATCCCGTCTACGCCAAGCTGGTTCGCCTCAACTCGAACCTCGACGACGCCCGCCCCGAGCTGGGCGTGCGCGTGGACCGCGAGAGGGCGGCGCTCTACGGGCTCTCGACCTTCCGCGTGGGCCAGGCCATCCGCGGCGCCATCCAGGGCATCGAAGCCGCGAAGTACCGGACGGGCAACGACGAGTACGACATCATCGTGCGCCTGGCGGAGGAGGACCGGGACGAGCTCAGCACCCTGTCCGAACTCACGGTGCTGTCGGAGGGCGACCCCATCCCCCTGCTCTCGGTCGCGTCCTGGGAAGTCGGGGAGGGCGCCGGCTCCATCCAGCGCCTGGACATGGACCGGTCGGTGACGGTGTCGTCGGAAGTGCGCGCCGGCTTCAACTCGAACGCCGTGCTGGGCGAGGTTCAGCTGGCGCTCGCCGCCTTCGCGGAGTCGCTCCCTCCGGGATACCAGATCCGCTACACGGGCGAAAACGAGGAGCAGGCCGAGGCCCAGGCCTTCCTCACCACCGCGTTCCTGATGGCGCTCTTCCTCATCGGCTTCATCCTCATCTCGCAGTTCAACTCGCTGGTCAAGCCCTTCATCATCCTGACCTCGGTGATCATGTCCACGGTCGGCGTGCTGCTGGGGCTGATGGTGTTCCGCATGCCCTTCGGCATCATCATGACCGGCGTGGGCATCATCTCGCTTGCCGGGATCGTGGTGAACAACGCCATTGTGCTCATCGACTACATCGACGTGCTGCGCGGCCGCGACGGGGTGAACCGCCGGGACGCGCTGGTGCTGGGCGGCATGACCCGCTTCCGGCCGGTGGTGCTGACCGCGGTCACCACGGCGCTCGGTCTGGTGCCGCTCGCGATCGGGCTCAACTTCGACTTCTTCGGCCTGTACGGCAGCCTCACCCCCGACCTGTACTGGGGAGGAGACCAGGCCGCGTGGTGGGGACCGATGGCGATCGCGGTGATCGCGGGGATCATCTTCGCGACCTTCCTCACCCTGATCGTGGTGCCGGTCATGTACCAGGTGGTCGACGACATCGGGCGATTCTTCCGCAGGCACTATTCGTCGCGGGCGGCCCATACATGACGTGGCGCCGCCCGGGCCCATCGGCCCGATGCCGATCAGTCGCGGCCGGATGCCTGCCTGCCGCCTGCGGGGGTTTGCTTTCGCGCCCCCGCGCGGCCACACTATAGGCAGGAAATCGTACCTTTCGCGTTCGTCTCGCTCTCATGCCTGAGGAGGTTGCCATGCATTCGAGGAATTCCGTCACCCGCCGCCGCTTCATGGGAGGAGCAGCCGCGGCGCTGGGGTACGCCGGGCTAAGGCCCACCGGACTGCTGGGGTGGGATTCGCCGCCGCGCTCGCTCCGGCTGACGCCTCAGGAGTACGACTACGATTCGTTCGCCAAGCTCTCTTCCAACGAGAATCCCTACGGTCCGTCCGACCGCATGATGGAGGCGATGAACGGCGCCTGGAAGTACGCGAACCGGTACGGCTATCCGGACGGCGACATCCAGGAGAAGATCGCCGAGCACCACGGCGTGGCACCGGAGAACATCCTGATGGGCGCGGGCTCGGGCGAGACCCTCCGGGTGGTGGCGCACACCTACCTCGGGCACAAGAAGAAGGTCATCGGCGTCCGGCCGACCTACCTGAGCGTCTTCAGCGTCGCTACCGGGATCGACGCGGACGCCATCATGCTGCCGCTGCTCGACGACTACTCGCAGGACATCCCGGCGATGATCGACGCCACCCTCAGGAACTACCGGGACGTCGGGCTCTTCTACCTGTGCAACCCCAACAACCCGACCGGCATGGTGGTGTCGGCCGACGACATCCGGCGGGTGCTGGACGAAATCCCCGAGGACATCCCCGTTCTCATCGACGAAGCCTACCATCACTTCGTCGAGGATCCCTCCTACGAGACGGCGGTGCCCTACGTGAACGAAGGGCGCAAGGTCATCGTCGCGCGCACCTTCTCCAAGATCTACGGCATGGCCGGCCTGCGCCTCGGCTACGGCATCGCGCCGCCCGACATGATCAGCGACATGCGCACCTATACCACCGGCAGCGTGAACGCACTGGTGAGGTGGGGCGGAGTCGCCGCGCTCGAGGATCTGGAGAACGAGCGCTTCGTGCGCGAGACCACGCTGCGCCTGCGCAAGCAGACCACCGAAGAGCTCCAGGCGATGGGCTATGAGGTGCTCCCCTCGGAGACCAACTTCTTCATGGTGCACACCGGGCGTCCCGCCGCCGAGGTCCGGGCCGCGTTCCGGGAGAGGGGCGTGCTCGTGGGCCGCGACTTCCCGCCCATGCTCGACTACCTGCGGGTATCGGTCGGCACCGAAGAGGAGATGGCGCGCTTCATGACGGCGTGGAAGGAGATCCTGCCGCCCAGAACCGCCACCACGACGACCTCCGGCTGATCGCGGCGGCGTCCGCGGCCTCGGAACAGACGGGGCCGGTCCCGGAACAGGGGGCCGGCCCCGCTTTTCGCCAGAGCGCCTTCGTGCGGGACGCCCTGCGCCGGCAGCTTGCCCTCGAGCGCCTCGATGCCCTCCGGCAGCGCATCATGCCCTTCGCCGAAAGCCGCGGTTATCTGACCGATGAGGATGTCTTCCGCGACGTCTCGTGAGGGTCTTCCTCGACACCAGCGTGGTGGTCGGCGCACTGGCCACCAGGGGGATCTGCTCCGACGTCCTGCACATCATCGTCTCCGAACACGATCTGCTGCTGAGCGAGACCGTCCTTCACGAGCTCGAGCGGGTGCTCGGCGGCAAGTTCGGCGTGCCGGCCGATGCCGTTCAAGAGGCGAAGAGGTTCCTGCGCGAAGAAGCCGCCACCGTTGTGCAGGTCGGCCAACCTCCAGCGGACGTCACGCTGCGTGACCCGGACGACGTTGCGGTCCTCGCCGAGGCGGTGGCGTCGAACGCGGACCTCCTTGTGACGGGAGACCGGGACCTGCTCGATGTCGCCGCGAACCTGCCGGTCATCCATCGCGAGTCCGCGCGAGTTCTGGGCGTTGCTGCGCGAGGAGGACCCGTAATGGCCGGCTCCGAGCCGGGATCCGCCTCTTCCCGCCCAAGGGAGACTGGAATGAACGACTTCTACGATGCCGTCTCGCCGGTTACGGGCGAAGTCTACAAGCCGCTCGACGATCTGCGTTTCATGGGGGGAACCACCCTCCTGCGCGCACCGCCGGCCACCACCCTGGACGGGCTCGACATCGCCCTCGTCGGCGTGCCGACGGACCACGGCGTGACCTTCCAGCCGGGCGCGCGGCACGGGCCGCGGGAGATCCGCAACCGGTCCAACGTGGTGCGCAGGATCAACGCGCTTACGAGGGTCGATCCCTTCTCGCTGTGCCGGATCGCCGATGTCGGCGACGTGCGACTCGACAGCATCTACCGTCTGGACGACGTCGTCGCCCGGATCGAAGCCCACTTCACCCGCCTGCACGCGGCGGGCCCGGTGCCGCTGAGCGCGGGGGGAGACCATTCGATCACCTATCCGATCATGAAGGCGCTGGGAGCCGGGCGGCCGCTCGGCATGGTGCAGATCGACGCGCATCTCGACACCTGGGACGCGATCGGCGGTTCGAAATACCACCACGGAGCTCCCTTCCGCCGCGCCGTCGAAGCGGGTGTGCTCGATCCCGAACGCTCGATCCAGATCGGCATCCGCGGCTACCAGAACTTCCTCGACGGCTTCGAGTTCTCGATGGCGCACGGCATGCGGGTCGTGCAGATCGACGAGTTCCAGCGGCTGGGGGTGGAGGCGGTCGTGGAGGAGGCGCGCCGGGTGGTCGGCGACGGCCCGGCCTACATCACCCTCGACGTGGACGGGATCGACCCTGCATACACGCCGGGAACCGGAACGCCGGAGATCGGCGGGCTAACCACGCGCGAGGCGATCGCGCTCCTGCACGGCCTGCGGGGGCTCAACCTCGTGGGAGGCGATGTGGTGGAGGTCGCCCCGCCTCTCGATCCGAGCGGGGGCACGGCGCTGGTCGGCGCATCGCTGATGTACGAGATCCTGTGCCTGCTCGCGGAGTGCATCGCTTCCCGCCGATAGCACGCAGGTCCGGCTCCCGCCATAATGCCAGTAGACATCAGTAGATGTCAGTTCGACCGGCTCCCCGGGCGTGAGCTCGGTTCCCACCCAGACGCGGAGCGTCGTGTCGCGGGCCTCGCTCCAGCGTACGTCGATCCGGATCTGTCCCAGCATGCCGGTCTGGTAGTCGAAGTCCACGGGCTCTCCCGGGACCATGAGGCGCTCGAGGATGACCGGGCCCTCGTCACGGGCCAGGTCGCGCATGACGACATGCCAGTTGCCCGTGTGCTCCTCCCAGATGCGCAACTGGCCTCGAAGCTGGATTCCGAGGGTGGGCACGGGCCCGCTCTGGAAGGAGCCGACGCCGTCCTCGATGGCCAGGGCGACCCAGGCGCCGCCCTGCTGCAGGACCTGGAGGATCTCCGGCGACACCTGAGCCTGCAGGGAAGGGGATCCCGGCGCCAGCGGGGAAACCGCTGCGAGGACGGAGGTCGCGAGCGCACGAACCCACGCCGACCTGCCGGGGCGGCATCCGGCCCGCGGATTCAACGCCAGTTCCTCACGCGTGCACGCTGCACTCCACCTCTCCCTTGAAGAGCTCGTTCATGACCGGCATCGCCCGGGCCCCGTTTTCCCGATTCGGGCGCCGGTAGCTATACTCGCTACGACCCCTCGCGTTCCGACAAAACCACGAACCGGCATCCAGGAGCGACGCCTGTGGAAACCGGCCCCGGAAAGCCGGCAGGAGGGCTTCGCTACGCGGCCAACGAGTCGCCGCCGCATCCGGCCTCCTTCCTCCTTGGACTGCAGGTCGCCGTGCTGGTATGCACGCCCGTGGTCGTGGTCACCACCATCGTCACGCGCGCGGCGAATCTGACCGGCGCCTACCTGTCCTGGGCCATCTTCGCCAGCATGGTCATCGGCGGGCTCACCACCATCGTGCAGGCTCGGCGAGTCGCGGGCATGGGGGGCGCCAACCTGATGATCATGGGGGCCTCCGGAGCCTCCATCGGGGTCGCGGTGCTGGCGCTGGCCGCGGGTGGTCCCGCGTTGCTCGCCGTGCTGGTGATCGCTTCGGGGCTCTTCCAGCTCGGTCTGGCGGCGCGCCTGGTCCTGCTCCGGCGAATCATCACGCCGGTCGTGTCGGGCACGCTCATGGCGCTGATCGCCGTCACGGTGATGCCCATGGGGTTCGGGCTGCTGACCGAGGTGCCGGCGCAGGCGCCCACGGCCGCCGCGCCTGTCATCACGCTGGTCACCGCGGCTACCGCGCTGGGCCTGATGCTGCGCGCCCCCCGACTCCTGAGAGCCTGGACGCCGGTGGTTGCCCTCGGCCTGGGATGCGCCACGGCCGGCTTCTTCGGCATCTTCGATCTCACGGCGGTTCGCGAAGCCGGCTGGTTCGGGGCTCCCGCCGCGGCGTTGCCCGGTTTTGACGTCCGGTTCGACTCGAGCTTCTGGCTGCTCCTGCCGGCCTTCCTGTTCGTCACCCTGGTCATCACGGTCAGGCAGGTCGGCGACGCCATCGTCATGCAGCGCCTCTCTCGGCGCGAGCAAAAGGCGATCGACTTCCGCAGGGTGGAGGGGGCCGTGGCGGCGTGCGGTGCGGGGACCCTGCTGTCGGGGATCGCCGGCGTCCTGCCGATCTGGCCCTATCCGGCCGGCATCGCCATGGCGGAGGGCATCGGCGTGGCAGCCCGGCGGGTGGGCGTCTACATCGGGGCCATCTTCATCGGCCTGGCGTTCGTTCCCAGGATCACCGCCCTCGTGCTGTCCATTCCGGGGCCCGTGCTGGGTGCCTATATCGTCGTGGTCATGGGGCTCGTCTTCGCCCGCGGCATGCGCGTGGTCTTCCAGGCGGACGGAGGGCGTCACAGCTCGCTGATCGCCGGATTCTCCTTCTGGGTCGGCATCGGCATCCAGTTCCAGGCGATCTTCCCGCAGTACCTGGGCACGCCCGCCGCGCAGATGCTGGCGAACGGGCTTACGGCCGGCGGGGTGACCATCCTCCTGCTGAACCTGTTCCTGGAGCTGACCGGGCCCCGGAGGCGCAGGGTCGAGATGCGGCTTGGTCAGGACAGCCTGCGCACCCTCGACGCATTCGTGGTCGGATTTGCGGAAAAATACGGGTGGGACGGCGAGGGAAGGGAGCGTCTCAGAGCAGCATCGGAGGAAGCGCTCCTCAGCCTCGCCCGGCAGGAGGAGGACGCAACCCGGGCCGCGGACCGGCGGCGCCTGCGCGTCGTCGCCCGCAACGACCGCAGCGGAGCCATCCTGGAGTTCAGCGCAGCCACCGACGCGGGGAATCTGGAGAACCGGATCGTCCTGCTCAGCGACCTTCCGGACTTCGAGAGCAAGCGCGACCTGTCGCTGCGGCTCCTCCGCCACTACGCGTCATCCGTGAAGCACCAGCAGTATCACAACGCGGATGTCGTCACGATCCGCGTGGACAGGTAGCGCCCGCGGCCGGACATCCCGCCCGGGAGGACGAGGGCGCAAGCCGGCTCACAGCAGCCGCCGCACGATCAGCTCGACGCATTCCTCGGGCTCGAGTTTCTCGGTGTCGAGCCGCAGGTCCGGGTTCCGGGGCTTCTCGTAGGGGCTGTCGATGCCGGTGAAGTTGCCGATCTCGCCCCTCATCGCCTTGGCGTAGAGTCCCTTGGGATCGCGCGCCGCGCAGACCTCGAGGGATGCGTCGACGAAGATCTCCCTGAAGTCGCCGGGGTCGAACAGGCCGCGGGCGAAGTCCCGTTCGGACCGGAAGGGGCTGATGAAGGACACGATCACGACCAGCCCCGCGTCGACCATGAGACGAGCCACCTCGGCAACCCTGCGGATGTTCTCCACCCGGTCCGCCTCGGTGAAGCCGAGGTCCCGGTTGAGCCCGTGGCGGACATTGTCGCCGTCCAGCAGGTAGGTGTGGTTCCCCTCGGCGTGGAGGCGCTGCTCGAGCAGGTTGGCGACCGTGGTCTTGCCGGATGCCGAGAGCCCGGTCAGCCACAGGCAGCGGGCCCGCTGCAGCTTGAGTTCCTGGCGGGCCTCGCGGGTGACGTGGAAATCCTGCCACCGGATGTTGGATGCGCGCTTGAGCGCGAAGTTGATCGTGCCGGCCCCCGCGGTTTCGTGGGTGGTCCGGTCGATCATGATGAAGCTGCCCAGCCCCCGGTACCGGTCGAAGGGCGCGTAGGGGATCGGCCGGTTGGTCGAGATGTTGACCGTGGCCAGATCATTGAGGCTCAGCGTGGTGCCCGCCAGCCTGGTCCCCCGCGACACATCCAGCCGGTACCTGATCCGGGTTACGGTCGCGGTCACTTCCCGCGAATGGATCTTGAGCAGGTAGGAACGGCCGACAACCAGCGGGCGATCGTGCATCCAGATCAGATTGGCCTGGAAATGGTCGGTCACGCCCGGGGGGTTGAAGGCTTCCGCGATGACGTCGCCCCGGGTCACATCCACCTCGCTCGCCAGGGTCAGCGTCACCGAGTCGCCCCGCTCGGCCTGCTCCCGGGTGCCCTGCCACACCACGATCGACTCCACGACGGTCTCCACTCCCGACGGGGATATGCGCACGCGGTCCCCCACCGCAACCTTTCCGGCCGCGATCCGGCCGCTGTAGCCGCGAAAGTCGAGGTTGGGGCGGTTGACGTATTGCACGGGCATCCGGAAGGACTCCCTCTCCATGGACGACTCGACGTCAACCGTCTCCAGGTGCTCGAGCAGCGTGGGGCCGGAATACCATTCCGCGGACGCGCAGCGATGCGTCAGATTGTCTCCCGCAAGTGAAGATACGGGTATGATTTGCAGGTTCTCGACACCGACCTCGCGCGCCATCGACCGGTACCCGTCCGCGATCGCTTCGAAAGTGCTCCGATCCCAGAGCACCAGGTCCATCTTGTTGACTGCGAGGACCAGGTGCCGGACCCCGAACATGACCGCGATGCGGGTGTGCCGGGCGGTCTGGGGCAGGATCCCCTTGCGGGCGTCGGCCAGAACGACCGCCAGATCCGCATTCGAGGCTCCGGTCGCCATGTTTCGGGTGTATTGCTCGTGGCCGGGCGCGTCGGCGACGATGAACCGGCGCCGGGGCGTCTCGAAGCTGCGGTAGGCGACATCGATGGTGATGCCCTGCTCGCGCTCGTCGCGCAGGCCGTCCACCAGCAGCGCCAGATCGGTCTCGTCGCCCTGCGTGCCCCAGCGCCGGGAATCCTCCTCCACCTTCCGCAGCTCATCGGCGAAGACCTGCCGGCAATCATGGAGCAGCCGGCCCAGGAGGGTGCTCTTGCCGTCGTCCACACTGCCGCACAGGACGAAGCGCAGGGGAGGTCGCGCTGGCGGGGGGGAAGGGGCCATCAGAAGTAGCCCTCCCTTTTCTTGCGTTCCATGGAGGCGTCGCCGTCGTGGTCGACCAGGCGTCCCCGGCGCTCGGAGTCGCGGGTTGCCAGCGTCTCGGCGAGGATCGCCTCCAGGGTGTCGGCGTCGCTCTCGACCGCGGCCGTGAGCGGATAGCATCCGAGGGTGCGGAAGCGGATGCGAAGGCGTTGCGGCTCCTCGCGGGCGCCGAGCGGCATGCGCTCGTCGTCGACCATGATCCACTGCCCTTCGCGTTCGACGACCGGGCGCTTCTTCGCGAAATAGAGCGGGACCACCGGGATCCCCTCGGCCGCGATGTAGCGCCAGATGTCTGCCTCGGTCCAGTTGGAGAGCGGAGACACGCGGAGCGATTCACCTTGGTGGACGCGTGTATTGTAGAGGTTCCAGAGTTCGGGGCGCTGCGCCCTGGGGTCCCACTGGTGGGCCGAGTTGCGGAACGAGAACACCCGCTCCTTCGCCCGTGATCCCTCCTCGTCCCGCCGCCCGCCCACGAAGATGATGTCGTACTTCCCGGCGTTCAGGGCCTGGCGCAGCGCTTCGGTGGTCATGACGTCGGTGTAGCGCTCGGATCCGTGCGAGAACGGGTCCACGCCGGCCCGCAGCCCCTCCTCGTTCACGTGAACCACGAGCTCGACACCCGCCTCGGCCACCGCGCGGTCACGGAAGGCGATCATCTCGCGGAACTGCCAGGTGGTCTCGATGTGCAGCAGAGGAAGGGGAGGCGGCGCGGGCCAGAACGCCTTGCGCGCCACATGGAGCAGAACCGACGAGTCCTTGCCCATCGAGTAGAGCATGACGGGCCGGGCGGCCGCCGCGATCCCTTCGCGGATGATCTCGATGGCTTCCGATTCGAGGGAGGAAAGCCAGCGGGAGGTGCCTCGCTCGCTCAAGCGCACCCTCTCTCCCGCACCCGCAGGGGGAGTCCCTCGCTGATGCGATAGACGCCCGTCGAGTTGATCCTGGCCGGCTTCGGGGAAACAGCCTCGACCCGCCAGCGCTGCGCGATGCTCGTGAGAGTGTAGACGGCCTCCATGGTGGCGAACTTCCACGCGATGCACATGCGGGCGCCGGATCCGAAGGGGAAGCAGGATTGCTTCATGTGGCGCACCTCCGCGTCGTCCATCCATCGCTCCGGCCTGAACGCCTCGGGGCACTCGAAGTAGTCCGGATGCCGGTGCGGCGGCCGGAAGTATGTCTGCACGATCGTACCCCTGGGAATGAAGTACCCGCCGATGGCGCAGTCTTCGATGGCCTCCCGCCCCAGGAAGTAGATCGGCGGAGACTGTCGCAATGCTTCCTGGAAGAGGGCGGTGGCGTACGGCAGCCTCCCGAAGTCGCCCGGCTCAATGCCGCGGGTCCCGATGACGTCGTCGATTTCCTGCTCGAGCCGGTCGGCGACACCCGGATTTCGCGAAAGGTAGTCGAGGCAGAAGGTCATCGCGCTGGAGGAGGTGTCGTGGCCCACCATGAGCAGCACGAAGGCCTCGTCCCGCACCTCGTCGTCGGAGAAGACCTGATCGACGCCCTCCTCGTCCTCGGCCCGAACGAGCAGTGAGATCAGATCGCTCCTGTCCCGGGAGCGGTCGCGGGCCCGGCGGATGACCTCGTAGATCACCTCGTCCATGGCCTTCCACGCACGCCTGGCGCGCAGATTCCCGGGCAGGGGCAGAACTCGAAGCAGCCCGGTGAACGGGAAGAAGCGGAGCGTGAAGTCCCAGATGCAGCCGTCCACGGTGGCCTGCCCGATTTTCGGGTCGACTTCCATGTCGCGCCCGAAGAAAGCCGTGACGGCGACGCTCATCGCGAGGTCATGCATCGCCGCCGCCCCGTCGATCACCTGGCCGTCGTGCCAGCTCTCCCGCATTGCGTGGGCCTTCTCCACCATGATCTGCGCATATGCCGACATGCCCTTCCTGCCGAACGAGGGCTGGTACAGCTTCCGCCGCCTGCGGTGATCATCTCCGTCGCTGCTGGTGATGGTGAGGTTTTTCATCGGCCGCATGTCCTTGTAGCCGATCGTCTTGTGAAACGATCGCTGCTTCGTCACAAGAACTTCCCGAATCGCGGCCGGATCCGAGACCGCAACGAACCGCCGATTCAGGAGACGGTAGGACGCCACACCGCCGTATCGGCTGTGCAGGCCCTCCAGAAAGCGCGGGAAGTCGCGCAGGCGGGCCAGGACGTGCCGGAAGTGGCCTCCCCGGGGTCCCGGGGGCTGCCGTTCTTCGTTCATTCCCGGTCGGGACGTCGGCGGACCACTACGGGGAGCCCCTTGCGACATTTGTAGAAGAGGACGTCCGCGATGGGCGGGAACCCCTCGAAGGTCAGGTCGAACCGCCACCGCTGCGCGAAGACGGAAAGCGCCAGCACCAGCTCGAGCAGCGCAAACCGGAAACCGCTGCAGAAACGGATGCCGCTGCCGAAGGGCGCATACGCCATTCGCGGCAGCCGGGGCTTCGGCTCCTGCAGCCAGCGCTCCGGCATGAACCGATCCTGTTCCCCGAAATAGTCGTCATGCCGCATGGGCGTCCGGATGGACAGCTCCACCATCGTGTCCTCGGGGATCCGGTAGCCGCCGATCACGACATCTTCCGTCGTAACCCGTCCCAGATAGGTGACCGGCGGGGTCATGCGGAGCGATTCGTCCACGACCGCCCTGGCGTACTTCAGCCTGGGGACGTCATGGAAGCCGGGCAGGCGCCCTCCGAGCACGGTGTCCACTTCCTCTTCCAGCCGGGCACGCACGTCGGGGTTGCGGCCCAGGTGATAGGTGCACCACGTCATCGTGGCCGCGATGGTGACGTGGGACGCCACGATGATCGCGAGCACTTCGTCTCTCAGCTCGGCTTCGGTGAAGTCCCAATCGGGGCGCTCCGCGTCCCACGCCGTCACCAGGTGCGAGATGAGATCGCTCCGCCCGCTGCTCCCGCGCGTCCTGCGGATGTTGTCGCAGACCGCTTCGTGGAACTCCGCGATGTGGCGCCGGGCGGAGATCGTCCGCGGATGAGGAAACGCCCTGGCCAGTTTCTCGAACGGGATGTGGCTCAGCCCGAACATCCACCTGAACGAGGCCAGATAGTCCTTCATGAGCCGGGTGCCGATGCCCATGTCGTCTCCGAAGAACGCGCGGCTCGCGATGGAGAGCGACAGGTCGGTGGCCAGGTGGTCCATGTCGATATGCTCGCCGTCGCTCAGCGCGTCTCTCGCACGCCGGAGCTCGCTGACCATCTTCTCGCTGTAGCCCTGGATGCACCTGGGGGTGAAGGAGGGCTGGATCAGCCTGCGCCGGCGCGCGTGGTCCTCGCCGTTGGCGGTTATGATGCAGTCGTTCCCCATGGTCTTTCGTTCCTGCGAGCCCTTGCGGAACGATTCGCGCTCCCGGGCGATCACCTCTTCCATCAGATCGGGCCGGAAGAGCACGCAGAAGCGTTTGTCCATGATGCGGTACGCGACGACATCCCCGTATTCCTCGCGCAGTCCGGCGAAGAATCCGGTCGTATGACGGACCCTGCGAATCAGGTTGCGCATCCGCTGGCCGCGCGGACCCGGCGGCCTCGGGAAGTCGGATGGATTCGGGGACGGAGCGACGGCGCGGGCGGCATGCTGCGCAGGACACTCTTCTCGCTGCGCGCCTCCGTTGTGCTCTCTCTTCAAGCTGCTCTCCCCCGGGACATTGTCCCATGTGTGCGCCATTGTATTCCGGGCCTGTCGGGGTGGTCAAGCCGGGTCAAGACTACCGCCGGACCCGGTTGTCGTACCCCAGAATTTCCTGTCCCGGGGCGCAGGCCGCGGCCAGGCGGGCATGCCGCTCCGGCGAAAGGCGGGTCCGGTTGGGCGGCCTGCGGCGAGGCAGCGCGCTGACTTCCCGCAGCCAGCGGGCATCGACGAAATCGGCGCCCAGGAAGTCGATGAAGCGACTCATCTCCTCCTCCGGGGACGCCACGATCGATTCGAAGCGCATCGCCAGCACCCGGTCCGCAGGCAGCGCGTTCAGGTACTCCGTGCCGCGCTCGATCATCCCGCTCCAGAACCATCCCGCCGACTTCAGCCGGATCCCGGCGCGCCGGTAGCGGTCGGCGGAGAAGAAACGGAATCGCCAGCGCTCGAAGAGCGGCATCCAGGGACTGGTGCCCAGCCAGTGGGCCGGGTGGAAGGGATCGAGGCCGAACATTCTCAGCAGTTCCGCGGCCTCGATCCGCAACCTGAAGAAGTGGTGGCCGTGCATCGACATTGCCGTATCGCGCCCGTCGCGGAAAACGTGTACGAAGCGAGCGCCCGGAAAGAGCCTGTCCAACTGCGGAACGAACAGCAGCGAAGCTCCGGAGCGCTCGATCCACGCCCTCTTTCCGAAGTGATCGGCGAGCCATTCGAAGACGAAGCGGTAGTGGGCCGCCAGCGACGCCTCGCCCCGGGGTCGGAGCGCCGCCGCCAGGTCGTCCCAGAGCCGCTCGGGATCGTCGCTCAGGTGCGGAAGCGTGGCGCACATGATGGCGGGCACCTCATCCGCCCGATAACGCGCATCGGGACCGAGCCGATAAAGGAATTCCTCCATGAACAGGCCGTTTCCCAGCAGCGCGCGACCGGCCGGCGACAGCGTGTTCAGCCGCCGGTATGCGGCCTCGCCCGTCATCATGCCGCCCCGCAAGGCTCTGCTCGCCAGCGAGGTGAGGAACTCCGACACGCTCAGGAGGTCGGGATGCATCCGCACCATGTTGGAGAGCAGTGTGGATCCGCACCGCCCGGTGCTGACGATGAACGTGGGCCGCATCATGCGGCGCCATCCCGCCCGCTCGGGCGGTCCCATGGCAAGGCTCCGTAGTCACCGGTCCTGAGCCAGAACTCCAGACCCATGAAGTTGCGGATCCGGTCGGGGAGCAGCCCCGGCCACCGTTCCGTCAGGCGGATGAGGGCGATGACGGTGCGGCACAGCAGAGGGCGAGGGCGGCTCCAGTGGCCGAGCCGGTCCGCCATGCCCGGCCCGAGCAGGTAGCGGGACATGGGACGAACCACGCCGGTGAACATGCGCGCCAGGCGTTCATTCCTGATGTGCATGTACTCCGGGCCCGATTCGATCATGGCGCGGTACAGCTTCCTGGAGGTCTCGTCGGGATCGAATTCCAGACTGAACGCCACGTCCGCCAGCGCGCGTGCATCGCCCTCGGAACGGAAACCGATGTCCGGACTCACACCGAGCAGGTGGTTCAGGTAGCGCCACGTCATCATGACGCTGTCGCGTTCACGCCGGTTCAGACGCACGCCCAGTCGCCGAAGGCCATCGACCACATACAGGGAGAAGAAGACGGAGTTCATGGCCATATGGGACTGGTTCAGGGGCACTCCGTAACCGGCGGCGTCCCATCGGCCGGTGCGGAGGATCTCCAGGCGCACGCGGGCGTGCATCACCCGCACGATCACGGCCATTCTGAATCCGTCCGCGTCTCTCCGCAGGCCGTCGGGCAGGAACGACTCCAGGACGAAGCGCACCGTCCTGCCGTACCGCCGGGCCGTCTCCCGCAGCAGCCGCCCGGTGAAGGCCAGCGGCCTGTTCGCCGTCGCCAGATAGGAGTGAGGCAGCGCGTAGGCGGCGAACGCGAGCCCGGTGAGCATCCCCGAGCGCAGGATCCTCGCGCTCGCGGGGCGCATCTCCTGCCAGTCCACCCACGACGGCACATGATCCAGCTCCTCGAACAGCGCCGTCAGGGCCGGAGGCGGATCGTCCAGGGCATCCACGCCGTGTGTGATCGCCTGGTGCAGGAGCCGGTCGACCTGATGAGCCGACAGCCCGTTGGTGGGCAGCATCAGCGCGTCGGCCAGCGGATCGCCCAGGTACAGGTTCGCCAGATACCGGTCGACCGCTTCGTCGCCGTGGATCTCCCTCGCGATGCGGATCCGTTCCGGGGACAGCGCCGGCGGAAGATCCCCGGGGGAAACCCGCGCGCGGGTCGAGCTAGCGGCCACCACGGCGCCTCCGCGGGATGGCGGGAAGTCCCCCCTTGCACGCGTAGACCGCCTTCGAGTCCACCTCGGCCGGCTCGCTCGAGACGGCCTCCAGTCTCCAGCGGCGGGCGATGGTGGCCATCACCAGGACGGCCTCCATGGTCGCAAAACCCCAGGCGATGCAGATGCGCGGACCGTAGCCGAAGGGAAGGAAGGCGTGCCGAGGGTGGCCGGGAGGCTCCTCCAGCCACCGTTCCGGTCTGAAATCCGATGGCCGCCGGAAGTGTCTCTCGTTCCAGTGGACCACGCGGATGCAGGGCTGCACGACCGTGCCCCTGCGGATCCGGTAGCCGCCGATCTCGCAGTCCTCCAGCGCCTCCCGTCCGACGAAGTAGATGGGCGGGGCGATGCGAAGGGCCTCGTTGAAGACGGCTTTCGTGTACGGCAGCTTCGGGTAGTCTTCCGGCGTCAGCGGCCGGTCGTGCGCGATCTGGTCCACTTCCCGTTCGATCGCGTCGCGCACGCGGGGGTGCCGCATGACGTAGTAGAGGCACCACGTCATCGCCGCCGCCGATGTCTCGTGACCGGCCATCAGCAGGATCAGCGCCTCGTCCCGGATCTCGTCGTCGGTGAAGGGGCGCTCGATCCCCTCCTCGTCCTCCGCCGTCACCAGCAGCGAGACCAGGTCGGCGCGTTCCCGGGAAGGATCCCTCGCCCGGCGAATGACCTCGAAGATCACCTCGTCCATGTCCTTCCAGGCCCGCCTGGCGCGCAGGTTCGCGGGCAGGGGCAGCCGCCGCAGAAGGTTCGTGCAGGGCAGGATTCCCAGCGCGAAGTCCCAGGTCATGGCATCCACAACCGCCTTGCCCACCTTCGGATCCACCCGCATGTCACGTCCGAAGAAGCACGCGACGGCAACGGCGATCGCGATCCGGTGTACCTCGCGGGCGGCGTCGAGCGGGTGACCGTCGCGCCAGCGTTCCTGCACCTGCCGGGCCTTTTCCAGCATCAGGCCCGCGTATTCGTCCATCCCTTTCTTGCCGAACGATGGCTGGACGAGCTTGCGCCGCCGCTGGTGATCGGTGCCGTCACCCGTCAGCAGGGTGGGGTTCCGGACGGGGCGGATGTCCTTGTAGGCAAAGGTCTTCGCGAAGGAATGACGCTTCGCCACGAGGATCTCCCGAATCAGGTAGGGATCGAACACCGCGCAGAATCGCCGCGAGAGCAGCCTGTACGACGCGATCGCGCCGTACCGGGCGTGAAGGGATTCGAGCAACCCGGGGAAATTGCGGATGCGGGCCCAGAGGTGGCGGATGCGGCGCCCGCTGGGCCCCGGGGGCGAAGGCAGCGAGCCGGATCGAGCCGGAGTTCGATCTGTCACATCAGCCAGGAGCATCCTGAAGGCATTCATCCGCCCGATGTTACCTTTGCGTCGGGATCGCATCACGGTTCCTCAACCGGTTCAACCTCGCAATCGGGTTGGAATTCGCAGCTTGGTCCTACTGTAAGATGAGCCTGAAAACGGTCGGGCGGGCAAGTCCGATTCTTGTTGACACCCGGCGACCGGGCAATCAGTTTCTGTCGGTGTCGTTGCTTTCTCGGTCCAAGTGAATGGCTCACCACTTGGGAGCACGGTCATGAGTATACAGGTAGGCTTTTCCCGGAAAGCAGGAGTCCTGATCGCTTCGCCGGCGGGTCGCGTCGACAGCGCAAACAGCCGGACATTTCGCGAAGCGCTGGAGGCCGGCATCCCGTCCGGAGAACGAGCTCTGCTCCTGGATCTGGGGCGGCTCACCTACATGAGCAGCGCCGGTCTGCGCGTCCTGCTGATGGTTGCAAGAAGATTCCAGGGACCCGACAACGCGATCGGCGTATGCAGCCTCTCGGCGATGCTGCACTCGATCATTTCGTTGACCGGCTTCGACAAGATCATGCCGGTCTACGAGACCATGGACGATGCCCTGCGGTCGATCTCCGAAGAGGAGGACGCGGGTGCCGTCTACGCCGCCGTCCGGGAGCCGAGATCGCAGGAGGAGCTTCTGGGACAGCTTCCGAACTCGCTCGACATGAACACCCTGGGAGAGAACATCACCGACATCGCCGAGTTCACGATCGAGAAGCACGAGTTCACCCACGACCGCCTCGACCCGGATGTGCGCGATCAGGCGCTTTCCGCGATCAAGGGCACACTCTGGGAGTTCGTCGAGGATCAGATGAAGCGCCGCCACGAGATCCTTACGCAGATGTTCGCGAGCGCGGCGGCGACGTTCGGCGAGGTGATGAAGGGGAACGCCCGCTGAGCGGGATCCGCGGAAGGACCGGGGCGTCTGCGCCACCGCAGCGGGCCGGGGCCCATACCGGCAACGGGTCCGCTTCCGCCTCATCGGCACCGTGAGGGAATCCATGGATTTGCAGGTTGGCTGGGAGAGAGTGGCCGGTGTGCTGATTGCGTCGCCCGCGGGGCGGGTCGACAGCGTGAACAGCGCGGACTTCCGTGCGGCCATGGAGTCGGGAATCCCGCAGGGGGAAAGGGCCCTGCTGCTTGATCTGCAGGATCTTTCCTACATGAGCAGCGCGGGGCTGAGCGTCATTCTGATGGTCGCCAGAAAGTTCAGTCAGGCCGACCAGACGATTGCCATGTGCGGACTGTCGGGACCGATCCGCTCGGTCGTGTCCCTGAGCGGCTTCGACAAGATCATCCCGGTCCACGAGTCCCGTGCCGCGGCCCTCGAGGCGTTTCCCGCGGTCGATGAGACCGATGCCGGCCAAATCGATGCCGAGGCGGCGCGGCCCGCTCCGGACGAGAGTCGATCGGATCGTCCGTCGTGGTCCTTCAAGAGGCACTCGATGTGAGCGTCGGGGAGTTGTGAAGTAGTCCTCGGTGAACGACATTCGCTGGCATGCGCCCGCGCGCCCCATGGTGGCCCGTACCCGCAGCCGGGAGTCCCCGATGCACGAAGCCGTGAATCGCAGTCGCTGCAGCCCCCGTCGACCCCCCTCCCCCCGCCGCATCCTCCCCGCCGTGGTGATCTTCGCCGCCGGGGTGCTGGCAGGCCCGGCTGCGGCGCCGGCACTCGTTGCGCAGCAGGGGGCGGCCGGCGGCAACTGGCTCCACTACGGGGGTGACGCGGGGAGCACCAAGTACTCGCCGCTCGACCAGATCACCGCGGACAACGTCGCCGACCTGGAGATCGCGTGGCGCTGGGAGTCGCGCAACTTCGGCGACCGGCCCGAGTTCAACTACCGGGTAACCCCCCTCGCGGTGAACGGCACCCTGTACGTCACCGCGGGCTACCGGCGGGCGGTGGTCGCCATCGACGGCGCCACCGGCGAGACCATGTGGATGTACCGCATGGACGAAGGGGTGCGCGCCGAGACCGCGCCGCGCGCCAACTCCGGCCGCGGGGTCGCGTACTGGACAGACGGCCAGGCGGAGCGCGTCCTCGTGATCACCCCGGCCTACCACATGGTCTCGCTGGATGCGAGGACCGGACGGCCGGACCCGGCCTTCGGCCAGGACGGGATCGTCGACCTGCGCAGGGACTTCGGGCCCCGCGAGGTCGACATCGACAACGACCCGCTGGGTTCGAGCTCCCCGCCGGTGATCGTGGGAGATGTGGCGGTGGTGGGGACGGCGCTGCCGTCCGGAAGCTCGCCCCCGAAGCCCGACATGCCGCCCGGCCACGTGCGCGGCTACGACGTGCGCACCGGCGAGCGTCTCTGGATCTTCCACACCATCCCCCAGGAGGGCGAATACGGGAACGACACCTGGCTGGACGGGTCCTGGCGCTACACCGGCAACGCGGCCGTCTGGACGCCCTTCTCGGCGGACCTCGAGCGCGGCTACGTCTACCTGCCCATCGAAGCCCCGACGGGTGACTACTACGGCGGCCACCACCCCGGCAACAACCTCTTTTCCCAGAGCCTGGTGTGCCTCGACGCGCGTACCGGCGAGCGGGTGTGGCACTTCCAGATGGTCCATCACGGCATCTGGGACTACGACCCGCCCGCGCCTCCCATCCTGCTAGACATCACCGTGGACGGGCGCACCATCCCGGCGGTGGCGCAGGTCAGCAAGCAGGCGTTCACCTACGTCTTCGACCGCTACACGGGCGAGCCGGTCTGGCCCATCGAGGAGCGGCCGGTGGCGCTCAGCGAGGTGCCCGGCGAGTGGACCGCGCCCACCCAGCCGTTCCCTACCCGCCCCGCCCCCTTCGACCGCCAGGGGGTATCGGTGGACGACCTCATCGACTTCACCCCGGAACTGCGCGCGGAAGCGCTGGACATGGTCTCCCGGCTGGTGATCGGGCCGCTCTACACCCCGCCCTCGGTCATCGACCTGGACGACCCGAACGGCACCCTGGGCACGCTGGTGCTGCCCGGGTCGCTGGGCGGAGCCAACTGGCCGGGCGGTGCGGTCGACGTGGAGACGGGCATCCTGTACGTCACCTCCGTCACGTCGCCGTCGGTGCACGGCCTCATCAACGACCCGGAGATCTCCAGCATGGACTATATCTCCGGGCGCGCCTTCCGCCGGGTGCGCGGCGGCGGTCCGCAGGGGCTCCCGCTCATCAAGCCGCCCTGGGGGCGCATCACCGCCATCGACCTGAACACCGGCGACCATGTCTGGATGAGGCCCAACGGCGACACCCCCGACTATGTGCGCGAGCACCCGGCACTGGCCGGGGTGGACATTCCCCCGACCGGGAAGCCCGACCGGGGCGGCACCATGGTGACCCGGACCCTGCTCTTCGCCGGGGAGGGGGGCGGGATGTTCGCGGCCTTCGGGTCGGGCGGCAACAGACTGCGCGCCCACGACAAGGCCACCGGCGAGATCGTGCACGAGTTCGAGCTCCCCGCCAACCAGACCGGGGTGCCGATGACCTACCTGGCCGACGGACGCCAGTTCATCGTGGTGGCGGTGGGCGACCGCGGCCACGCCGCCGAGCTGGTGGCGCTCGCGCTTCCGCGGTAGGGTCCGCGCCTCAACGGCAGCGCACCGCGGCAGAGGAAGCCCGCATCGCCCGGGCGGCGTGCCTGCCACCGGTGCGGCGCGATCCGTTCACGTGCCGCGCGCGGGTCCAACTCCCCCCGGGGCCGCCGCGACCTCACCATCTCGCCGACCCGGTGCAACCTTCCCGCCCGCCGCCGCGTCTGATGGTCTGATGGCGCGCGCCAGGGGCTCTCCGGAGTCCGGCCCGGCACGCGACATCCCGGACGACGACGAGTGGGGCAACGGAGGAGGATCGCATGTTGAGGAAGAAGCGGAAGACGGGAAGCGGACGAACGAGAAGGATTGGCGCGGCATTCTGGACGGCCGGCCTGCTGCTCGCGCTGACGGCGCCGTCGGTGCTGGAGGCCCAGGAGCGCAACCGCCGCGGGCGGGGTGGCCCCGACCGCGGGCTGTTTCGCATTCAGGGCAATCTGACGTCCCGGGCGCTGCTCGGGATCCAGCTGAGCATGGGTTCGGCGGACACGGACGCGCAGGGCGCCGAGGTGCGGGGGGTCACCGAAAACGGCCCGGCCGACGAAGCGGGACTTCGGGAAGGTGACATCATCACCTCGCTCGACGGTCACAGCCTGCTCGAACCCCTCGCCGACCCCGACCTGGAGGAGCGTGTCGATGCCGACCGGTCCGCGCCCGGTCAGCGGCTGCTGTTCCTGGCGCGTGAACTGGAGCCCGGCGAGGAAGTGGAGGTGGAGTACCTGCGCGACGGCACGGCGGCATCGGCAACCGTCGAGCCCCGCCCGGCCTGGATGGCCATGGGGTTCGACGCGGACCGGGTGGAGGAGGTGATGGACGAGGTGCGGGCGCGGATGGAAGAAGTGCGGGAACGCAGCCAGGAAGCCGGCGAACGGGCGCGCGAGATGGCGGAGCAGATGCGTGAGCAGTGGGACGACTACGCCTGGTTCCCGGAGGGTGGCTCGGCGATCGCGGTGATGGGGCTGCGCGCATCGCACGGCATCAGCCTGGTGACGCTGAACCCCGAGCTGGGCCGCTACTTCAACACCGAGGCGGGGGCCCTGGTCACGGAAGCCGACGAGGACAACCCGCTGGGTCTCGAGGGCGGCGACGTGGTTCTGGCCATCGACGGGCGCACCATAGACTCGGCGGGTGACGTGCGCCGCATCCTGCGCTCCTACGAGGAGGGCGAGGCCATGACGCTCACGATCATGCGCGATGGCGGCGAGATGCAGGTGAGCGGCTCGGTGGAGGATCAGGCGCGCCTGCGGCGGGGCGGGGTCGTGCGCGGGGCGCCCGCCGGCCCGCCGGGGCGAAGGATGTCGGTCCGGCGCAGCGCCCCCGGGCGCGGGGTGTCGTGGCGGACGTCGAACCGCGTCAGGCGGCCCTGGAGGGGCATGAGCCTGTAGGCCTGCAACGGGGCGGAGGGGCGGCGAGGGGGGGATCGGCGCCGGGCGCGGAAGCGTTCCGGCGCCGGTTGCACTTGTGCGCGCGCGGTCCCTTGTCCAATCTGTAGGGGAGCAGTATCGAAGTATCTCCGTTTCGCGGCCGCGCTCCAGGGGCCGCGAGAGCCCGTCGCACCCCGGCAACCCCTACCTGTTATCGTGTCGGACAGGCAACCCCTAGGTGTTCTTCAGGTCCTCGGCAGCGGATCCGGATTCATCCGTCTGCGCAAGTTCGGCTACACCGCCTCGAAGCAGGACGTGTACGTCGGCCCCAAGGTCATCCGGCGCTTCGGACTGCGCACCGGAGACGAGATCGCCGGCGACGTCGGCAACCGGCCCCGCAACGGCAAGGCGCCCCCGCTCACGCGGGTCGTCACGGTCAACGGCGAGCCGCCCGATTCCCTGCGCGACCGCCCCGAGTTCACCCGCCTGAGCGCGCTCCACCCCAGGAACCAGCTCAAGCTCGAGTGCGAGATCATGCACCTCGGACAGCCCGACTTCACCAACCGCGTCATCGACCTCTTCTGCCCCTTCGGCAAGGGACAGCGGGCGATGATCGTGGCTCCGGCGAAGGCGGGGAAGACGACCATCCTCCAGCGCGTCGCACAGGGCGTCGTCGCCAACCATCCGGGCTGCCATCTCTTCATCCTGCTGGTCGACGAGCGTCCGGAAGAGATCACCGAGATGGAGATGTGCGGCTACGGCGAAGTCGTCGCTTCGAGCTTCGACTATCCGGCCGAACGCCACGTGGCCGTGGCCGAGATCACCATGGAGCGTGCACGCCGGCGGGTCGAGATGGGTCAGGACGTCGTGGTGATCCTGGACTCCATCACGCGCCTCGCCCGCGCCCACAACAACGTCGAGGAGGGGAGCGGACGCACGCTATCGGGCGGCCTGGACGCCAGCGTCATGGAAAAGCCGAAGCGGTTCCTGGGCAGCGCGCGCAACATCGGCGACGCACAGGGCGGAGGGTCGCTGACCATCGTCGCGACCGCGCTCGTGGACACCGGCTCGCGCATGGACCAGGTCATCTTCGAGGAGTTCAAGGGCACGGGCAACAGCGAACTGCTCCTCTCCCGCGAGTTGGCCGACCGGCGCATCTTCCCGGCCATCGACCTTGTGGCCTCCGCCACCCGGCGCGAGGAACTCCTGCTCTCACCCGAGGCGCTCACCCTCTCGCGGGCCTTCCGCCGCCAGCTGTCGCACAAGCCTCCCGCGGAAGCCATGAGCGAGCTGCTCGGCCTGATGGGCCGGACCCGGAGCAACGACGAGCTGCTGGAGATGGCGCGCCAGTTGAACTAGTCCCGGCCCGCGTCGCGATCCGGAATCGATCCCCGGCCGGCCGTTCAGACCCGCCGTTCAGACCCGGAGGTCAGGAGGAACTCGCCTCGCTCAGGCGTTCCAGCCCCACCTCCATCTCCCGTCCCTGCAGGCGATCCATGGCGCGCGCCACGTAGCCCAGGATGGGATTCCACCCGAAGTCGCCGGTCTCGCGCCAGGTCACCCGGGTGCCGTCCTCGAGCCGGTCCAGGGCGATGGTTCCCTCGGTAATCATCGACCCGTCCTCTACCTCAACCCGGTAGCGAACCCGCTCCGCGGCGACGCTCTCCACGATGGTGAAGACGCCGTCGCCGAACTCCGGATCGTCCCAGCTGCGGCCCGCGCCGACCCCGCTGGAAGGGCCGAAGCGCTCCGCGGCGGCTTCGGGCCAGTCGGTCCACGCATCCCAGAGCGACACGTCGTTGACGTAGGCGAACACCCGTTCCGGGACCGCGGGCATCTCCAGCGAGCGTTCGACCGCCCAGGTGCCGGGGAGGATGAGCCCGATGAGCAGCAGGGAGATGAAGACCACCGCGAGGAAACTGAAGAATTTCACCGCCATCGGGCGCTCCTGGGTGGGGAGGGGGATTCGCGGTCAGCGGGCATCGATGCGCCTCAGCACCGGCTCCAGGCTGGCCCAGACGGTCTCGGCGATGATCTCATGGCCGTCCACCGAGGGGTGGATCCCGTCGGCCTGGTTGAGCTCGCGGACGCCGCCCACGCCTTCGAGGAGGAAGGGGATGAGGGTGACCTCCGCTTCGCGGGCCACCTCGGGGAAGACGGCGCTGAAGCTTGCGGTGTAGCGCTCGCCCAGGTTGGGGGGCGCCTGCATGCCCGCCAGCAGGACTTCGACCTCCGCGTACCGGGCCCGGGTCCGGCGGATGACGGCGAGCAGGTTGTTGCGCAGGGCATCGACATCCAGTCCCCGCAGGCCATCGTTGGCCCCCAGTTCGATCACGAGCACGCGCACCGGCGTGCGCAGCAGCCACTCCAGCCGCCGCAGGCCCCCCGCGCTGGTGTCGCCGCCGACGCCCGCGTTTACCACACGGAAAGGAAGTCCGGCCCGGTCGATGCGCGTCCGGACCCTCGCGGGAAAGGCGTGCTCCCGGGCGTTGCCCAGGCCGTAGCCTTCGGTGAGGCTCGTGCCCAGGAAGAGGACAACACCGCGCTCGGGCGAGGTGTCCGTCGTAGAGGTGGCGGACTGTGACGGGGCCGGCGAGGAGGACGAGGCGGCCTTCGTGGCGGCGTCCGTTGCCGCAACTTCCCCATCCGGCGAACGTAACGCTTCGGGGTCTTCTGCTCCCCCGCACGCGGGCAGGAACGTGAGCAGGCCGATTGCCGCGAGGCGTCTCCACATGATGATCGTCGCTGAAGGTGTGAGCAAAGCGTACGGGCGCGGCAGCCGCTCGCTGGTCGTCTTGCGCGACATCGACCTGAGCGTCCCCGAAGAGGACTTTATCGCCCTAGTGGGTCCCTCGGGAAGCGGCAAGACCACCCTGCTGGGGCTGCTCGCGGGGCTCGATGCGCCAACGACCGGCTCCGTCAGCCTGGGCGGCGAGCGGCTGTCGGCCCTTACCGCCGACGAGCGGGCCGCGTTCCGGGCGGAGAAGGTAGGCTTTGTCTTCCAGACCTTCCACCTCCTGCCCACGCTCACGGCGCTGGAGAACGTCATGGTGCCGCTGGAGCTGGCGCCGCGCGGGACGGTGCCGGGGGGCGCGGGGCGCCGGCCGGGGTCCCGCGTCAAGCCGCGTGTGCGGGCCCGCGAGCTGCTCGAGCGGGTGGGGCTCGTGGAGCGCATGCACCACTATCCGGCGCAGCTCTCCGGGGGCGAGCAGCAGCGGGTGGCGCTCGCCCGCGCCTTCGCCAACCAGCCGCTGGTGCTCTTCGCCGACGAGCCCACGGGCAACCTGGATTCCGCGGCCGGGGCGGTGGTGGTCGAGCTGATGGAGGAGCTCAACCGGGAGTGCCGCACCACCATCGTGCTCGCCACCCACGACCTGGAACTGGCCGCGCGCGCCCGGCGCATCGTCACCCTGAGGGACGGGCGCATCGCGTCGGACCGCCGCAACGGCGGGGCCGGCGTCGCCGAAGACCGCTCGGGCCGCGGAAACAGCCGATTCGGCGATCCGCCCCGTGACGAAGACGGCCCCTCCGGCGGCCCGCGCGGCCCCGCGCCGCCGTGATCCCCTTCTCGCTGCGGCTCGCGTGGCGCGAGGGAAGGGCGGGCATGCGCCGCATCGGAGGCTACGCAGCTTCGGTGGCGCTCGGGGTCGCCGCGCTGGTGGCGGTGCACTCGTTCAGCGGCGACGTGATCCGCTCCATACGGGAGGAGTCGCAGCTCCTCCTGGGCGCCGACCTGCGCCTCACCTCCAACGCGGCCATCTCCGACAGCGTGGGCGCCATCGCCGACTCGGTCGTGGCCGAGGGGGGGCGCCTCTCGCGGGTGACCGGGCTGGTGTCCATGGTGTACGCGCCTGGGAGCGGGGCCACCCGGCTGACCCAGGTGAGGGGGGTGGAGGGGGGCTTTCCGCTCTACGGGCGGGTGGAGACGGCGCCCCCGGGGATCTGGTCGCGGCTGGGCGAGCCCGGAGTCGCGATCGTGGACGAGGCGATTCCCATCCAGCTGGGCGTGGGCGCGGGCGACACCCTGCAGGTGGGTTCCTCTTCCTTCGTCATCCTGGGCACCGTGCGCGGCCTGCCGACCGACATCGGCTTCCAGAGCGCCATCGGGCCGCGCGTGTTCGTCGCCCGGAGCGATCTCGCCGCCAGCGGGCTGTTCGAGTTCGGCAGCGTGGCCCGCCACCACATCTACCTGCGCATGCCCGCGGGGGAGGACCCGGAGGACGTGGAGGACCGCCACTGGCGCTTCCTCCGCAACCAGGCCGTGACCTCGGTGACCGCGCAGGACCAGGCCCGGAGGCTCACCCGGGGCACGCGCGTGCTCGCCTGGTTCCTGCGGGTCGTGGGGCTGACCGCGCTGCTGCTCGGGGGCATCGGCGCCGCCAGCGCAATCCACGTGTACGTGAAGGAGAAGACCGCTTCGGTCGCGGTGCTGCGCTGCATCGGCGCGCGCGAACGGAGCGTCTTCAACGCCTACCTCCTGCAGGCGCTGGCGCTCGGCCTGGTCGGCTCGGTCGCGGGGGTGGCGGGGGGGATCGGGCTGCAGCGCCTCCTGCCGCTGCTGATCACGGACGTGCTGCCCGTCACCGTGGAGGCGCGGGTGGACCGCACGGCCGTGGTCGCGGGGCTGGTGACGGGGATGGCGGCGGCCGCGCTGTTCGCGCTCCTCCCGCTCCTGCGCATCCGCGGCATCGCGCCCCTCCAGGCCCTGCGCGCCGACTTCGAGCCGGAGGCCACGGCGAAGTCGCGGCTGGATCGCGTGTTCGCGTTCGGCGCTCTGGTCGGCGGGATGCTGCTGCTCAGCCTCTGGCAGGCCCCCGAGCCCGAGCACGGCCTCGGCTTCGCCGGCGGACTCAGCGCCGCCCTGCTGCTGCTCTACGGAACCGCGGTCGCCCTGACCCGCCTCACCCGGCGCTACTTCCCGGCGCGCGCGTCGTACGCCATCCGCCAGGGGGTCGCCAACCTCTTCCGGCCCCAGAACCAGACCGCGGCGGTCATGCTCGCGCTCGGCCTGGGCTCCTTCCTCATCACCACGGTGCTCGTGGTGGAGGCCAGCCTGGACCGCGCCCTCTCGACGGACGCCGGCGAGGACCGGCCCAACCTGCTCTTCTTCGATGTCCAGCCCGACCAGCGGGACGGCGTGACCGAGCTGGTGGCGGAGGCGGGCGGCGGCCCGGTCGACCTGACCGCCGTGGTGCCGGCGCGCATCTCCAGCGTGAACGGGCGTCCGGCCGCGGAGATCCTGCGCGACCGCTCCGACGGGGGCCCGGCCCGCTGGGCGGTGCGGCGCCTCTACCGCAACACCTCGCGCGCCGAACTCTCCGACACGGAGGAGCTGGTGGCCGGTCGCTGGTGGGATGACGATGCCGCCGCGGGCGACAACGGCGACGGCCCGCCCGACGGCCTCTCCCTCGACGCCGGTCTGGCCGACGACCTGAGGGTAGGGATCGGCGACCGCATCACCTGGGATGTCCAGGGCGTCCCCGTCACCACCACGGTGGAGAACCTCCGCCGCGTCGACTGGGAGCGCTTCGACATCAACTTCCTGGCTGTCGCCGAGCCCGGCGTCTTCGACCAGGCCCCGCGCAGCTACCTGGGCCTCGCACGCATCGTCGACCCCCAGGCCCGCGCGCGCATGCAGCGCAACCTGGTCCTCAGCCTCCCGAACGTCTCGGTGCTCGACCTGGCGCTCGTCCAGGAAGCCCTCGACACCATCCTCGGCCGCGTGGGCGGGGCCATCCGCTTCCTCGCCCTCTTCATCGCCCTCGCCGGCGTGGTCGTGCTCGTGGGCTCCCTCTCCACGTCCCGCTATCAGAGGATGCGCGAGAGCGCCCTCCTGAAGACGCTCGGCGCGCGCCGCTCGCTCGTCCGCCAGGTCCTGCTCGCGGAGTACACCAGCCTCGGGGTGCTCGCCGGGCTGACGGGCGCGTTGCTCGGCGTCTGCTCCGCGTGGGCGCTGGTCGAGCTCTTCTTCGAGCTCGACTTCCAGCTGCCGCTCGGGCGCGTGGCGGCCGTCTGGCTGGTGGTGGTCGCGCTGACCGTGGTTACCGGGTTCGCCAACAGCCGGGGCGTCCTCCGCCGCACGCCGCTGGAGACCCTGCGGGAGGTGGTGGAGTAGACCAGCCGATTTCCGCGCTCAACCCCACTCCAGCTCCAGCATCCGGTTCCAGGGGATCACCTCCGTATCGTTCCGCCGATACCGGGAATCACCGCCGTACACCAGGCGTTGCTCGACGCTCTGTCCAGCTTCGTCCAGAGAGGCGGCAAGACTCCTCAACCCGGAAAAGAAACGGGGGACGATGGTCGTCGCCGACTTGGCCTCCGCGAGGATCGCCCGCAACCCGAGGGCGGCGACGAGATCGACCTCCGTCCCCGGGGCTCGATAATGTCCCAGGCGGGGCTCGCGGCCCCGATGCGCGATGGCCTTGAACACCTCCGATGCCACCCAGCTCTCGAAGACCTGGCCGCGCAGCGGATGGTGGCGCAGCTCCTCCGGAGATCTGATGCCCAGCAGGTGACAGACGAGCCCGGAGTCGAGGAAGTGCAACTTGGGCGCCTTGATCTGGCGCTTGCGGAGGTTGCGGCGGAAGGCGGGGACCCGGATGACCAGGAAGCTCGCCTCGAGAACCGACAGCCATGCGCGGGCGGTATTGTGGCGGATGCCCGCATCTGCGGCGAGCGCGGACAGGTTGACCTCGGTCGCGGTACGCCCCGCTGCCAGCCGCACGAATGCCGAGAACGCCTCGAGGTCGGTGACGTTTCGCAGGGACCGCACATCGCGCTCGATGTAGGTGGTGAAATAGTCGCGCAGCCACACGTCCGGCGGGATTCCCCGGTGATGGATGCGCGGGTAGGCACCGGTCCAGAGGCAATCCAGGAGTTCCGGGCCGGGCCCTCCGAAGCGGGCCAGTTCGTTGAATCCCGGAGGCAGCAGGTGAAGCACGCCGACCCGTCCGGCGAGTGACTGGCTCACCGCCTCGCTCAGCCCGAAGTGCTGCGAACCGGTCAACACGAAACGTCCGGGAGCGGGATCGCGGTCGACCTCCTCCTGCAGGTACGATGTCAGGTCGGGCGCGCGCTGCACCTCGTCGATGACCGCTCCGCCGCGGTACTCATGCAGAAAGCCGCGCGGATCTTCCCGGGCATGGGCACGCACGTCCATGCCCTCGAGGGAGATGTACGGTCGGTCGGAGAGAAGCGTGCGGCAAAGCGTGGTCTTGCCCGATTGCCGGGGGCCGGTGACGGTGGCGACCGGGTAGTGGCGCAGTCGCTCGCGCAGAGGTCCGGCCAGGTCGCGCTCGATGAATGGCGGCTCACGCGGAGGAGCGACCGGATCGCGCTCGATGGACGGCACCTGGAGGCCTCCTGTTTCGGCAACGGGTCGCGGCCTCTTGACGAGGATCGGAGGAGATGTCCGAGAGAATCGTGGCGAGTCGGATGCAGATTGTCAATCAAAATGACAATCTGCAATTTGCGCGAATCTCCGAGTGTCTGCCTCTCGGTCCACGCGCTACCTGAGCCCTGTCGGCGGGTTGCTACGCCCCCGCCCGCGCGTACGCCCGCAGCCGGTCGCTCGCCGTCTCCAGGCTGGCGATGCGCTTGCAGAAGACGAAGCGCACGTAGGTGCTGTCCCCGGCCTCCACGTTGAAGAAGCTCGACCCCGGCACCGGAATCACTCCCGCGTCCCGCGCCAGCGAGCGCGAGAAGGTGTCGTCGTCCTCGTCCGAGAGATCCGAGAAGTCGGCCATGATGTAGTACGCGCCTTCGGGAGCCGAACAGCGGAAGCCACCTTCGAGCAATCCCTGGTACAGGACTTCCCGCTTCGCCAGGTAGCTCTGCTTCAGCTCGTCGTAGAACTCGGGCCCCAGCGCGTTCATCGCCGCCGCGACCCCCTCCTGCAGCGGGGCGGGTGCGCCCACGGTCAGGAAGTCGTGCACCTTGCGGATCTCGTCGGTGAGGTCGGCGGGGGCCACGATGGTGCCCAGCCGCCAGCCGGTCACGCTGTAGGTCTTGGAGGCGCCGGATACGGTGACGGTGCGCTCGCGCATGTCCGGGAGGGTGGCCAGCGGGATGTGCTCGCCCTCGTAGTAGATGTGCTCGTAGATCTCGTCGGTGAAGGCGAGGATGTCGTGACGCCGGCAGATGTCGGCAACCCCCTCCAGTTCCGCTCGGTCGAAGACGCGTCCGGTGGGGTTGTTGGGGGTGTTGAGGATGATGGCGCGGGTGCGCGGGGTGACGTCCGCCTCGAGGCGTGCAGGGTCCAGCCGGAACTCCGGCGGCTCAAGCCGATGGAACACGGGCGTGGCTTCGCACAGGATGGCGTCCGGGCCGTAGTTCTCGTAGAACGGCTCCAGCACGATCACCTCGTCGCCCGGGTTGATGACGGCGAGCATGATGGACGCCATCGCCTCGGTGGCCCCGCAGGTGACGGTGATCTCGCGCTCGCCGTTCACCTCCATCCCGTACCACTCGCGGTACTTGCGCACCAGCGCATCGCGGTAGCGCGGCGATCCCCAGGTGATCGCGTACTGATTGATGTCCTCCTGGATGGCCTGGCAGGCGGCGTCCTTGATGACCTGCGGCGCCGGGAAGTCCGGGAATCCCTGGGCCAGATTCAGCGCCCCGCACTCCTGCGCGACGCGCGTCATCTCGCGGATTACCGACTCGGTGAAGAGGCGCGTCCGGCGCGCCGTGCGTGGCTTCTGGGTCATGGTGCCTGACTGCTCGCTGGAGTGTGCCGTATCCCGGTCCCGTGGGGCGCCCGTCCCGGCCTGGCGGGCACCCCTCCGCGCACATCGGCATCAGCCTTCACGCGGCGACGCTGCAAGCTCTGTGGCGAGCGGTGGATGGGCAAGGGCAGACGAGGCAGACGAGGCGTTTCTCGTGTACGGCGGCGAGGAGCGCTACCCGGCAAAGGGCGGCATCGAGGCCATCGGACTGCGCGAAATGGCGGCGGAACTGGCGGGCCCGGGTTCGTCCGCCTCCCGCTTGCAGCCCTGATCCCGCACCGGGCATATTGCCAGCACCGCCGGAGGCGTCGGGGAAGCCCGTCACACCCGCGCGGCAACGGGTCCGCCAGCCGGATCCGGTCCACCTTCGGCAGGTCGGGAACATGTTCGGTCTACGGATCATTCGGGCTCAGGAAGGCGCGCACGGAGTTGCCGTTCTCGCGCTCTTCGCCATCGTCTTCATCCTCGGCGGCGCTCCGGCTGCCGCGCAGCAGACCCCCTTCGGGGTCGACGACGCCATCAACCTCACGCGGGTGTCCGACCCGCGCATGTCACCGGACGGGGAACGTGTGCTGTTCTCGCGCTCCGAGCTGGACTGGGACGAGAACGAGCGCATCACGTCGCTCTGGATCGTGAACGCGGACGGCACGGACGCCCGGCGCTTCACCGGGGAGGACGGCGACTCCGGAGCGCGCTGGTCCCCGGACGGCCGCTGGGTGGCGTTCCTGCGGTCGAGCGGCGACGGGGAGGAGCGCAGGCGGCAGGTATTCCTCATCCGCACGGACGGCGGGGAGGCGCGGGCGCTGACCGGGCACGCCACCTCGGTGCGGTCGTTCGAGTGGGGCGATGCGGGCTCGATCTTCTTCCTCGCCAACGACTCCCTCCCCGACGACGAGGAGGAGCGCCGCGAGGACGGCTACGACGCCATCTTCGTCGACGAGGCGCCCAACGGGCAGACGCGCGGCGAGTGGTCAAGCCTCTGGCGCATCGGCCTGGACGCGGCCGGGGAAGCGGACGCCGAGGCGCGCCGGCTCACCAGCGGCAACCTGCGCATCGGCCAGTTCGCGGTCGCGCCCGGGGCGGAGCGCGTCGCCTACACCTACCGCCACGAGAACAGGCGCAACGACGGCTATCTCTCCGAGATCGCGCTGCTCGACGTGGCCAGCGGCGAGACCCGCGACCTGACCGACAACGAGGCGCCGGAGAGTTCGCTGGCGTGGTCTCCCGACGGGACCCGGCTCGCCTTCGGCGCGCCCGACCTCGAGACCTGGGAGCTCGACCAGGGCAACCTGTACGTCATGGACGTCGAGAGCGGCGACGTGCGCCAGATGGCGCCCGACATGATGGTGGACATCCGGGGTACGCCGCAGTGGCATCCCTCCGGCGAGGCCTTCTATTTCGCGGGGCTGGACCGGACGGTCGCCCACCTGTACCGGCTTGACGCCGAATCGGGAGCGTTGGAGGCCGTCTCCTCGGGGGACGGCATCCTCTCCGCGCCCAGCTTCTCGGCGGACTTCACGCGCTATGCCTTCACGCACAACACGCCTACCGCTCCGGGCGACATCTATTCCGCGCAAGTGGACGGGGGCGCCCACACCCGCCTCACCGAAGCCAACCCGTGGATGGCGGAGCGCCAACTGGCCGAGCCCGAGGTGGTCCGGTGGACCAGCCGCGACGGGCTCCCCATCGAGGGCATCCTCTACCGCAGCCTCAATCCCGAGGCGCAGTCGCTGGTGCTCGAGATCCACGGCGGGCCGGCGGGCGTCTTCACCCGCGGCTTCGACGCCGACGCACAGATCCTGGCCGCCGCGGGATACTCGATCATCCAGCCCAACGTGCGCGGCTCCTCCGGCTACGGCGATGAATTGCTGCGCGGCAACATGAACGACATCGGGGGCGGGGACTACGACGACGTCATGACCGGGGTCGACCACGTGCTGGGGACCGGCGTCGCCCACGCCGACTCGCTGGCGGTGAAAGGCTGGAGCTACGGCGGCATCCTGGGCGGCTGGACCATCACCCAGACCGACCGCTTCAAGGCGGCGAGCCTGGGGGCGATGGTGTCGGACTGGCAGAGCGAGTTCGGGACCGGCTTCCACTTCGACGTCCTGCGCTGGTACCTGGGCGGCGACCCGTGGTCGAACCGGAACCACTGGCTCGAGCGCTCGGCCTACTCCCACCTCGACCAGGTGACCACCCCGACCATCCTCTTCCACGGGGAGCGGGATCGGACGGACACCATGGCGCAGTCGATGAACTTCTTCGCGGGGCTGACGCATCTCGGCGTGGAGAGCCGCTTCATCCTCTTCCCGCGCGAGGGCCACGGCATCTCCGAGCCCCGGCATCATCGCACGCGCCTGGTCGAGGAGCTGCGCTGGCTCGAACTCTATGTGCGCGGCAACGCGGACTGGGAGGCGCCGGAGCGTCCCGAGGAAGAAGGGAAGCCGCTTCCCGTGACGGATGATTGAGCTAGTATACAGTAGATGTCAGTAGAGTTACCAGTAGATGTCAGTCACGCTTGTCTCCCGCTCTCCCGCGCCAAGTAGAGGTACCGCGATGTTTCGCATGAGATGGATCAACCTGACGTTCCTTTCGGCAACGATCATCAGCACCATGCCGGCAAGCGCCCAGAGCGTCGCCCCGGAGCACTTCGCCGTTATGCAGGCGCGTCCCATCGGGCCCGCGGGGATGAGCGGACGCGTGTCCGACGTAGAGGTGGTGCTCTCGAACCGGAACGTCATCTTCGTCGGCTCCGCCAGCGGAGGGGTGTGGAAGTCCGACGACGGGGGCCACGTCTGGCGTCCCGTCTTCGACGACCAGCCCGTGGGCAGCATCGGGGCCGTGGCCGTCTTCCAGCCCAACCCGGAGATCGTCTGGGCGGGCACCGGGGAAGGGAATCCGCGCAACAGCGCCGGGGTCGGCAACGGCATCTACAAGAGCGGCGACGGCGGCGAGAGCTGGGCCCACATGGGGCTCGAGGACTCGGGGAAGATCCATCGCGTGCTCACGCACCCGTCCGATCCCGACATCGTGTATGTCGCGGCGCTCGGGCCCACGTGGCGCACGGGCGGGGAGCGTGGGGTCTACCGCACGCGCGACGGGGGCGAGACCTGGGAGGCGGTCCTCGAGTCGAACGAGCGCAGCGGCGCGGGCGAGCTGATCATGGATCCGGTCAACCCGGACAAGCTCTTCGCGGCGCTCTGGGAGCATCAGCGCTGGCCCTGGGCCTTCGAGTCGGGAGGGCCCGGAAGCGGGCTCCATGTCACCCGCGACGGGGGCGACACTTGGACGCAGCTCACTGCGGAGGACGGGTTGCCGTCCGGGAACCTCGGCCGCATGGGGCTCGCGATCCCCACGGAGCATCCCTCGGTGGTGTACGCGCTGGTGGAGGCCGAGCGGAGCGAGCTGCTGCGCTCCGACGACGGCGGCCGCAGCTGGAGGACCATCTCCGACGCGCCCGGGGTGGCGCCCCGGCCCTTCTACTACGCGGACCTGCGCGCCCACCCGTCCAACGAGAACCGCATCTATTCGCTCCACGGAGCCGTGACGATGTCCGAGGACGCGGGCCGCACCTTCACCACCGTGGTGCCCAGCGCCATCATCCACGGCGACATCCACGAGCTCTGGATCGACCCCGACGACCCGAGCCGGATGATCCTGGGCAACGACGGCGGCATCGCCTTCACGTATGACCGCGGGAGGAATTGGCGCTTCGTCGAGAACCTGCCGCTCGCCCAGTTCTACCACATCGAGGTCGACGACGAGATCCCGTTCAACGTCTACGGCGGCCTCCAGGACAACGGTTCCTGGTGGGGACCGTCGGACGTCTGGGGCGGGCGCGGGGTCATGAACGCGCACTGGCACCGGGTGGTGAGCGGGGACGGCTTCGTGGGGGCGCCGGATCCGAGCGATCCCCGTTACGGCTACTCGTCGTCGCAGCGCGGCAACCTCCAGCGCTTCGACAGGGTCACCGGCCAGCGCAAGGCCATCCGTCCCGCGCATCCCGAGGGCGAGACGCTCCGCTTCCACTGGAACGCGGCCTTCGCCACCGACCCCTTCGACTCGACCACCATCTACATCGGCAGCCAGTTCGTGCACCGGAGCCGGGACCGGGGCTCGAGCTGGGAGATCATCTCGGGCGACCTGACCACCAACGACCCGTCCAAGCAGCAGGCCCACCTGAGCGGCGGCCTCACCATCGACGCGTCGGGGGCCGAGGAACACACGACCCTCCTGACCATCGCGCCCAGCGCGCTGGAGGAGGGGCTGATCTGGGTGGGGAGCGACGACGGCCGCGTGCACGTGACCCGCGACGGCGGCGGTTCGTGGACCAGCCTCGAGGCCAACGTGCCGGGCGTGCCCGAGGCCACCTGGATCCCGCACATCGAGCCCGGCAAGCACGATCCCGCCACCGCCTACATGGTCTACGACGACCATCGCCGCGGCAACTGGACGCCCTACGTCTACCGCACCGGGGACTACGGGGCATCGTGGCAGTCGATCGCGAGCGACGACATCTTCGGCTTCGTACACGTCATCGAGGAGGACCCGGAGGAGCCCAACCTGCTCTTCACGGGGACGGAGTTCGGGCTGTACGTGAGCCTCGACCGCGGCGCGAGCTGGTGGAAGCACCCCGGCGTGCCTCCCACCCCGGTGCGCGACATCGTGGTGCATCCGCGCGACGGCGACCTGGCGCTGGGCACGCACGGGCGCGCGGCGCTGGTGGTCGACGACGTGCGTCCCCTGCGGGCGCTGGCGGCCGATCCCGCGGTGGCGGCGCGGCCGGTGGAGGTGATGCCGGTCGCCCCGGTGCGCCAGCACACCCAGTCGGAGGGGATGGGGCTCACGGGATACCGTTCGGTCGGCCACACCATGTTCATCGGGCCCAGGCGGCCGTACGGCGCCCTGATCCACTACTGGCTGGCGCCGGGCGAGATGGTGGCGGGCGCCGAGGTGCAGATCGCCGACGGCGGCGGGGCGGTGGTGCGGACCCTCATGGGCACGACCGACCCCGGCCTCAACCGGGTGGTGTGGGACCTGCGCGACGAGACCGGAGGCGGCGGCATCGAGGTGATGCCGGGCACCTACTCGGTGCGGGTCAACGCCGGCCCCGGTTCGGGCGCGCAGACGCTCGAGGTGCTCCCCGACCACCGCTTCCCGTACGATCCGGACGCGCGCGCGGCCAAGATCGCGGCGCGCAGGGAGGTCGTCGGCTGGATCACCACCGCGAACGAGGCGCAGGACCGCCTGGAGCGCGCCCTCGACGGGCTGGACGTGGTGCTCGCCACCCTGGCGGACGACGACGCCCTGAGCAGCGAGGGCCGCACCGTGTCCGAGGTCGTGCGCGGGCTGCTGGAGCTCCACTTCACCGGCCCCGAGTGCCAAGGCGGATGCGGCGGTCAGGCGACGGTGCGCCACGTGCAGGCCGCCGCCGGCCCGCTCGCCAGCTCCTGGGACCTTCCCACCCCCAACGAGCGTCAGGCGATGAACAACGCCCTGACCGCGCTGGAGACCATCCTCGACGACGTCAACGCCGTATTCCAGGGCGACGTGGCGCGCTTCCGCCAGCGGCTGGAGGCGGTCGGGTTCACGCTGTTCCCGCCTGAGGGGCCGCTGAGGCTGATGCGGTAGGGGGGGAGGGGGCAGGGAGCCAATGCGCAACGACAGGTAGACACAGGGAAAAGACAACGCTACGGCAGCACGGTTTGCCTATCTTTCGCTCCGCGTCCAAGGCAAACTGAGACGCGAGAGAGGAAATTCCTCTTGACGGAGCAGGAGGGCGGCCCATTATCGGCTAAATCCTGCTCTGGCTTCGCGAACCAGTCCTAGCGAGATGTCGTGAGTGATCGTAGCGTTCTCACGGAGGGAGTATCGTGCCAAGAAGACGTTGAGTCCTATCTGCGCGCCTGTCCCGGACCCGCTCTGGCTGAGAAAGGTCTTCGCTTGGCAGCTTATCAGCGAGTCACAGGAATCCCCTGGCTGCAACCGCCCGCCCTCTCACGCGATGGGAACGACAGAAACGTCAGGCTGCGGGGAAGTGCCGGACGATACCTACGGTCCATCTCGGATGTCGCCACCAGGCTTCACTGTCAGCCCCGCTATCTGTCGGATGCCGCGTTGCGACGCGGCTACTCCTACTCGAGGGCTTTGCGATGGCTGCGATTCTTCCACGGTTTGTGTTTGAGAGATGCCCAGACTCCCGTGCTCGACATGGTGTGGTCGCTCGGGTTCAGCGACCCTGCCGGTTGGACCCGCTTTACGAAGGCGTTGGTCGGCAAGACTCCCCGCCAGATTCCCAGGGCGCCGATGGAGTTCTGGGCCAGAATGGCCATCGAGGATGTCTACTTGGCTAGGAGAATCCGGATCGGTAGAGACCAGAGAGAGCGCCAATTCATGGGAGACGACAAGTAGTCAGGAAGGTGGCGACGCGCGAGATTCGAGCGAGGTGGGGTGCATTAGCCCCGCCTACTCACTGCAGAAAACCGGTTGGACCTCCCAATTCAAGCGGGGGCCCGCGGCTGGTAGCGTATCAGCGCATTGCGGGAATGCCCGGCCTAGACTGTCTGCCGGTGGCGGGTCGCATCTGATCGGGCAAGCGATTGCCACGCTTACTGGCCGTTGACCGCGAGGGTTGCCGCGCGGGTGTGCTGCTCGCCCACCTACCTGTCGGATGTCGCGCTGCGACTGACTATTCCAGCTCGAGTGCGCTTCGGTGGCTGCGGTTCCTCCGCAAGGTTGGCACCGCCGAACGCTGACCCTTTCAGTGCTTTACGGGCTACGGTCACCTGGGTTCACCGATTACGCTGGCCGGAGCCGTTTGACCAGGGCTGCTGATCGGGAAGGGCCAACTCATGGGTGACGACAAGTATTCACGGCAAGATGACAACGCGGCGGGGTGCGAGTGTGAATTATCATTGAGAGGTAGGCACGCTGTCCGGCGTTTCAGCCGTAGTCCGTAAGGCTTCCTGTTCGCCGGCATAATGAGTCGCGGTTTATCATTCACTTCTATGCTGAGAGGCACCGATGCGCTACTTCTTCTCACCTCGCTTTCTACTCCCCGTGATGCTGCTCGCAGCCGGGCTCGGCACGATCCCGTTCCTGACGAAGGGGGTCCGGGCGCAAGCCAGTTGCGCGAACTACATTACGTCGCAGCAAGGCGACCAACCCTTCGATGGTGTGTTGCAAGGCAGCAGCCTGGTTACGGAGGAAATCGGAGGGTCCATCGGCCTTGACGGAACGAGCATCTCTGGTGGCAAAACGGTGAGTTACGAAGTCGGAACATACCGAGACTATTCGACCGGCGAGACGGTCACCGTCCGGTGCGACACGTACGCGGAAAACGGGTGATGGTCCGTCAGCGGGCGCGAGTTCGCGTTGCAGCTCTCGTGGCTGCGGTAGCCGCTACGCTCTGCCTTGGCGGCTGCGACGACGTTCCCCATGCGCTGCCAGGAAGCGGCACCTTGTCCTTCACCGTCAGCGGTCCCGGCTACGTCGTGGGACCCGTCCTGTTCCAGACCGCAGACGCGGAGTTGTTCGGCGCGGACGACATCGTCGGAACCGGCGCAGGCTATCTGCTTACCGATTCGCGTAACGACCGTCTAATGATCTACGATCGACAGCTCGCGCTTGTGCACCAAGTAGGCCAGACGGGCAGCGGCCCGGGGGAGTATCAGTTCCCCACGGCCCTGGCGAGCGGAGGAGACCGGGTCGCGGTATTGGACCAGAATCTGGCTCGCGTATCCTACCTGACGCCAACAGGTGAGTTCATGTCGAGCCAGCAGGTGCGCAACAACCCATCAGATCTCGCGCTACACCCGAGACTCGGGCTTCTCGTTGTGGAGAACGCATCGCCCGTGCATTATCTCAACCGCTATGACGTTGGAGAACCTAACGTGTTCGGCGAAATGCCGACTTGGCTTGCGGGCGATTCAGAGGGCGCGTTTCGCCTGCGTCAGGATCTGGTCGCGGTCACACCCGACGGCTCCGTTCACGTGCTGGACAGCCGGCAACTGGTGTTGGTCAGCTACGCCGAGAGCGGGGCTTTCGACCAAGCGGCCTTCCTTCCTGAACAGATGCGGAAGGGAGTCATCGATCGGCGTAACGGCCTTGTCGGTGAATTCGGCGGTCCAGGTCGGGTGTTCGGATATCAGGCGGCTTCACAGCTCCAGCCTCTGCCCGACGGCCGGCTGTTCGTGCGCATCACATGGGGTCGGGTGATCGGATACGTACTCGACCCGGGAAGCCTGGAGGCGGAGCCAGTCGTGGTTCCGGCTGGCCGCGGGCTCGACTGGATGAGCGGCAGCAGCGTGTACCTTGAAGGGGAACGGCAACTGCGCATCTTCGCGGCACTCGATGAGGAAATGGCGATCGCCCCTCTTGTGTCTGCCCAGGAGAGCTGACGCCGGTTGGAGTCGCTTCATGGGAGATGCTCGAAAACGGGTTTTCCCGGTGGGCAGCGCTTAATTGCGAGCCCCCGGGGAGTTCCGCAGCCCCCGTTTGTTGAACGCGGACAACCAGGATCGCCTGTGGGTCGCCAACCACGCGTGACCGGGACGCGTTTTCCTACTTCGATGTGTGGATCGGCGCGGATTACGCCGGCACCGTCAGCATTCGCGAGCGCCTTCTGGGATTTGACCTTCTCGGTTCGACGTTGGTGGCCCTGGTGGAGCGACGCCCCGGTCCGGATGGAATCGCGTTGCGAGCGATCGACTGGTATCAGATCGACGGGCTGCAGTTGGGGAGTTGACACCGTCCCCTCCCGGACACTCCGGCACTCTGGACACGCTTCGCGGCACCATCCCCATCACCCGGCCTCGGCGGTCCATCTCGAACTCACAGCAGGCGAGCAGCCGCCGTTTCAGTTCCGCGCGTGCCCGCTGGACACGCGATTTCATGCCCGAGACGCTGAGCCCGAGGCGGCGGGCAGCCTCTGCCTGGCTGAGGCCCTGGAACGAGGTCAGGAGCAGGGCTTCCGCCTGTTGCGGCGATAGATCAAGGATGAATGGCATCAGGCACGCCTCGATTCGCCGCCGCTCCGCTTTCCGCTCCTTCGCATCCGCGGCCGGAGCCGGGGATGTGGCTTCAGCTTGAGCCCGTGCCAGGGCCCGTGACTCGACGGCGCGCCGCCGGTAGTGATCCGTGATTGTGTTGGCGGCGACCCGGTAGGCCCAGGCGAGCGGGTTGCGGGCCTGTTCCAGACGCTCCTTTTTCTCGAGCAGCCGCAGCAGGATGTCGCCGGTCACGTCGTCGGTCCAGGCGGGGTCGACGCGGCTGGCCACGTAGCCGCGCAGCCGACTCTGGAACTCGGACCAGCGCAGTCCCTCGTCGCCATCGCCTGCCGCGGTCGACCGACGGTTCATGCCGTGGGGTCGGCCACCTTGGCGCTGGCTGTCAGGCGTCACAGCATGCCGGCGCGGAGACTTCGGCCGAGGCGCCAGTCGCGGCAATGGCCGCCTCCGCGGCCGGCCCGTCGCAGCAAGCCTGGGCCGAGACGACTTCCGGGGCATCGTCGGTGATCACGTACCATTCCCAGCGCAGTCCCTGAGGTTCGTCGGACCAGACCTTCGTCTGCTCGGCGTGACAGCAGACAGCCTGCTCCTCGCGCTCGGTGAGGATGTCGGCCGCTTCCAGCCGGGCCCCCGCCTCCCGCACATGGGCTTTGTCGAACACCTCTACGCCGAGATGGTTGATGCGCTCCCGCGCGTCGGGGTTCTCGAAGAGCACGAGCTTCAGCGGCGGCTTGTCGAGGGCGAAGTTGGCGTATCCGGGACGGCGCTTATGGGGCAGGGCGCCGAAGAGCCTGCCGTAGTAGTCGACGGCTTCGTCGATGTCGCGCACGTTGAGGGCGAGCTGGATTCGCATGGTGCGTTCTCCCTGGGGATCGTGTCGGCGATGGCGCCGCGCGGTGCCGCGCCCGTTCGCCGGTTGGCTTCTGACTGAATAGACGCACGAGCCGGCGAAAGGACGCAACCGGCCAGGGGAAACCCCGGCGGACGACACCGGGCGGCCGACACTCCGTGGCGGAAGGCAGCGCATCGCGGTAGGCTTGGGAGTCGTCAGAGAACCTGGACGCGGGATCGGCGCAACCAGATCCCCGGGTTCCTCGCCACATCTCCGCAAGCGACTCCGCATGGCCCGAATCTCCCGCCGCGCCTGGAGCACCCTCGCCCTGCTGGCGGTGGCCGAGCTCATGGGGATGTCGCTCTGGTTCACCGCCAGCGCGCTGTCGCCGGAGCTGGCCACGCAGTGGGGGCTGAGCGAGGCGCAAGCGGGGTGGCTGACCACGGTCGTGCAACTGGGGTTCGTGGCGGGGACGGCGGTCGCGGCCTTCCTCAACCTCGCGGACATCTTCCCGGCGGCGCGCTACTTCTGCGTTTCGGCGCTGCTGGGGGCGGGTGTGAACGCGGCGGTGCTGGTCGCCCCGGACTACGGCTCGGCGCTGGTCCTGCGCTTCCTCACGGGCTTCTTCCTGGCCGGGGTCTATCCGCCGGCGATGAAGATGATCGCGACCTGGTTCCGGGACGCGCGCGGCTTCGCCATCGGCACGATCGTGGGGGCGCTCACGGTGGGTAAGGCGGTTCCGTATCTGCTGACGTCGGTCGAGGGTGGGGGCGCGGCGCTCGTCCTCGCGGGCGCGTCGCTGGCCTGCGCGGCGAGCGGACTGCTGGTGTTGGCCACGTATCGTGACGGGCCCTACGGCTTCGAGCGCCGTCCCTTCTCGTGGCGGCTCGCCGGGGTGGTGCTGCGCCACCGCGAGACCCGGCTCGCCATCGCTGGCTACCTGGGGCACATGTGGGAGCTCTACCCGATGTGGGCGACGATCACGCTCTTCTTCGGGGATTACTTCGCGGGCGGCGGTCTTGCCGGCGGAGGCGGGGGTGGCCTCATCGGCGGGGGTGGAGATGCGCTTCCCGGCGCGGGCGGGGTCATTTCGACCGGCACGGTCGGGGTCGTTCCCGCCGGCACGGTCGCGGGCAGCGCAGTCGCCGCGGACGCCGGTGGACTCTCCGCCGCGGCCCTCGCGGGGGTTGCCGGGTTCGGCGCGATCGCGATCGGCGGGGCGGGAGCGGTGTTGGCGGGCACCTGGGCCGACCGCCTCGGCCGCGAGCGCGTGACGATCTGGTCGATGGCGGTGAGCGGGGCGTGCGCGGCCGTGATGGGCTGGCTGCTCGCCGCTCCGCTCTGGCTGGTGGTGGTGGTCGCGGGGGTGTGGGGGTTTGCGGTGGTCGCCGACAGTGCACAGTTCAGCGCGGTGGTCACCGAGGTGGCGCCCCGGCACGCGGTCGGCACCGCCCTCACCCTCCAGACCTCGCTCGGCTTCCTGCTCACCGCCGCCACGATCTGGATGACCGTCGAACTCGAGATCCGCTTCGGCTGGCGCGTCGCCTTCGGCGTCCTGGCGCTGGGCCCGTGGGCCGGTATCCTGGCGATGCGCCGACTGCAGCGGCTGCGGCGGTTGCGCGCGGATGCGCCGCCGCCGTGATGGCGTCCGTCGGGCACTTCGGCGCACCTGCAGGGGCTCATCGTCATTGCGGTGTCATCCATGTCCGCGAACATCATCCAAATCGCCAAGCGCTCCACGTGACCCGGCCCGGCTGGGCGCCATCGTCGTGGGCACGCACCTGCACACGGAGAACGCAATGAAGAATCCCCCCGAAGGCTGGCCCAGAATCACGCCCGCCGTGTTCTACGACGACGCCGCAGCCGCGATCGACTGGCTGACCCGCGCCTTCGGATTCACGGTTCGCGTACGCGTCGAGAACGAGGAAGGACAGATCGTCCACTCGCAGCTAGCCATGAACGGCGGCCTCATCATGGTCGGGCAGGCGGGCCTGACGCCCGGCCGCACGTATCCCCGATCTCCGCAGGCCGCCGGGGGAGCCAACACGCAGGCGCTGTGCGTCTTTGTGGACGATGTCGACGCCCACTGCGAGCACGCTCGCGAGGCGGGCGCCACAATCACGACCGAGCCGGCGACCCAGGACTACGGCGAGGGCTACTGGACGGAACGCACCTGCGAGGCCCGCGACCCCGAGGGGCATCACTGGTGGTTCCTGCAGCGACTGTGAGAGCGGCGAGGCTCTAGATGTTTCCCCCCGCGACGGCTACAAGGTCTGCTCCACGGTTTCCCGCGCCGCTGCCTTGATCGCCCAGGGAACATCTGAATCCCGATGCAGGGCGGCTCCGTTGGAGAGAGCCGCCGAGCAAACCGCGGAAGAAGTCGCCCGAGCGCGGGCAAGGCTCGCCTGGGCGCGGGAACGTCCGGCAGTAGGTTCTCCTACAACCGGGATTCCTACCGGCCATTCCCTTTCATCCGCGAGATACGCTGGAGCCGGATCGGAACCCGACCCAGCTAGACACGAGGGGAAACGGGCTACCGTCAGTGGGTAGAAAACTTCGCTCGCCCGGTCACAGCCGACTACCTTGGGGGTTGTACGCGCAACTCCTTGAGACGCATCCGAACCTGGAAGCGAGGTGAGCATGGAGGGTCACTCCGTAGCACCGGAACAGACCGACGGCTTCAGGGACACCACCCGGCTTGCCAAGTGGACGCGGGGGTTTCTGTACGCGAATATCGCCTCGGCACTCCTGGGGGTATGGTCCAATGCCAGCAATCTGCTGAGCGGTGCAGGGGTAGAAGAGTCGGCAGGCACCGGGCTCGGAGCGATCTTCTGGGTGACGGGGATGCCGATCTGGCTCATCACCGCCGTCCTGGTGCTCATCTGGATTCATCGGGCCAATCACAATGCCCGGCAACTGGGCGCGGCGGACATGCGGTTCACGCGGGGGTGGGCGGTGGGGTGGTACTTCGTGCCCATCGCATGGTTCTGGAAGCCATATCAGGTCATGAGCGAGATCTGGCGCACCTCCCGGAACCCTTCCTACTGGCGTGAGCAACCGGTATCCCTGCTACTGCCTTGGTGGTGGGCCCTCTGGATCGTGCCGTTCTGGGGCTCTTCCATGGTGGCCTTGACGGTCGGCCGTAACCTCGATGAGGCAGGTGCGAAAGCCCTTGAGGCGACTTCCGGGCTTGCGTACTGGACCTTGGAAATTCCGCTGACCTTCGTTCTGCTCGCCATCATCGCGGGAGTCCACCGGATGCAGGCCGAGCATCACCGGAGGCAGATGGCCGAGGGCTGACCGCAGCCGAGTGCGGCGACAGGTTCCCGGCTTAGCTGGGCTGCCTGAGTGGGGGGGCCGGGGGACTCGAAGGGGGCGCAGCACCCCTCGCCGGCGCTCCTGTCGCGCGATTCATATTCTCCGGCCCGCGAGATGCGCTACTTGGCCTATGACCTGCTATCACCCGCCAAAGATGGTCCGCTGCTGCGAGACTCGGAGGTGTCCGTTGGCTGGGAGGTGTATTCAGCGGGACGCCTACATGGGGTCCGTGCCGAAGTGGTTCGACGAGGGGCGGCGTGGATGCCGGTTGGAGAGACCGCAAGGAATCCTGTGGCGACAGGCAGGGTAGGATCCAAGGTGACTGCCGGAGACCGCAAACAGCATAGAGCGTACAGAGGCGCGATGAGAAAGCTGATTCTGGCATTCGCGCTGTTAGGCTGTGAGAACGCACCCGATCCAGCGGATCAGGACATCGTGGTCAAGGACGAGACGGTGGCACGTCTGTCGCGTCAACTCGGCCAGCAAGACAACGTCGACGATGCGCACAGGGCGTTCCGACTCCTGGTGCAGGCAGGCCAGAAAGGTATTGATGTCATCATGGCGCTTGATAGCGCCGGAGCCATGAACGAGAGAGTTTGGCGCGGTGTCCGCCGGGGCTCGCGGCTCACGGATGAGGTTTGCCCTCAACTGCCTGGGTTTACGGCTTGTGTGCAGAATGCTTGCCGCAGAAAGTTGGGGATTACTGGTCACGGAACGTTCCAGTTCAGTTGCCGGGATCTTCCACGGATACGTGGGGCATTTCGGCCAGAGGAGTTAGAGGGGTTCGCGGCGCAGTGTGGCGCAGACACCTTGGCAACACCCTTCGGTGATGAAAGACAGGGGGGTGTCTGCCCGTGAGGGACACGTTAGATATAACAGCCACATATTCGACTCTCTCAAATGCCCCGGAAGGCGAAACGTCAAGGCCACTGATCATTCAAGGAAGAGAATGCTGACAAACGCTTTCGAGGGGCTTCCCAAGCGCGTCTGAACATCTTTCCACTACAGATCTCGGGTTCTATCGAGGCTTGGTCCCGAAAGTCGGGGCGTTGGACGCGCTCTCCCGCGCCGGTCTTCACTCGACCGCCACCCCTCCCGGGGCCACCCTCCTCTCCGCGAGACCGAGGGCCCCGTCGACCAGCAGTGCCAGCGCCGCGGCCGGGACCGCCCCCGACAGGATCATGCGTGTGTCGGAGAGGGCGAGTCCGGCGACGATGGGGTCGCCCAGGCCGCCGGCGCCGATGAACGCGGCGATGGTGGCGGTGCCGACGTTGATCACGGCCGCGGTGCGAAGGCCCGCCATGATCACCGGGGCCGCGAGCGGGAGGCGCACGTGCCTGAGCAGTTGCGCGGGAGTCATGCCCAGTGCGCGCGCCGCATCCACCGCGGCCGGGTTGGCGTCGCGCACCCCCGTGTAGGTGTTGCGCAGGATCGGGAAGAGGGAATAGAGGAAGAGGGCGACCACGGCCGGCACCACCCCGATCCCGAGCGCCGGGATCATGAAGGCGAGCAGGGCGAGGCTGGGGATGGTCTGTACCAGGCCGATGCCGCGGATCACGCCTTCCGCTCCTCCTGCGACGCGCACCAGCATCAACCCCACGGGAATGGCGAGCAGCGCGGCGGCCCCGAGGGAGACGATCACCAATAGGATGTGCCGGCGCGCATGGCCCAGGATGTCCGTGCGATTCTGCCACATGTACCACGCGAAGCCGACGACCGGGCTCCGGGCGAACTCCGCGGCCGCGGCTGATCCTCGCTCCGCCTCTCGAGCCGGGAACGATTCCGCCCGGTCCGATTCCACGGTCTCTCCGCCATCGGAGACCATCAGGCCCAGCTCCACCAGGGCATCACGAGCGATGTCGGGCACGGGATCGCCGTCCGATTCGGCGCGGCGGTTCCACTCCCGCACGCGTTCTTCGTCGAGCAGGCCCGAGAGCTCGCTCAGCGCGGCGATCGCGTCCGGTCGTCGGCGCCAGAAATCCCCGTTGACGAGCCCGGCGGCCTCGTAGGGCGGGAAGAAACCGCGGTCGTCCTCGAGCACTACCAGGTCGTAGCGCGCGATCAGCCCATCCGTCGAGTACCCGTCGATGACGTCGACGCCGGATTCGACCAGCGCCTCGTACTTCACCGCCTGCAGCAGCGGCAGGACTTCGGCCGCCTGGAAGCCATAGGCCGCGCGCAGTCCCGGCAGCCCATCCGAGCGCCCGATGAAGTCCGGTGTGAAGCCCGCCCGGAGCCCTCCGGCCTCGCGCGCCAGATCGCTCAGCGTCGCGAGCCCCAACTCCTCCGCGGTCTCGCGGCGGACGGCGATGGCATAGGTGTTTTCGAACCCGAGGGGCGCGAGCCAGCGGGCGTCCCACCGCTCGCGAAAGGTCCCCGCTACACGGCGATAGACGGCCTCGGCATCGGCCTGCATTTCCTCTCCGAGGATGGCCGCGAGTGCGGTGCCCGTGTACTCGGGATAGATGTCGATGGCGCCTTCGCGCAGTGCTCCGAAGGCGATTTCGGTGGCTCCGAGGCCAAAGCGCCGGTCGACGGCGATGCCGCGAGCCTCCAGGAGCTGCGCGAAGATCTCGGCCAGAACGTAGGATTCGGCGAAGGGCTTGGAGGCGATGATGACGGGTGCACCGTCCTCCTGGGTGGATTGGATCGCGCGGACCGGCGACGTGGGCAGGCCGGCGGATGGCCCGGGCAGGTCCGCGGATGGCCCGGGCAGGTCCGCGGATGACCCAGGCAGGCCGGCGGATGACCCGGGCAGGTCCGCGGTTGGCCCCGCCCTCGCCGCCGCGGCCCCCCCGACCGCGGCGACCGCTACGGCCAGCAGCATCACGCGTACCATTCTCACCCAACCCCCGCCCGCTCGAGCAGCTCTTCCACGTACTCGTGCGCGGGAGCGTCGCGCAACGCCTGCGGCGGGCCGACCTGCATGAGCGCGCCGCCCTTCATGACCGCGATCTCATCCGCCAGCTCGACGGCCTCGTGGAGGTCGTGGGTTACCAGAAGAGCCGTCACCCCCATCCCCGCGCGCAGTTGGCGGAAGCTCCGTCGCAGCTCGCTGCGCGTGATGGCGTCCAGGGCGCCGAAAGGCTCGTCCAGCAGGATGATCTCCGGGCTTCCCGCCAGCGCCCGCGCGATAGCCACGCGCTGGCGCTGACCTCCCGAGAGGTCCCGGGGCCAGCGGTCCCCGAAGCGCGCCGGGGGCAGCCCCACCCGGTCCAGCGCTCCGCGGGCCCGCTCTTCGGCATCCGCTTCGCCCCTCAGCCAGGGCACCAGCCCCACGTTGCGGAGCACCGACCAGTGCGGGAGCAGCCCGCCCTCCTGCTGCACGTAGCCGATGCCGCGTCGAAGAACCACCGGATCGAACGACTCGACGGGTCGGCCGCCGACGTCCACGGAGCCGGCGTCGGGCCTGACCATGGCGTTGAAGCAGCGGAGCAGCGTCGTCTTCCCGGACCCGCTCTCGCCCACCAGCGCCACGCACGAGCCGCGCGCCACCTCCAGCGAAACCCGGTCGAGCGCGATTGTGGCGCCATATCGCTTGACGGCTTCGTGCGCGCGCAACGCCGGATCCGATCGCGTGGTCACGCGCCGTTTCCCGCAGGTTCCGGGTCGCATCCGGCATCAACTTGCGTTCGCGCTCGGCAACCGCACCTTATGGTGCGGCGCGGTCCCGGACTGCCTGAGCGACGTCTCAACCGCGGATCGAAGGGGTTGAATTCATCAAGAGGGCCGTATCCATCAAGCGGGCCGTATCCATCAAGCGGGTTGCATCCCATGACGCGCATCCTCCCTGGCACGGGCGCTCCATGGTAGCCGGGGAACTAGGTCCGGGACAATGACGGCGCCCGCCCTCGAACCTCGGGTGCTGCGCGACCGGCTGCGCGAGGCCCGCGACCGCACGCTCCAACTGGTCGCGCCGCTGGCCGACGCGGATGTGACCCGCCAGCACAATCCGCTCATGTCGCCCATCGTCTGGGATCTGGGCCACATCGCGCACTTCGAGGAAGTGTGGCTGCTTGAGAACGTCGACGGCGCGGGCCCCGGGACCGAGGGACTGCGCGGCATCTACGACGCGTTCCGTCATCCCCGCGCCAGCCGCGACCGGCTGCCGCTCCCGGACCGGGCGACCTGCCTCGACTACCTGGCCGACGTGCGGCGCGCGGTGCTTCGCAAGATGGAAGGGATCGACCCGCGCGCGGACACCCCGCTCCTCCGCGGTGGCTACGTCTTCAACATGGTGTTGCAGCACGAGTACCAGCACAACGAGACCATCATGCAGACGCTGCAGCTGATGGACGGGGAGCCGTACGCGGGACTTGGAGGGAAACGGTGTGGGGCGGCTACGGGCGATGGGGTCGAGAATCAGCCACAGACTGAAGACATGGTCCACTTCCCGGGCGGAGACGTCTTCGTCGGCACCGGTGACCGGTCGCACGCCTACGACAACGAGCGCCCGCGCACCCGCCTGCGGGTGGAGCCCTTCCGCATCGACCGCCATCCCGTCGACAACGCCGCCTTCATGGACTTCATCGCGTCGGGCGGCTACCGGACAGACGCGCACTGGAGCGAAGCGGGGCTCGCCTGGCGCGCCGGCGAGCGTGCCCGGGCCCCCCTCTTCTGGTTCAGGCGGGACGGCGCGTGGTGGACCCGCACGCTGGGGCGCGAGGCCCCGGTCGACCCCGCGCTTCCGGTGTGCCACGTCTCCTGGTACGAGGCCGACGCCTTCGCGCGCCGCGCCGGCAAGCGGCTCCCCACCGAAGCGGAGTGGGAGGTGGCGGCCGGCTGGGATCCGGCCCGGAAGCGCACGCTCCTCTATCCATGGGGCGACGAGCCCGCCACGCCATCGCGCGCCAACCTGGACGCCGTCCACCCCGGACCGGCTCCTCCGGGGAGCCATCCCGGCAACGTCTCGCCGCTCGGCTGCTACGGAATGATCGGCGACGTCTGGGAATGGACATCGTCCCACTTCCGCCCCTATCCCGGATTCGAGGCCTTCCCGTATCCGGAATACTCGGAGGTCTTCTTCGGGGACGAGTACCGGGTGCTGCGCGGCGGATCCTGGGCGACCCGCCCGGGCGCCATCCGCAACACCTTCCGCAACTGGGATTATCCGCAGCGCAGACAGATCTTCTCGGGGTTCAGGTGCGCGAGCGACGCGAGGAGCTGAGCGAACTGGCGCGCGGTCTGGCGCGCACGCCGAAGACCGTCTCGTCGCGCTACTTCTACGACGAGCGCGGATCAGAGCTCTTCGAGGCCATCACCCGGCTCCCCGAGTACTATCTCACCCGCGCCGAGCGGGGTCTGCTGACGCACATCGCACCCGCGCTGATCGAGGAGGTGCAGCCACGCGCGCTGGTCGAGCTCGGAGCAGGAAGCGCGCGCAAGACGCGGATCCTCCTGGACGCGATGACCGAGGGCGGGAGAGCCGCGGTCTACGTTCCGGTCGATGTCAGCGAGGATTTCCTGCTCGAGACGGCCGGTCGGCTGCGCGAGGAATATCCCGCGCTGGAGGTGCGGCCCGAAGTGGCGGACATGGAGCGCGGTCTCCGGCTTGCCGTCCGGCCGCCGACGCCCTGCATCCATGCGCTGCTAGGGAGCACCATCGGCAACTTCACTCATGAGGAGGCGGTGCGCATGATCGCCGGGCTCACCTCCGGAATGCGCGACGGGGACGTATTTCTGCTGGGCGCCGATCTGCGGCCCGGTCCGGGCAAGTCGCTCGAGGTTCTCGAGGCCGCCTATAACGATGCCGTGGGGCTGACCGCGGAATTCAACCGCAATCTGCTGCGGGTGCTGAATGCCCGTTTCGGCACCGATTTCGATCCCTCGCGCTTTCGCCACCTCGCCTCGTATCATACAGGCAAAACGCGCATCGAGATGCACTTGGAGGCTCTCACGGCGCATGCGGTGGCCTTGCCCGGCGGTCCCGTGATATCCTTTCAGGAAGGCGAGAAGCTGCGCACGGAAATCAGTTGCAAGTACGATCGGGCTGCGGTGCGCTCGCTGCTCGGTCAGGCGGGATTGAAGATGGTGCGCTGGTGGACCGACGAGAGGGAACGATTCGCGCTGGCGCTGGGCGCCATGACCTCGGAAGGAGGCTCTCGGTGAAGAGGATCGGGTTGGTGGGTGTCGGGGTGTTGTCGCTGTTCGTGGTGACGAGAATCTTCTTCGGGGGTGAGGCGTCGGCTGCGGGAGGGAGTTCGGTGGACGAGACCGAGCCGACCCGCGAGGTCGCCGCGCCAACCCCGGTTGCCGAGGTGGTGGGCCCGACCGCCGCGGTTCCGCAACCGGCGGCGGAGAACGGCGCATCGCTCGCCACCCCGCCACGCCCCGCGCCCCCGGCCACGCCGACCGTGCAGGAAGCCCGGGCGGCCCCGCCGCAGGAGGCTCCGCGCCGCCGCCGCTGGCGGAACTACAACCGCTACCCCGGGCCCATCCCCACCCCGGAGGAGTGGCGCGCCCCCGACGGACCGGTGCGCATTGCCCTGCAGGTGGGTCACTGGCGGACCGAGGAGGCCCCCCGCGAGCTCTCGGGACTGCGGCGCAACGGGGCCAACTGGAACGGGCTCGCGGAGTGGGAGGTGAACCTGGAGATCGCGCGCCACGCCGGCGCCATGCTGGAAGAGCTGGGCTATCTGGTCGACATCCTGCCCGCCGTGGTGCCTCCCGACTACCGCGCGCACCTCTTCATCGCCATCCATGCCGACGCGAGCGCCGACCCCGGCGTGGACGGCTACCGGGTGGCGGCCCCGAGCCGCGACGCCACCGGTCGCGCCGCCGACTTCGTCGCCCTGCTCAACCGCACCTACGGCGAGGTGACCGGCCTCAGGCGGCTCCCGACCGTAACCCGGCGCATGCGCAACTACTACGCGTTCAACTTCCGCCGCTACGAACACGCCCTCCACCCCATGACCATCGCGACGATCATCGAAACCGGCTTCCTCACCAACGCCGGCGACCGCGAAACCATCGTGGCGCAGCCCGAGCGGGTCGCGCGCGGGATCGTCGAGGCCATCACCGCGTTCCCCATCACGCCCCCGCCCGGACGGGCCAGCACGTCGCCGTAACCGGCCACCCTCCAGTCCAGCCCCGAAGCGTCCATGGAACTCAACAATGCTGTCGCGCTGGTCACCGGCGGGTCCGAGGGGATCGGGCGCGCCATCGCCGAAGCGCTCATCGCGGAGGGCTCGAGGGTCACCATAACGGGCCGCCGGAAGGACTTCCTTTCCGTGATCGCCGACGAGATCGGAGCGGACTGGATCGCGGGCGACGTGGGCGTCGAGGAGGATGCGGTGCGCACCGTGCAGGAGGTGATCGCCAGGAACGGCCACCTCGACATCCTCGTCAACAACGCGGGCTTCGGCCTCTTCAAGCCGCTGGTGGACATGACGCTCGAGGAACTCGAGAAGGTGTATCGCACCAACGTCTTCGGAGCTTTTCTGATGGCGCGCGAGGCCGCCCGTCACTTCATCGACCAGGGCAGCGGCGAGCTGATCAACATCGCGTCCACTTCGGGGCTCCGGGGAAGCGGCGGACGCACCGCCTACGCCTCCTCCAAGTTCGCCTTGCGCGGCATGACCGAATGCTGGCGCGACGAGCTCCGCCGCCACGACATCCGGGTCACGCTCGTGAATCCGAGCGAGGTCATGACCAACTTCGCGGCCAAGGCGGGCGTCGAGCGCGAGCGCTCCGACAAGAAACTCACCCCCACGGAAATCGCCACCGCGGTGGTGGGCGCGCTCAAGGTGGATGCGCGCGGCTTCGTGCCCGAGTTCTCGGTGTTCGCGACGAATCCGTTCTGAGAATCCCGAAGGTGGGCGCGAAGGTTGGCAACAGCGCCGCAAGCGGGATTCCCGTTGGGGACACACGACTTGCGCGCACATTGACTCATGCCACCCTGATCCGTACGTTTTGGCATCGTAACCGCCAGTTTGCGACGCAAAATGGAATTTGTACGTCGATTTTTCCGCATTCCCGAGCAGAGCTTCTTCCTGTTCGGTCCCCGTGGAACCGGCAAGTCTACATGGCTGCGCGCGCAATTGCCCGACTCCCTGTACCTCGATCTGCTGGAACCGCCCCTCCACCGCAGGTTGCTGGCGCGGCCGGAACGGCTCCGGCGGCTGCTGGCCGGTTCCCCGCAGGCGCGCACCGTCGTAATCGACGAGATTCAGAGGGTGCCGGAACTGCTCTCCGTTGTGCACGCAATCCTGGAGAGCCCGTCGCCACCGCGCTTCGTGCTGACCGGGTCGAGCGCCCGCAAGCTGAGGCGCGGTGATGTCAACCTGTTGGGAGGCCGGGCCTTGCACTGCACCCTTCATCCCTTCATGGCTGCCGAGTTGCCCACTTTCGATCTTGAGCGCGCACTTGCGACCGGCCTGGTCCCCCTCGTCGTCGATGCGCGCGATCCCGAAAGGAGCCTGGGCGCCTATGCCAGCGTCTACATCGATCAGGAGGTGCGCGCCGAGGGACTTACCCGCAACGTCGGCGGCTTTGCGCGGTTTCTGGAAGCGATCAGCTTTTCCCACGGCGGGCAGCTGAACATCTCGTCCATCGCCAGGGAGTGCGAAGTGGAGCGCAAGGCGGTCGCCGGGTACGTCAGTATCCTGGAGGACCTCCTGGTCGCGTTTCGGCTGCCGGTGTTCCGTAAGCGCGCCAAACGGGCGACCGTAGCCCGCGACAAGGTCTACCTGTTCGACACGGGCGTCTTCCGTTCCTTGCGTCCCACCGGACCACTCGACCGCCCCGGCGAGATCGACGGCCAGGCGCTCGAAGGGCTGGTGGCTCAGCATCTGCGGGCCTGGGCCGCGTATTCGCCTGGCGACGCGTCCGTGTATTTCTGGCGCACCCGAGGAGGGTCCGAGGTCGATTTCGTTGTCTATGGAGAAGCCGGCTTCCACGCATTCGAAGTCAAGAACGCCCGTCGCGTGCATGCCTCCGACCTCCGAGCCCTGCGGACATTCCGAGGCGATTACCCGGAGGCGACCGCGGCACTCTTGTACCGTGGCTCCGAACGGTTGAGAATCGACGGTATCTGGTGTCTGCCGGTGGAGGCCTTTCTGGCGCGGATCGTACCGGAAGAAGGCCTGCTGGACTGGCTTTGAACGCGAGTGCCGATATGACAGAAGCCTGCCCCAACTGCGGATCGTATCGCCCCGACCGCTTCTGCAGCCACTGCGGCCAGAACGACCGCGACTACATGCGCGGCCTCTGGTCGGTGGTGTACGAGTTCTTCCGCGAGATGTTCGAGCTGGACTCGAGGCTCTTCCGCACCCTGAAGTCGCTGCTCTTCAGGCCCGGACACCTGTCGAGGGAATTCTCCCGCAACCGCCGCGCCGCCTACATGTCGCCGGTCCGGCTCTACCTCTTCACCAGCTTCCTGTTCTTCCTGGTGCTGTCGATTTCAGCGGGGGGTTGGCTGCGGAATCTGGATATGTCGGATGCGGATGTGCAGATGGGCGCCGGCGACGATCCCGCGGCAGCGGACAGCGCGCGTGCGGTGGCCGACAGCCTGCTGGCGGCGGTGGACAGCGCTCTGGCCGATAGCGGGCTTCCGGCTGGACTCGGGCTTGGCGCGCTTGTGGATGGCGTACTGGCGGATAGTACGCTGGCGGCGGACACACCGGCGGACAGTACCCTTGCCGAGGGTGCGCCGGCAGCCCCGGCGAGAGCACCGGGGGCCGCGGCGGAAGCGCAGATGGGCGCCGGGGATGATCAGGGGAGCGAAGCGGTGGATTCCGTCCAGCTCGAAGTCCTCAAGGCCCGGCTGCTCCCCGAACACGCCCGCAAGGTGGATGACATCCTGGGCCGACCGGGCGAGTCGCCCGCGAAGCTGGTGGTCCGCGTACTTGCCGGATCGGTGGACCCGGACGAGCGCGCCAGCGGTGTGCCCGGATGGCTCATCCGGTACGGGCGCAGCCTCCTGATCGATGCCGCCCACAGCCCCGAGGCCTTCCTGCAGCGGGCCATCGGCAACCTGCCGATCACGATGTTCTTCCTGCTTCCGGTCTTCGCCATGATCCTCGGGGTCTGCTACTTCCGGAGGAAGAGGTTCTTCGTCGAGCATCTGGTGTTCGGCATGCACATCCACACCTTCGCCTTTCTGATGCTGGCAGCGGCGCTGCTGGTACCCGGCGAAACCACCGGCAACTGGGTGAAGCTGTTCCTGATCGTGGTACCCCCGCTCTATGTCCTCATCGCCATGCGCAGGTTCTATGGCGAGGGATGGGGCCGGACGCTGGTCAAGGGGTTCGTGGTGTGGAACCTGTACTCGTTCGTGCTCGTCCCCGGTCTCCTGCTGGCGTTTCTCATCAGAACCTGAGCGAAGTCTTTTCCTTCAGTTGGGCGTAGTATCAGTTGTGGATGTGCGATAGTATCATCACCGCACCCGCCCGAAGCGCACGTCGCGCGTTCGCCCGTTCGAGAGGTAGAAGCCGATCACCTGACCGTTGCGGTCGCGCTCGAAGCGGAAGGTGAACCCGCTTCCCGAGAAGGTGTCCGGCTGGCCCGGCTCGAGCGCAGCGTCGTCGAGCCGGCGCTGCTTCATCACCAGCTCGCCGTCCTCCAAGGCGATGTCGTAGAAGGTCTCGACTTCCTCGCTGAAGTAGCGGCCGGCGTACTCGGCCGGATCCGGGGCCCCTTCCGCCGACTCGTCCGCCAGCCGCGTGGCGGGATGCTCGCCGTTCTGGTGCAGCGTGAGGCCGCTGACCGCGCCGTCCTCGTCGCGGTGGAAGGTGACCGAGGCCACCACCGCGGTCAGGCTGAAGGTCGAGTCCGAGGTGGGCACGATCCCGACTCGCGGCTGGCCGGTCGCCTGGACGTGGAGATCGTCGTCCTCGCGCGTGAAGGTGAGGATGAAGTTCGGGGCCTCGTCGAGGGCATAGCGGCCGACGAACTCGTCGAAGTCCTCGGGATCGTAGTCGTCGGGATCGAAGCCGCCTTCGTCGCCTTGCTCGACCAAGGCCTCCTCGGGCTCCATCGCGTCCGCGAAGAAGGCCGCCGCGAGCTCGTACGCCACCGCGCTGCTGAACTCGGCGTTGTTGCTCTGCGTGGTCAGGCCGGCGTTGATCTCCGGGTAGTAGGCCAGCATCGAACGGTGCGCGACGTCCGCGCCCCCGTGATGCACCCGCCTGAGCCCGCGTTGCTCGTCTACGGAGAGACCGTACCCGTAGCCGGTCTCCTCGCCGTCCGAGAGGACGTAGGAGGTCATCATCTCGTCGAAGATCCCGGCGCTGCCCAGCCGCGGGCTGGCGTAGTTCTCGACCCAGGTCTGCAGGTCTCCCACCGTCGAGTACATGCCGCCCGCACCCGCGGCGCCGCCCAGGTCGCCGACCTGGAGGAAGCCGTCGGGCCCGGGCGTGTAGCCCTCCGACATCTCCGGGACGATGTGGAGGGGCGAGGGGCGCACCATCGTGCGGGTCATCCCCAGGGGCTCGAAGACGTTCTCGCGCATGAAGGTGGGGAAGTCCTGGCCGGATGTGCGTTCGACGATGACCGCGGCCAGCCCGAAGGCCGTGTTGTTGTAGTTCCACTCGGCGCCGGGCTCGTTCTGCAGCGCGGGCTGGCGCTGCACGATGTCGATGAGCTCCGAGCGATCGATCCAGTCGCCGCGGTCCAGCCGGCGCCCGGTCATGCGGATCAGGTTCAGAAACTCGCGCAGGCCGGAGGTATGGGTGATGAGATGGCGCACGTTGATGGTCTGATCGAATTCCGGAAGCTCGGGGATGTGCTTGCGGATGTCGTCATCGAGGGAGAGCAGCCCCCACTCGGCCTGGAGCATGATCGCGAAGGCGGTGAACTGCTTCGAGGTCGAGCCGATGTTGGTGCGCGTGTCGGTGGCGAAGGGGATGCCGTAGCCGAGGTTGGCCATGCCGTAGGCCTGCGAGTAGAGCGTCTCGCCGTCGCGCCAGACCTGGACCGCCGCCCCAGGGGTGTCCTCGCCGTCGAACCGCGCCATGAGCTGGTCCGTGAGCTTCTTCGGGTCGGTCTCGAGCGGCTCCAGGCGGAGCAGGGTGATCTCGTACTCGCCTGATTCGTCGTCGACCAGCGTCAGCTCCACGATGTGCGTGCCGGCTTCGGAAGAGCGTGCGTCGAAGCGCTCGATGCCCCGGCCGGGGCCGCTCGAGTCGCCCAGACGTTCTCCGTTGGGGGCGCGCACGTGCACGCGCAGATTCGCCGAGAGCTGGTCCACCTCGCCGAGCACGAAGTAGTCCTCGCCGGCCTCGAAGGTGTAGTGGACGGTGTCGCCTTCCGAGAGGGAGCCGGACAGCGTACGGCCGAGGGAGAGGGGCGTCGCGTCCTGAGCGGCGAGATGGCGGGGCAGGGGCGCCGCGCAGGCGACGGCCGCGAGCAGGGTGAGCGCGGCGAGCCGGACGACGCGGGAGGGGATCAGGATCGCTTCGGGTTGTTCACGCATGGATTCTTCTCGGGAAGGGGTCTCACCTGGAACGTGCGCCGCTTCGTCGCGGCGGTACCCGGGATCGGCGTGGAGATGCCGGCGTGACGGGCGACCGATCCTCCCCCAGCTCCCGCCAGACCAGATACGAGTAGGCGGTCGGAATCATGACCATGGCAATGAACACCAGCGCGGAGACCCACAATCGCGCGGGATGGGGCAGGAAGCCGGTGGCCACGATCAGGAGGCCGGCGGCCGCGCACGTGCGGGCGCCCAGTCGGTGCGTTCGACGCCAGACGGTGTCGCTCGAGAGGGTCCAGGGCGTCCGAATGCCGGTCCACCGATTCGGGGAGAGGCGGCGCAGGATGGGGCTGATTCCCGCGAACAGGAGGCCCATTCCGATGAGCATCGCCTGCATGGGGTCGACCTCCCATCCGAGACCCAGCCCCAGCATGAGAACGTGCGCGGCCGCCAGGAAGATCAGGACGAGGTTGCAAAGCAGCCAGTAGTTCTTCAGGGACTCGGCATGGCGATGGCGGCGCGGGCCGATGCGCGGCAGACCGAGGAAGAGAAGCCAGACGCCAACTCCGACGAACACCATGAGAAACGCGCCAATGGCCTTCGACATCGTGCCGTCGGGCTCGCCGGCCAGATTCCAGTGGATCGGGATCTCGGCCGGGAGTGCGGGGAGGACCAGAAGGGAATAGGCGGCCATTCCGGCCACGATGAGGAATCCGAACCACTTGCGCGTCATCTCGCACCTCCTGCAGGGGCTTGACCCGATTCCGTCCCTACGATCCGGAATACTTGAACTGTTTCCGTATCGAGCGAGTCCCTGGCTACGCCGAGCAGGCGATCCCCGTCGATGTCATGAAGGTCGAACCGGTCGGGGAGGGTGAGATTGCCCAGCCAGGCCCCGGTCGGGTCGAACACCGTCCACGTCTCCGTGAAGACGATGGGGCCGGGGAGGCGCGTGTCGAAGGGGCCGAAGGATTCTTCCGGGAAGGCGCGTGCCCAGATGCCGCCCCGGTCATCCAGCAGGAGCCGGTCGAAGAGCGGCTTGTGCGTCGGATCCTCGGGATACTCGTCGAGCGCCGGGAAGAGCAGCCTGGTTTCCGGCTCGCCGGCCGGTGCCCAGGCGAGAAATTCCATCCGTCGCTCGGAATAGCGCTGCCGGTCCCTGGCCGACACCGGTTGGGGCCGACCGGCCCATCGAACAATCGACCGGAGGCCGCCGCCGGAATCGTAGCGTCGGAGTTCCGGGATTCGTCCATTCCCGACAACAAACCGGTCCTTGCGTGTCGCGTGCGTGCGACCGGATGTCCCCCAGGGGATGACCCACGGACGCGCGCCTCCGTCGAATGTCCGGGTCCATGCCTCGAGCAACCCGGCTGTGGCAACGGTGTCGACGGCTTCCGAGAATGCGTCGACCCACGCGAAGGCATCCTCGATGAAGCCCTGACGGCCGACGGGGGGCATCCGGCTGCGCTGCTGCACGAGAGCTCGCCGGCAGCTGGTGGAGATACCCTGCACCGGTGCCGGCTGTCCGCCCAACCGATACTCCGCCCGCCGCGCGAACGTCCCATCCCGGTCGAAGAGGTGGAGCGTCAGCCGGGAGTGGACCGCGATGGAATCGCCGCCGCATACGTGAACGCCGACGATGTTCCGAAGTTCTCCCGGGCCCTCGCCCCGCCCCCCGAAGCGACGGGAAAGCGTGCCGGCGGCGTCGAAGACCAGCACTTCGGAAGTGCCCGCGCTGGCGACGACGATTCCGTCCTCCGGGAGGAATCGGGCGCCCTGCACGCGGTACAGTGGAATCTCGTCCCGACCTTCGTCCGGGCTCGAGGATGCACCGATCACCACTTCGGGCATGGACGCGACCTGCCAACCTTGTCCTTCGCCCCACACGGGCGCTGCGCTCTCGACGATCCGGATGGCGGCGCTGTCGCGCTCGACGGTCGAACGAAAGTCGGAAGCCGTCTCATCCCCGGAGCCGCATCCCGCGAGCGCCGCCGCCGTGATGGCGAGGGATGCCCTCCGGATCCGGAAGCCGCGATCCGGATGCCGGCTACATCCCCTTCTCGCCTCCATAATCGATCTCCGTCACCAGAAACTCCTCGAAGAAGTCCAGCATGTCGTGGAGTTTCTCGATCGTATTGTCGCGCCCATATACGTAGTACCCCTCGCCGGGATATGCCTTATATCGCACGATCTTGTAATGCTGATCGAGTTTGCGGGCGAAGTCGAGGGCGGCGGGCGCACCCCCTTCCGCCAGGCGCCAGTCGGCCGCGATGCCCTCGCCCTGAATCACGAACGTGGGCGTGGTTACCTGATGCGCCTTGAATATCGCGGAACTGTTGAGATAGACGTCGCGATTCTCCGGATACGGGCCCAGTTCATATTCGACCAGCTTGATGTGCTGCAGTTCGTGGACCTCGGTGTGGAAGTCGGTCATGTCGCCGTAGCCCGAGAGCGAAATCGCGGCCTGGAAGACATCCGGGGCGAAGGCCACCGCGGCCATGGTCATGATGCCGCCGTAGCTGGTGCCGGTGACCGCGATCCTGTCGGGGTCCACGTAGGGCAGGGTCTTCAGGTAGTCGACGCCCGCCAGAACGTCCTCCAGGTCGCAGTGCCCCCAGCATTCGTTGTTCAGGTCCTCGAACTCGAGGCCGTAGCCGGAGCTGCCGCGGATGTTGGGCATGAGCACGACGTAGCCGCGCTGGGCGAAGAAGTGGACCTGCTGGTGGCGGCGGAACTGGTCGTCGAACTGGGACGTGGGGCCGCCGTGGATCCACATCACGCCGGGGAAGCGCTCGCCCGGGGCCGCGTCCGGGGGCCCGTGCAGGTAGGCCTCGATCGTGAGACCGTCGGTGCTCGGGTAGCGCACCTTTTCGGGCATGTGGAGCCCGTCCGCCTCTCCCGCCGGAATCTCGCTGTGCAGGAGCCGCTTCTCGCCCGACGCCACGTCGATGACGAAGAGCTCCGCGGGCCGCACCGGGGTCTCGAAGGTATAGCTGATGCGCGTTCCGTCGGGGGACCACTCGGGCCGGAGCGCCGCGCCCACCTCCGGGTCCGCCAGCACCTTCGGCTCGCCGCCGTCGGCCGACACCACCCGCAGCGAGTGGACGCCGTCCCGGTTCTCGGTGTAGCTGATCCAGCGGCCGTCCGGGGACCAGCGCGCGTCGCTCTGGTCGTGGTCGGATGCCGCGATGGGACGCGGCTCGCCGCCGGCGCGGGGCACGAGCCAGAAGTTCAACCAGCCGCTCCGCTGGGAGCGGAAGAGGATGGTCTCGCCGTCCGGTGAGACCTGTGCGGCGCCGAAGGCCCGTCCGGCGCGGTAGTCGAAAAAGCCGGTGTCCCGCACGACGGTGCGCGGGTTGCTCCCGTCGGGACCGATCTCGATGACGTCGTGGTCGACCCAGCGGTCGTCCATGCGCACGTAGAGCAGCCGGTCGCCGTCGGGGGTCCAGCTGGGATAGCCCTCGTAGAGGGGATCGCCGGTCAGGCGGCGCACCTTCCCGTCCGGCACCGAGACCGTCCAGATGTCCATGCTGCCGAAGCGGTCGCCCGAGAAGGCGATCCACCGGCTGTCCGGCGACCACGCTAGGCCGTTGGCGCGCGCGGCCAGCCCGGTGAGCCGCACGTCGGCGGCGACCCGCATGCCGTTCCCTTCCTCGGCGGACCAGAGCCAGATTTCCGGCGCACCGCTCTTGTCGGAGGTGTAGGCGATCCAGCGGCCGTCGGGTGACCACACCGGCTGTGGCGCGCCGAGCGAACCCACCCCGCTCAGGCTCAGGTCGTCGGTGAGCGTCCGGAAGGCGCCGTCCCCGGTGTCGACGGCCCCCAGCCCACCCCCCGACACGAAGGTGATCATCGACCCGTCGGGAGCCCACTGGGGCGAGCGGCTGCCCCCGACCGCCGCCCGCAGGTCGACCAGCGCCTCCGCGCTGACGGGGCCCTCGTCCATCGAACCCGCCGCGCCGCCCTCCGCCGCGGGCGCCTCCCGGGTGCAGCCCCACCCCGTCCAAACCGTCAGGATCGCCGCCGAAACCACCGTCAACCGTCTCATCTCTGCATCCTCATGTCCAAGTGCGACGCGGCAGCGAGCGCAGCCCGACCGGCTCCTGGCCCGCCCCGCCCCTAGTCCGCCCCGCCCGCGGCCGCGCCGACAGGCGACAGCGCCCGTCCCCGCAGCAGCGCTTCCGTTTCCGTGATCCGCGGCTCGCCTCCCCCCGTGACCTCGATCACCGAGTGGGGCGGCACGGCTTCCCATTTCCCACTCTCGTCCAGCCGCTCCGAGGCGATCAGCGTGCCCCCGGGAGCGAGCGGATGCCGGCGGGCGACGTACAGCGAGTTGGTCTCGTCGAAGTTCGAGGTGCGGATCACGGCGAGATTCCGTCCGTCGGCCAGGATCATGTTGAGCTTGCAGCGCACGTCCAGCGAGCACGCGCGCTCCGCGGCCCGCGCCAGCGCCGTTCCGGGCGATGCCCCTTTCCAGACCTCCGCGACCGCGAGCAGGAAGAGGGTCTCGGTGTCGGATGTCCCCCGGATCTGCGTGTAGAGTTCGTCCGGCAATGTCGAGCGCAACGGGCGCATCGCGTGCGTGTGGAACTTGCGCACGTAGCCGTTCAGACCGAAGGACCACCGCTCGAACACGAACGGGGCCACCTCTCCCCGGTCCAGGGGAATGCCCGGGCTCGCGCTCCGCACGAGGGCCAGCGAGCACGTCGAACGCACGGAGGAGAGCACGTCCTCAAGGTCCGGGTCGTGCCAGATGGGACGAGCTTCCCGAATCCGCACCGGGCGCCCCTGGTGATACCAGCCTACGCCATACCCGTCGGCGTTGTGGACCCCGTGGCCCATCTCCCTGGCGTCGTAGCTCTGCCGGACGAGGGTGTGGCTTCCCCCGAACACGATCGGGCGGACGGGCGTCTCTTCGCCGGAATAGCATACGAATCGGCACAAGGTCCTTTTCTCTCCCTGGGAGGATGATCGGCTGGCGTCTTCGGAGATGAAGTTTTTGCCGGGGATGTGGCGCGTGCAACTCAGCGGGGGGGCGCGGCGCCCCGCGCGCGCTCCGGGTCGAGGATCTCGGCCAACAGACTCGCGTCTACATTCCCGCCGGAGACGATGACCCCGGCAGGGCCTCCGCCCAGGTCGGGAATGCGTCCGCACAGGAGCGCGGCCACCCCCGCCGCCCCCGCGGGCTCCACCACCATTTTGGTGGTCTCGGCCAACGCGCGCACGGCGGCGGTGATCCGGGCGTCGCTCACCCGCACGACATCGTCCACCAGGGCGCGCACATGCCGGTATGTGATTTCGCCCGCCATGGGTGGGGCGAGTCCGTCCGCGACGGAGCCGACGCGCTCCAGACGGGCCGCCCTCCCGATGCGCAGGCTCTCGGACATGGCGGCGGCGCCGCGCGGCTCCACGCCGTAGATGCGCACTTCCGGCCGCAGGCGCTTCACCGCCGCCGCCACCCCCGCGATCAGGCCGCCCCCACCCACCGGCACCACCAGCACCTCCAGGTCCGCAGCCTGCTCGGCAAGCTCGAGCCCGGTGGTGCCGTGGCCGGCGATGACGGCGGTGTCGTCGAACGGGTGGGTGAAGAGCATCCCCCGGTCGCGCGCCAGCGACTCCGCCAGCGCGAAGGCCTGATGCACGTCGTCGGCGGTCACCACCTCCGCGCCGTAGCCGGCGCTCGCCCGCGCCTTGGTCTCGGAGGCGCCCGCGGGCATGACCACCGCGCACGGCACATCCACGCATCCCGCCGCCCACGCCAGCGCCTGCGCGTGGTTCCCGGCCGACACCGTGACCACCCCGCGACGGGCCGCCTCACCGGCGACCAGCACCTTGTTGAGCGCCCCGCGCACCTTGAAGGAGCCGGTCTTCTGCAGGCTCTCCATCTTGAGCCGAAGCGGGACGCGCGCCTGGTGGCTCAAGCGCCGGGAGGACAGCACCGGAGTCCGGTGCAGCCGGGCGCCGATGCGGGCACGGGCTTCCTGGACGGCGTCCAGCGTTACGAGCGGTTCGATTCCGGAGTTCCGGGGAGCAGAGGGCACGGGTGACAAGTTACTGACAATATGGTGTCATTTACTGACAATATCCTTCCCGGGCAAAACCCGAGCCGCGGACGGGGAAGGCCGACGCGCCGGCCGGGGACAGGCGCGATGATCGGGGATGATGCGGCACGTCCGGGGCGCGCGCCAGTAAGCGAAAGACCACCTGTCCGAGCCTCGGTGGGAACAACCGTCGCCTGGCGGGATACTTGCGGCGCACGCCTCGACGCGGCCGGGCGCCACGCCGGGATCGCGGGCCGCGATTCCGCGCGCTCCTCCAAACTGGCTTCCTCGGAGCGAGATCCGCACCACGGAGCCCCAGTCATGCCGACCCCCTCGCAGCACCCGCCGATCCCGCGACGTCCGGCGGTGCCACGACCCCCGCTGCCGCGACGACTCCCGCTCGTCCTTGCGCTGACGTGGCTCGCGCTCGACCCGACGGCGCAGGCGGCCGAGGCCCAGGGTCTGTATGTGAACCCCGGATCACCCCTCGAGGCCGGGCTGGTGCAGCGCGTGTTCATCGGGCCGCACTTCACGGACGCGTTCGCGGGCAGTCTCCTGCCGACCGGCCGGGACCACGACCCGTGGACCCCGTTCGCCTTCCCCTATGGCCTCGAGCCTCCCTCGCGTGGCGATTCGACGGGTACCGAAGCGACGCTCTTCGGGGGTGGACGGGCGCTCGCGGGCGGACGGTTCCGGCATGCCGGCCGGGTTGAGGGCGGTGCGCTCTTCGAGGCGGCCGGCCACTACCTGCGCGGGACCGACTGGCCGTCCGTGGACCCGGTCGACGAGCGGCTGCGCGCGGGCAGTGCGTTTCTCCCGGCGCGCGACGACCAGCTGGAGCGATGGGGCACCGGGGTCCGCTACGACCCGCGTCCGGACGACCCCGACGGCTGGGTCTTCGAGGGTGGCCTGGACCGCCTGCGCGGCAACCAGCTCACCGAACTCGGCGCCGCACATGCACGCGGCTGGACCCGCTGGCACGGGCAGGCGCGCTACCGTCGGAGCCGCCTTTCGGCCGACGCCCTGGTGCGCGGGCGCGGGGCGGGTGAGGCCGTGTTCTACCGCACCGCCCGGGCCATCGAGGACCGGTCGCTGTTCTTCGCCGGCCGGATCGGCCATTCGGCCCGCCTCGCCGGCCGGCACAACCTGCGGTACGGCCTGGATGTCCGCGGCGTGCGCCCCTCCACGGGCGGCACGGTGACGGGGGTCCATGAGGACGCGGACGACATCCTGGTTGCCGGAAGCTACCTGGACTCCTCCACCCGCATCTTCGATCGACTGTACCTCGCCACGGGCCTGCAACTCGAACGACACTCCCGCGTCGACGGCCCAGGCCTCTCCTCGGTCGCAAGCCTGATCTTCCAGCCTGCGGACGGACAAGGCGTTTTCTTCAACGCCGCGCGCACCGCAATCATGCCTTCCACGGACCACCTCCTCCTGGATGTCCGCGCGGGGAGAATGACGGCCGGCGTGCTCATCTACGACATCGTGGCGCGCGGCGTCCCCCGGGGCGGCTTCACCTTCAACGACCGCTGCCCCGGAGGCTACCGGGATCTCTGCATGCGCTCACCGCTGGCTCCGGGCGAGAAGCTGCCGGCGGATCCGGCGGTGCTCTGGAATACGCTGGTCGAGATCGCGGCGGCCAGCGATCCTCTCGCGCTCGGGCCCCTGCGGCCGTTCTTCAGAAACCCGGAGCCGGGTGAACTCCAGCCCCAACTTCTCCTGTTCAACCAGAAGGAGTGGGCAGCCGGACGGCCTCCGTTCCTGGGGGAGAGCGTACTGGGTCGTCCTGTAGGCGCCGATCCGATCGATCCGCTGCAGTCCACCATCATCAGCTCGCTCTCTCTCCAGTATCGGATCGAGGCCGAAGGCCGGGGGCGCATCTCGGCGCAGATCGGACACTCCTCCGTCGACAACTTCATCGGCCCGCTCCGGGTCGAGACTCCGACCGTCTTCTTCGACCGCGCATCCGCCCGCGCGTTCATCGAGAAGCGCGTGGAGCCGATGGTCAGATCGGGCATCGTCTTCCCCGAGTTGCGGGACCTGCTGATTCACGACCTCACCAACCTCGTCTCGCAGCTCCCGGTCGGCACGATCATGCCGGACCAGGTCACGACCCCGGGGCTGCTGCTCACCTATCGCAACTACGGCAGGGTGGACTTCCTGACCGCCGCTCTCTCAGCGAAGGTGTGGCTGACGCCCGCGCTCTCTCTCGAAGGCGCGTACGTGCATGTCAGCGAGCAGTGCTTCGACTTCACGGAGGGTGCCGCGACGGACTGCTCGGATCTGGAGGACATCTCTCTCAACCTGCCGAAGACGCGAAGCCGCTTCTCGGTCCGCTACCAGGCCCCGGACTCCGGCTTTTCCGCCGAAGCGCGCATGAGGCGCCAGCGCGGTTTCTACGCCAACGCCGGAGTCCATGCCGGAGAGGTGGAAGGGTACACGGTGCTCGATGCCCAGGTGCGATTCCCGCTGCCGGCTCTTCCCCGCGCCAGCGCCGCGCTTGCCGCCAGCAACTTCCTCGACGACCGCCACCAGGAGTTCATCGGCGCGCCCGAAATCGGTCGGCTGGTCGTGGCCAGCCTCACCTATGCCTTCCGTTGAGTGTGCGCCCGTGGTAACGTTGGCGCGCAGGTGGAAGCGGGATCCGACCTGCTGTGAGCCACACCCCGGGGAGATCCGGCCTTGAGCGATTTCACCACGTTGAGATGCGCGTTCTGCCGCTCTCTGAACCGCTTCAGTCTCGCGGAGGCGCGTACCGGACCCAGGTGCGAGAGCTGCTCGCGGCCGATTCTCATCGATCGGCCCGTCAAGGTCGAGGCCGAGGACTTCGAGGCCACCGTGCTCGGGGCCGGCGTGCCTGTGCTCGTGGACTTCTACGCGGACTGGTGCGGCCCCTGCAAGCTGGTCGTTCCCCTTCTGGACGAGATCGCGGCGGCGGAGCGGGGGAGGCTCCTGGTGGTGAAGATCGACAGCGACCGCTCGGTCGAGCAGTGTCAGCGCTACGCCATCCGCAGCGTGCCGACGATTCTGCTGTTCCGGGACGGCGAGGAGGTCGGCCGCAGCCTCGGCTTCGAGCCGGAGGTCATTCGCGGGTTCGTCGCCGACGCAGTGGGCGCCGAGGCCGGCGCGCAGGACTAATCCACGGACTGCAAGCAAGAGACACACCATGGCATTGAGGGTGGCGCTCGCCTATTCCGGCGGGCTCGATACGTCGGTCATCGCCCGATGGCTGATCGAGAACTACAACGCGGAGGTGGTCTGCGTGGCGGTCGACGTGGGCCAGCCGGGAGGGCTCGGCGGCCTGCGCGAGAAGGCGCTGGCCACCGGCGCGGTGGCGTTCCACGGGGTGGACGCGCGCGAGGCGTTCGTGTCCTCCTACGTATGGCCGACGCTGCGCGCGGGGGCGGTCTACGGGCGCAAGTATCTGCTGGGGACCTCGATGGCGCGGCCGCTCATCGCACGCCGCCAGGTGGAGGTTGCGCGGGCCGCGGGAGCCAACGCGGTGTCGCACGGATGCACCGGCAAGGGCAACGACCAGGTGCGCTTCGAGCTCACCTACCGCGCGCTGGCCCCGGAACTCCAGGTCATCGCCCCCTGGCGCGAGTGGGACATCGCGTCGCGCGAGGACGCCCTCGACTATGCGCGCTCGCGGGGCATCGAGTTGACCGGCGTCGACGAGGAGAAGCTCTATTCCTGCGACGAGAACCTCTGGCACATCTCCTACGAGGGCGGCCCGCTCGAGGACCCCACCTTCGCGGCCGAGAAGGAGATGTTCCTGTGGTCGGTGTCGCCGATGGACGCGCCCGACGAGCCGGAGCAGGTGGAGATCGGGTTCGAGGAAGGCTACCCGGTTTCGGTCGATGGCGAGCGGCTGGACCCGGTGGAGCTTCTCATGGCGCTCAACGCCGCCGGCAGCCGGCACGGGGTCGGACGCGCCGACATCGTTGAGGACCGGCTCGTCGGCATCAAGTCCCGGGGGGTGTACGAGACTCCGGGCGGCACCATCCTCTACGGGGCGCTCAGGGAGCTGGAGGAGCTGACCCTGCACCGGCGCTCCATCGCCCTGAAGGACCTCGTGGCGGACCGGTATGCGGATCTGGTCTACGAGGGCCGCTGGTGGACTCCGGAGCGCGAGGCCATCGACGCGCTGGTGGATGTGCTGATGCGGCGCGTGACCGGCAGCGTGACGATGGAGCTGTACAAGGGCTCGGCGCGCGGCGTGTCGCGCACCAGCCCGAAGTCGCTCTACGACGGCGATCTGGCTTCGTTCGGCGAAACCGGCTCCGGCGACTACGATCACGGCGATGCCGCCGGCTTCATCAAGCTCTTCAGCCTGTCGCTGGAGTACCCCGAGGCGGGGGAGGAGTCGGACAACCGTTGACCGACCCCGGAGAAGCAGGAACCGGCACTTCGGGTCACGGGCTCTGGGGGGGACGGTTCTCCGAGGAGATGGCGCCCGAGATGGCGTCCCTCAACCGCTCGCTGGACGTGGATTTCCGCTTCTGGCCCCAGGACGTGCGCGCCAGTCGGACCTGGGCGCGGGCGCTTCTGCGGGCGGGAGTTCTCACCCACGCGGAATGGCAGGACATCGATGGCGGCCTGAAGTCGGTGGCCTCCCGCCTCGAGGGGATGGATCCCGCCACGGTGGAGGACGAAGACATCCACTCCCTGGTGGAGCGGCTGCTCGTCGAGGAGGTGGGCGAGGCGGGCGCGAAGCTGCACACGGGCCGTTCGCGCAACGATCAGGCGGCCACCGACGTGCGTTTGTGGGGCATGGACGCGGTGGCTTCTCTCGACGGCCGGGTAGTCCGGCTGGGCAGTGCCCTGGTCGAGCTCGCCGCCGGGTCGCGGGAGCTGGTGATGCCGGGGTACACCCACCTGCAGCGGGCGCAGCCGGTGCGCGCCGCCCACTGGGCGCTCTCGCACGTCTGGCCGCTGGTGCGCGACCGGGCCCGCCTGCGCTCGGCCGCCGAGGAGGCCGCCGTGCTGCCGCTGGGCGCGGGGGCCATCGGCGGGTGTCCGTTCGCTGTCGACCGCGCGGCGATGGCCCGCGAGCTGGGCTTCCATGCCGTGACGCCCAACAGCATGGACGCGGTGGGCGACCGCGACTGGATCGCCTCCGTCCTCTTCGCGGGGGCGATGATCGGGGTGCACCTCTCGCGGCTGTGCGAGGATCTCGTGCTCTTCGCCTCCGAGGAGTTCGGGTTCCTGAGGCTCTCCGACGGCTACTGCACAGGCTCGAGCCTGATGCCGCAGAAGAAGAACCCCGACGTGGCCGAACTCGCCCGCGGCAAGAGCGGACGCCTGGTGGGCAACCTGGTTTCCATGATGATCCAGCTGAAGGGCCTGCCGACCGGCTATAACCGCGATCTCCAGGACGACAAGGCCGCCCTCTACGACACGGTCGACACCCTGGAACTCACCCTGCCGGCGGTGGCGGGGGCGATCGGCGGGGCGGCCTTTCGGCCCGCGCGCATGCAGGCCGCGCTGGACCCCGGCCTCCTGGCGACCGACCTGGCCGACTACCTGGTCAGGAAGGGCGTGCCCTTCCGCACCAGCCACGAGGTGGTGGGGCGGGTGGTGCGCCGCGCCGAGGCGCTGGGCTGCTCGATCGCGGAGCTGTCCACCGACGTGCTCGCGGAGGAACACCCGGCTTTCGGTCCCGAAGTGACGGAAGTCTTCGACCCGGTCCGATCCGCGGATGCGCGCGTGGTAAGCGGAAGTACGGGGCGCGAGGCCGTGGCCGCGCAGCTGGAGCAGGCGCGGGAGGCGCTCCAGGCGGGGTTCTGGTAGAGGCCTAAAGCCGAGCCAGCGTCCGCCCCGCGGCCTCCGCAAACGGGACCAGCTGCCCCATCATCCGCTCGAACTCGCCGAAGTCGAGCGACTGGTCGCCGTCCGACCACGCGGATTCGGGATCGGGGTGTACTTCCACCAGGAGACCGTCCGCGCCGGCCGCGATGGCCGCGAAGGCCAGCGCCGCCACCAGGTCGCGCCGCCCGCCCGCGTGGCTGGGGTCGGCGATCACCGGCAGGTGGGTCTCCTTCTTCAGGACCGGTATGGCGGCCAGGTCGAAGGTGTTGCGGGTGATCGTCTCGAAGGTGCGGATGCCGCGCTCGCAGAGGATGACCTGGCTGTTCCCCTGCTGCATGATGTACTCCGCCGACATCAGCAGATCCTTGATCGTGGCGGACATGCCCCTCTTGAGCAGGACCGGCCTCTGCACCCGGCCGACCTCGGTCAGGAGGTTGAAGTTCTGCATGTTGCGGGTGCCGATCTGGAGGACGTCGGCGTACCCCGCCACCATCTCCACCTGCCGGGTGTCCATGACCTCGGTCACGACCGGCAGTCCGTGGGTCTCGCGCACGTTCACCAGCAACTCCAGCCCGGGCTCGCCCATCCCCTGGAAGGAATAGGGTGAGGAGCGGGGCTTGAAGGCGCCGCCGCGGATCCCGTGCGCGCCTGCGGACCGGACCCTCGCGGCGGTCTCGTGCAGCATGCCGCCGCCCTCCACCGAACAGGGCCCGGCGACGACCACCACACCGCGTCCCCCGACCTCCACCCCGCCCAGGGGAATCGTCGTCGGATCCGCCGCGAATTCCCGCGAGGCCAGCTTGTAGGGCTTCATGACCGGGTGCGCGGCCACCACCCCCGGGATCGAGAGCAGGGGCACGTGCTGGAGCCGCCCCTCGTCGCCGATGCACCCCACGACGGTCAGCGTCTCGCCCCGCGACACGTGCGTGCGCAACCCGAGCGATTCCACGCGTTCGCGGATGTGGTCGAGTTCCTCCTCGGTGATGCCCTTGCGGGTAACGAGAATCATCTGCTTCTCCGATCTGAAGCCTGAGCGCGTGTCTGGGTGCCCGAGTGCCCCCGAACGAGGTTTCCGGGCGTCTGAATGCCTTTCCGCCTGTGTGCCGTCCGAATAGATTCCGGGCGCGTTCGGCGGCCCCCAATATAGCCAACCCGCCCGTCACGACAGCCCCTTTCACAACGATTCCATGACGACGACCCGACCCTCGCTCGACGACCTCGACATCGACCTCGGCAAGCGCGCCCGCCTCCACCGGATCCTCTACCGCCACGGCCTCGGGAACGGCACCATGCTCGCCCTGCCCATCGACCAGGGGCTCGAGCACGGACCGGTCGACTTCTTTCCCAACCCGCCATCGCAGGACCCCGGATTTCAGTGGCGGCTGGCGGTGGAGGGCGGCTTCAACGCCATCGCGTGCCACTACGGGCTCGCCCGAAAGTACATGCCGAAGTATGCCGGCCAGGTGCCGCTCATCCTGAAGCTGAACGGCAAGACCAACATCCCGCCGGCGGACAGGGCGCTTTCGCCGCTGACCTCCACCGTCGAGGACGCGGTGCGCATCGGGGCCGACGCGGTCGGCTACACGCTCTACGTGGGCACGCCGCGGCAGGACGACGACTTCGCCCAGTTGCGCCGGGTGCGCCAGGACTCCGAGCGCTTCGGCATGCCGCTGGTTGTGTGGTCGTATCCGCGCGGCGAGGCCATCGACGCGAAGGGAGGCGCGAGCTCGCTCTACGCGGTCGACTACGCGGCGCGCACGGCCCTCGAGCTGGGCGCCGACATCGCCAAGCTGGTGATCCCGCCCGCGATCGGCCCCAACCCCGAGCAGCCGGGCGAGTATGCCGAGATCGTCCACACCTACGCGGAGGGGGCGCGGCGGGTCTTCCGCTCGGCGGGCCGCACCATGGTGCTGGTGAGCGGCGGCAGCAAGCTCTCCGACGACGACATGCTGGACAAGGTGAGGATCTCGATGGAGTCCGGGGCCACCGGGCTCATCTTCGGGCGCAACATGTGGCAGCGCCCCTTCGAGGAGGCGCTCGACATCGTGCGCCAGGTGAAGGAGATCCTGAGCCGGTTCCCGTCCTGACGCACCAGGTCAGGCATCCGGAACATGCCCGCCGAGATCGACGCCCTGAAGCGGGCCGCCGCCGCCCGGGCGCTCGAGAGCGTCCGCGACGGGATGGTGCTGGGGCTTGGAACGGGCAGCACCATCCGCTTCTTCCTCGACCTTCTCGGGGAGCGCGTGCGCGCGGGAGAGGTGAAGGGCGTCGTGGGAGTGCCGACTTCCCGGCGTACGGCGGAGATCGCGCGCGGGCTGGGGATCCGGGTCTCGCGTCTGCGTTCGCAGCCGCGCCTGGACCTGACCGTCGACGGCGCGGACGAGGTCGATCCGCGGGGCGACCTGATCAAGGGGCTGGGGGGCGCGCTGCTGCGTGAGAAGATCGTGGCGCAGGCGTCCGACCGGTTCATCGTGATCGTGGATGAGAGCAAGGTCGTCGAGCGCCTGGGCACGCGCAGCCCGCTGCCGGTGGAAGTGACGCGCTTCGGCTCGTCGCGGCACCAGGCCTTCGTGGCGGCGCTCGGGGCGGAGGTCACGCTGCGCCGCACCGCCGACGGGAGCCGTTACGTTACGTCCAACGGCAACTACATTCTCGACGCTCGCTTTCCGGAGGGCATCGCTGATCCGGTGGCGCTGGACGGGGCCCTGCGCGCGCGGGCTGGCATCGTCGAGCACGGAATGTTCCTGGGGATGACCACCGGGGCCCTGGTCGCGGCGTCCGGCGGCGTGCGCGCGATCGAGCCGGGCGGGACTGCCTGATACACGCGGAGGAGGTAGCCGGCATGGAGGTTCGCATCGCCCCGTCCATTCTCGCGTCCGACTTCGGGCGGCTGGCCGATCAGGTGGCGGAGGCGGAGGAGGCCGGAGTCGACTGGATCCACGTCGATGTGATGGACGGCCATTTCGTCCCCAACATCACCATCGGCCCGGCGATCACGGAGGCGGTGCGGCGGGCGACGCGGCTGCCGGTGGACGTGCACCTGATGATCGAGGCGCCCGACCGCTACATCCAGGCCTTCGCCGACGCCGGGGCGGACTATCTCACGGTGCACCAGGAGACCTGTCCGCATCTGCACCGGACGATCCAGCGCATCCGGGCCGCGGGGGTGCGTCCCGGGGTCGCCGTCAATCCCGCCACCCCGGTGGAGTCGGTCGCGGCCATCCTTCCCGACATCGACCTGCTGCTGGTGATGTCCGTGAACCCCGGGTTCGGGGGACAGGCCTTCATCCCGTCGGCGCTCGGCAGGCTGGCCCGGGCGCGCGAGCTGCTGGACGCCTCCGGGGGCGAGGACACGGCGCTCGAAGTGGACGGCGGAATCGACGCGACCACGGCCCCGGGGGTCGCCGGCGCCGGGGCGGACGTGCTGGTCGCCGGCTCGGCCATCTACGGGCATCCCCGGGGGGTGGCCGCCGGGGTCTCCGCGATCCGCGACGCGGTGGAAACCGGGGGCGGCTGATGCCGTAGCCACAGTCATGGCCATCTTCCGGCGTACGCACAGTTTTCCGTATCCGCCCGCGGAGGTGTTCGCGTGGCACATGCGCCCGGGTGCCCTGGAGCGGCTGCTTCCTCCGTGGGAGAACGTGCGCGTGGCGGCGCGCGAGGGCGGTATCGCCGATGGCGGAACGGTTACGGTGCGGGCGGGACCCGGGCCGCTGAAGGTCGCATGGACGGTCCGCCATACGGCCTGCGAGGAGGGCGTTCTCTTCCGGGACGAGCAGGTGCGCGGCCCCTTCGAGCACTGGGTGCACACGCATCGCTTCTCATCGGACGGAGAGGGCGGTTGCCTGCTGGAGGACGAGATCGACTGGGGCCCGCCGCTGGGCGTGGACGCGGCGCCCTTCGTGCGCAGGATCGAGCACATCCTCGATCGCGGCTTTGCCTTCCGGCACCAACGGCTGGCCAACGACTTCGCCCTGCACCAGCGCTATCGGCAGCAGCGGCCGCTCACGGTGGCCATCAGCGGAAGCTCGGGCTTTCTGGGGCGCAACCTGCGGCACTTCCTCACCACCGGCGGGCATCGCGTGCTGCGCCTTGTGCGCTCCCGGAAGAAGGCGGGCGAAGGCGCCGTCTACTGGAATCCCGCGCAAGGGCAGGTGGATCACGACGGACTCCGGGGCGTGGACGCGATCGTGCACCTGGCGGGCGAGCCCCTGGTCGGCGTGCGCTGGACCGCGGCGAAGAAGCAGGAGATCCTTCGGTCGCGCACGAGCGGAACCGACTGGATCGCCCATACCGCGGCCCGTCTTTCGCCGCCTCCGCGAGTGCTCGTGTGCGCATCCGCGGTAGGATACTACGGCAATCGCGGCGACGAGAAGCTGACCGAGGAAAGCCGGCCGGGCCGGGGCTTTCTGGCCGAAGTGTGCAAGGAGTGGGAGCTGGCCGCGGCGCCCGCGCGCCGGGCGGGAATCCGGGTCGTGCATCTGCGTCAGGGGGTGGCGCTGTCGCCGGACGGCGGCGCGCTCCAGCTGATGCTGCCCGCCTTTCGGGCCGGGGCGGGAGGACGGTTGGGCAGCGGGCGGCAGTACCTACCGTGGATCGGCCTGGACGACACGCTGGGGCTCATCCTGCACGCGATCGCCACCCCGCAGGTCAGCGGACCGATCAACGTCACGGCTCCATTGCCCGTCACCAACGCCACCTTCGCCAGCGCGCTGGGCCGGGTGTTGCGGCGGCCGACGCTCCTGCCGGTGCCGTCGCTGGCGGTGTACGCGCTGATGGGCGAGATGGGGCGGACCGTGCTCCTGAGCGGGCAGCGCGCCCTGCCGGCGGAGGCAGAGCGCACGGGATACGAGTTCCTGCACCCGTCCATCGAGGAGGCGCTGCGGTTCGGTCTGGGGCTGACGCGGAGGTAGATCGCGCTGGTCGGGGCGCAATGCGCCAGGCGGCGTCAGTTCTGGCGGTCGCGGCGATTCGTTGGTTATCGTCCTTCTGCGGATTCCTCGAGCTGGAGCGTGCCATGCAGCGGCTGACCGTCCTCGCGTCTCTGACCCTCCTGTCGATCTCCGTGGTCGCGCCCGGCCGCGCGCATGCACAGGCCGCTGCCGGGAGCGTCGTCCGGCTCGAGGCGGTACCCCCGTCCGTCGTCGTGATGACGGGCGAGGAAGTCCCGTTCGAAGTGCGCGCGCTCGACGCCCGGGGGCGCGTGGTGGCGGACGCCCAGGTGCGGACGGCGGCTCCGCGGGCGGCGGCGACCGTGCGGGGAGGCACGGTCCGCGGGCGGACTGCGGGCGAGTACGAGATCGTGGTGACGCTGCTGGCCCCGCCCGGATACGAGGGAACGCCGCCCGGCCTGCGCGTGCCGCTCACGGTGCTGGCCCCCGAGGTCGCGACGGTGGAGGTCACGGCCGAAACCGGTCGCCTCTACCAGGGAACCACCCTCCGCCACACCGCCACCGCGCACCACGCGGACGGATCGGTGCGGCCGGGCCCGGTGGTGTCGTGGTCGAGCTCCGATCCGTCCGTTGCCACCGTCGACCGCTTCGGCTACGTGACCGCCACCGGCACGGGTGCGGTCACCATCCGGGCCGACGTTGAGGGGGTGGTCGGGGCGGCCGCCTACGACGTGGCCGCGTTCCCGGCGGCCTCGCTGGAGATCACCGGGCTGGCCGACGAGGTGCGCACCGGTGACGTGCAGCACCTCAGCGCGGTGGCGCGCGACGCGTCCGGCGAGGTGGTCGCCGACGTTCCGGTGACCTGGACCCACACGGCCGTCCCCGACGCGGACATGATCGCGCCCAGCGCGCCCGGGCAGATCGCGCGCGGGCGCTTCGTCGCGGACGTGCCCGGCGTGTACACGATCGTCGCCAACGCAGGCCCGCTGGCGGCGCGCGCGACCCTCCAGGCCCTTCCCCGCGACGTCGTGCGCGAGATGACCATGGTGGGGAAGGGGAGCACGGCCACGGTGCGCACGACCGACTTCTGGGTGTTCGAGGGGCTGGACGGCCGCGACTACGCCCTCACGGGCGCCAAGATGTCGGACGGGTACGCCTACGCCTGGGACATCACCAACCCGGCCGCCATCTTCAAGACCGACTCGCTGCAGGTGGACGCACGCGCGGTGAACGACGTGAAGGTCTCTCCGGACGCCCGCTACGCCACCCTCACCCGCGAGGGCGCCTCCAACCGCCGCAACGGGGTCGTCATCCTCGACCTGGCGGACCCGGCCCATCCGGTGATCGCCTCCGAGGTGGTCGAAGGGCTCACCGGCGGCGTCCACAACGCCTTCCCGGACGAGGACTACGCCTATGTGCTCTCCGCCGGCGACAAGTACGTCATCATCGACATGGCCGACATCTACAACCCGCGCGTTGTGGGCGAGTACAATCATCCCGACAGCCGCCTGCACGACGTCTGGGTCCACGACGGCATCGCCTACTCGGCCGAGTGGGAGAAGGGCATGGTGGCGGTGGACGTCGGCAACGGCCGCTGGGGCGGCACTCCGGAGAATCCGGTACTGATCGCCGAGCTCGCGGTGCCGACCGGCACCACGCACGCCATCTTCCCCTACCGGTCGCAGTCCACGGACCGGTTCTACGTCTTCCTGGGCGACGAGAACATGCAGAGGAGGGGGCTGGCCAACGAGGGACCGCGCGCGGGCGGCACGTACCAGCTTCCGTACGACCCGGAGACCGGGATGAACGGGGTGCCGCTGGCGACCCAGGGCTACATCCAGGTGGTCGATTTCACCGATCCCGACAACCCCGAGATGGTCGCCCGCTACGAGGTCACCGAGTACGGCACCCACAACATCTGGGTCGAGGACGACATCCTCTATCAGGCGTATTATGAGGGCGGGCTGCGCATCGTCGATGTTTCCGGCGAGCTGATGGGCAACCTGTACACGCAGGGCCGCGAGATCTCCGTCCACAAGTCCACCGACGTGAACGGATGGGTGCCCAACTCGACCATGGTGTGGAGCGCGATGCCCTTCAAGGGACACGTCTTCTTCTCCGACACCAACTCCGGGCTCTGGTCGGTGAAGGTGGAGCCGCCCCAGCGGCCGGTGTCGTAGGAGACGACATCCTCGACGCCGTCATCATCGGCGGGGGGCCCGCCGGTTCGGCGGCAGCCCGCCTGCTCGCGCTCCGGGGGCACTCCGCCGTTCTTCTGACGCGTCCCCCGACCGGCCATCCCGCGCTCGCCGAGTCCGTCCCGCCCAGCACGCGCAAGCTCTTCACCCTGCTGGGGGTGGCGCCCGGGATCGACGACGCGGGCTTCTTCCCGGCGCGGGGCAATCTGGTCCGGTGGGGCGACGGCCCGCTCCGGCGCGCCGACTTCCCGCCCGGGGCCGCCGGTCATCACGTGGTCCGCGACGTCTTCGACGCGCTGCTTCTGGATTTCGCCGAAGAGGCCGGAGCCGACGTGCGGCGCAATGCCACTGTGCGGCGCGTAATCCTCGAGGGAGCGGATTCTGATCGGGAGGGGGAGCAGCTTCAGCGCGTCGAATACGAGAACGACCGCGGAATCGCGAGCGCCCTTCACGCCCGCCTGGTGCTCGACTGCTCCGGCCGCTCGGGCGTGATCGCCAACCCTGATCTGCGCGTCCACGACCAGACCAACGCCACCGTCGCACTGGCGGGGGTGTGGCGAGCGAACGCCGGCGAATCCCCCGCCGAGCCGTACACCCTGGTGGAGAGCTACCGCGACGGCTGGGCCTGGTCGATGCCGGTATCGGACACCCGCCGCTACCTGACCATGATGATCGACCCCCGCAGGACCGGGCTGCTGAAGGGGCGGGGCCGGCGCAGTCTCTACCTGGCCGAAGTGGAGAAGACCCGGGAGGCGCGCCGCCTGGTGGCTGCCGCCCGCCTGGTGAGTGACATCAGCGGCCACACCGCCTCGCAGTATGCCGCCACCCGGTTCGCCGGCGACGGATTTCTGCTGGTCGGAGACGCGGCCAGCTTCGTCGATCCACTTGCCTCCGTGGGGGTCAAGAAGGCGCTCGCCTCCGCCTGGCTTGCGTCGGTGGTGGTCCACACCTGCATCTCAACGCCCGACATGCGGGATGTGGCGCTCGAGTTCTTCGAGAGCCGCGAGCGGGCAACCTGGCTCGCCCATCGGCGCCATACCGCGCAGTTCTACCAGGAGGCGGCCAGCGCCCACGGCCACGGCTTCTGGAGCGCCCGCGCGATGGCCGCGGATGACACTTCCGGGGCTGCCGCAACACCCGCCCTGGACCCTGCCGCCGAAGTGCACATCCCGGTCCCGACCGAGCCCGACATCGCCGCCCTCCGTCAGGATCCGGATGTCCTGCGGGCCTTCAGCGATCTTCGAGCGGCCCCCTCGATCCGGCTCCGTCCCGCGCCCGGCCTGCGCCGCCTGCAGCTGCCCGCGGTGCGCGGCCGCCGAATCGTCCTGGACGAACACCTCGCCTCGCCCGCGCTTCCCGAGGGCGTGCGCTTCCTGCGCGATGTCGATCTCCCTCCCCTCCTCGAAATGGCAGGGGAGCACCACCAGGTCCCCGATCTCTACGAGGCCTATCTGGATCGCGTTGCCGCCGTGTCGCTGCCCGACTTCCTGGGTGCACTCTCCGTCCTCCTCGGCAAGGGGATGCTGAAGAACGATGATGATTCCAGCGCGTAACGGCCTGGCGACCGCTGCGGGAGCGCTGGGGGCTCTGCTGCTCCTCGCCTGCGTGCGTCAGGTGAATGCCCAACAGCGGGAGCCGGGTACGGTGTTCCGGGACTGCGAAGCCTGTCCCGAGATGGTCGTGGTGCCGCCGGGGAGCTTCATGATGGGATCGCCCCGGACGCCGCGGGGCATGTACCTCGACGAGGGCCCACGCCACGAGGCGACGATCGGGTATCCTCTTGCCGTCGGTGTCTTCGAGGTGACCTTCGCCGAATGGGATGCCTGCGTGCGCGGGGGCGGCTGCTTGGGCTACCGGCCCGACGACCAGGGCCTGGGCCGCGGAAGGCGACCCGTCATCAACGTCTCCTGGGAGGACGCGACAAGCTATGTCGCGTGGCTGTCGGAGCAGACCGGCGAGGACTACCGGTTGCCGAGCGAGGCGGAATGGGAGTTCGCGGCGCGTGCCGGGACGGAGACGGCGTGGTACTGGGGAGAGGATCCGACGGAACAGTGCCGTTACGCCAACGGATTTGACCGCGACCTTGCCGAAGAACTCAGGGCGGAGGAGGTCAGGATCGGGGTTGTGCCCGCGTCCTGTGCCGACGGATACGACGGGGTGGCCCCCGTGGGTTCGTTCGAGCCGAACGGGTTCGGACTCCATGACGTGGCGGGCAACGTGTGGGAGTGGACGAACGACTGCTGGAACGAGAGCTATGCGGGGGCCCCGGCCGACGGAAGTGCCTGGACGAACGGCTACTGTGTCCCTCGGGTGGTGCGCGGCGGCTCCTGGAACTCCCCTGCCGGGCTCCTGCGATCGGCCTTCCGCGACGGAATACCGCGTCGGGATCGAGGGTTCAACGTCGGCTTCCGTGTCGCGCGGACCATGGGCTCAGCTCCCTGAAGTCCACGGGTCGCGCCCGCGGCAGCGGCCCCGCCCCCGCCGGCCGTCAAGCCGGATCGGCCGGTTCCCCCGTGTAGAACGCGATGGTGCGCCGTGCCGCGGCCTGGGCTGCAGCGGGATTCGCCTCGGCTTCGATTGCCGCCCGCGCCCACCCTTCGCCGCTGCCCCGGATGAACGCCCTGCCGTCCCGCGACGCCGCAAAGGCCAACTCATCCGGCTTCGGCGCGTCGGGTTGCTCGAGGTGGAACGCGAGTCCCAGAAGGCCCAACTCCCAGCCGACGCCGGTCGCCCCCGGCCCGTACCGGCTCCAGTGTTCCGACAACCGCTGTGTGTGCGTCAACCTGAGCCGCGCGCGGCCCGCTCCACCCTGCGAGAAGCCTGCCTCCACCCAGCTCACGTCCCCGCCGAACTCCCATGTGAGCGCGAAGTGCCACGGCCGTCCGCAGGCCGTGATCACGCCACCCGCGTTGCCTTCCAGCTGATATCGGCCGCCGGGCTTGAGGTCGCCGCTGACCGGCAGGAACCATCGTGGGAGCCGCTCGCTGCCGGTTACGGCGTCCCACAGATCCTCCAGGGATGTCGCGTAGGTGCGAGACAGGAGGACCGCGCGAGCGGGCTGCCCATCACGCTCCAGCACCGACACCGAGCGCTCCGTGGCGCCCAGGTGTTCCGCGACGTCGAAGTTCATGGCTTCTTCCTCCTGCTCCGGTCAGCCATCGTTTGCGGCCCGGTGAAGTCTGGTTTCGCGCACCGCGATGGCCAGCGCTTCTTCATCCCCCAAACCGGCACTGGAACGCGCCCGGGCGACGATTTCGCGCGCGGAGTTGGAGGGGAGTATACCCCCGAATTCGAGGCTTTCTTCGATGATCGTGCTCATGGAGCGTCCCTGCCGAGCCGCGGCGTCCTTCAAGGCTTGATGCGCCCGGTCCGTCAGGTTGATCGTGAGGCGTGGCATGGCAGGTGTCTCCGAGTTTGTCTCCCGTCGGCCCGGACGATATCATCCCGTATGCCGCATACACCGGTAAACAAGAGTTTCTCCAACCCACGGGTCCCCGCATGGTTCACCGCCCTCGCCTGACCCGCGCAGGCCTGTTCGCGGGGATGTTCCTCGCCGCGGGCGCATTCGTCGCCTCCGGGGCCGCTGCCCAAAGCGACGAAGGCTTCCCCATCGAGCACGAGACCATCCGTGCCCGGTGCGCGGCGTGCCACCTCCCGGATTCAGAGGGCCGCATGTCGCGCATCTCCTGGGAGCGCAAGACGCCCGAGGGATGGCAGACTTCCCTCCAGCGCATGATCGCGCTCAACGGCGTCACGCTGGCGCCCGAGGAAGCGCGCGAGATCGTCAAGTACCTCTCGGACACTCAGGGGCTGGCGCCCGAGGAGCTGCGTCCGGGCCTCTTCGAGGTCGAGAAGCGGATGATCGACCACCGCTACCTGGCGGACACCGAAGTGGAGTTCACCTGCATACAATGCCATTCGATGGGGCGGGTGATCACCCAGCGGCGCACGCGCGAGGAGTGGGATCTGCTCATGGCGACCCACCGCGGCTACTATCCGCTGACGGACTTCCAGGCGTTCCTGCGGATGGGGCCCGCGCCCGCCGAGGCCGGTCCGGATGGCGAGCCGCCCGACACGCGCCAGCCCATGGAGCGCGCCGTCGACCACCTCTCCGAGGCCTTCCCCCTTCACACCGCCGAGTGGGCGGCATGGTCGGCCACCATGCGCTCGCCCCGCCTGGAGGGCACCTGGGTTCTCTCCGGCCACCAGCCCGGCCGTGGCGCGGCTTTCGGCACGGTAACCATGGGGTCGGCCGGGACGGATGAGTTCGTCACCCGGGCCAGCTACGCCTTCCCGGCGACCGGAGAGAGCGTCACCCGCCGGGGCCGCGGGCTGGTGTATACCGGCTACCAGTGGCGTGGGCGCTCCTTCGAGTCCGACGAGGCCGACGGCGCGGTGCGCGAGGTGATGCTCGTCGAGCGTGGAGTGAACGAGATCACCGGGCGCTGGTTCCGGGGCGACTACGACGAGATCGGGATGGATGTGCGCCTGACCCGCGCGGCCGGCTCCGCGGTGGTCGCGGGGGTGCATCCCCGGGCCATTCAGCTCGGCGGCGGCGAGCGCGAGGTGCGCGTCTTCGGAGCGGGCTTCAACGGTAGTTTCGGGCCCGGGGATATCGACCTCGGCCCCGGGCTTACGGTCAACCGGGTGGTCAGCGCCTCCTCGGAAGAGATCGCCCTCAACGTGACCGTGGCCCCCGACGCGGTCCCCGGCGGCCGCGACGTCTTCGTGCGCGATGCGAGCCTGGCACAGGCGGTGGTGGTCCACGACGGCATCGACCGCATCCAGGTGCTGCCGCGCACCGGCATGGCCCGCGTGGGCGGAATCGTCTTCCCGAAGGGGTACCAGCAGTTCGAGGCGGTCGCCTTCGACGACGGGCCCGACGGGCGGCCGAGTACCGACGACGACCTGGAGCTCGGGCCGGTCGCGGTCGACTGGAGCCTCGAGGAATACGCGGCCACCTTCGACGACAACGACATCCAGTTCGTCGGACACATCGACCGGACCGGGCTGTTCGTGCCGGCGGTCGACGGCCCCAACCCCGACCGGGACCGCAACCGGAACAACGTCGGCGACGTATGGGTGGTGGCGACGCTGGCGCAGGACGACAACGGTGACCGTCCGCTGCGAGCCCGCGCCCACCTGGTCGTGACCGTCCCGCTCTACCTCCGTTTCGACGCGGGGGCAAGTGTAAGCACGGGAGCCAGCCCGGAACCGGCGGCAAGCCCGAGCGGGCGTGGAAACCGAACCCCGGGACCGGGTCCCGGAATGGGAGGCAGCCCGAAATGAGCACAGTGGCCACCGCCCCGGACATCCTCACCCTCGGGGAGTTCCACTCCTTCCAGGCGGAGGGCTCGACCTTCCTCTACCTGGTCCCGAGCGCGGCCATCTTCCGCCTCGACGCGGCCTCGCTGGCGATGCTGGAGGCGCTCGAGAAGGCAAACCACACGCGCGCGGAGCTGGTGCAGCGGCTGGAGAGCCGTTTTCCGGCGGAGGAGGTTGCCAACCGCATCGACGAACTGCTCGGCGTGCGCGCCGTCGGCCTTCTCGGCAAGCCGGCCCCGGCCCCTCCCGACATGCTGCCGCCCAAGGGCTTCCCGCTGACCACGATGGTCCTGAACGTCACCAGCAAGTGCAACCTGGCCTGCACCTACTGCTACGAGTACGGCGACGACCGCATCGTCGAGGCCGACTCCAAGCCCCGCTACATGGACCTCGAGACCGCCCGCGAGAGCGTCGACTTCATGTTCGAGCAGGGCGGCTCCAACCGCCTGGTGCACCTCACCTTCTTCGGCGGCGAGACCCTCCTCAACTTCAAGCTGCTCAAGAAAACCGCGGCATACGCCCGTCAGCGCGCCCGCGAAGTGGGGAAGGAGGTCGACTTCAGCCTCACCACCAACGCGACCCTGCTCAAACCGGAGATCGTGGACTGGCTGGCCGAAAACCGGGTGGGCGTGACCGTTTCCATCGACGGGCCGCGCGAGGTGCAGGACGGGCTGCGCGTCTTCTCCAACGGCATGGGCAGCTACGACATCATCCTGCCGAAGATCAAGGATCTGCTCGCCCGCCACCGCACCCGCCCCATCGGCGCGCGCGTGACCCTCACCAGCAAGAACCTGGACGTGAAGCAGATCTTCACGCACCTGACCGAGGAGATCGGCTTCTGGGAGGTGGGCTTCGCCCCGGTGACCAGCTCGTCGTGCCGTGACTTCTCCATCTCCGACGCCGGCTACGACCACATGCTGGGCCAGTTCGAGGAGCTCGCCTGGGATTTCTTCGAGGCCGCCTGCGCGGAGCAGCACCACGGTTTCTCCAACGTGAAGGACACCCTGGAGGAGATCCACAAGGGCGTGAGCAAGGCGTACCCGTGCGGCGCCGGCCTGGGGCTCATGGGCGTGGCGACCGACGGCGACGTGGCGCTCTGCCATCGCTTTGCGGGATCCGACGAGCACAAGATCGGGTCGGTGTCGGAAGGCGTCGACGTCGACGTGCAGTACGACTACCTGAAGAAGCACCACATCAACAGCAAGACCGACTGCCACACCTGCTGGGCCCGCCCCATCTGCGCCGGCGGGTGCTATCACGAGGCCCACACCCGCTACGGCACCACGTCAACCCCGAACCTGCACTTCTGCGAGTGGGTTCGCAGCTGGACCGATACCTGTCTTCGAGTTTACGGAGCCATCTCGGAGCGCAACCCGGCATTCCTGGCGCGGTTCGACGCCTGAGCCGGATCATCCATCGCGACCGAGTCAACGAGGAGAGAGACCCTTGGCACTGAAACCGATCAACCGCAAAGCCGACCGGATGGTGACCTGGCTGGAGCACCAGGGCGCCGTGCCTCCGGTCGAGCAGATGGCCGGGCCCGTGGATCCCGCGGGCGCGAACGCGGGCGCCGATGAGAGCGCGGAGGACGTGGTGGCGCTCGGGGGGCGTCTCCCCGAAATCCCCGAGATCCCGCACATCCCGCTGGGGTGCTCGCTGGTCTTCGCCCCGGGCTGGGAGGTCGACGAGGCGGGCGGCACCGCGGGGCTCTGCCAGCCGGTGGAGCGCGACCTCTTCGACTGCCACCTGGCGTGCTTCTGGCCCGCCCACGTCCCGGACCAGCTGAACCACAGCCCGGACTGGACCGGCAAGTGCGCGGCGGCGCAGAACGACTGGCGCAAGCTGGAGATGATCTTCCCGTAGGCCGGACGCGCGCCCCGGGCCCCGCGGGCCTGCGCCGGCGTCATGCGTTGCCACGGGACCCGGGTACACACCCTTCCATCATCGAAAACCTGACAAAATGGCAGACATGTCTGACAAAATGGCAGACTTGACCGGCAAAAGGCCTCGCCGGCCGGCAATCGCCACGCTCGTCGTATTGCCGCTCGCAATTGCCCTGATCGCCGGAGCCGCCTCATCCGCGGTCGCGCAGGAGGTCCGCTCCGGGGGCAACGGCACCATCTACATGGGGGCGTACAACAACTCCGTCTACGTGATCGACGAAGCAACGCTGGAGGTGACGCGGCGCATTACGACCACCACCGGCATCCCGAACCGCTTCGACCTCGCCCCGGACAACGAAACCCTCTACGTGCGCGACGCGGCGATGGAGCACGTCGAGGTGGTCGACCTCGTGGAAGGGCGCTCGGTCGACTCCTTCACGCTGAGCGAGGGCAACACCAGGGTGCGCATCCGCACGATGGCGGTGGATCCCGGCGAGGAGTACATCCTGCTCGCGGTGCGCAGCTACACCAAGCTGCTCGACCGCTTCGAGATCAGCGACTTCGAGCTGGTGCGCGTCGACCTGGACTCGCACGAGGTGACCGACACCGTCCCGCTGCCCTTCGACGAGCAGCGGCAGGGCGTCAACCTCATGTTCTCCCCGGATGGCGAACTCCTCTACTTCTTCGGCCGCGACATCATCGCCGTGGAGACGGAGAACTTCACCGAGGTCGATCGCTGGGAGCTGTCGCGTCCCCTCGAGGAGGGACTCGGGCGCATCAACCTGAACTTCCAGCGCAGTCCCTTCGACGAGGAAGGCATCTTCACCGACCTGTTCCGCATGACGGACCCGGTGCAGGGCCGGCGCATGATGGGCATCGCACGGGTGGACCTGGCGGCGCAGGATGTGGACTTCTACACCCTCGGCCCGAGCGAGCCGGTCAGCTTCCAACTGGCCCCGGGCGGGCGCAAGGGGTACGGCCTCCGCTCGGAGATCGGGTTCTACGAGTTCTGGACCTTCGATCTGGAGGGGCGCCGGGTCGAGAGCCGGGTGGAGTTCCCCGGACGCCCGCGGATGGCGCTCCAGCCGAGCTCAAACGGCGAACTGCTCTACATCTACAACGCGGGCAACACCATCGACGTCTACGACGCCGAGACGCACGAGCTGCTGCGCACGGTGTGGCTGGACGCCGACATGACGCGCTTCATCCTGGTGCCGGGGATGGCGGCCGCGGACGACTCCGGCGCGTCCGGGAACGGCGCCGGCGGGTCGTAGGGAGCCTCTGTCGGCACCCCGCAAACGTCGGTCGGGACGTCTCACGTTCGGGTCTGCACCCGACGAGGCCCGGTCCGCGCCCGCTGAGGTCCGGTCCGGACGCTTCCTCGACCGCGAAATCCGCTGGGCGCTGGGGTTCGTCCGTCCCTACGCGAAGTGGCTGGTCCTGGTGCTGGGCCTGAGCCTGGCCGGCACCGCGCTCTCGCTCTACATCCCCTATCTCACCAGGGACCTGGTCGACACCGCCCTCCTCGGGCAGGACTCCGCCGCCCTCACCCGCATCGTGGCGCTCTTCGCGGGCATCACTGCGGTGTCGTTCGGGTTCAACGTCGTCGCGGGGCTCCGCTACACGCGCACCTCGGCGGACATCCTCTTCGACATGCGGCTGGCGCTCTACCGGCACCTGCAGCGGCTCTCGCCCCGGTTCTACGCGCGCACGCCCGTGGGCGACATCATGTCGCGCATCAACAACGACATCGGCGAGATCCAGCGCATCGTCTCCGAGAGCCTGCTCGCGTGGCTGGGCAACATCGCGTACCTGCTCGGGACGGTGGGGATCCTGATCTGGCTGGACGCGCGGCTGTTCGCGGTGAGCCTGATCATGCTGCCGCCCTGTCTCTGGGCCCTGGTGCGCTACCGCCGGCGCCTGGAGAGCATCACCGCGGAGCTGCGCGAGCGGAGCGCGGAGATCGGCAGCTTCCTGATCGAGACCGTCCTCGGGCTCAAGCTGACGGTGGCCTCGAACGCGCAGCGGCGGGAGCAGAGGCGCTTTCGCGCGAAAAACGACGCCTTCATCGAGAAGCTGATGTCGATGCGGCTGCTGACCTATCTCGCCGGGGGGCTGCCCGGGCTCATCCTCGCGGGTGGGGTGGCGATCATCTTCCTGTACGGAGGTCAGAGGGTGATCTCGGAGGCGATCACGATGGGGACGTTCGTCGCCTTCATGGCCTATCAGATGCGGCTCCTCGGGCCGATCCAGGGGCTGATGGGACTGTACGCGAGCCTAGCGACGGCGCGGGTCTCGCTGGGGCGCGTGCATGTGATTCTGGACACGCCGATCCAGGTGCGGGACCCGGAGCGGCCGGAGAGCGCGCAGGGGCTGGGCGGCGAGCTGCGGCTGGAGGGGGTGAGCTTCTCGTTCGGGCGAGGGGAGCCGGTGTTGGACGGGGTCGACCTGGTCGTGGGGGAGGGGGAGGTGGTGGCGGTCGTGGGCGCGAGCGGGAGCGGCAAGTCCACCATCGTGGACCTCTTGTCGCGGCAGCTCGACCCGGATGCCGGCCGGATCCTCCTGGGCGGCCGCGACCTGCGTGCGCTCCGGCTGCGGGACGTGCGCGCGCGGGTGGTCGCGGTCGAGCAGGAGCCTTTCCTGTTCAACACCACCATCGCGGAGAACATCCGCTACGGCCGGCCGGACGCGTCGGACGCGGAGGTGGAGGCTGCCGCGCGCGCGGTGGGGCTGGACGCCTTTCTCGCAACCTTGCCGGACGAGCTCGCCACCCGGGTCGGCGAGCAGGGGCGGGAGCTCTCGGCCGGGCAGCGCCAGCGGGTCGCGGTCGCGCGCGCCTTCCTGGCCGACCCGGCGGTACTGGTGCTCGACGAACCCACCTCGTCGCTCGACCCGGCCTCGGAGCGCGCGCTGATGGAGGGCTACCAGGTCGTGATGCGGGGCCGCACGACCATCCTGGTGTCCCATCGGCTCGCGCTCGCCCGGCGGGCCGACCGGGTGGTGGTGCTGGCGCGCGGCCGCATCGTGGAGGAGGGCACGGCCGCGGTACTGCTGGGCCGGGGCGGGACCTTCGCCCGGTTGTTCGGGAGGGAGGGGGGTTAGTCCGCGGGAGCTTCTACGCCATATCATCGATCTCATGACCCCAATGGAAGAATGGGAACACCGGGAGTTGCGACTGGACGCTCCCCCGCTGGACGAACGTCGAGGCGAGGGAGTGCGGGTCGCGGTGGTGGACAGCGGCGTTCACGCGATGCATCCCCACGTCGGTGGGGTCGCGGGTGGCGTGGCCATTGGGTCGGACGGGTCGGAAGCCGACGACTACGTCGACCGGCTCGGCCACGGGACGGCGGTGACCGCAGCCATCAGGGAGAAGGCGCCCGCAGCCGAGTTGTTCGCCGTGAAGGTATTTGGCGAGCGGCTGGCCACCAGTTGTGGCGCCCTGGTGCGCGCCGTCGAATGGGCGGTGGAGCATGAGGCGCGGCTCGTGAACCTCAGCCTCGGCACGTCGAATCCGGCGCACGAATCCAGGCTGGCCGCAGCCGTGAACCAGGCAGCGGAGCGCGGCGCGCTCGTGGTGTCGGCTCGGCAAGGCGATGGCGTGCGCTGGCTTCCGGGATCGGTCCCGGGCGCCATCGGCGTGTTGCTGGACTGGAGCTGTCCCCGCCATGCGGTGCGGGTGGGAACCGACCACCAGGGGACCCCGGCGTTCCTCGCCTCGGGTTTCCCGCGACCGATCCCCGGCGTTTCTCCCGCGCGCAACCTGGGCGGCATCAGCTTCGCGGTAGCCAACGTGACGGGCGTGCTTGCCCGGCTGTTGGCGGCGGAGCCGGAGGCGGGCAGCGCGGGTCAGGTCTTCGAGCTGGCCCGTCGTCACGCCGTCCTGCGGCCAGCCAGCCAGTAGAAGACCAGGCCGGCCGCGATCAGCGCCAGGCCCATCCATCCCTGGGACGGGCGGTCGAGCAGGATGTACAGCAGCGTCCACGAGGTCAGCGCCAGGTACACGATGGGCGTGACCGGATATCCCCAGGCGCGGAAGGGGCGTTCGAGTTCCGGCTCGCGCATCCGCAGCACGAAGATTCCCGCCACCGCGAGCAGGCTGTTGAGCCCCAGCGTGAATCCCGAGAACACCAGAATCGCCTCGAAGGACGCGCTGAGGATGAAGAGGAGGGACAGCGCGGCCTGCGTCAGAATCGCGACCCTGGGGATGCCTGCCGGGGTCCTCTTCGCGAGGAAGCCAAAGGCGGGATGGTCCTCGCCGATGACGTGCAGGACCCGTGGGCCCGCCAGCACCATGGCGCTCACCGTGGAGACCAGCAGTACGGCCAGGGCGACGCCCATGATGTCGGCTCCGAGGGGGCCGAAGATGTGCATGGCGGCCACGTGGCCCACCTCGAGCCTTCCTTCCAGCTCGGACATCGGCGCGGCCCTCAGGAAGGTGTAGTTGAGGGCCAGATAGAGCACCATCACCAGCAGGGTGCCGCCCGCGAGCACGCCCGGCAGCGTGCGGCCCGGGTTCTCGAGCTCGCCGGTCAGGTAGGTGGCGGCGTTCCACCCCGTGTACGCGTACGAGACGTAGATGAGCGACACGGCGAAGGCGCCGCCGAAGACGAGCTGCGCGTCCCCCGCGGCAGGGAGGAGCGCGACGGGCTCGGGGGCCTCGACCAGGGCGAAGGCGGCGGCGCAGAAGACGGCGATCAGGATCACCTTGACCGTGGTGAAGCTGCGCTGGAAGAAGGACGAGGCGCCGTAAGTGGCCGAGTGCACCCACGCCGCCGCGGCCACCAGGCCCGCCGCCAGCCAGGTGGGCGACAGGGAAGGGAAGACCGACGCCAGGTAGGCGCCGAAGGTGATCGCGGCCAGGGCCGTGGGGGCGGCGAACCCGACCGTGGCCGAGATCCACCCCGACACGAACCCCGCCGCCGGGTGGTAGATGCGTCCCAGAAAGGTGTACTCCCCGCCCGAACGCCGCAGCGCCGCGCCCAGCTCCGCGTAGGTGATCGCGCCGCAGAAGGCCGCCACGCCGCCGACCACCCAGAGCATCAGGAGCGGGAAGGTGGAGCGGATGGTCTCCAGCTGGAAGCCCAGGCTGGTGAACACGCCGGTGCCGATCATGTTGGCCACCACGACCGCGGCCGCCGCGTGGAAGCCGTATCCGCGCACGGATGTCGCCCGGCTGTCCGCGGGCTCCCGAGGCGCAGCGCCGCGACCGCCCGGCACACTGTCGTCGCGCCCGGCGCCGCCGGGCCCGGATGCCGTCTCGCCTGCGGAAGTGGCGTGCATGGAGGGCCTGGGCGTGGATTCGTTCTCGATGCGACCATCCATAATACGCCTTTGGGTTGGACCGGCGACCCGCTCGGCAGTAGAATCGGCCTGTCGAGGATCGGCTTCGCCGAAGACAGCGGGGAGGAGTCGACAACGGGCACACCATCCAGGTCAACATGGCCGGTTCTGATGAAGTAGCGCGTGCACCAGGGGCCGTGTAGCGTGCCTGCTTGAGCGTCGCGTCGGTGTCGCACCGCGTGCCCGGCCGCATCCCCGTGGTCGGCGTCATGGGCTCCGGCTCCGCCCGGCACGCCGATCTCGCAGGGCCCCTGGGTCGTGCCTTGGCCGGGATGGGCGTGCACCTGCTGACGGGGGGCGGGGCCGGAGTCATGGAGTCCGTCTCGCAGGCCTTCATCACGGTGCCGGGTCGAGCGGGACTGGTCATCGGGATCCTCCCGGCCGGGGATGCACGCCCCGACGGAGTCGATGCAGATCCGAGTCGGGGTGACTCATGCATGAGTCGGATTGAGGCGCATCCGGGTCACATCGATGCCGACCCTGGAACGCCCCCCGGCTATCCCAACCCCTGGGTTGAACTCGCCATCCGCACCCATCTCGACGCCCGGGGCGACGACGGCTCCGGAATCCGCTCCCGCAACCACATCAACATCCTCTCGGCGGACGTCGTCATCGCGCTCCCGGGGTCGTCGGGGACGGCCTCGGAAGTCGAGCTGGCGATCCGCTACGGCCGGCCCATCATCCTTCTGGGAGACACCGCTCGGGCGGAACGCCTGTCAGTCCCCGTGCCGTCGACGGAGAGTGTGGACGAAGCCGTGGAGTTCGTGCGCCGCACCCTGCAGTTGGTCTCCGGATGAGACGAAACCGACGCGGATCCGGCCCGCCGGAGCGCGAGAGGGCGCGCGTGCGTTCTCCCGGTGACGTGGGTGATCGACCCGCCGGGCGGTTAGCTTTGCCTGCCAACCCTTCCACCATCCAAGGAGCAGGAGATGCGTAATCCATTTCGCGGCGTGCTCGCCCTGCTGGCGCTGACCAGCGTCGCATGTGCGGGCGATGAAACCGGAGTGATCACTACCGCCAGCGGTCTTCAGTACGAGGTGCTGCGACAGGGTGACGGCCCGGCGCCGACCATGGACGACCAGGTCGTCGTCCACTATCGCGGCACCCTCACCGACGGGACCCAGTTCGATGCCTCCTATGACAGGGGCGAGCCCAACACCTTCCAGGTGAACGGCCTGATCGAGGGGTTCAGCGAAGCGCTCCAGCTCATGTCGGTCGGCAGCCACATCCGCGTCACGATCCCATCGGAGCTGGCGTACGGCGAGGCCGGCAGGGGCGCGCTGATCGGCCCCGACGAGACCCTGATCTTCGAGATCGAGCTGCTGGAAATCGTGGGGAGATAGCTCGGCCCTACAGATTCCCCGTCACCAGCCTCACCACGAACGCGACCATGAGCATGATCGTGGGGATGACGAAGGCGACACCCACCCCCAAGGTCAGCCCCGCGCGGAAGAGCGCCGGCCCGACCGGGCGCAGGCTGCCTCCCCAGACCTTGTGCAGGACACCCTCGACCATCCATCCGAGCGTGTAGCAGAGATTCGCCATGACCGCGAAGGGCAGGATCGCCGGGAGCGCCTGCACCACCTGCGAGAGCGGGTTCAGGGTGAGCAGCGCCATGAAGATGGTGCCCATCCCGCATCCCGCGAGTACCGCGTTGTAGGCCAGGCGCCGCTTTTCCCACCACTTGACGATCCCGCCGACCGTGCGCTTGGCCGGGGCGGGATAGAGGAAGCGGACGAGCGCCGACTCCGCCGGGGCATCGCCCGCCACATGGTCCTCCAGGCTCAATGGATCGGGTGGGGTCACGGGGCTCCTCGGTGGACGGTGGTACCCGTTGGACACTCGCGCATATCCCCGGGTTGCCTCGGAGCCCGCCTCAGAAGCGTGAGGTCACGGTGACCCGGAAGCTCCGGGTCGCTCCCGGATTGCGCTCCTGCACGTCTACGTACTCCGCCTGCAGAAGGTTCTCCACCTTCGCCCGCACGTCCATGTCCATGACTTCGAGTGCGAGCCGCAGATCCAGCAGCGTGATCGCACCCCGCTCGTCCAGAGGATAGGCGAGAACGGTCTCCGCCTCGCTCCGGTGACGCACGTCCAGAGCCACCAGATCGGCCCAGCCGGAGAGGGTCGTGGTGATGTTGTGGCGTGACCGGTACGCGAGCGGCCGGCCGGTGTCGAGGTCCTGCGAGTCGATGAAGAGGTAGTTCGCGTGCAGGTTGAGCTTGCGGGGCACGACGCCGACGCGCATGCCGGCGTCGAGTCCGCGCACCCGGGCCTCGGCCACGTTGCGGAACTGGAAGGTGAGCGGCTGGTTCGGGGCGCCCGTCACCTCGATCAGGCCGGAGTACTCGCTCCAGAAGAGTCCCGCGTCGAACCAGAGCCGTTCGTTCGGGACCACGGTGGTGCCCACTTCCCCGGCCCACGCCGATTCGCCCCGCAACTCGAGATTGGGCACGACGCGAAAGCCGAAGGTGGTGGTCCTGGTGAACTGCTCGGAGACGCTGGGCGACCGGTATCCCCGGCTCAGGGATGTCCTCAGGCTCATGTCCGGAGTGGCTTCGAAGACGATCCCGACCTTGGGATTCAGCGTCAGATCGCCTTCCACCACCGAGGCCTTGTGCGAGTCCAGCCGGACGCCTGCCGAGCCGCGCAGCCGATCCGAGAAACCGATTTCGTCCTGAACGAACAGCGCCAGATCGGTGACGTCCGGCGTCGGACTGAGGAAGTTGGACGTCACATCGGTGCGCGAGGCTTCTCCTCCCACCGTAAGCGCGTGCCGCCCCACGGAGAAGAACGAGAGCTGCAGGTCGGTGCCGTAGCGGGTGGAACGGTGGAAGTCCTCGTTGTCGTGGAAGTAGTTCTGGTTGCGGACGTGCTGCACCTGGGGCCTCAGCTGCAGCTTGAGCGTCGAGGTCACGACCGGAGTGGCCGTCATCCCGAAGACGAGATCGGAATTGCGCTTCCAGTCGCCCAGATCCGCGGGATCCACCTCGAGACGGCGCTCGGGCGAGAGCCAGGTGAAGAACTCCTCCAGATCCTCGCGCTTCCCGCTGGCGAACACCTCCAGGGGCTTCGACGACTCGGCCCCGAAGACGGCCTTGGCCCGCCACTGCCAGCGCTCCTGGCCTCCGTTCTGGCGAAAACCGTCGGATCCCTCGCGTCCGGCGAACACCGTGACGCCCGCGCCGCCGATCTGCCGCGAATGCTGGATCTGGAGGCCGCGCATGCTCAGGCGCTCGTCGGTGAAGTCCAGGTTGCCCGGTGTGTCGAACACGCCGTAGTAGCCGCGCACGGCGGTGCGCGGGGGCCCCAGGGGCGGGCGGGTGATCACGTTGACCACGCCGGCCATGGCGTTCGTGCCCCACAGGGTGGAGTTGGGGCCCTTCACGATCTCGACGCGGTCGACGTCCAGGAGCGGCAGGATGCTGTAGTCGATCCCCGATTCCACGCCCGTAAGCGCCCGGTGGCCGTCCAGCAACATGAGGACCCGGCTGCCGACGCCGCGGGCGATGCCGCTGGAGCCGCGGATGTCCAGGTGGCCCGCGTTGAAGGTCACGCCCTGGGCGAACGGGAGGGCTTCCTTGAGATTGGTGACGTCGCGCCGCTGGAGCTCGTCCCCGCTCAGGATCGCAACGCTTACGGGTGCGTCTCCGGGGCGCAGCGTGGTCCGGCTCGCGGTGACGGTCAGGCCGGGGACGTCGAAGAGCAGCGGCGCGAGCGAGATGCGGAGCGGCTCGGATGCGGTGCTGGCGGGGTCGGCGGTGACCTCCGCGCTGCCGTAGCCTTCGGCGATGACGAAGAGCGTCCAGATGCCGCCCTCCGGCACGGACAGCTCGAAGCTGCCGTCCTCGCCCGTCAGCGCACGCAGCGGCGTCGACTGCACCAGCACCTCCGCGCCCATGACCGGGGCGCCTTCGTCGTCGTCCACGACCACGCCCCGGATGGTGGGCCCGGCCTGGGCGGCCAGCGGAGCGGGGGCGAGAAGAATGAAGGGCGCGACGAGCGCGATCGCGGCCACCGGTCCACGGGCGGCCAGCAGCCGTGGCGGGCGGATGCGCGCCGTACGGCGGCCGACCGGAGCGGGGCGCCTGCTGCGCCTTCCCGACCTCTCGGCCCCCGCCGAACGGACCGCACCCGCCACCGTCAGTTCTTCCGCCAGACCGTGGTGGAGACGTTGAGCGCGGGTTCGGTGACTTCAACGGTCAGGAGCGGGCCCTGAAGCGTGTAGGTCCCGAGGCCCTGCACCTGCGTGCCGGCCTGCTCCCACGTCCAGTCGAGACGATTGACGTAGGTGCCTTGATCCTCGATCGTGGCGGTCCCGCCCAGACCGTCCGGAAGCATGATGCTGAGCGTCGTCGTGCCCGAGGCCTCCAGACCCGTGACCGAGGTCTGCTGCACCGAAAAGGAACCCGAAACATCTGGCGGCGTGAGGGTTAGCCCGCCGGTAACGATGGCGGACAGCGACTCGAGCGCGTAGGTGCCCGTAAGGTCGGGCGGTCGTTCCGGCTCGGGCTCAATCGGATCTTCTCCCCCGCAAGCGGTGAGCGTCAGGAAGACGGCGAGGAGGGGGAAAAGCGGGGTTGACCTGGAGGGGAGCATTGTCTTCTCGCTGTTGACGGGACCGACACCAACGATCCGACGTGTCCTCGCGACGCGTGCTCAGCGCGCCCGGGACGCGCCCGGAACCAACGCACCACCCATGATAACCTATTGTCGATCCGGGGTTCTCACCAGACGGGGGCGCTCACCAGCCGAGCGGCCCGGACGGCCCGAGGGACCGACGTGCCGTTTTGTCGCAACTGCCGGCCGCTTTGTCGCTACCGCGTCTTGAAACTAGATTGTCCGCGCCTTCGGGCGTACAGCCCTTTTCGCTCCGACACAGGACCAGCGCGTGACGACTCCGGCAGAGCCCCACGTCGAGTTCGAGGACATCGCCAAGAGCTACGATGGCCGGGTGTTGGCGGTCCAGGGATTGAACCTCAGCGTGCGCCGGGGTGAGTTCCTGAGCCTGCTCGGGCCGTCCGGATCGGGGAAGACGACGTGCCTGATGATGCTCGCCGGGTTTGAAACCCCGACTGCGGGAGCCATCCGCATCGCCGGCCGTTCCGTGCACGCCCTGCCGCCCCGCAAGCGGGGCATCGGCATGGTGTTTCAGGACTATGCGCTCTTCCCCCACATGACCGTCGAGGACAACCTGGCCTTTCCGCTGGACGTGCGCGGCATCGGGGGCGACCGACGGCGCGAACTGGTCGACCGGGCGTTGCGGCTGGTCCGGCTGGAGGGTTTCGAGAAGCGCCGGCCGGGGCAGCTCTCGGGCGGGCAGCAACAGCGGGTGGCGATCGCGCGCGCGCTGGTCTTCGAGCCCGAACTCGTGCTGATGGACGAACCCCTGGGCGCCCTCGACCGCCACCTGCGCGAAGAGCTGCAGTACGAGATCCGGCGCATCCACCGGACGCTCGGCGTGACCGTCGTCTATGTGACCCACGATCAGCAGGAGGCCATGGTCATGTCGGACCGGATCGCCGTGCTGCGCGACGGCATGGTCGAGCAGGTGGCCCCCCCCGAAGCCCTGTACGAGGAACCGGTGCGCTCCTTCGTCGCGCGCTTCATCGGCGAGAACAACCGGCTGCACGGGCGCGTCGTCACGGTTGACGGGGATGTGTGCGACGTCAACGTGGACGGCCAGGTGGTGCGCGGTTATCGGGTCGTGGACTGCCGGCCGGGGGACCCGGTGACGCTCTCGATCCGGCCGGAGCGCATCACGCTGCATCCGGCGCCGGGGCTGTTCTCCAACCAGTTCGACGCGGTCATCGAGCACATCACCTTTGTGGGGGACCACCTGCGCATCCACATGCAGACCTGCGGGCGAGAGGACTTCGTGGCGAAGATCTCGAACGTGGTGGGACAGGGCGGGGTGCTCGAGGGCGACGAAATCCGCGTGGGATGGACGGCGGCGGACTGCCGGGTCCTGGACTACGGCGGTGTGGAGGGGGCGGTGTGAACCGCCGGCGGGCGGTGGGCCGTCTGGACGTTTCGGACTGCGCGGATGTGAGGAGCACGGCATGAGGGTGGGATTCGCGTGGCCGGCGGCTGTGGCGCTGGCCATGGGCTGTGGCGGTGACGCCGGCGACTCTCTGACCGTGGGCGCGTGGGGCGGGGCCTACACGCGCGCCTGCAAGATCGCCTACTACGAGCCGTTCATCGCCGAGACCGGCATGGTCATCCGCGACGCCCAATACAACGGTGGCCTGGCCGAGGTGCGGGCCCAGGTCGATGTCGGACGGATTCACTGGGATGTGGTGCCCATGGAGATCGCCGACGCGGTGCGCGGCTGCGACGAGGGGCTGCTCGAGCCGCTCGATCCCGCGATGTGGGCCCCCGGCGCGGACGGCATTCCGCCGCAGGAGGACTTCTTTCCCGGCACCCTGACCGAGTGCGGCGTCGGCGCGGAGTTCTACGCGACCGTCATCGCCTACAACCGGGAGAACATACCCGGTCCCACGCCGGCGACCATGCAGGACTTCTTCGACCTGGAGACCTTTCCGGGACGCCGCGGAATGCGCCGCAAGCCCATGGGCAACATGGAGTTCGCGCTCATGGCCGATGGCGTGCCGCCGGCGCAGGTGTACCAGGTGCTGGACACCCCCGAGGGGATCGAGCGGGCGTTCCGCAAGCTGGACACGATCAAGGACGAGATCGTGTGGTGGGAAGCGGGCGCCCAGCCGCCGCAGCTCCTCGCCGACGGCGAGGTGACGATGACCACGGCGTACAACGGCCGCATCTTCAACGCCCAGGTGCTGGAAAACCAGCCCTTCGAGATCATCTGGGACGGCCAGCTGCTCGATTTCGGCCAGTTGGTGATCGTGGCCGGGACGCCGAACCTGGAGGCCGCGCTCGAGTTCCTGGCCTTCGCGACCACGCCGCAGTCCATGGCCCGGATCAGCGCCAACATCTCCTACAGCCCGACGCGCTACTCCGGACTGCCGCTCGTGGGGACCCACGCGGAGGCGGGGATCGACATGCTGCCGCACATGCCGACGTATCCGGAGAACCTGGAACGGGCGCTGCGCAACGACTGGGAGTGGTGGGTGAACCACACGGACGAGATGAACGAGCGCTTCAGCTCATGGCTGGCGCGATGACGGGAGGCTCGATGGCGGGCGGTCCGCGACGGTGAGCTCCGAATCGATGCGGCAGGGGCGCGACTGGCGGCCCCGTCTGCGCGCGGCGGGGCTGGCGCTGCCGCTTGTTGCCTTCGTCGGCGTGACCTTCGTGGCGCCTCTCGCCACGATGTTCAGCCGCAGCGTCTACGACGCCGTGGTGGCGGACGCGCTCCCGGAGACCCTGGCCCTGCTGGAGGGGTGGGACGGGGAGAGCGTGCCGGGCGAGGATGTCTTCGCCGCGGCCGCGGGCGAACTGGCGCGCGCCCAGGAGGAGCGGGTGATCGGCCGGGTGGCCGGCCGGGTCAACCGGGTGCAGGGGGGGATGCGCAGCATTGTCGCGGTAACCGGTCGCCGACTTCCGGCGGCTCCCGAGGGATCGTGGCGCGAGACCCTGGTCGGCATCGATGCGGCCTGGGGCGAGGTGAGCACCTGGCACGCGGTGCGTACCGCCGGCGAGCGTTACACCAGCCGTCACTACCTGGCCGCGGTCGATCTGCGGCGCCTCCCCGACGGATCGATTGCGCGCCAGGACGAGGACCGCCGCATCTACCTGCGCCTCTTCGGGCGCACCTTCCTGGTCAGCCTGTCCATTACCGGGCTCTGCCTCCTGTTCGGCTACCCCCTCGCGCATTTCATCGCGCATGCCCCGCCGCGCCGCGCCGGCCTGCTCCTGGCGCTGGTGCTGGTTCCGTTCTGGACGTCGCTGCTCGTGCGCACCACCTCGTGGATCGTGCTGCTGCAGGGCCAGGGGGTGATCAACGACATTCTGGTCGCGCTGGGGCTCGTTTCCGACGACGGACGGCTCGCGCTCATCTACAACATGACCGGCACCTTCGTCGCGATGACGCACGTGCTGCTGCCCTTCATGGTGCTGCCGCTCTACTCCGTCATGCGCGGGATTCCCCGCTCCCACATGGACGCGGCGGCCTCTCTCGGCGCCGGCCCGGCGCAGGGATTCCTGCGCGTCTACTGGCCACAGACGCTGCCCGGGGTGGGGGCGGGGAGCCTGCTCGTGTTCATCCTGGCCATCGGGTACTACATCACCCCGGCGCTGGTGGGGGGGAGCACCGGCCAGCTGATTTCCAACATGGTCGCGTATCACATGCAGACCTCCCTCAACTGGGGGCTGGCGTCCGCGCTGGGAGCGATCATCCTGGCGTGCGTGATCGGCCTCTACCTGCTGTACGAGCGGGTGGCGGGCACCGAAGGCGTGAGGGTCGCCTGACGTGCGCGCGCTCAGCAGGGCGGAGCGGGCGGGAAGGACGATGCACGTCGCGTTCTGCGCGGCGGTGCTGTTTTTTCTGATGGCGCCCATCCTCGTGATCGTGCCGCTCAGCTTCAATGCAGAGCCCTATTTCACCTTCACGGAGGGCATGCTGCGACTGGACCCGGAAGCCTGGTCGCTGCGCTGGTACCGGGAGATCGCGACCAGTGACGTCTGGCGGAGCGCTCTGGTCAACAGCCTGGTGATCGGCACCGCCGCGACGGCGCTGGCCACCTTCCTGGGCACGCTGGCCGCCCTCGGGCTCTCCAGCCCGCACATGCCCGCCCGCCGCCTCCTGATGGGCTTCCTGGTCTCGCCGCTGGTGACCCCCGTGATCATCTCGGCCGCGGGGATGTTCTTCTTCTACTCCCGGCTGGGGCTGGGCCAGACCCACCTGGGGCTGATCCTGGCGCACGCCGCGCTGGGGACGCCGTTCGTGGTGATCACGGTGACCGCCACCCTGACCGCCTACAACACCACCCTGAACCGTGCAGCCGCGTCGCTGGGCGCGGGACCGCTCCGGACCTTCACCCGCGTGCAGCTGCCGCTGATCGCCCCGGGGGTGGTGTCGGGCGCGCTCTTCGCCTTCGCCACCTCGTTCGACGAGGTCGTGGTCGTGCTCTTCCTGGGCGGGGTGGAGCAGAACACCATCCCGCGGCAGATGTGGGCGGGCATCCGCGAGGAGATCAGCCCCGCCATCCTGGCCGTGGCGACCTTCCTGATCGTGTTCGCGGCGGCGCTGCTGCTTACGGTGGGCTGGCTGCGGAGGAGGGCGGCGGGGACGGCCTGACGGGCCCTGCGGGCGGGAGACAGCTCCTTCCCGGGCTCGCAGGGAACCCGGGAAGGGACGCTGGATCGGAAGCCGATTACGGCTTGGGGGTCGAGCCTGCGGCTCGGAGGGTCTCGGCTTACGGCTCGGGGGTTGCGCCTACGGCTCCGGCGTCGCGGCGTCGACCATCGCCGCCAGTTCCTCGTAGGCGGTCGGGTCCACCTGGGCGAACTGCGGGATCACCCCCGCGATGCGTCCGTCCGGGCCCACCACGATGACCGAGCGGCTGTCGGCCATGTCGTTGTCGCGCTTGCCGCCGCCGAACGCCTCGTAGGTGGCGCCGTTGGTGCCGGCATCGCTGACGAACAGGAAGGGGAAGTCCTCGTCCTTGAGCCAGGATCCCAGCTCCTCCGGGCTGTCGTTGGAGACCCCGACGACGACGACGTTCTGGCCTTCATTGAACAAGCTTGCGTACTGATCACGGTACGCTCTCATCTGCACCGTTCAGCCACGTGTTCGAACGCGGAAGAAGAAGGCGAGGACAACGGTCTCGCCCCGGTAGTCGCTGAGTCGAACCGGGTCCTGCAGCACGCCGAAGCGGGTGGCGCCCGGCAGCTCGAAGTCGGGAGCCATCTCTCCCACCTCGAGGAGCTGGGCATCCGCCTCCGCGGGGGCCCCGAGCCCGAGTACCCCGGCCAGCAGGAATAGGGCGGCGAACCTGCGCATGTCTGATCCTCCTTGAAGTCGGTGGGCGATTCGAACGTGCCGCGAGATCGGGCTCGCGACCGTAGCGGACAAAGTGTGCTGTCGATGCCCGTAGCGACAGGGGTAGACGGCGTTCAGGAGACGGCGTTCAGGGCAGTCGCGTCGCGCCCGTCAGCCAGCGGTCGATCTCGCGCGCCGCCTCGCGTCCCTCGCGAATGGCCCACACCACCAGCGACTGGCCGCGCCTGCAGTCCCCGGCCGCGAATACGCCCTCCACGTTGGTGGCGTAGGAACCGAATTCCGCGGCGTAGTTGGAGTACTCGTCGTACTCGATGCCGAGCGGATCGGAACTCGCGTGCTCGGGGCCCAGAAACCCCATCGACAGGAGCACGAGATCCGCGGTCCACTCCCGCTGGCTTCCCGGAATCTTGCGCAGGCGGCCGCCATGGAAGGTGACGTCGAGGGTGCGCACGCCCGCGACCTTGCCGTCCGGGCCGGCGAAGAAGCTCTCTGCCGAGATCGCGTATACGCGCGGATCGTGTCCCAGATGCGCGACGGATTCCTCGTGCCCGTACTCCACCCGGAAGATGAGCGGCCAAGTGGGCCAGGGGTTGTCGGGAGCCCGCTCCCGGGGCGGCCGCGGCAGGAGTTCGAAGTTGATCAGGCGGCGGCACGACTGGCGCAGGGAGGTGCCGATGCAGTCTGTGCCGGTGTCGCCCCCGCCGATGACGACGACATCAAGACCGGTTGCGGGGATTCGGGGCGGATGATCGCCCAGCACCGCCTGGATGCTGTCGGTGAGATAGTCCATGGCGAAGTGGATGCCGGGCAGTTCCCGTCCGCCCACCGGAAGGTCGCGCGGCCGGGTCGCTCCCGTGGCCAGGAGCAGGGCGTCGAAGTCCGCGCGCAGCTCACGCACGTCCAGCGACCCGTCGCTGCCGTCGGCGACCGCCGCGCTGGTCACGAACTCGACCCCCTCCTCGCGCAGGAGCGAGACCCGGCGCTCCACGATGCGCTTGTCCAGCTTCATGTTGGGGATCCCGTACATGAGCAGGCCGCCGATGCGGTCGTCGCGCTCGTAGACCGTGACCCGGTGGCCGGCGGAGTTGAGCTGTGCGGCAGCGGCGAGTCCCGCGGGGCCCGAGCCCACCACCGCCACGGTCCTGCCGGTGCGCGCGGACGGAGGACTCGCTCCCACCCATCCCTCCTCGAAGCCGCGGTCGGCGATCGCCATCTCGATGTTCTTGATGGTCACGGGCGGGTCGGCGATCCCGAGGACGCACGACCCCTCGCACGGTGCCGGACACACCCGGCCGGTGACCTCGGGGAAATTGTTGGTCTTGTGCAGGCGGTCGAGCGCCTCGCGCCAGCGCCCCCGGTAGACGAGGTCGTTCCACTCCGGGATCAGGTTGTAGACCGGGCAGCCGTCGTCCGACTGGCAGAACGGCACGCCGCAGTCCATGCAGCGCGCGCCCTGGGTCTTGAGCCGATCCTCCGCGTGCGGCGTATAGATCTCGTCGAAATCCAGGATCCGGGTCGCCGGATCGCGGTACGGGGCCGCCTCGCGGGCGAATTCCTTGAAGCCGGTGACCTTGCCCATGGCGCTCGGAATCAGCCGCGCGCCGCGACGGGCAGGGCAGGGGAACGGTCGGCCGCGGCTCGCTCCGTCAGCGCCCGCTTGTAGTCGATCGGCACCACCTTGACGAATTCGGGATGGCGGGCCTCCCAGTCGCCGAGGATGCCGTCCGCCACCGTGGAGCCCGTGTACTCGCGGTGCCGTTCGATCAGGCGGCGTATCTCCTCCCGCTCGTCCGCATCGGACAGGCGCTCGAGCACCACCAGATCCATGTTGCAGCGGCGCTCGAAGGCGTCTTCAGGGTCCCACACGTAGGCGATCCCCCCCGACATTCCGGCCCCGAAGTTGATCCCGGTCTGGCCCAGCACCACCACGCGCCCGCCCGTCATGTACTCGCAGCCGTGGTCGCCGATGCCCTCCACCACGGCGGTGGCGCCGCTGTTGCGCACGCAGAAGCGCTCGGCCGCGATGCCCCGGAAGAAGCCCTCGCCGCTGATGGCGCCGTAGAACACCACATTGCCGGCCAGGATGTTCTCTTCGGCCCTGAACCGGGACGCCTTCGGCGGATAGAGGATGATCCTGCCGCCGGACAGCCCCTTGCCCACATAGTCGTTGGCGTCGCCTTCCACTTCCAGCGTAACCCCGCGCGCCAGCCAGGCGCCGAAGCTCTGTCCCGCGCTCCCGCGGAAGCGGAAGTGAATGGAATCGTCGGGAAGCATGCCCGGCCCCGCGCTGCGGATGATGTGGTTGGACAGCATGCCGCCCACCACCCGGTTTCCGTTGGAGATGGCCATGTCGTGGCGCACCGGCCGGCCTTCCTCGATGGCCGGGCGGGCCAGGCGAATGAGGGTGTGGTCGAGGGCGCCCTCAAGCCCGTGATCCTGTTCGTGCCGGCAGTACACACCCAGGCAGTCCTCCGGCTCCAGCGCCGGCATCAGGAGCGCGTCCACGTTCACGCTTCTCGCCTTCCAGTGCCCGGGCCGGGGCGCGGCCTGCAGCGCGTCCACCCGCCCGATCATCTCGTTCACGGTGCGGAAGCCGAGACGCGCCATGATCTCACGCAGCTCGTGCGCGACCATGAACAGGTAGTTGATGATGTACTCCGGCTTCCCGGAGAACTTCCTGCGCAGCTCCGGGTCCTGGGTCGCCACGCCCACCGGACAGGTGTTCAGGTGGCACTTGCGCATCATGACGCAGCCCAGCGTGATCAGCGGGGCGGTGGAGAATCCGAACTCCTCCGCGCCCAGCAGCGCGGCGACGGCCACGTCGCGGCCCGTCTTGAGTTGCCCGTCGGTCTGCACGATGACCCGCGAGCGCAGGTTGTTCATCACCAGGGTCTGGTGGACCTCGGCGATCCCCAGCTCCCACGGCAGCCCCGCGTGCTTGATGGAGGTGAGCGGGGAGGCGCCCGTGCCTCCGCTGTCGCCCGAGATCACCAGGTGGTCGGCGCGCGCCTTGACCACGCCCGCGGCCACCGTGCCCACGCCGATCTCGGCGCACAGCTTCACGCTGATGCGCGCCTGCGGATTGGCGTTCTTGAGGTCGTGGATGAGCTGGGCGATATCCTCGATGGAGTAGATGTCGTGGTGCGGGGGCGGACTGATCAGCCCCACTCCCGGCGTGGAATGCCGGATTGACGCGATGTAGTCGTCCACCTTGCGGCCCGGGAGCTCGCCCCCCTCCCCGGGCTTGGCTCCCTGCACGATCTTGATCTGCAGCTCCTCGGCTGCGGTGAGGTACTCGATCGTCACGCCGAAGCGCCCGCTGGCCACCTGCTTGATCGCCGATCGGCGCAATCCCCCGTCCGCATCCGGGACGTTGCGCGCCGGATCCTCGCCGCCCTCGCCTGAATTCGACTTGGCGCCGATGCGGTTCATGGCCAGGGCGAGCGACTCGTGGGCCTCCTTCGAGATGGAGCCGAAGCTCATCGCGCCGGTGGCGAAGCGCTTCACGATCTCGGCCTCGGGCTCGACCTGGTCCAGGTCCACCGGCGGACCGGTGGGATGGAACCGAAGGAGGCCCCTCAGCGTCGCCTTGCGCGTGTTTTCCTCGTTGGCGTGACGGGCGAAGCGCCAGTAGGCCTCCGGGGAGTTGGTGCGCGCAGCGACCCGGAGGCCGCGCACCGAAACGGGATCCCACATGTGGCGCGCGCCCCCCTTGCGCCAGTGGAAGTCGCCGGGGTTGGGCAACGCCCGTCCATTGTTCCGCGACGCGCCGGCGAAGCCCAGTTCGTGGCGACGCTCGATCTCCTCCGCCAGCACCCCGAAGCCGATCCCGCCCACGCGGCTTTCGGTATCGGTGAAGCACCGGTTCACCACCTCCACCCCGAGCCCGACCGCCTCGAAGATCTGCGCCCCCTTGTAGGACTGCAGCGTCGAGATGCCCATCTTGGCCATCACCTTGAGGATGCCCTTGCCGACCCCCTTGCGGTACGCGGCGACCACGTCGTCGTCGGAACCGATGTGCCCGTAGTCGTCCATCCGCCTGGCGCGCCGGGCGCGCCAGAGCGACTCGTAGGCCAGGTAGGGGTTGATGGCGTCCGCCCCGTAGCCCAGCAGCAGGCAGTGGTGATGCACCTCGCGCGCCTCGCCGGTCTCGACGATCAGGGCGATGCGGGTGCGCTGGTGCGTGCGCACCAGGTGGTGATGCACGCAGCCGACGGCGAGCAGGGAGCTGATGGCCAGGCGATCCGGGCCGATCGCGCGGTCGGAGAGCACGAGCAGGCGGATCCCGTCTCTGACCGCGAGGTCGGCATCCCGCTCCAGGCGGGAGAGCGCCGCAAGCAGGCCCTTCTTCCCCGAGCCCCGACGGAAGGTGGCGTCGAGTGTCCGGGACCGCCATCCGCGGTGCTTCAGCTCCGAAAGCGCGGCGAACTGCCCGTTGGAGAGGATCGGGTGGGGTAGCCGCAGCCGGTGCGCGTGTTCCTCCGTGACCTCGAGCAGATTCCCCTCGGGGCCGATGTAGCACTCGAGCGACATGACCACTTCCTCGCGGATCGAATCGATGGCCGGGTTGGTCACCTGCGCGAAGCGCTGCTTGAAGTAGTCGTAGAGCATGCGCGGTCGGTCCGAGAGCGCCGCCAGCTCCGCGTCGTTGCCCATGGAGCCGAGCGGATCGCGCCGGTCGCGCACCAGGCTGAGGAGCATGAACTGCAGGGTCTCGCTCGTATAGCCGAATGCCTGCATGCGGGGGAGCACGGTCGCCTCGTCGTAGCCGTGCGGGTCCCCGGCCTCGCCGAGTTCCAGGCGCTGCCGTGCCAGCCACTTCCCGTACGGCCGCCGCTTCGCCCACTCCGACTTGAGCTCGTGGTCCGGCACCAGGCGCCCGGCATCGAAGTCGATCAGGAAAAGCCGCCCCGGGTGAAGCCGCCCCTTCTTCACCACCCGCTCCGGCGCCACCGGCAGCACGCCCACCTCGGAGGCCATGACGCAGCGGCCGTCGTCGGTCACGTAGTAGCGGCTCGGGCGCAGCCCGTTGCGGTCGAGCACGGCGCCGATGCAGTGGCCGTCGGTGAAGGGGATGAGGGCCGGGCCGTCCCATGGCTCCATCAGGCACGACTGGAACTCGTAGAAGGCGCGCTTGTCGGCCGGCATGTCGGGCCGCTGCTGCCACGCCTCCGGGATCATGGTCATGATCGACTCCGGCAGGCTGCGCCCGGTCATGAGCAGGAACTCGAGCACGTTGTCGAAGTTCCCCGAGTCCGAACAGTTGGGCTCGATGATCGGGAAGAGCTTCTCCAGCTCGTCCCCGAACAGCTCCGAGCGCAGTACGCCCTCGCGCGCGTTCATCCAGTTGCAGTTGCCCAGCAGCGTGTTGATCTCGCCGTTGTGGCACATGGCGCGGTTGGGCTGGGCGCGGTCCCATGAGGGGAACGTGTTGGTGGAGAAGCGCGAGTGCACCATCGCCATGTGGGACTCGTAGTCGCCGGCCCGGAGATCGTCGAAGAACTCGAAGAGCTGATGGGGCGTGAGCATCCCCTTGTAGATGACGGTGTTGGACGAGAGAGAGCAGAAGTAGGGGAGCTCCCGGCCCGAGAGGCGCGGATCGCCCCGCAGACGGTGGCTCGCGTATTTGCGGATGATGTAGAGCTGGCGCTCGAAGGCACGGTCGGCGAAGCCTTCGCCGGCCCCGACGAAGAGCTGCTCGAGGTGCGGCATGGAGCCAAGCGCGGTCGGCGTCAGCCCCGCGCGTTCCGGGCTGTGCGGGAGCCTGCGCCACCCCAGAAGACGCTGCCCCTGTCCGGCGATGATGGCCTCGGTGCGCTCCTTGCAGATGCGCCTTTCCCGGCGGTCGCGCGGGAGGAAGGCGATGCCGACCCCGTATTGGCCGGGAGGGGGAAGGGAGATGCCCAGTTGTTCCCGGGCGACGCGGTCGAGAAGCCGGTGGGGGAGCCCCGTGAGAAGCCCGGCCCCGTCGCCCGTTCCCGGTTCGCAGCCGATCCCGCCGCGGTGCCCCATGCGGCAGTTGATGCTGTTGGCGTCGTCGAGGATGGCCCGGCTGGCGCGTCCGCTGATGTCGCACACGAAGCCGACCCCGCAGCTGTCGTGCTCGTAGCGGGGACTGTACAGGCCGCGCGCCGCCGGCGGACCGGAGCGGCGTACGGATCCTGCGTTCGTCGCCCGTCGCACGGCGGCCTCCCCGGCTTGGTACCCACAAAATGTCCCGCCATTCCTGCGCGCAGGTTCGACTGTCACGGGGAATGGGCGGGATGGATCTCGAATATTGGGGCGGGACGTGGCCGTCCGCAAGCGCTCGAACGCGTGGCACAGGCCACGTCAGGGCCCGAGGTTGGGTCGGGGTGGAGGTGGGATGTCAGACGTTCCTCCCGGGGTGGGTTGCGCTGTCCGCCCGGCTCAGATTGTAGCGCATGATGCGCCCGTGCGGGCCTTTCCGGTCACGCTCGACTCCGAACACTTCTCCCCGGACGGTGTTCGGCACCGCCGCTTCGAGCCGCTCCAGGTCCGACGGCGTGAGGTGGACGCGGCGGCCGTCCACCGCCAGACCCCTGCGGCTCAACCCGACGATCGCGGCCCCGACGGCGGGTTGGCTGAGCGCGTAGGCCACCGCCGCGTCCGCCATGGTGGCCCCGTGCCGCGCGGCCAGCTGCGCGAGCACTCGGCGCGCCCGCCCGAGCGCCGCCCGTCCACCCGCCTCCTCGACGATCAGGCGGTACTTGGTCAGCGACCGGGATTCCAGCGGCACACCGCCGGCATCGGACAGGAGCCCGCCCGCCAGGGCGCCGTAGGCGAGCACGGTGACCCCCCGTTCCCGGCAGAGCTCCGTCAGGCCCTTCAGGGGACGGCGGTCGAGCAGGGAGAGCTGAACCTGGCTGGACACCACCGGGATCCCCGCATCCAGGAGGGTGCGGAGCGAAGCCCGGTCGAAGTTGGTGACGCCGAGATGGCGGATGATACCCTCCTGCCGAAGCTCCGCGAGCCACTCGGCCGCACGCACCCACTTAGGTTGCGAGAGGTCCCACCACGCGAACTGCACCAGCTCCAGTGCGTCCATCCCGAGGCGTTCGCATGACCGCTGCACGACGCGGCGGACGTAGTCGCGGTCGATGCCGGACAGGGCGTCGAAGTCGGGCACGAACTTCGTGTGGACGACGACGTCGGCGGCGATGTCCGGCCGTCGCGACAGCCAGTCCCCGATGAGGCGTTCGACGCCCGTGTAGATGTCCGCGCAGTCCAGCACGAGGGGGTTTGCGGCCGCGGCCGCGGCGTCCAGGGCCGCGAACGCGCGCTCCCTGCTCCAACCATCGCCGTGGCCGTCGGAGAGCTGCCAGCAGCCGCGGATCACGCCGGAAGAGGGTAGCCGCAGAGCTGGTCGCGCGGGGTTCACCGCTGGGCGTCCGCCGAGGCGTCGCCGGTCGAGGGCGGCGGGCCGTCCGCCGATGCATCGCCGGTTGCCTGCCGCGGGTCGTCGGCGAGCTGCCGGTCCAGCGGAACGCGCGTGACTTCGCTGTGGCGGAAGGTCGATTTGCCGGTGCGGGTGATGCGGAAGCGGGCGCCGCAGCAGGGGTCGGGGCAGGCGAGCTCCGTGTCCGTGGTCATCCAGTCGTGCGGGTGGGTCTCGCGCTGTTTGGCGGGGAGGAGGGGCAGGAGGGCGGCCAGGGGGTAGATCGGAAACGTCTGGCCGGCCGGGAGGGACAGGTTCTCGCCGCTGAGCTCGAAGTAGTCACCCGCCTTGTGGTTGCACACCATGTCCCGCTCGCCGGCGACCACCTCGACCCGCAGATCGTAGAGTTCGAAGACGTCGTCGGCACTCATACGCGTACGTCTTCCTGGTTACACCTCATCGTCATCCGACTCAGGAGGAGCTTCGTCCGGAGACCGCTTCCAGCTGTGCCACCAGTCGGGAAGCCTGGAGAAGACATAGATGCCCGCCAGGAGATAGAGGGCTTGAATGCTCACGCCGGCGTTGCCGCGCCACGCGCCGACAACGATCACCAGGGTGGAGATCCCAAGCGAAAACCATTGCCCCCTTTCTCTGACCTTCTTGATGTGCGCCGAGGTCTCCTCTGCCATGGCCATGATCCGGTCGGCGAGTCCCGGTAGGACCTCTTCGTATCCGGCCATCATCTGCGGGGGCGGCAGAGGGCCTTGGTATGTCTGGGACCGCCGCGTGACGAATGTCCGTTGCTCCGCTACTACTTCCCCTGCATCAGCATCAGGTGCGGATTGCGGTTGGTCCTCTGACGAATCAGGAACTGGGAGGGGGGATGGCTCGTCTGTTTTCGTGACCTGCCTGGACCTTTCTCGACGGCGCTTTCCTCTGGCCACGCTCGACCTCCGTGATGGCATCCTTGAGCATGTCTCCGGTAGACTGCCATGCTTCGGCGATCAGCGCTTCACTGGAGGGCGTCCGTGGCCAAATCTCCACCATCGAGCCCAAGTTCCACGCCAAGTGATGGCTAGCGCCTCTGGTCCTTCGCTTAGCCGTCGAGGCCAATTCTCATGCTCCTTTGCGTTCTGTGGCCGTGTGCCGCGGCTCCACCCCCATACGCAGGCCGCATGGAGTCGTTCCAAGAGCAAAGTATACGCGCGCTGCGCATTTGGCGGCAACGGGCTTGGAGGCGACGGACGTGGAGGCGTAACCAACTACGGCGGCGCACTACCTCTCCCCATGCCTTGCCAACTCCCCACGGCCCAACCCCAACAGGAGATATGCTTCCACGATGCGTGATGAGACCAAGATCAGGTTGATACTGAGCTTCTACGTCCTGAACCAGTACGCGACCTACACCAAGGAGACGATCATCTTCGAGGGCGACTTCCCCTGCGACTTGGAACTGCCGCTATGCGCCTACGAAGACCCGCGCGGAGGGTTCGAGATTACGACGGAAGAAGTGCCCGAGCCACCCGAACTCGAGGGTGATCCGGAGCCCGTGCGTGTTTCCGCCTCGGAGACATTTCAGGTCACTGCGAGGCCTCTGTTTATCACGCCACGCCTACCTGAGAATCCGACGGCACAGGAGCGGTGGCGGTATCTCCTGGCGGTTCTGAAAGATCAGGGCCGAGTCTAGCAGACCAGCGCCACGGCGCGTGTGGGAGCCGGGTCGTCGGAGTCAAGTAGCTGGCCTGTCCCGGGGGCGTGATGGCGGACGGACATGCCGTCACGCCGCCGCCGGAAACTGGCCCATCCGGGGCCGATCCTCGATGATAGGGCGTGTCCCGTAACCTGGAAAACCCGCCCGGCACCGTGAACTCCGCACCTGATCGGCCACCATCCTCGGGCTCGGGCGCGCAGCCGGCGGCGCCCCTTCGCTTCCACCTGGGCCTCGCCGGCGCCGCCACCCCCATCCTGGTTTTCGCCGCCGGCGCGGCGTGGCTGGGCTTCTCGGGCGCCCCCGACGAGCGCGGGCTCTGGCCCATCCTCCTGGGAGCCCTCGCGGTCGGCCTGCTGCTCGCCAGGAGCGCCTCCGCCTACAGCGCGGCCGCCCTCAGGGGCATGTCCCGCCCGATCGTGATGCTGATGGTCGCCGCGTGGCTGCTGGCGGGCGTCTTCTCGGTCGTGCTGCGCGAGTCCGGGCTCGTGCACGCACTCGTGTGGGCCGGGGGCGAGCTGGGCGTGCGCGGTGGCGGCTTCGTCCTAATGGCGTTCCTCATCGCGGTCCTGTTCTCCACGGCCACGGGGACGAGCCTCGGCACGATCCTGATCTGCGCCCCGCTCCTCTACCCCGCGGCGGGCGTCCTCGAGGCCGGCCCGGTCGCCCTCATCGGCGCCATCCTGGCCGGTGCCACCTTCGGAGACAACGTCTCGCCCGTGTCCGACACCACGATCGCGTCGGCGAGCAGCCAGGGGGCGCCCATGGGAGGCGTGGTGCGCAGCCGGCTGCGGTACGCGCTTCCGGCTGCGGCGATCGCGGCCCTCGTGCTCACTCTGCTGGGAGGCGCGGAAGCACCGGTCGCGCAGGCGTCCCGGCCGGCTGCCATGCTCGAGGGCAATCCGGCCGCGCTCCCCATGCTGCTGGCTCCCCTGGCCGCCTTCGTGATGCTGTGGCGGGGCCGTGGCCTGGTGGAAAGCCTCTTCGCCGGCGTGGCCGCGGCCGTGGTTCTGGCCCTGGCGCTGGGGCTCGTTGCGCCGGCCGATCTCGTCTACATCGACCGGGAGGCCTTCCAGGCCCGCGGGCTCATCCTCGACGGGATGGAGGGCGCCGTGGGGATCGTCGTGTTCACCATCCTGCTGATGGGCATCGTGGGGGCCGCGCAGGAGGCGGGGATCCTGGACCGCCTCGCGCGGGGTCCCCGGCGGACGGCGGAAGCCGCGCGCGCGGCGGAGCTGCGCATCTTCGGCGTGACCAGCGTGGCGGTCCTGCTGACGACGCATTCGGTCATGGCAATCCTCGCCGTCGGCGACTTGGTCCGGGACTCGGGTCGGCGCGCCGGCATCGGGCGTTTCAGGCGCGCCAACCTTCTCGACATGACCGTGTGCACCTACCCGTTTCTCCTCCCCTTCTTCATTCCCACCATCCTGGCGGCCTCGGCCACGGCTTCGGGCGAGCCGTTCGGGATCCCCCGGGTGTCGGCCCTCGAAGCCGGTCTGGCCAACATCTACTCGTGGGCGCTCCTCGGCGTGATGCTGGCGGCGATCTGGACGGGGCTGGGGAGGTCCGGAACCCCATCTCACAAGCCCGATTCCTGAGCTCCACCACCCGCACGAGGCCACCCCGGATGTCGCCGCACACCTCTCGGATCAGGCTCTTGTCGCCGCTGCCGAGGACATGCTCGATCCACTCGATCTCCCGGGCGGGTCTGGCCGCCGTACTGGCCGGAGTTTCCCTCCTCGCCGTGCCGTCGCTCCACGCCCAGTCGGGCGCAGAACAGTCCGCGACTTCCCCTGCGGGCGAGACAGACTCGGCGGCTCTTTTGACTCTCGCGGTGTGGGCGGATCAGGTGTGGCTGTCCTTGCTCGACCGCGACGGTGCCTACTACGGCCGCCTGGCAGAGGAGGGCATCTTCCAGCGGCTCAACCCCAGAATGGACCACGAGTACGAGCTGGATGTCCGCTCGACCCTTTTCGATCCCGGTGAAGACGCACGCTGGGCCGAGGTGCGCAACGGCTTGCGGATTGCCGGGGCCTCGCTCAGCCATCCGCACATCCTCAACGTCGTGGACTGGCGCCAGGAGATCCACGTCTCCGGCCCCGTGGACCTGATGGCACGCTACCGCCGCGAGCGATCGTTCACGGCACGGCGCGACTACCCGTGGGTCGGCGTGCGCTGGCGCGACGCGCTCGGGACGCCGTGGACCGTGCAAGTGGGGCTCGGCGTCCACTTCTTCAAGCCGTCCGCAGACGTGGAGGTCGCGCTGGCACGCTCCTGGAGAGACACGGAAGACCGGAGCTGGACGCTGGAGGTGCGCCTCGCAGCGCTCGACGCCTTCAGCGAAGCGATCTTCCAGGGCCTGGGAGTGAAGGCGGACGAGGTGGACGCCCACTACGACTACGCGGGAGCCCCCCTCGCCGCTCGCACGACCCTGAGGGCCGCGGCGTCACGCTGGCGAGCGGAGCTGCACGCTGGATCGAGCCGAAGAAGCGAGGTACAGGTGACCTTTCCGGCAACCGGTCGGGCTCCGTTCACCCAGCTCGAACGGGTCGCGTTCCTGGGAGCGCTCCTCCAGGTCACACCGCTCGAGCGCGTGACGTTGGCGCTGTACGGCACCTGGGCGAGGGCGGACACCGAGCGGCGGGCGCCCGCGAGCGGACTCGGCTTCACTCTGCGCGAGCAGACGGTGACCGTGGGCGCCCGCGCACGGACCCGCCTGAACCCGTCGTGGGCGGTCGAGACGGCGCTGGCGCGGGTGCGGCGACCCGAAAGGCGCTCGACGGGAGGGCGCGCGCCCCGCGAGCACCGTGATCGCGAGGTCTTCGGCTGGGCGGCCCTCGTCCGATACCCGGAGGCGGGATGGACGGGCCGGCTGGCCTACGCCCTTCTGGACCGCGATGCGGGCTTCTTGGCGCCCTGGCTCACCGCGCAGAATCACCGACTGATCACGGAAGCGGGCTATCGGTTCCGGTCGGGCTTCGAGGTGACGGCCGGGCTCCGCTGGGACTTGGACGCCCCCCTGCCGGAGCCGTTCGGCGGCGGCCATCTGCGGCTGTCGGCCGCCTGGTGACGGGCCGCCTCCTTCCGCGCCAGGGGAGCGGGAACGTCACGCCTGCCTCGGGCGCCCAGTCAGCCAGTCGGCACCTGGACGCTGGAATCCGGCCAACCAAACTCGTAAGTTCGATGCCCACTGAAAGCTGCCGATTTACGACTCCTGCCGGGATGGCGGAACGGTAGACGCAGGGGACTTAAAATCCCCCGGGCTCAGGCCCGTGTGGGTTCAAATCCCACTCCCGGCATTCGGTTTCCGGTGGGGCTCATGTGGGTGCCCGATCGAGGCGCCTGATCGAGTGAACGCGCGCTCGCGTGAAAAACCGCGCGCGAGGCGTTACTATGCCCGTCGAACATCCGACAACAACTCGGAAACGAGGAAAACGTTTCCCCGGGACACAACGGCGAGGAGGCCCCATGTCGAAGCATCAGTTCAGCCGCAGAACCTTCTTGAGAGGCGCGGGAGCCACGGCGGTTCTCGGCGCGGTGGGGGCCCGGCCGGGCGGACTCGGGGGGCCGGCCGAACTGCTGGCGTCGACTTCGCGGGCCGACTTCGACTTCGACGAGATCTACGACCGCCGCGGCACCGACTGTACCAAGTGGGACCGCGCGATCGAGATGTTCGGGGAAGGCCTCGAGGTGGGCATGGGCATCGCCGACATGGACTTCCGCGCCGCCCCCTGCATTACCGAGGCCCTCGCGAAGCGCTGCGAGCACGAGAACTGGGGATACCTGGTGCGACCCGCCTCCTACACCCAGGCCATCGCCGATTGGAACCATCGGCGCTACGGCCTCGAGGTCGACCCCTCCACCATCGAGCTCACCACGGGCGTGCACCCCGGGCTGATCGCGGCGCTCCACGCCTTCTCGCCGCCGGGGTCGCGGGTGCTCATGAACACCCCCACCTACAACGGCTTCTACAGCGACCTGCGCTTCACCCGCACGATCGCCGAGGACAGCGAGATGTACGTCGAGAACGGCCGCTACATGGTCGACTGGGACGACTTCGAGCGGCGCGCCACCCGCGTCAACAGCTTCCTCCTGTGCAATCCCCAGAACCCCACGGGCAACTGCTGGTCCGAGGAAGATCTGCTGCGCATGGGCGAGATCTGCCTCAGGAACCGGGTCATCGTGCTCGCCGACGAGATCCACTGCGACTTCGTGACCGCCGACAACAAGTACACGCCCTTCGCGAGCCTGCCCGACAAGGAGATCGTCGACAACAGCCTCACCTTCAAGGCCGCGAGCAAGACGTTCAGCCTCGCCGCCATGAAGGCCGCCTGGTACTTCTCCACCAACGCCAATCTGATGGCGCGCGCCCGCTCCTACACCCGGGCCGACCTGAGCACGCTGGGCATGGAGGCCAACCGGGCCGCCCTCACCGACGGCGACGAGTGGCTCGACCAGCTTCTGCTCTACCTCGACGGCAACCACGACCTCGCCGAGTCCTACCTGAAGAACGTCCCGGGAGTGAACTACACCAAGGCCCAGGGCACCTATCTGGCCTGGCTGGACGTGAACGGGCTGATGGACAAGGTGGGCGCCCGGGAGAAGGCGGCAGAAGAGAACAAGACTTCAGAGTCCGTGGTCACGCCCGAGCAGATCATGCAGCGCTGGTTCGCCGAAAACGCCAGGATCTATCTGAATCCCGGGCACTCCTACGGCACCGGCGGCAGCGGCCGCATGCGCATGAACCTGGCCACCTCGCGCGTCCTGGTGGAGAAGGCGCTCGACAACCTTGGTGAGGCGGTGGCGGCGGTTTAGAGCGGGAGCGCGGGACGGCCGGGTTTGCCGGTCGAATAAGAAGACGGCGGCGGGTCGCACTTATCGGACCCGCCGCCGTCTTGTTCGGAGTTCGCGAACTGATGATTACTGTCGGATACTGTCTTTTACTGGTAATATCGAGGTACTGGTTGAGTGCCCCGGGATCGACGCCGTCGATCTGGACGTTTGCGAGCCCCGGGTGAGACGGAGAGGCTGCTTGAGAGTATACTGGGGAGCGGCGGCGTCCGCCGGGATGAGATGCAAGAGACCGGGAGCCATCGGAATGCGTGAGATCATCTGGAGTTCGACGGTTTGAGTCCCCAGCGCCCCTACTGGAGCCCCGAAGCCCTTCGGCAGCAGATCGAGCTGGGCGAAGACAGCCAGTTCGAGCTCAAGGAGGCGTTCTTCGAGAAGGGGCGCGTCACCGAGCCGCGGAAGGAGCGGGTCGCGAACGAGTTGGCGGCAACAGGGGTTGGTACGCAGCGTGGATCGTAGCCGTCAAGAAGGAGTACGGTATGTCGGTCGACCCCGCCGAACGCGACTCGCTGGCCGCGATGCTAGCAGCGGACTCAAGCCGCAGCGTCACCTGCCCTTGAAAAGCACAGGAGCAGCGGCTATCCACTGACACGGGCTGTTCCTGATCCCTCACGCACGGGCCGTTTTGCTGCCCGTAAACCCATTTTGCGCCCTCGGGGTTGAAAACTCTGTCTGGAGGGCCTATCCTTGTGGTGCAGGAGCGCAAAACGCGACGCGGGCCAACTCCCGGTAGAGCGAGACCCGCGCCGCGCGAGCGCAAAAACACGGAGGAGGGACCAATGAGTCGGCGGTTCCACTTGGACGACATCCAAGCGACAGGGGGGTTCAAATCCCCCGGTAGCGGCTGCGCTAGCAACGCAGCCGCTACCCCCTCCATCCTGTTTACGCTATAGCAACTAATACAAGGTATGCGGAGAGGAACGCAACCGAGGGAAGAAACATGAACGAGTCTTTTGGAGCCCGCGTGGCGCGATTCGAGCGACATGTGACGGAAGCGCAGGAGTATTTGGCAAACCTCGCTAGCGCAGAGCGGGCGCACCTAAAATCCGCCGAGCGGCTTGAAGCAGCCAAGATTGCGCTCGAAGAACATATGGCTAGATGGCTTGTACCCGAGGAATCCGAGACTCGACAACAGAGCAGAGAGGTGGCAGTGTTGGACATCTTGGCCAAGAGACAAGGTGAAATCATCGCGAACTCGCAGATCATCGAGGCATTGATAGCGCGACGAGACGACGCGTCGCCCAAGACGCTCAACTCGGCCGTGTCACGTATTCTGTCCAAGTTGGCGGAGCGGGGTGAGATCCGGCGCATTGGGCAGGGTAAATGGCAGTACGACGTACGGTTGCCCGCGCGGGAAGTTTTCGGTGCCGTGGCCGAAGTGAAAGCCCCAGTTTCTCGTTCTGTTCATGGATAACTCCAACCAAAACCGTGACGAACGGAGGTTGCTGCGAGCGATGATTTGGCCGATCTTGGACCCCCTCCCGAGGAGGGGTTGATGGAGTGGTGGCAGGTGATGATCTGCCTGGTGGTGGCGATCCTAACATTCAGGGTAACCGCCACGATCAACGTCACCGAGTTGATGAAACTCCGAGATGAGAGAAGGATAAGACATCTCCGAAGCCTGTGCCCTCACACAGAGCTTGAGGTCAAGGGTGACGAAATCAGGGTCCAGTCAACGGTTATCAGTCCGATGATGACCCCGGATTGGATCTGCAAGAATTGCGGGATGCGCTTCCGTGGAGGACGGGAACAAGCCGCAGATGTCGCTCACTACTGGGGTCAGAACCCCAAACTGTGGATACGTCAGATCAAGAAGTACCAGAAGTACTTCCGCAAGCACTTCCGCACCTAAAAATAGCACCCCTCCCCGCGTCCTGATTCCGGGCCGTTTCGAGCCCGAAAACACCCACGGAAAGCACCGATTCATGGTCTATTTATGCCGTAAGGTATACCATCCGGTATAGGCCCCTTCTCATTCCACTCCGAACTACCGATGACCGTGTTCTGCGCCGCGCCGGGCCATCGAGCCGGGGTGACGCGCGACTGGCGCGCGACTTCCGAACTGTCGGTGGAGCTGGAGCCCCTGAGGGAGGGCGGCTCGATGGTGTTCACCGAGGGCACCCAGCACCTTCCGGCCTTGCAGGGGCGTCTCAACCCGATCCTGGACGACCTGGACCGCATGTACGTCTACGTTACCAACGTGGGCATCGACGGCGGCAAGCGGCATCCGGTCCACTTCAAGCTGGGTCAGACGCTGCGCATGACGGACGTGCACGGTTTCCGCCTGATGGTGCGATTCGTGGATATGGGGGGAGATCGGCGCTGGTGGAGTACTGGCCGGGGTGAGGGATGGCAGCGGGGATTGTGCCGTTGCGTTTCGGTGGTCCCGTCGCGTCTCACGGCGGGTGCTTAGCCGGACCGCCAGCGTGACCGGGGTGTTGTCGGTTCGCTTGTGTGCCGAACCTTGACGGGGCGTTTACCGACGACCCCGTTCTAACCTCTCGTACACGGCATCCAAAACGTGGTGGATCACAGCGTTCGTCACCGCCAGCGCTTCTAGGGTAGGGTCGATCTGCCCCCCTGATCTCGACGCGCGGCTGGAACATCGCGAGCTTTCCTTAAGGAGTCCGCGGTTGCGGCGCGGCCGAGCGATAACATTAGGGAGACCCAGAATCGTGATGCTCGAGGAGGAGCCACTCGACCGATTCCGGCAGCGTGCCCTCGCCCTAGCGTGCCGGATGCGGTTCGATCCGTTCTTGGTGAACGAAGCGATCGCCACGCTGACCTGTAGCCTCGGGACGGAGTGGGTTGCCAATGAGGCTAACACCCAACAGCGCGGGACGCCGTGGCCGTTCCGGGACCATCCCGTCGGGCAGATGATTCACGTAGCGGGAGAGCGATCCGTTGCAGAGGCCCTTGAACTCGCTCACTACCTTAAGACAGCGGCTAGTTCCCAGGCATTTCCGACCTTGGTAGCCGGGATCAAGGCGAGAGACAACGCGCAGTACCGGCATACACTGCTCCAGTTGGCCTTTCACGATCGGTTCGCCCTGTTGGCGGATGATCCTCCGATACTTGAGCCGCCTACCGACGGAGGGCGCGTCGCTGATATCCAGTTTCGTCGATTGGACCGCCTCTATCTGGTAGAGTGCTACGCGCGGAGGGAGGGGACTAGGGCGGCCGACGAGACGGACTGGCTCATGGAGAAAACGCTGAACGCGATCAACGACTTGGAGGGAGTCTTCTCGATCGCGATTCAGCTTCATTCGATGCCGAACGCTGCGGAGCGGAAGGAATTGCGCGGGCAGATCGTCGCGGCAGCAAAGCGACTCGACGCGATGTGCCGAAGTGGCGCGCGGGCTCCCTCGGAACTGATCGAGTCGGATGCTGCTCGCACCTCCGTATGGAAGAGGCGTCCCAGTCGGCTGGGACGGCGTTCCCCCCTTTATGTGCATCCCTCTTTCCCAGACTTAGGGGATCCTGATCGACTCATCGTGGGAGAGGAGGTCTCCGAGAGGGCCATAAGGGGACTCAATCCGACTACAATGCGGGGCACGCTCGTAGGCCATGTAGCTGTCTGGTTGCCCGCCGGTCAGGTGGGCGTACCGGAAACCGTTGACGAGCAAGTACTTCAGCTCGTAGGGAAGATGAGGACCAAGCTGGCCCAGACGCGTTCGAGGGACGCTCACCGAGTGCTGATCGTGGATACATGGACGGCACACTCGCAATTCAGGCTTTCAGAGGAAGCTGAAGCGAAGGTGAAACGAGCTATCTTTGGCGGGCATTCGAATGTGGCCGGTGTGCTCTTGGTGACAAGGCACTTCGACGAGCATGTGAAGCGCCACAGGTATGAGATGAAGCCTCTCGCGAACGTCGTGTTGGGCGGTTCCGCGATTGTAGATCTTGTTGCGCTAGAGTCTGAGTTGACAGTTCCGGAGATCCTGTCCTGACCAGTGGCTCTCGCCGATGTTCCTTCCGCCGTGACCTAGCTCGACACGCCGGGGTGGAGACGGGGGTTGCGAATCGGTTCGGTCCCGGGTCCTCTCGTGGCACCATGGGACTTCAGTCACTCCAGGTCAAACACGGGCGACCGACCTGCCCTTGACGGAGCGCGCCGGGACGAAGAGAGTTCGTCGTCCATCCGAAGGCTGGCACGACTAGTGGAAGGCCACCATCCGAAGGCGCATCGGTGAGAGCCCACAGCCGTTTCCTCTAACTGTGCCACACCACCTACTCATGTATCGAGTCGGCTAGGGCGATCTGCGTTTCCGCAGCCATCGGGTGAGGACCGTTTGGGTGAGCCGTCTGGCGGTTGATGTCGCGCTCAGCCGGGCATAGGGCTGCCGGCAGGGTGACAGGTGCAGGACCAACGGGCGACGGCCGAGTATCCGTGGGTGTGGCCGGGGTTACCATCGCAACGCTCGGCGGACAGCTGCGATGGTGGTCAGGAACCAGCCCAGTGGTCGGCGACCTGTGTATCCCGATGGGCCTCCAGTACCTCCGTTGGACGAACCACCAGCACGAACACACGTTGGCGATCTGCTGCGATGCGCCTCACCATGTCCTGACTCGTCTGGAGACCGAACGGCGTGGGGCACCCCTCGTCCTTCGGATGGACCTGGCAGGCTCGTGGGCATTGGAAGGAAGCATCCAGCCAATCTACCGACCCTTGGCGGTTCGAAGTGCGTCGGTGAGGCTCTCCAAGCCCAGCGCCACGCCCATGCCGAGTGGCGGACCGGACGGGCCGAACCTTGGCGTGTCGATTGGTCGGAGTCGAGGGCTGAGCTTGGACGGCGTCGCAAGTTGCATCCCGACGCTGCCGAGTGGTTGCACTATTCTGAGGTGGACGAGGTCCTGGACGTGTTTGGGGAAGCGCCTGCTAGGAAACTCGCTTTCCGTTTGCTATCCGATCCTGAAAAGCCCGGAATGCGGTATCGAATGGCGGGAATCGGGGAGGGTGGCCTTGCCGCCGGGTCGAGGTAGTCGGGTAACCCATCAGGCCGTTTTCGTACAGCCGGTTCCGTGTCCTCCGCTCACCTGAACTGAGCTGCACGTAACCTCGTCCATGCCCGCCTCCACGGCGGAAGCCGTGCGCGGTCATAACGCTCGCCCGTTCGCTTGACGCGGTGCCTCATCACATCGCGGAGGGGCATCTTCAGCCTGCGCGTGGCAAACCGCAGGGCGTGCTCCGGGTCATGCTCCTCCAGCCACATCCAATAGCCGCGATCCGCTTCCTCTGAAAACTGTCTGACCTCTGGAGCGAGCTTCCTGTAGGACTCGTACATGGCTTCCGCGTAGTCGGCGTTCCGAGCCCGTCGAATCCTCTTGGCGATCTTACGGCCATCATGGCTGACCGGGAGCGGCAATAACCGCTTGGGACCGGTAAACCACAGAAGCCAAGCGGCCAGAGAGCCGATCCCGGCGATTACAAGCCAACGCCAGTCGCCGAGCGGAAAGATGGGCTCCATGAAAAAGGATGCAGCCGCTGCCGCGACTACGCTGACTCCAGAGATGACCGCGTACCGCATGCCTACACCTCCCACTCGGCGACGCTCTTAGAAGAGACCTCGGATAAGCTCGCAAAGGAGCTCGAAGGCAGCCTGTTTAGCGATAAACTTGACGGTTTTCTCGACCAGTCCTCGTTGTACCCATCGTCTCTTGTCAGCATGAGTAGCTATCTCTTCGTGAACATATTGTGCGGCGGATTCCTCGGGCTCCCCTTGATCCATCCGCTTCATGGCTTCGTTGGCGATCCCCCGCGCTCGTCGCTCGATCACGAGGTTGAATGTCGGAGCGTCTCGCGTTAGCTGCTCCATCACACGGTTGAACACCACAGCGTTCCGCGCTAGCTGGTCCATCGCCCGGTTGAATGCCGGAGCGTCCCGCGCTAGCTGCTCCATCACACGGTTGAAGGCCTCAGCCGCCCGCGCTGTTTGCACTATCGCCCCACGATTTGCCATCGCTTGCGTGGATGCTTCAGCCACCCGCGCTGCCTGCTCCATCGCTGGCGCAGCTGCCTCAGCCGCCCGCGCTACCTGATCGATCACCCCGCGATTTGCCATCGCTTGCGTGGATGCTTCAGCCGCCCGCGCTGCCTGCTCCATCGCTGGCGCAGCTGTCTCAGCTGCCCGCGCTACCTGATCGATAATGCGCCTTAGTTCGCTATTGTCCATCACCTGTCATTCCCCCCAAAGCCGGTTTTCCGCAAGAAACCGGATGGAACCCGAAAGGTGACCCCCACCGGAACCCCGCATCGCTGCCAGCCCGTGTTCACCCTTTCAGACCCGGTTACACTCTCCCCCGAAACAGCATCCCATTCAACCTTGCCTGCCACTCGTCCTCGTCCACGACCTCGAAGCGCATCACCTTGCTCCGCATCGCGGGCGCGAACTCGGCCCAATCGGCCTTGCGGGCATGTTCGCTGCAGATGTCGAAGACGGAGCGCTTGTACTCGGTGTCCTCCGCTTCCTTCAGGTGAACGCCCTTGGTTTCGACCACGAACACCTGGTGGAAGCCATCGTCCGCCCCGGCTTCGTCGTCCCTCAGCGCCACGACGAAATCCGCGTAGATCCGGCGCGGCTTCCAGCCCTGCACGAAATAGTCCTTGCGGGCGCGGTTGCGGTACCAGAAGAAGAGGCGCGCCTGCTGGTCCAGATAGGTCGCGACCTTGTTCTCGAACTGGTTGAGATCGTCCTCCGTGGTGACGTCGAAGAGGTTGCGCTGGTACGGACTGCCATCCTCCCGGTTGGCCCGCTTTGTCTTCGGAACCTCGATCTTCGCGGGAAGGCGATTGGATTGGAGATCCTCCGTAACGACCAGAAAACGCATCCGCCCCGACTCCAGGAGATTGCGGAAGACCTCGCGGGACAGGCGATCCCGTTCGCTCTCGAGGTGTCGGCGGAGTTCTTCTAGCACGAAGACGTGGTTGGCGGTGACGCGCTCGGCGGAGTAACGCTCAAGCAGGGCCTCGAAGGCGCGCCGGGCCAGATCGCGACCGCGCCACGGGTTGGGAACCAGGTCCAGGAGGTGGCTGGCGGCGAAGAAGTAGTCCACCGGTGGCCCGCCGTTGCCCGACTCGACATCGTCGGAGGCTTCGACGTTTCCGGTATCGCTGCCAATGCCCTCCGGCTCCAAGACCGGCCCCGCCTCGATCAGGTTCGTCCGTAGCAGCACATCTCCACCCCGCCTCTTGTCCAGCGTCAGATCGTCCAGCGCCGAGAGGTCGATGTCGTCCCAGGGCAGCCGCGAGAGAATGTCCGCCTCGTAGTGGACGAGACGCCAGCCGTCCACGTCCCGGATCATGAAGGCGGGAAGGACGAGATCGCGAACCGCCGCTTGATACCGCTTCCGCTGCCGGGTGGCCAGCTTCTCCGTTGGGCGGGCCGGGCCGCCGTCGGAAACCACCCTGCCTTCGAGGCCCTGCAACCCCTCCAGCCCGAACCCCTTCCTGACCTCCTTCAGCAGCTCGTTTCCCCGGCGGCTGAAGCAGAAGACGTAGCTCTCGTCAAGCAGGGGCACACCCGTCTTGCATGCGTAGGGCTGCCGCAGGATCCGGCCCACCAGCTGGGTGATACCGGTCTTCGACATCGGGTTGGTGAGGATGGTGAGAATGTAGGCGAACGGGCAGTCCCAGCCTTCCTGAAGCGCTTGCTTGGTGATGATGAATCGGATCGGGCAGTCGCGGGACATGAGACCGCCAACGTCGTCCACCTCCTTCAACTCGTCCTTCGCGCTCGTCTTGACCGCAACATGCTCCCGGCTGATTCCCGGGTGCTGGAGCAGGTATTCGCGCACGTCGTCGGTGTGGATGTACCCGGGCTTCCGCTGCTGCCTGCCGGTTCTCTCCACCTGGATTACACAGATGGGCCGGATGTACGTCCCGGACTCGGCTTCATGATGCCGCGCCGCGGCCTCCAGATGCTCCCGGTGTTCAACAGACTCCAGCAGTGTGCCCCGCCAGTCACTGCTCGCCTTGTTCCGGATGTGCAGATCGAGCTTGATCATCTCCTCGTCGTTGAGTTCCCGGCCCAGGATCTCGACCAGCACGTTGGCGCCCCTGGCCGGAGTGGCCGAAAGCTCGACGATCATGCACGGGTTGAACCCTTCGAGCGTCTTCTTCGCGTTGACGCTGTACGCCTTGTGTCCCTCGTCGAGGATGATCAGCGGCCGCAGCCACCGTACCGTATTCCCGAGGGAAGTCTTGATGTACCGGCCCCAGAAGCCTGCGGATTGCTCGAAAGTGTCCAGATTGGGGTTGTCCTCCAGCATTCCGGCATGCGCCGTGGGATCGTCGTCCGGAGGAAAGAACCGGTCGAAACCCCCGCTGTCGCGGAACATCCGGAGGGTGTCCTTCGTTTTCCGGTTCGCTGACGGGAGCATCAGCACAAGAACGCAGAGGTTCTCGGCGACATCGCGCGGGCCGAACGCCGCGGTCTTCTCGAAGATGCGCGTGCGCTGACCCGAAGACAGATCGAGTTGCTGGCGGTAGGGATGGTCGCGGTCCTTGAGCGCCCTGAGCGTCTGGTTGTAGATCTGCGTCGTGGGCACGATCCACAGCACCAGGCCGCGCCGACTCTGCCGGAAGTGCGCGTTGACGAGATCGATTACCCGCGTGGCGAGCAGCGTCTTGCCGCCACCGGTCGGGATCTTGAGGCAGAAGGCGGGAAAACGCTCGCCGAGTCCATTGCGACGGGAGTGGAACGGCCGCCCACGGACGGTCCTCCTCCACGCCTTTCCCACCCAGTCCGTACCCCAGTTCGGATTGTGCCGTCGCGCCTCTTGGTCTTCAGCCCGCGACTTCGCCAACTCCGCGACGAAGCGGCGGACCGTAGCCAACGTCCGTTTCTGATATTCCTTAAGGATCATCCTTCCAGCCTGTCGATCGCTTTGTAGATCTGGAACGGCAACTGCTGGAAGTCGATCCGGTACCGGTGAAGGAAATCGCGGTCCAGGTACTTGGTCGGCGCGAAGACGAGCTTTCGCCTCGATCCGGCGGGAAGGGCGCGGGCCTCGGCCAGCGACAGCGCGAGACTCTTGAGCTTGTCGACATCCGGCTCGTAGAAGAGGAAGACATCGTGGGACGCCGTGCGCCCGATGAACCCGGTTCTCCGGTCGGTCTCGGACGGGTCGAACTCCTGCCCGGTCGCGGTGAAGAAGATGTAGGACGCGAGCTTCTCCCACGACGGCAGGTGGGAGCCGTCGAGGAGCGACTCCTGACGCATGGGACGCCCGAGCTCGAAGTAGCTGAAGGTGCCGCCGAGGCCGGTCTTGAGGGCGTCGTCCCTGGCGGTCGGAACCCCCTTGATGACGCGGCGGACGCGCTCGGCGGTGATGTTGTCCGCGTAGTCTTCACACTCGACGAGGATGAAGCGCCGGTTGCCACCGTCTTCCCGGTTCTGGGCGAGGACGGCGTGCGCCGTGGTGCCGGAACCGGCGAAGGAGTCGAGGACGATGGAGTCTCTATCGGTTGCGAAGGAAAGCAGGTCACCGATGAGTGTGGACGGCTTGGGGTTCTTGAAGATGCGACGGTTCTCTGGGAAGATCTCTCCGATTTCGTTTGCCCCGCGACGGGAGTCGATCCCTTGGATGATGCTACCCAGCTTCGCTTTATAGTCGTCGACGTATACCTTGAGCTCGATGATCTTCGTCTCGTCCTTTCCAAACAGGACTCGCTCTTCTGACAGCAGTCGCTCCATCGTGGATGGCGGGAAGCGATAGCCCATCAGTGGCTGCCTGCATGGCTTGCCGGTCACCGGATGGAGCACGTCATAGCGGTAGCCCTCCCGGCCCGGGTTGTGGACGCTCTGGCTACCCGTGAAGACTCCCGCATCGTCGATGAATTTGTAGCGATCCAACGGCTTGAGCTGCGCTCGATGTTCCTTTAGCCAGCGGGAGTACTCTCGCTGGCGCTTGGCCGGATCTGGATGCGAGTCGACAAGCTCGGCGCCAATGCGCTGAAGCGCCCCCTTCGGCCCGAAGGCCGCCGACTTCCACTGCTCCTCAAGCTCGTCCTTGTTGACGGCATAGCAGACGATGTACTCGTGCTCCGTGGCGATATTCGTCGGGTTGTTGTCGGTAGAGCCGTGCCAGATGATTTGCCCGACACGGTTCCGCTCTCCGAACACCTCGTCCATCAGACAGCGCAGGTGGTGCAGCTCGTTGTCGTCGATGGACACGAAGATCACGCCATCCTCTCGAAGCAGCTCGCGCAGCAGCTTCAGGCGCGGCATCAGCATGCAGGACCACTTGTCGTGGCGGGTCAGATCATCTCGGTCCACGACACGTCCCAGCCAAGCCCGCATGAGGGGCGAATTCACCTTGTCGTTGTACGCCCACCCCTCCTTGCCCGTGTTGTAGGGCGGGTCGATGTAGATGCACTTGACCTTGCCGTGATAGGTCGGCAGCAGCGACTTAAGGGCGGCCAGGTTGTCGCCGTGAACGATCAGGTTGTCGCGCAGGCTGGCCTTCTCGCTCAGCCCCTTCTCGCGCACCGGCAGCAGTTCGTGGAAGGGTACGGCCAAGTGATGGTTCTCGACGAAGACCTTCCCCTTGAATTGGAGCCGTGGCAAGGAGCTTCTCCTCTGGAAACGTTCAGGGTATCTTACGCGCCCCGCCCGCTGGTACCGGACGGATCTACTCCCTCCAAACTAACTCCCACGCCACGGTCGAGCAGGCCATCAGGCCATCGTGCGCGGCTAACGCCCCTACACGGAAGAGGCCGGCGCGATGGCTTGCCCCAACCAGGCACGGTACCTGAAGACGCTCAGTGGCATGCAGCGGCGGGCGGTTTCGCCTGCTCAGGCGGGAGAGCCAGCCCACGAGGCGGTGCCGTCTTCTTCAGGGGTTGATGGACTGGTAAATACTGGTGTCTACCAGCGTTTACTGTCGATATGCTATCGCAACTCTGTCCTCCGTCGGCGCCTCTCGCCGGGTGCAGGGCAACGCCGCTCCTACAGGACTTGGCAGGCGAGCTTCGAGACTAAGCAGGCGGTCGCAGCCGGGGCGCTGGTACACCGGTCCTGGAAGCCGAGGATGCGTCGGGCGACTTCGTCCCATGCTCGTTCCCAGGAGTCAAAGCGAGCCGCAGAACAGCGGTCTCACAGACCGTTTCAAGAGGACAACTCATGCCTTGGGGCTCCCAGAGCCATGTTAACCGCGTCCCGGCCAGGCTGTTCGGTCTCCGCAAGACGTTTCAGAATCCCCTTGCGGCAAGCGCGCTGCGCGGCGGCGAGAGTGTCGCGGTTGGCCGGCGTATCCTTGACGTCTCCGGTGTGCACGGCTGCCGACCCGAAATCGTAAGCCTTCCCGAGCAGCTTGTAGTACCGGCGCCGCTCCTCGAAGTCGGCACCCAGGTGCCATGCACCCAAGAGCGCGAGGCGGAACCGTAATTCGCCTCTGCCCGGGGGCAGAAATAGTACCTCCAACGCGATCCGGAGATCGATGTAGCGGTCAGCCAAGGTGGCGCCGGGACGCTTGGAGCTGATCCAACGCTTGATAGCCATGTCCACAGCCTTCGATGACTGCGCACGGGCATGACGCTGAACATCGATGTCACGGGCGGTTTCCAGATGTTCCTGCCGAAGAAGAACTGTATCGTCCCACGACGATTCATCGGTCGAGGCCCTATGGCTAGAGCCGTCGAAGACGTTGAAGGCTGCAAGGTCGCCGGAATCAAGCCAATCGTGCGTCCACCGCACACAGTGGTCGCTCGCGAGGGACAGCGCCTCGGTGATTCGCTCGCGCCAGTTGTTGGTGGTCAGGCAGGGGATCTTTCCACCGGCCCACACCTCCCGAAGATTCCGTTCCGGCTCGTCGCCGTGGCCCCGCCTCGGTTGGTAGAGAGCGGGAGCAGCCGTGCCGTCGATCGACAGCACGGTGCGGCCTTTAAATCGGAAGACGTCGGTCTCGTACGGGGTGAGAGAATACGGCAGATGCGGTGCCAAATCGGCTACGTACCCTCCCTCTGGCAGTTGCGTGACCCGCACGCCCTCCTCCAGCGCCAGCGGCTTCTCACACCGAACGCCCGCAAGTAGAACCTTAATGCGGTAGCGGTAGGGTTTCTCGTCAAGCCAGCCACGCAGGATCTCCACCGCGCGCGCTGAGCCGAGAATGGCCGCAGCCCTGACCAGAGTGCGAGCGAACTCGGTAACCGTAGGCTCGGCCAAATCCAGCCTGCCGCCCATCAAGGCGATCAATCCGGTCCCGATACGCTGGGTCTCGGGGTCGATGTAAGCTTGCAGTTCGCGACCGAGTCTCTCGACGAGCACGGCGAGACGAGCTTCCGGAATGACGGCTTTGGCACTGCGCACCAAGCGTTGTCCGGTCGGATCGCGGGGGGCGTGAAGGCTCCGCATCTGGGCAGCAGTATACGTCCCGTAGCGTCTCGCGTCGAATCGAGTTTCCCTCAGAATCTGGTCCACCAAGTCTGTAAGTCGTGGCATTGTTGGGAGCTGCGGGATGGGGTCAAAGACTGTCCGAGTCTTCCAGTCAAGATGGTCCGGCGGTCAGTACAGGACGGCTGTCTTTGATGCCGTGCGCCTCCAAGTGGCGGATTGTATCCTCGGTCCTTTGACTCTTGATCTGATTGCTGTATCTGATCCGCGCGCCGTCGTAGGTGGAAGGGAATTCCTGCTTGGCCTGCCGGTATTGTTCCTGCCGCATGAGCCTGCCTACTTGCCTCACCGCCAATCCGATCTCTCGGATGCGCTCCTTGCCCAGTTCGAGTGAGCATCTTCCGTCCTGCAGGGGCTTATCTTTGGCTCTCAACCAGTGTGTCGTCATTTCGGATTCCGAAAACAGGTTAACTCCCAACGGTCTCAGACTGTCTTGAAGGTCGCGGAGCATCTCGACGATAGTGTCGGCGGTCTCCACCGCGTAGGAAGCGCGAGCGTCGAGGTCTTGGCTTTTCACTCTGGACTGCTGGTAGAACGAGATAGCTCGGACTACCTCCACTGCATCGCCGCGCAACATCTTGAAGCGATGCTTCTTGTTGAACCGCTGGTGACTCCACTTGATCGCCGCCCAAAGCAGGCCGCCCACGGATACTAACGACACGGTAGCGAGGTTTTCGGTGATCGCGTTCCAGATGGCGGAGAGGTCCATCCCTTTCTTCTCCCGTGTCAGGTATCATTGAGGAGCCAGCCTCAGATGATGTGCTGAGTCCGCACCAAATCGGTGACCGGCCCTTTGGTCAGGGACTCCAATCTGGCAGGTCGGGTCACTCCCGACCTCCCCAAAACGGGAGCCAGTTGCGGCACCAGGGATCTGGAAGACCCCCTCCCGGCACCACTTCCGGCTCCATGTAGAGTCTCTAGGCGTTCATGACAGGCTGTCAACCCCTTAGTGCCGCCAGCTCGGCGCCAGCGAGAGAGCTCCCAGGATCAGCCGATGCGCCAGGCCTGCCGCTCGATTAACGCGGCGCGGAGAGACCGGGCCCGCTCCAGGCTCTCGGGGTGGGGCCGGTATCGCCACGTGGAGGCCTCCAACCAGGTCCGGGCGGCGGTGCGCTCCGGGCGCCGGGTCGAGGTCCGGCCGGAGCCTCCGGATGTAATCGGCGAGGAACTGGTCGATGGCGCCGAGGGGGAGAGTCCAGGACCCGCCGGGCCGAAAACCCGAGACCAGGGCCGAGAATTCGAGGAGGAGGCAGCTATCGGCCACGGACGGTCGAGGAGGACGGCGGCGGCCAGCTGGGTCGGATTCGGTGGAGGTTGAAGGGGTGGTCGTGATCCGCATCCCCGACCTGTTACCCGCGCTGCCGCACCAGAATGACGTTCAGCGTCATCGGATTCGGCTCAATCCGCGCGCCAATCGGCCGGCCGTCCGGTCCCGTGCCCCGTGCCTCTCCGAACTCGACCACCAGGGTTCCCGAGATCCGGTTGCCCGAAAACGTTCCTCGCAGGCGCGAGTCCGCGGGCATTGGGGTGTCAAGTCCCGCATCCAGCTCAAGCGCCGCGTCCAGCGCGACCTGCGCGCCGACGAGGTTGCCCGCTACCGCTCCATCGCCTTCGAGCGTGCCGGGCGCGACCAGAGACATGGTGCCGCGGACCGTGCCGTCGGTCTCCGACAGCTCGTAGCGGTACGTCATCGCCCCAACGGTGGCACTCCAGGTGCCCGTCAGGCCGTTGGGCTCCGGGTCGGTGGTCGCTGGATCGCCACCCCCACAGGCGGCGAAGGCCAGCAGCGACAGGAGTGCGAGCGTCGTCGTGTACATGATCCTGCGTCAGCCGCGTACATGCGCGGCGAGGATGAACGACAACCGGCGCCTGGCGTCACGTGGCGCATCGCGCATCACGATATACTTGCCGCCAACGGCCACGCCGCCACCGATGTCCAACAGGAAACCTGAACCCCCCCGGCCAACCAACAGCCACTCCAAGGCATCAGGGAACTCCTCCGCCACCACCGGCAACACCGCCGGGAATCCCCCCAGGAACACACTCACGAACAGCCTGTCCCTGATACGGAGTCCGACGTGTGCTTCATAGTACACGAGGTGATAATCTCCGAGGGGATATTCTTCGTAGAATCCGCGCATGATGCCGAGCTCGCCGCCCCATGTGTACGAGCCCGGGATGTCCACGAAGCCGACACCGATGTCGTCCCCGCCGACGCCGTAGACGACGAAACCCTGGTTGTCGTCCTGTCCGGCAAGCGGCGCGGCCGCCAGCAACAGGGTCGCGAGGAGTGTGCGTTTCATCCTGGTACCGGAATGCCGATTCCGGCCGTCGCCAGGGCGGTCTCCGTCCAGGTCGTCTCGTCGATCCGAACAAGCCCGCGCAGAAAGGCGAGTTCCGCGCCGAATGACCAGCCTTCAGCCCATGGAATCGGGACCGTGAAGCCCGCACCCAGCGTGCCGCTGAAATCGTAGGGCTTCTCGCTGTGGAAACAGCCTATCACCACGTCGAAGCACATGGCGCGGATTCCGAGCGAGGCCCCCACGGCAACAAACAGGTCCACGCCGTCGTTGTCGGGATCCCGTCCGAAAAGCACCATGACGGGCAACTCGACGTAGTGGGCCAATCCCTTCCGTATCCAGAGCGCGCCGAAGCGGGTCGTGACGCCGCTCCCCGGGATGTCGAGGTAGACTGCGCCCGCCGGCGCGGACGAATGGTCTATAACGACCTTGCCAACATCTTCGTCGGGCCGGAAGACGAATGCGTCAGCGGCTCCGATCCGAAAGTTGACGCTCTGCCCCGAGAGCGGGGTCGCGCCCAAGAGGGCGACGACGGCCAGGATCGCCAGCTTTCGCATTGCCTCACCTCCTGCTCTTCGGCACCCCGGGCGGGACACAAAGGTCCTTGAACTGGCAGGCTGACAGGGAGCGGAAGCCGGAAACGCTCTGACGGATCCCGAGAATCAGGCGCGATCGCGCGGCCGAACGGCGAACTGGTTGAACCAGGTAACGACTGCGGCCCGGCGAGTGTTGGTGTTGTGCAAGGCGCGAGCCACCTCGTAGAGGGACACGGCGCCGCGGGGTAGGATTCGGCGAAGGTCGAAGGGGTGGATGCAGGCGAAGACGTGCCATACCTGGGACCAGGGCTGGCCAGCGAGTTCGGGAGAGCGGAAGTAGTGCCGGAGTTGTGGTCCGGAAGGACGGTCGGGCATGCCGGCCAGGTAGGCGCCGGACAGGGAGGCCAAGAAGGTGTGCGCCTCCCCGGTGCCAGCTGGCGGGACGAGGCGGGTGTGGCCTCGCGGGTGGTCGAACCATGAGAGGGGTAGTGGATCGAGCTTGGCGCGGTCCTCCGGGAAGCCGTGGAAAACGGTAAGCGGCTTGCCCGGTCCGCCGATGAGAGAACCATGTGGGCCGAGACCTTCGGCCTCGGGATCGCCGCCGCGGAGGAGGCAGTTCTCGAAGCGCTCGCGTTCATGGCGAGCGTAGAGCTCCTCGCGGGTCGGGATCCGAGGGCCGGTCCGAAGGCGGCGGATCGAAGTAGAAGGCGCGGACCTTGGCGAGCTCGAGCATGGCAGATCAGCGGCCGCGGGGGGCCGGGGAGATGGAGGGATGCCGGGGTGTGGGCGGATCTCTTCCATCGAGGTGGCGGCCGATCACGCGGTGGACGATGGCGACGGAGTCGGCGGCGTCCCGGGAATGGATGGGCTGGAGCAGGGGCTTGCTGTGGTCCCTCACCCAATCCCGACCGAGGAGAGCGAGGTTCGTGCGGATGTCGTCGAGGGCCGGCGCCGGAATCGTGGCGAGTGCGGTGTCGAGGGCCTTGGGGTCGAGGCGCCGGGCGATGGCGATGTCGTAGAGATCGCGGGGTGTTCGCCGCCGAGATGCCGGCCGATGGGCTTTCGGACGGCCTTGAGCAGCTCGGCCGGTCCGGGCGGCAGATCCAACTCGGCCATCAGACGGGGATCCGTTCGACCAGGTTGCGGGTGACCGGCTTGGAGCGGCGGTCGTAGATCGGGGTCGTCGAAGGGAGCCGCGGCAAGGAGCCCTCCTGTGGCATGTCCAGGGTATCTTGGGCGCGCCGCCCGCTGGCACCGGATGGATCTTCTCCCTCCAAACTAACTCGCACGCCACGACCGAGCAGGGTATCAGGTCATCACGCGCGGGCGATGCCCCCCTGCAGCCAACCGGATGTCACGAGGAGCGCGCCTCGACCAGGCACGGTACCTCAATTGATCCCGAGACCCTCCGCCAAAGGACAGGTTCGGGATCGCGAAGATCACGGCAAAGAAGCCTATGCAGCACCACCGGCGTGTTCCGTGATCAGAAAGCGCCAGCGTAGCTGTAGCCCGAACCAGAGCAGGGAAGCGACGGCCAGAATCAGGGTGCCGAGCGCGGAGCTGAGGAGCGCGACCTTGATGCCTCCCCAGACCAGCCCGGCCGAGAGTCCCTCCATGGTCTCGATGGCCTGAGCGGCGATGATAATGCCGACCAGCGTGCTCAGTACTCCGGTAATGACCGCGAATCCTCCCCAGAACAGAATGGCGTCGATCCAGGCCTTGGCATGCCGGTCCGGCATGGCGTCGGGCTTGACGAGCCGGAACGACCTGAGCGCGAGGGCAACGACGGCCAGCAGGGAGAACGCGAGGGGCCAGCGCATGACGCCCATGGCTTGAAAGGCTTCGATAGCGCTCATGATGATTCTCCTGGCGACTGGGGATGGTTTGGATGCGCAGGGTCGGGCGACCGCGGCGCTCCGGGGCGGATGTTCGGCAGGGGATGGCCCAGCAGCTCGGCGTGCGCCCCGGATACGAGTGCGAGCCGGTGTGCCGGAATGAACCAGGCCAGCCCTCCGGCCAGGGCCAACAGCAGCGAGAACGAGAGCAGGACGCAGCTCCCGGCCAGCCACTCGGGGAGGAGCGACGCGCCCAGCCCGGGTTCGGCCTCCAGTACCCCGGCGAGCCGGAAGAAGTCGGCGAAGGCGCCGAAGATGCCCGTGGCAAGCGTCAGGCCGGACAGGAACAGGATGACCCGGAAGTCCGCTGCCGGATCCTGATGATCGTGCTTGACCCATAGCCTGAACGACTGGGTGGCGATAGCCGCGAACAGGATTGCGCCGAGTCCGAGAACCGGCCACAGGAAGGGCGACGCATGACGGAGCCAGTCGACCCGCAGGAGCAGGAAGGTTCCCGCGAGAAGCACGACCGCGGTGCCCAGGGCGAGAGCCGAGCGCTCGATGGTTCGCAGACGGCCGGGACTGAAGTGGCGGGTGAGTCGGCGGTAGTGCGGGGCGTGCAGCCGGTCGAGTTCGCGGAGCGTCGCCCCGTCGGGCACGAGGGCATCCAGCGCACGAGCGCGAGCCTCCGCCGCCGGCGTGCCCCGGGCTTTGATTTCGTCCGTGAGCGCCTCGAGGTCGAACTCGAGTTCGCGCAGGATCCTGAGGCGGTCCGGCATGGGGACCGTCAGATCCCGATCCAGCCTGCGCAGCGTAGCCTGGAATGGCTTCGGGTCGGCTGGCTTCGCGTGCGCCAATTCCGGTGGCCGCGACGGCCACTCCCGCGGCGGGACTTCGGCGTTCACGCCGGGAGTTCCCGCGCCCGGCGCAGCATTCGCGTGAGCCCGGACAGGATCTCCTGAACCCGGTCCGTTTGTCCGCTGAGATGCCTGCGGCCGGCATCCGTCATGGAATAGACCTTCTTCCTGCGCCCTGGTCCGCTCGACCACCGGCCCAGGATGAGCCCGTCCACGTCCATCCGGTGCAGGATCGGATACAGGGTGCCGTGCCGGAACCGAAAGACCCCGTTGCTGTGCGCCTCCACATCCAGGGCGATCTGGTAGCCGTGCCTGGGACCCTCCCGCAGGGCGGCGAGGATCAGCAGTTCGTGAATTCCCCGGGCGAAGCCCTGGGCGTCGAATTCGCGGGTGCTGCGGGAGCCTGGTTTGGTCATGGCCGATCTTGCCTCCGTGAGTGCAGTTCGAGCTCCGACTCTTCCGCCTGGTTGGATGTGATGTCTCTCACGATACGAAAACCATACATGTTGTAGCGGTCACTCCAGGGACCCGGCCAGTAGAAACCGCGGTAGGCAGCCGTTACCGACCACGAATAGGATGACCAGAAACCGCCTCGCCTTACGGGCCGGACACAGGTGCCATCCTGCCACCATGGAGAATCCTCCGTCCTCGCGGAGCCATCGCCGGGATTCCCTTCATGAGTGTCGTTCCAGCAGTCGGCAACCCATTCCCGCGCGTTCCCGAGCACGTCGTGGAGTCCGAACGGGTTGGCCGGAAACGACCCGGCGGGGGTCGTCGTTCGGAGTTCCCATTTACCCCGGCAGCCTTCACAGGTGACCATGCCGGCGCCGGGCCCATCGCCCCAATAACGGGTTGTCGTCGTACCGCCTCGCGCGGCGTATTCCCACTCGGCCTCGCTGGGCAGTCGGTAGGTTTGACCGGTGAGGTCGCTGATCCATGTGACGTACTGGTCGGCATCGGGACGGGAGAGGTTGACCACCGGCCGGTCGCCGCGTCCCCAGCCGTTGTCGTCGGGCGCATACGTGCACCCTCCGGCGTCGACGCAGAGGTCCCATTCCGCGAATGTCACTTCATACTTCCCGATGGCGAAGGGATACGCAATTCGCACCTCGGTGGGCGGGTTCTGCGCCTCGACCGTCCACTCGGGTTGCGGCGCGTCCGCGGGATCCGGCTTCTCGTGCGCGCCTCGTCCCATCACGTATTCGCCTGGAGGCAGTTCAACCATCAAGGGACATTCCGGACAGTCGCGAAACTCACGAAATCCGGACGAAGTCGGAATCCGCGGGTTGGTGGAAGCACCGCCTTCGGTCGTCGGCACCGCAGCGGCATCCGCAGGGCGCAGGTGGTAGAGAGAGACGATGGTCTCTCCGACCGACTCCAGCCGAAGACCCGCGAAGACCGAGTCGGACAGCACGGCAACCGGAACCCCGGGTGCGTCGAACGACCCCGTGTACTCTCCCGAGGAATCGAAGATGTCGACGAAGTGGGGCGTCATCCCGTCCGTAGTGCGGGTCACCCAAAGATCGCCTCCGGGTGCTGCAGTCATCGACAGCACGGGCGAGACCTGCTCCTCGTATCCGACCGCCATCACGATGTCCTCCGCCTCCAACCCGAAGCGTCGCATGAATATGCCGTAGGGACCGGGGCCGAACTCCGCACCCCTCACGGCCATCTCCCGCGTGACTTCGATGGGATCCACCGACCATCTGATGCTCGCCACCACCGAGCCGTCTACATGCTTGTCGATGCGGTAGCCCGGCCCGTTCAGGAAGAAGATGGAGTCTCCCCGGTGCGTCCAGATGACCGAAGGAGCAAGCACTCGGGGCGCCGGAATGGAGCTGCCGCCCAGCTCCATCGTCGCCAGTTCCATCGCGACTTCATGCAGCGTCGTCGTATTCTGTCCTCCCTCGACGACAAGTCGCTGCTCCGTAACCGTCCCCGAAGACGAGGTGGTACTCGTCACCGTGGCGAGCCAGTCGCTTCCGATCGCGAATCCCGGACCCCAGTAGGGCAGTTCCGGTCGCTGCTCGCCCAGGAGTTCGCCCTCGCTCGACCAGCGGCTCAGCATCTGTCGGCCGGTATCCCACACGGTCAGTATTCCGTCGGGATCCAGGGAGACGGCGGAAGAGTTCCGAAACTCTCCGGGTCCGTCCCCTGAACGTCCATAGCTGCCCGCGTAGGCCCCTGAAGCGTCGAAGGCCGCGACTCTCTGCCCCGTCCAGTCCGCCAGGTAGATCCGGCCTGACGTCGGGTCTGCGGCCACGCCCCACGGAACTGCCGTAAGCGCACTGTCGGGAGGGATGAGATCGATCATTCGCTCCGCTCGGATGCCCAGCAGTTCCTCCGGACCGATGTTGTCGACTACCGTCACGCCTGCGGAATCGCGCACAAGCGCGGCCCGAACGTCGCGAGACGTCGGCTCGCACGAGCTGGTAGCCAGCGCCAGCATCACGGCGATCCATGGAGTGGCTGTTGGAGATGAATGGCGTAGCGGGGCGGCGCATGGCGGGTGGGCTCGCGTTCGTGCTTGCATGGGGGACTTCCTCCGTTCGCATCCTATCGAGATACGACATAACGATAGTCATTATAACGAGTGCCGATAGAAAGGCAACATGATGAAGCCCCTCCGGCGAGGGGAGACCGATGGGCACGTTGCCACACGACGCAGGGCGGCGCGTTTGCGGGGGGATTGGTGGAGACCTGTGTTCCAGGGCGCTATGGCACCCAGGCGCGTGCAGCGACACCGCAGGCGAGTATGAGTCAGTTGCGATTCAAGGTGCTGGCTTCTCCGCTGGGTCCGATGCGATGGATCGAACCAGGCGAAAGCCGGTCATGGTTTCTCGGTCGTCCCACGGGCCCGGCCAATGGTAGTGCCGAAAGGCAGCTGTTACGGACCAGGAGTAGGACGACCAGGAACTCCCTCGCCGCACGGGCCGTATGCAGGCGCCATCCTGCCACCATGGAGAATCCTCCGTCCTCGCGGAGCCATCGCCGGGATTCCCTTCATGAGTGTCATTCCAGCAGTCTGCGACCCATTCCGTCACGTTCCCGATTGTGTCGTGGAGTCCGAACGGATTGGACGGGAACGACCCTGCGGGAGTTGTGTTCCTGAGTTCCCATCGGCGGCCCGGGCAGCCTTCACAGGTGAGCATGCCGGCGCCGAGCCCGTCCCCCCAATAGCGGGTTGTCGTCGTGCCGCCTCGCGCGGCGTATTCCCACTCCGCCTCGCTGGGCAGGCGATAATCCTGACCCGTGCGGTCGCTGATCCATGTGACGTACTGGTCGACGTCGGGACGGGCGAGGTTGATCACCGGCCGGTCGTCGCGCCCCCAGCCGTTGTCGTCGGGCACATACGTACACCCTCCGGCGTCGGCACAGAGGTCCCATTCCCCGAACGTGATCTCATACTTTCCGATGGCGAAGGAGTACGCGATCCGCACCTCGGTGGGCGGGTTCTGCGCCTCCACCAGCCACTCGGGTGGCGGCGGGTTTCCGGGATCCGGCTGCTCGTGCGCGCCTCGTCCCATCACGAACTCACCCGGAGGCAGTTCGACCATCAGGGGGCATTCCGGACAGTCGCGAAACTCGTGAAATCCGGACGACGTCGGGATTTGCGCGTTGACGGCCGCGCCCGTCTCCCCTGAGGGGTCAATCGCCGTGCCCCGCTCGTTCGATTCGAAGTTCGCGATTCCCGTCACGCCTGCGGAGTCGCCCGCTGGTGCGGACTGCTCGTCGCGAGGCGTCGGCTCGCACGAGCCGGTGGCCAGCGCCAGCACGGCGGCTATCCATGGATTGGCTGTTGGAGATGGATGGCGCCAAGGGGCGTCGCATGGCGGGTTGGCTCGCGTTCGCCCTCCCGGGCGGCGGCGAGGACCAGCAGCTCGTGGAGCCCCCGGGCGAAGCCGTGCGCGTCGCATTCCAGGCCGGACGGCGAGATCTGGTTTGCTCATGGCTGATCTTGCCTCCGTGAGTGCAGCTCGAGGTCCAACTCTTCCGCTTGGCTGGATGTGATGTCTCGCGCGAGACGAAAACCAGACATGTTGTAGCGGTTACTCCAGGGGCCCGGGTGGTAGAAGGTGCGGTAGGCAGCCGTTACGGCCCACGAATAGGATGTCCATGTACCGTCTCGCCTCACCGGTCGGATGCAGGTGCCGTCCTGCCACCACGGAGATTCCTCTATCCTCGCGGAGCCATCGCCGGGATTCCCTTCATGTGTGTCATTCCAGCAGTCTGCAACCCATTCCCGTGCATTCCCGATTACGTCGTGGAGCCCGAAGGGATTGGCTGGAAACGATCCAGCAGGGGTGGTGTGATTGTCCGATCGGCCTGGACAGCCCTCACAGGTTACCATGCCGGCGCCGAGCCCGTCCCCCCAATACCGGGTTGTCGTCGCGCCGCCTCGCGCGGCGTATTCCCACTCCGCCTCGCTGGGCAGGCGGTAGGTCTGACCCGTGAGTCCGCTGATCCACATGACGTACTGGTTGACATCGGGATGGGCGAGGTTGATCACCGGCCGGTTGTCGCGCCCCCAGCCGTTGTCGTCGGGCACATACGTACACCCTCCCGCGTCAACGCAGAGGTCCCATTCCCGGAACGTTACTTCGTACTTGCCGATGGCGAAGGAGTATGCGATTCGCACCTCGGTGGGCGGGTTCTGCGCCTCCACCATCCACGCGGGTTGCGGCGGGTTCCCGGGATCCGGCTTCTCGTGCACGCCTCGTCCCATCACGTATTCGCCCGGAGGCAGTTCCACCATCAGGGGGCATTCCGCGCAGTCGCGAAACTCGTGAAATCCGGAAGAGGTCGGGATCTGCGGGTTGGCGGCTGCGCCCGTCTCCCCTGAAGGGTCGATTGCCGTAACCCGTTCGTCCGGTTTGAAGTTGGCGGTTTCCGTCACGCCTGCGGAGTCGCGTGCAAGTACCGACTGCTCGTCGCGAGGCGTCGGTTCGCACGAGCCGGTGGCCAGCGCCAGCATGGCGGCGATCCATGGCCTGACTGTTGGAGGTGGATGGCCCCAAGAGGTGTCGCGTGGCGGGTTGGCTCGCGTTCGCATGTGCATTGCGAGATCTCCGGCGTGCTATCGATGGTCGTTATTAGGACTCACAACATATCGATACACGATAGGTGGTGGCAACCTGATCAGCCCCGGTCTCGGCCGGCGTCGGCCGCACCTGTCCGCAGCAGCCGGCAGGTGGCGGTCGCGGTGAGTCGGCGCGGATCCGATGAAAACACGTCACCTCGCCCGGTATCCGGGCGGGGCCGTGCATGGGTGCCCTCGTGCCAGCAGGCACTCCTCCGCGAGTCACGAGAGGGGCAGTAGATCGAGCTTGGCGCGCTGCTCGGGTAAGCCGTGGAACACGGTAAGCGGCTTGCCCGGTCCGCCGGATGAGAGCACCATGCGGGCCGAGACCTTTCGGTCTCCTGACGACTACTGTCGTATACTGTCTATTACTGACAATATCGACGCCGCTCTAGACCCCCCATCCGCGCCCGTTGCCGGGTGCCGGGAGACGGCCCGCGTGCGCCTCAGGCAGAGGCCGGACCCGCCCCCGCGTCAGGCCGGTAACCCGTGCCGGATCACGTGCTCCATCGCGTCCCCGAAGCGGTCGAGCTCCTCGAGCGTCGTGTACACGCTCGGGGTGATGCGCGAACCGGTGCACTCCTCGTGGCCGATGCCGACCGCGATGATGCGGTGTTCGTTCCACAAGTACTGGTTGAGCGCCCCGGGATCGACGCCGTCGATCTGCACGTTGGCGAGCCCGGCCGCGAAACCCGGCTTGCGGCTGGTGTGCAGGCGTACCCGGTCGTGCTGGAGCAGCCGGTCCGCCCAGTAGTCGCGCAGGTACACCATCCGTGCTTCCTTGCGCGCGCCGCCCATCCCCTGGTGGAACGTGAGCGCCTCCGCGATGGCCAGGTAGTTCGCGGCGGGATGGGTGCCGATCTCCTCGAATTTGCGGATGTCGCCGTCCCGGCTCTCGGGGGCGGCGGTGAGCGGCCAGACCTCCGGGATTCTCTCCCTGCGGATGTAGAGCAGGCCGGTGCCGTGGGGCGCGAACAGCCACTTGTGCAGCGAGGTGGCGTAGAAGTCCACGTCCAGTTCGCCCAGATCGAAGTCGAAGTGGGCGAGTGCGTGGGCTCCGTCCACCAGCACGGGGATGCCGTGGCGGCGGCCCAGGGCGGTGAGCTCCTTCACCGGCAGGATCTGGCCGGTGAGGTTGATCATGTGGCAGCACAGGATCATTCGGGTGCGCGGGGTGATGGCCTCCTCGAACAGCCGCACTATTTCCGCCGGATCCTCGGCGGGCACGGGGATCCGGATCTGCTTCAGGACGATGCCGTCGCGCCGCTCCCGCTGCCGGAAGGTGGTGATCATGCGCCCGTAGTCCTGGGTCGTGGTCAGGACTTCGTCGCCCGGCTCCAGGTCGAAGCCGTGCTGCAGGATCTGAAGCCCCTCGGAGGCGTTGCGGGTGAGGGCGATTTCCTCGGCGTCCACGCCCCACTCGCGGGCCAGGCGCGCGCGCACCGTCTCGCGCTGCGGCTCCAGGATCTGCCACATCGTGTAGGTGGGGGCCTCGTTGGAGTAGTCGAGGTGGCGCTTCATCGCCTCCTGCACCCAGCGCGGCGAGGGGCTCACCCCTCCGTTGTTCAGGTTGATGAGGCTCCGGTCGACGGTGAACGCACGGGCCACCTCGACCCAGAAGTCCTCGTCGCGCGCGATCTGCCCGGGGGTCCCGGACCAGCCGCCCAGCTCGTCGGCGATCTCGCGGGCGCCCGCGGAGAGGCGGGTGGGCAGAAGAGGGAGTCCGGCGGCGGCCGCGGCGGGCACGGCCATGGAACCGAGAAACTGGCGGCGGCTGGGCATCATCGGGTCTCTCCTGCGGGGGATGGGCGCTCGCTCCGTTGCAGCCACGATACGACGCGGAGCATCGAATGTCACCTGCCCATGGCCGCAGTCGACGACGGGCAGAGGAGCGGCCCCGGGCGTGAAGCAATGCGTGGCCCCGTTACGCAGGCGCATCCGGTTCTGCGGGGCGGCCCCGGGCGTGAAGCAATGCGTGCCTCAGGTGCCTCTGCGGGCGTCCCGAACCGGGAACATTTCGACCGTCGACGGGCTATTCCGGCGTCGTCTTCGTGCTTGCCAGCAGCCCATCCGGTCCCACGCGGCCCATCCCTCGAAACCTCACCCGTCTTGCGCGGTGCGAGGCAACCCAGGCATGAACAGGAAGAGGATTGCGATGCCGAAGTTGCCTTGTCCGGTCTGCGTCCGGGTCTGGGCGGCCGCCCTCCTGGGCGCTGCCTGTCCCGCCGTGGCGCAGGCGCCGCCGGATGAGACGGATCCGGACTCGACGGCCTTCCAGCTGGATCCCCTGGTGGTGACCGCGACCCGCCTGGCGACCACCACCGACGAGCTCGCCGTGTCGGTCAACCTGGTGGGGCGCGCCGAACTGCGCGGCCAACCCAACCGCCTCCTCCTCGATGCGCTGGTCGCCGAGCCCGGCGTGCTGGTGCAGCAGACCACCGCGGGGCAGGGAGCCGCCTTCGTGCGTGCGCTCACGGGCAGCCAGGTGCTCCTGATGGTCGATGGCGTGCGGCTCAACAACGGCACCTTCCGCCAGGGCCCGAGCCAGTACCTGTCCTCCGTGGACCCCGAGATCATGGAGCGCATGGAAGTCGTTCGGGGCGCTTCCTCGACGCTTTACGGCTCTGATGCCATGGGGGGGGTCATCAACGTGATCACGCGGCGCGCGGGCGACCTGCTCGAGCCGGGCGAGAGCTGGATGACGGAGGGTTCCTATACCTTCGACGGGGCCACCAGCGGGAGCCGCGCGCGGGTCTCGACGGCAGCCGCGGTGCCGGGTTTTCTGTCGGGCCTGGAGCTCTTCGGAGGCGGCAGCTTCGGCTCCTGGTCGCACCTGAAGCCGGGCGGGGGTCTCCCGCCCCAGGATCCGACCGGCTACGACCAGTGGAGCGGCGACCTGCGCCTCGACCTGCAGGCCACCCGCCGGCTGCGCATCGAGATGGCCGGCCAGCATGCCGAGCAGAGCGACGTCCCGCGCTACGATCGCTACGTCGACTTCCGGGCTCCCGGTGTGGCCGGAGGAGGGGTGGGCCGCAGCGCGCTCTATCTCTTCGAGCCCCAGGACCGCTCGCTCGCGCGCCTGAAGGGGACCCTTGCCACGAGCCGGCCCTGGATGTCCACCCTGGACGTGCAGGTGTCCTGGCAGGTTCAGCGCGAGGGCCGCTCGATCCGCGGGCAATCGCTCAGGGACGACATCCTGGTGCCCTCCGACCGCGTCCGCTACGTGACCGACGACGTGCGCTCGGTGGCGCTGGATGTCCAGGGGCAGGCGATTCACGGCGATGGCCGAGGCGGCGTCACCTACGGGCTGGAGGTCTGGGACAACCTCACCCGCTCGCACGGCCGCGAGGAGAACCTGGCCACGGGCGCAACGACCGCGTCGCTCCGTTGGAGCGGGGGGGAGGCCGTGCCCACGGGGCGGTTTCCCGACGGCTCCCGCTTCGGCGGCGGCGCGCTGTATGCCTTCGCCGACGAGCCCTGGGGGAGGTTGCGGGTGCAGCTTGGCGGCCGCGCGAGCGTCTACCGGACCACCACCCGCGTGGGCGACGACTTCGGCGGGGACGTGGACTCCCGGGTCGGCAACGTCACCGGCGAACTCGGCCTCGTCTACCGGGCCGCCCAGGGAGTGTCGCTGCGGGCGCGGGCGGCCCAGGCCTTTCGCGCGCCCAACATCTACGATCTCACCCTGGTGGGCGACGTCCCCGGCGGCATCGCCCTGCCCAATCCGGACCTGAGTCCGGAGCGCAGCTACACCCTGGAGATGGGAGCCGCCTGGACCCGGGGCTCCACGACGGCGGAGCTGACCGTCTTTCGCATTGGAATCGATGATTTGCTGGAGCGCACCTTCGGGACGTTCCAGGGGCAGAGCATCTACGGGCCCGACGAACTCCCCGTGCTCACCATCCAGAACGTTGGCTCGGCCACCGTCGACGGTGTCGAGGGAGGCTTTTCCGGATCCCTCCCCGCCGGCGGACAACTGGACCTTTCGGCTTCGTGGACCCTGGGAGACGCGGTGGTCGCGCGCGACGGCGTGCTCGCCGAGGAGCCGCTCAGCCGCGTGCCCCCGGCAACGCTGTCGTATCGCGTGCGCTGGCCGTTGTCCCGCGACGGCCGGTCGGGCTGGATCGAGTATTTCGGCAAGGTGGCGGGCGGCCAGGACCGGCTCGGCTTCCGCGACCGGATCGACAGCCGCATCCAGGATGGGGGGACGCCCGCGTACCATGTGCACTCGCTTCGGGGAGGCGCCTCCTGGAGTGATCGTTTGCGCATCTCCGCGGGGATCGAGAACCTCTTCGACGAGCTGTATCGCGTTCACGGCTCGGGCATCGACGCCCCCGGCCGACACCTGTTCGTGCGGCTGGACGTGCGCAGCTGACCGGGCCCGCCTCAGGCGCGAGAGATGATTCGAGTCACGTTTCTGGGCACGTCGGCCGCGTGTCCGACCGTGCGCCGCAACGTGAGCGCGATCGCCGTGCAGCGGGAGGGCGACCTCATGCTCTTCGACTGCGGCGAGGGCACCCAGCGGCAGATGATGCGTTACGGCACGGGGTTCTCCCTGTGGGCGGTGTTCATCTCGCACATGCACGCGGATCATTTCGTGGGCGTGACCGGGATGCTGCGCACGATGGCGCTTCAGGGGCGGAACGAGCCGCTGCTGCTGACCTGTCCGGTCTCCGGGCGGCGGGTGCTTGAGGATGCCGTCCACCTCGGGTTCGACCGCCTGAGCTTTCCGGTCGAGGTCCGGGAACTGAGGCCGGGGGACTGCGTCTCGCGGGACGGCTATGAGGTGCGCGCCTTCCGGGTGAACCACGGCATGCCGGCGCTCGGCTACGCGCTGCGCGAGGATGACCGGCGGGGGCGGTTCGATGTGGAGAGGGCACGCGCGCTGGGCGTTCCCGAAGGCCCCGCCTTCGGCCTTCTGCACCGGGGCGAGGTGGTGGAGGTCGGCGGGCGGCGGGTCCGTCCGGAGGAGGTGGTCGGGCCGAGCCGGCCGGGTCGGACGGTGGTCTACACGGGCGATACCCGTCCCGTGCGTTCGACGGTCGAGGCCGCCGCGGGAGCGGAGCTGCTCATCCACGAGTGTACGTTTTCCCGCGAGCAGCGCGCGCGGGCGCGCGCGACCTTCCACTCCACCGCCGCGGGCGCCGCGCGCGTCGCCCGCGACGCTGGAGTGGCCCGTCTCGCGCTCACGCACATCTCGGCCCGCCACTCGGAACAGCCGGCGCGCCTCGAGCGCGAGGCGCGCCGGCTGTTCCCGGCGACGGTCGTAGCGGCGGACGGGATGACCCTGGAAGTACCCTACCGGGACGACCCCGCCGCCTCCCCGCCCGCCGGAGAGGGAGGGTGAGCGACGTGCACCCCGCGAGCGGCGACCGCGCCCCCTCGGCCCGCGACCGGCGCGATACAGCCGCCGGCGAACGACTTCCGCGGCCCGCGAGCGACCGGCGTGCCCCCGCGACCGCCGACCCCGCCCCCTCGGTGGACCGCGCCCCCGTCCCCTCCGGTGACCCTTCACCCTCCCACACCCCCGACCACCCCTTCCGCACGGTCGCCATCGTGGGCCTCGGACTGATCGGCGGGTCGCTGGCCCGGGCGCTCGCGGCGCGCGACCGGCCGCCGCGCGTGATCGCATCCTCGGACTCGGCGTCCGACCTGGAGCTGGCCGCGCGCGCGGGTGTCATCGAGGCCGGGTTCACCGACCCGGAGGCCGTGCTCGTGGACGCCGACCTGGTCGTGTACGCCACCCCCCTCGACGTGACCCTGCGGCTGCTCGCGGACCACCGCGGCCGCTGGCCGGCGGGGGCGGTGGTCACCGACGTGGCCGGTCTGAAGGCCCCGGTGGAGGGGGCGATGGTGGCCCTCGGCGAGAGCGCCCGCTACACCGGGGCCCACCCCATGGCCGGTGGGGAGGGGTCGGGGTTCGGCCACGCCGCGGCCGACCTGTTAGCGGGCGCGACCGTCTGGCTGACGGGGCGGGGGGCGGGGGCGGCTGCCGTGGAGGCGCTCTGGCGGTCGGTCGGCGCCCGCCCGCGCTGGACGACCGCCGCCGAACACGACCGGCTCATGTCGTGGTGCAGCCATCTCCCCCAACTCACCTCCAACGCCCTCGCGCGCGTGCTGGAAGAATCCGGTCACGCCCCTTCCGATCTGGGCACCGGCGGCACCGACATGGTGCGGCTCGCGGGCAGCTCTCCGGACATGTGGCTTCCGCTCCTGAAGCGCAGCGGGGCCGGGGACGCGCTTCGGGACCTCGCGCGCGCAGCAGGTGAACTCGCGGACGCCGTCGACCGCCGCGACCTGGAGGCCATCGAGAGCTGGATGAAGTCCACCCGCTCCTGGCGCGCGGGCGCCGCCGAACCCTCGCCACCGCCGCCGGCCCCGGCGACATGAGCGAAACCTCGCCGTGATGACCGAGTTGAAGGTGCCGGGCGACAAGTCCATCTCCCACCGGGCGCTGCTGGTGGCCGCGCTGGCGGGCGGAGAGAGCCGCATCCGCGGCATCCTCACCGGAGAGGATCCCCAGGCGACGGCCTCCATCCTCCGCAAACTGGGCGTGCGCGTGCCGCCGCTGGTGGCGGACGGGGAACTGCGCATCAGCGGGGTGGGGGTGCGCGGCATGCGTACCCCGCGCCGGACCCTCGACTGTGCCAACAGCGGCACGACCGCGCGCCTGATGCTGGGCGTCCTGGCGGGGCAGAAGCTCGAAGCGACCCTCACCGGCGACGACTCCCTGCGGCGCCGGCCGATGCGACGCGTGACCGATCCCCTGTCGCGGATGGGCGCGCGCTTCGATCCGCTTGCCGCTCCCGGCCGTCTCCCGCTGCGCGTGACGGGCGGAGCCCTGCGCGCCCTCGACTATCGCCTCCCGGTGGCCAGCGCCCAGGTGAAGAGCGCGCTCCTGCTCGGCGGGGTGACCGGCGGGGTACCCGTCGAGCTGGTCGAGCCCGGCTTCTCGCGCGACCATACCGAGCGCATGCTGGCGGCCGCGGGGTGTGCGCTCGCCAGCTCCCGCGAAGGCGTCGCCAACCGGGTGCGCCTCACCGCCTCTCCCTCCGCGCTCGATCCCGTGGACGTGGTCGTGCCGGGTGATTTCTCGTCCGCCGCCTTTCCGATCGCGCTCGCTCTGCTGGGCGGGGCGGGTGAGGGGATCGTGCTGAGGGGCGTCGGGCTCAACCCGACACGGACCGGGCTGCTTCCCGTACTGGACAGGATGAACGCGCGCATCGAAGTCCACGAGCGGTCCGCCCCGGAGCGCGGAGAGCCGGCCGGCGACCTGGTCATCCACCCCTCCGACCTGACCGGCACCGAAGTTCGCCCCGGGGAGATTCCGGGCCTCATCGACGAAGTTCCCGTCCTGGCGGCGCTCGCCGCCCGCGCCCGGGGGACCACGCGCATCACCGGTGCGGAGGAGCTGCGGGTCAAGGAATCGGACCGGCTGGGCGCCCTCGCGGCCAACCTTTCCGCCCTGGGCGTGGGAGTGGAGGAACTGCCCGACGGCCTGGTGATCGAGGGAACGGACCACCCGCTCTCCGGTCCCGTCGAGGCGTACGGCGACCATCGCATCGCGATGGCCTTCGGCGTGCTCGGAGCGCTCGCCGAAAACGCCGTCACCGTCGATGCCCCCGCGGCGGTGGACGTGAGCTACCCGGGGTTCTGGGAGATGCTCGCGCGCGTCTCCGTGCCGGCCGCGCGGTCCTCCGCCCGGGACTCCGGCGAGGAGGCCGGTGGGTCCGCGCAACCTGTCCGCGGGCGCAAGCGCGGACCGGTGATCGTCATCGACGGCCCGGCAGGTTCCGGCAAGTCCACCACGGCCCGCGAGGTGGCGCGCCGGCTGGGCTTCCGCCACCTGGACTCGGGCGCGCTCTACCGTGCCCTCACCTGTGCGCTGCTCGAGTCGGGCCGGCCGCCGGACTCGTGGCCCACGCTCACGGAATCCGACCTGAACGTCCATCCCGTGCGCATGACCGCCGCGGGGTCCGCCTTCCGGATCATGCTGGGCGCGCGCACGCTGACCACGGAGCTGAGGAGCCCCGAGGTCGACGCGCACGTCTCCGCCGTGGCGCGCCTGCCCGCGGTGCGCGGGTGGCTTCTCGACCGGCAGCGGCAGGCGGGCGAGGAGGGGTCGCTGGTGGGCGACGGACGCGATCTGGGCACGGTCGTGTTCCCGGGGGCGGAGGTGAAGATCTTCTTGGTGGCCGGTGTCGACGAACGTGCCCGACGCCGCCTGCTGCAGACGGGGCGCGCGCCCGACTCGGAAAATGAAGTGAAGGCGGAGGCCGCACGCCTGCGCGCCCGCGACCGCATCGACGCGACCCGCGGGATCGCCCCGCTCAAAAAGGCGCCCGACGCGCTCGAACTCGACGGAACCCACCTCTCGTTCGAGGAGCAGGTGGACGCCATCCTCCGGGAGGTGCGCGCCCGTGTCGGCGACCGGGGCGCGGAGGTTCCGGGCTTCCGGACCATGAAGTGAAATGATTGACGCATTGACGGGGGGCTCATACCTTCAAATGCTGAAAAATAGTCGTTTGCCGACATTATCCGTAAACCCTGAACCCGGACCGCGCCATGCGGGGCCGGCCGGAAACGGCGCTCCCTTCCGGGGGTGCGCCAGGGACAACAACCGATGACCGACCAGACAGAAGGCACTCACCCTCCTTCGCCGGAACCCATGTCCTCCTCCGCCCTCCCCTCCGGCGGTTCTCAGGACACGGATTCCCCGGAAGGTGGTGATTCCGACGATACCGCCCGAGTGGAGGCCTCCCCGGGCCAGGCCTTCGGAGACTTCGCGGCGTTCGACGCTCCCGACGAGCTCTTCGCCGATCCGCGAGGCGACAGCGGCTTCGAACTTTCGGACGACCCCAGGGGCGGCGACGATCCGTCCATGTCGCGCGACGACTTCGGCACCATGCTCCAGGACTTCCAGTCCGGGATTCAGGAGGTGCGCGAGGGCGAGATCGTGCAGGCCAAGGTGGTGCGGGTAACAGACACTACCGTCATCCTCGAATTCGGCTTCAAGAGCGAGGGCGCGGTCCCGCGCGAGGAATTCCGGGACACCGAGGCCCTCGCGCCCGGCTACGAGGTGGAGGTCCTGCTCGAGAGCCTCGAGGACGACGACGGGGTGGTCGTCCTGTCGAAGAAGAAGGCCGACTTCCTGCGGGTCTGGGAGAAGATCCGCGAAGCCTACGAGAGCGGGTCACCGATCGAGGGCACGCTGGTGCGCAAGATCAAGGGCGGCATGACCGTGGATCTCATGGGCGTGGACGCCTTCCTTCCGGGCTCGCAGATCGCCTTGCGCCGGGTCCCCAACATCGAGGACCTGGTTGGCGACGTCTACGACTTCAAGATCATCAAGCTGAACAAGAGGCGCCGCAACATCGTGGTATCGCGGCGCGTGATCCTTGAGGCCGAGCGCGGCAAGAAGCGCGAGACCCTGGTCAAGGAACTGCTGGTGGGCCAGGTGCGGGCGGGCATCATCAAGAACATCACCGATTTCGGCGCCTTCATCGACCTGGGCGGGCTGGACGGGCTGCTGCACATCACGGACATGTCGTGGGGACGGGTGGGACACCCCTCCGACATGGTGAACATCGGCCAGGAGCTGGACGTCAAGGTGCTCGACATCGACTGGAAGCGGGAGAGGATCTCGCTCGGGCTCAAGCAGCTGCTTCCCTATCCGTGGACCGACATCGACCTCAAGTACCCGGTCGGCGTGCGCGTACACGGGAAGGTGGTGTCGATCACCAACTACGGGGCCTTCGTCGAGCTGGAGAAGGGCGTCGAGGGGCTGGTCCACATCTCGGAGATGTCGTGGACGCGCAACATCCGCCATCCCTCGAAGCTGGTGTCCATCGCGGACGAGATCGAGGCCGTGGTGCTGAAGGTGGATCCGGGGGCCGAGAAGATCTCGCTGGGCATGAAGCAGATCGAGGAGGATCCCTGGCTGGCCCTCCCGCTCAAGTACCCGACGGGGACGCGGCTCCAGGGGAAGGTGCGCAACCTGACCTCCTTCGGCGCCTTCGTGGAGATCGAGCCGGGGATCGACGGGCTGGTGCACGTGTCCGACATGAGCTGGACCAAGCGGGTGGAGCATCCTTCGGAGATCGTCGGCAAGGGCCAGGAGCTGGAAGTGATGGTTCTCGATGTGGACGGCGAGAACAAGCGCATCTCCCTCGGAATCAAGCAGGTCCTCGACGATCCGTGGCCCTGGCTCTCGGAGCGCTTCGCACCGGGCGTGGAGTGCGAGGGCAGCGTCGTGCGGGTTCAGGAGAAGGGGGTCGTGGTCGATCTGGGGGACAACGTGGAGGCGTTCGTCCCCATCTCGCACAGCCGCGTGCGGGACAACCAGCCGCTCGAAGACCACTATGGGCCGGGGGACGAGGTCGACCTCAGGGTGCTCGAGTCGGATGCGGGCAACCGCAGAATCGTGGTGGAGATCACGGCCGAGCCGCGCCGGCGCATCGAGGAGGAGCCCGAGGTCGAGCCTGTGTCCGACGCTCAGCCTGTGCCGGGCGATGGCGAGGGGGGCGCCCCCGACTCGGCAACCGCCCCGGCCGCCCCCGGGGCCCCGCCTGCTCCTTCCGGGAACGTGCCCGACACCGAGAGCTAGAGGCGGCCCGTGGACGAACTCTCCCCGGCATTAGAGCGACGATGGATCCGCGCTTCATCCACGGACCGCCGGGGTAGCGCCTATCCGTGATGCGTAGCCCGCTCCGTGTCCGAGCCCAGGCCGTCCTGACGGTCATCGCCGGCTGCGTGCCGGTGGCGACAGGGCCGCCGGCGCCCGAGACCCTGCCGGCGGAAGCGGAACCCCCAACTCTGAGCGCACCCGAACCGGAGGTGCCCCGGCCCGAGCCCGAGCCGGAGCTCGCGGCCCCCCTGGTGGGGGTCATGCTCCCCATGTCCGGCTCCCCGTTCATGCGGCAGTATTCCGAGCTGATCGAGGAGGGGGTGCGCGCCGCCGTCGCCTCGGCTCCGGACGGCGACGGTCTGCCGATCGTGCGGGTCGTCGACAGCGGGGGAGGCCTGGACCGGGTCCGCCGGGCCCTCGCCGAACTGGAAGCGGCGGGCCTGTCGGCAATTGTGGGGCCGCTGCAGGAAGCTGCGGTGGCACGCGTGGCCGCGGGCCGCAGGCGACCTGTGCCGATGATCGCTCCGGCCGCCCGGCAACTGCCCGAGGACGAGACGGGCGTATATTCGCTGGCCGGGCCGGATCCCGGTCCCGCACGGGTGCTGGGCCGTGCGGCCTGGGAAGAGGGCATCCGGCGTGTTGTGGCCATCGCGCCCTCCACCGCGTACGCGCGCTTCGAGGTGGAGACCTTCGGCGAGGCGTTCCGCGTCGGAGGCGGGAGGCTCGCCGGAGCCTTCTACTATCCCCCGGGCCAGGTCGACTTTCGCGCGGAGGTCGCGGAGCTGATCCGCATCGATCCGGATGCCGTGCTCCTGCCCCTTCCGTCCCTGCCCGCGATGGACATCCCGCAGGTGGCGGGGCAGGTCCAGCACTACGGCCTGGACGATTCGCTGAGCGTTGAGGTGCTGGGGACCGCCGGCTGGTCGACGCCCGACGTGCTCCGTGATGTCGACGTCAACTTCACCGAGGGCGTCCTGACGGTGACTGCCCGCCCGCCGGGACGCAGCGAAGCGGCGTACGACGAGTTCGTGCGCGCGTACGAGGCCGTGCACCGGAAATCCCTGCGCAGCGGCGTTCCCGCGCTCGGGTGGGATATCATGGGCCTGCTCCTCGAGGCATTCCGCACGGGCGCTCGCGGGCCGGCGGAGGTACGCGCCGCGCTGGAGGAGATCGACGGTTTCGAGGGGGCGACAGGGACCATCGCCGTGGAGAACGGCCGCATCACGCGTGTCTACGAGGTCGTCGTGATCCGGGATCGGGAGCTGGTCCAGGTCTACTGATGTCCTGGTGTGCGCCCGCCCTCACCCGGGTGACGCCGGTCCTCCCCGAGCCTCGCCTCCAGTGAGCACGCGCGAGGAGCTGGACCGCCTGCGGCGCCTGCGCCGGGAGGCGGAGCGGGGCGGAGGGGAGGAACGCCTTGCGGCGCAGCACGCGCGCGGCAAGCTCTCGGCCCGCGAACGCCTCGATCTGCTCCTGGATCCCGGGAGCTTCGTGGAGCTCGACCGCTTCGTCACCCATCGCTCGACCGGTTTCGGGCTGGAGGAGCGGAGGATCCTCGGGGACGGGGTGGTCACCGGCCACGGGCGCATCGACGGGCGGCTGGTCTACGTCTTCTCCCAGGACTTCACCGTCTTCGGCGGCTCACTCTCGGAAGCGCACGCCGAGAAGATCGTGAAGGTGCAGGACCTCGCGCTGAAGACCGGGGCGCCGGTGGTGGGGCTGAACGACTCCGGGGGCGCCCGGATCCAGGAGGGAGTGGCCTCACTCGGGGGCTACGCGGACATCTTCCTGCGCAACACCCTGGCCTCGGGCGTGATCCCGCAGATCAGCGTGATCATGGGGCCCTGCGCGGGCGGGGCCGTCTACTCTCCCGCCATCACCGATTTCGTCTACATGGTGCGCGGCACCAGCTTCATGTTCGTGACCGGGCCGGAGGTGGTGCGCACGGTGACCCACGAGGATGTCGACATGGAGAGCCTCGGCGGGGCCGGCACCCACGCCTCCACCTCGGGCGTGGCGCATTTCGTCGGGGACTCCGAACCCGAAACCCTGGCCTCCGTGCGCGAGCTCTTCCGCTACATCCCGCAGAACAACACCGAACCCGCGCCGCGCCGGGAGACACGGGACCCGGTGGATCGAGCGGACGAGGCGCTCGTGGATGTCGTCCCGTCCAACCCCAACAAGCCGTACGACATGAAGGACGTCATCGGGCGCGTCGTGGACGACGGCGCGTTCTACGGGGTGCACGCCCGCTTCGCCCCCAACCTGATCACCGGCTTCGCCCACCTGGGCGGACATGCGGTGGGGGTGGTGGCCAACCAGCCCGCGGTTCTCGCAGGCGTGCTGGACATCGATTCCTCGGACAAGGGGGCGCGCTTCGTACGCTTCTGCGACGCCTTCAACATCCCGCTGGTGGTCTTCGAGGACGTGCCGGGGTTCCTCCCCGGGGTCGGTCAGGAGCATGGCGGGATCATCCGCCACGGCGCCAAGCTGCTGTATGCCTTCGCCGAGGCCACCGTGCCCAGGGTCACCGTCATCACGCGCAAGGCGTACGGCGGCGCCTACGACGTGATGAATTCGCGGCACATTCGCGGGGACATGAGCCTGGCGTGGCCCACCGCGGAGATCGCGGTCATGGGGCCCAAGGGCGCCGTCGAGATCCTCTTCCGCAAGGAGATCGCCAGGGCCGACGACCCTGAAGCCGCGCTCAGGGAGCGAATGGAGGAATACCGCGAGCGCTTCGCGCATCCCTACATCGCCGCGGCGCGGGGGTATGTCGACGACGTCATCGACCCGCGCGAGACCCGTGCCCGGCTGGCCGGCGCCCTCGACATCCTCGAGAACAAGCGCGACGCCAACCCGTCCAGGAAACACGGCAACATTCCGCTCTGAGGAGCCGCCGGTGCTCGAATCGGTTCTGATCGCCAACCGGGGCGAGATCGCGCTGCGCATCGTGCGCGCCTGCCGGGAACTGGGCGTGAGGAGCATCGCGGTGTACTCGGAGGCGGACCGCGCCGCGCCCCATGTGCTCGCGGCGGACGAAGCCCACGAGATCGGGCCCGCGCCATCGGCGGAGAGCTATCTGCGCATCGATCGCCTGCTCGAGGTCGCGGCGCGCTCGGGGGCCCGGGCGGTGCACCCCGGATACGGCTTCCTGTCGGAGCGGGCCGTGTTCGCGCGCGCGGTGCGGGACGCCGGGCTGGTGTTCATCGGCCCGAAACCTGACACCATCGGCGCGATGGGCGACAAGGTGCGGGCCCGCAGGCTGATGCAGGGGGCGGGCACGCCGGTGATTCCGGGTTCCCCGGGCCCGGTGCGCGACCCGGACGAAGCGCGCCGTCTGGCCCGCGAGATCGGCTTTCCGGTGTTGCTCAAGGCGGCAGCCGGGGGCGGCGGCAAGGGGATGCGCGTGGTGGAGGGGCCGGACGGGCTCGAGCGGGCGCTCGCGGCGGCCGGCCGTGAGGCGCAGGCGGCGTTCGGCGATCCGGCGGTGTATCTGGAGCGATATCTGAACGCGCCCCGGCACATCGAGGTGCAGGTGCTGGGCGACGAGCACGGCAACCTGGTCCATCTGGGGGAGCGCGAGTGCTCCATCCAGCGGCGGCACCAGAAGCTGGTGGAGGAGTCGCCCTCCCCGGTGGGCACGCCGGAGCTGAGGGCGCGCATGGGCGAGGCCGCGGTGCGGGCCGCCCGCGCGGTCGGCTACGTCGGCGCGGGCACGGTGGAGTTCCTGTACCTCGACGGCGAGTACTACTTCCTGGAGATGAACACCCGACTGCAGGTGGAGCACCCGGTCACCGAGCTGGTCACCGGGATCGACCTGGTCGAATGGCAGCTGCGGGTAGCGGCGGGGGAGGCCCTCTCCTTCGGCCAGGAGGATGTGCGCCTGGACGGCCACGCCGTCGAATGCCGCATCACCAGCGAGGATCCCTTCCAGGGCTTCCTGCCGGCCACCGGGCGGGTGGAGGTGCTGGAGGTGCCGTCGGGCGCGGGGGTGCGCTGGGACGGCGGCATTCGCGCCGGGTTCGAGATCGGCCGCCACTACGACCCGCTGCTGGGCAAGCTGGTCTCGTGGGGGCCCGACCGCGCCGCGGCGGTGCGGCGCATGGCGCGCGCGCTCGACGAGCTGACCGTCGTGGGGGTGCCCACCAGCGTGCCCTTCCACCGGCGGGTGATGCGGCATGCCGCTTTCCGGCGGGGCGACCTGAGCATCCGGTTCATCGAGGACCATCCCGGGCTGACCGCCGGAGACCTCGATGCGGAGGAGCTGGCCGTGGTCGTGGCGGCCGCGGCGCTGCTGGCGGACCGCGAGCGGGGACGGCACCCGGCGCGGAGGCCGCATGCGGACGGGCGTCCCGCCTTCTCGCCGTGGCGCAGGGCGGGAGCGAAGTGGGCGGTGCTGCCGTGAGCGGGGCGGCGCGCCAGGGGCGAGAGCGGCCCGTACGCTACCATGTAGCCGTCGAGGCGCGCGTCGTGCAGGTGGAAGTGGACGGCGACACCGTGCGGCTGGAAGGCACCGGCGACCAGGCGCGGGTGCTCGAATACGGCCGCGGCGGGTCGCTCTGCCTTTCGGTCGGAGGCCGCCCGCACCGCGTGTACGGCGTCCGGGTCGGCGAGACCGCCTGGGAGATCCACCACCGCGGCCGCTCCCACCGGGTCGAGGTCGCGGATGAGCGAAGCTGGCGCATGCGCCGGGCGCAGGGGGATGGGGCCGCCGCGGCCGCCGGGCTCGAGCCGCTGCGCGCGCCCATGCCGGGGCTCGTACTGCGGGTCGACGTCGAGGAGGGGCAGGAGGTCGCCGAGGGCCGGGGATTGCTGATCGTGGAAGCGATGAAGATGGAGAACGAGTTGCGCGCGCACGCCGCGGGACGGGTTCGCCGCGTGCACGTCACGGCCGGGGAGTCCGTCAGGCGCGGCGACCTCCTGATCGAGTTCGAGCCGAGCGCGGACAGCGGCCGGGACAGCGGCGGCGCCAGCGCCAATCCCCCGGGCGACGCGAGCCAGGGGGGCGGACGATGAGCGCCGGTTCCCGCGGGACCGGCGATCCGCGCCCCGCCACCGACAGCGGCATCCCGGTCGAACGGCTGTACGGCCCCGATGCGTCGGCTCCGGCCGCGCGCGACCCGGGCGAAGCGGGGGAGTTTCCCTTCACCCGCGGCATCCACCGCACCATGTACCGGGGCCGTCCGTGGACCATGCGCCAGTACGCCGGCTTCGGCACCGCGGCCCGGACCAACCGGCGCTACCGCTACCTGCTCGAGAGCGGCACCACCGGGCTCTCGGTCGCCTTCGACCTCCCCACGCAGATGGGCTACGACTCGGACGACCCCATGGCCGCCGGCGAGGTCGGGCGGGTCGGGGTCGCGATCGACTCGATCGAGGACATGCGCGTGCTCTTCGAGGGGATTCCCCTGGAGGACGTCTCCACCTCCATGACCATCAACTCGACGGCGGCCATCCTGCTCGCGCTCTACGTCGCCCTGGCCGACGAACGGGGCGTGCCGCGCGCGCGGCTGGCCGGGACGGTGCAGAACGACATCCTCAAGGAGTACGTCGCCCGGGGCACCTACATCTACCCGTCGGAGCCCTCGCTCCGCCTGGTGTCGGACGTGATCGCCTTCTGTTCGCGCGAGCTGCCGCGGTGGAATCCCGTGTCGATCTCCGGCTATCACATTCGCGAGGCCGGCTCGACCGCGCCCCAGGAGGTCGCCTTCACCTTCGCCAACGGGCTCGAGTACGTGCGCCGCGCGCTCGGGTCGGGAGTGGCACTCGAGGACTTCGCGCCGCACCTGTCCTTCTTCTTCGCCGCGCACAGCGACGTGCTGGAGGAGGTGGCCAAGTTCCGCGCCGCGCGCCGGCTCTGGGCGCGGCTGATGCGCGAACAGTTCGGGGCTTCCGACCGAAGCGCGCGGCTGCGCTTCCACACCCAGACCGGCGGCTCGACGCTCACCGCCCAGCAACCCCTCAACAACGTGACCCGCACCGCCCTGCAGGCGCTCGCGGCGGTGCTGGGGGGGACGCAGTCGCTGCACACCAACGGCTACGACGAAGCGCTCGCGCTCCCCACCGAGGAATCCGTCCGCGTCGCCCTGCGCACGCAACAGATTTTGTTGCGCGAGAGCGGGGTGGCCCGCACGGTCGATCCTCTGGGAGGAAGCTATTTCATTGAAGCGCTTACAGATGAGATCGAAGGGAGAGCGCGCGTTCACCTGGATCGCATTGGCGAATCCGGCGGGGCCGCGCAATCTCTCGACTACATGCGCGACCACATCCACCGGTCTGCGTACCGCACCCAGCTCGCGGTCGAGTCGGGCGAGAGGGTCGTGGTCGGGGTGAACCGCTACGTCGAGGAGGGCGCGGATCCGTCCGTTCGTGCCCCCGACTACGGGGCGCTCGAGGCCGAGCAGCGCGCCAGGCTGGCGGAGCTGCGCGCCCGCAGGGACGGCGCCGGGGCCGCGCGCGCCCTCGACCAGGTGCGGGAGGCGGCGCGCACGGACGCCAACCTGGTGCCTCCCATGGTGGCCGCCGTGCGCGCCCGTGCAACGCTCGGCGAGATCAGCGACGTCCTGGTGCGGGAGTGGGGGAGATACGCGGGGCAATAGGCGTCCTCCGCCACAACCCGGCCGGATCCCCTCGAGCGGCTCTCCCCGATTTCCCGTCGTCTGCAAAGACGATTAGTTTGGCGGGTCGAACCAACCCCGATCTCCGTCATCCATGCCTACCTACGACTACGAGTGCAGCGGCTGCGGGCAGGCCTTCGAGGTCTTCCAGCGAATGTCCGACGAGCCGCTCTCCAACTGTCCCGACTGCGGAGCCCCCGCGCAGCGCAGGATCTCCGGCGGGGCGGGCTTCATCTTCAAGGGCGAGGGCTTCTACATCACCGACCACCGCAGCCAGGAGTACAGGGACAGGGCCGCGGCCGACGCGGGGAAGGAGCCTGCCGCCGCATCCGGCGCGAAGGCGTCCGGCGGCGACTCGGCCGCGTCCGCGAAGAAGAGCGAGGCGGGGACTGCGTCGTCCTCCTCCGCTTCGGGCACGAACGGCTCGGGGGGCGATTCGGGTGGGTCTCCGTCCGCAAGCGGCACCGGCAGTCGGGCAAAGACCGGTTCGGAGCAATGAGCCGGCCCGCGCTGCGCGAGATGCTCGAACGGGCACTTGGCGAAATGGGCGTTGCCGGGCACGAAGTCCGGCTGGAGCGGCCGCGCGACCCGGACCACGGCGACATCGCTTCCTCGGTGGCGCTCACGCTCGCCTCCCGGCTGCGGCGGCCTCCGCGCGGCATCGCGGACGAGATCGCGGGACGGCTGGAGCTGGAGGGCACCGGGATCGCGTCGGTGGAGGTCGCCGGCCCGGGGTTCCTGAACTTCCGCCTCTCGGCCTCGCGCGTATCCGCGGTGATCGAGGAAATCCTCCGCCGGGACACCCGCTACGGTCGATCCGGGGACGGGCAGGGAAGGGCCATCATGGTGGAGTTCGTCTCCGCCAACCCCACCGGTCCCCTGCACCTGGGCCACGGGCGCCAGGCCGCGCTCGGCGACACGCTGGCCAACCTGCTGGAGTGGACCGGGTGGGCGGCGTACCGGGAGTACTACTACAACGACGCGGGCCGCCAGATCGAGCGGCTGGGCGAGAGCGTCGCCTCCCGCTACCTGCGGCACTTCGGCGTGGACGGCGGTTTCCCGGAAGACGGATACCACGGGAAATACGTCTTCGAGATCGCGGAGCGCCTCGCGGCCGCGGAGGGTGACCGGCTCCTGCATGCCGCGCCCCGGGAACGGCACGCCGCCTGCGAGCGCTTCGCGGTGCGCGTGCTGCGCGAGGAGCAGGATCGCGACCTCGCCGACTTCGGCGTGCACTTCGACTGCTACTTCCTCGAGTCCTCGCTCTACACGGACGGCGCGGTCGACGCGACCATCGCGGCGCTGCGCGAGACCGGGTACGTCTACGAGCGCGACGGCGCCACCTGGCTCACCACCACCGCCTTCGGCGACCAGAAGGACCGGGTGATGGTCAAGAGCGACGGCAGCCCCACCTACTTCCTGCCGGACGTCGCCTACCACATGAGCAAGTGGCGGCGCGGCTTCCACGAGGTCGTCAACGTGCAGGGCTCGGACCATCACGGCACCGTCGACCGGGTGCGCGCGGGGCTCGAGGCGCTCGGCCGCCCGCGAGGATACCCCGAATACCTGCTGCACCAGATGGTCACCGTGGAGCGCGGCGGGGTCGAGGTACGGCTCTCCAAGCGGTCGGGGGGCTACACCACGCTGCGCGAGCTGGTCGATGCCGTGGGCGCGGACGTGGTCCGCTACTTCTTCGTGATGCGCAAGCCGGAGGCGCACCTGGTTTTCGATCTGGATGCCGCCCTCGACCATTCCGACCGCAACCCGGTCTACAAGAGCAAGTACGCGCACGCGCGCATGTGCAGCATCTTCCGCAAGGCGGGGATGGACCCCGACGCCATGTCGCCGGACCAGCTCACCCCGGAAGGCCTCGACCTGTCCCTGCTGGAGCACCCGCGCGAGCGGGAGGTGATGGGGCGGCTGGGCGAGTTCCCGGAGCTGGTGCTCCGGGCGGCCCGCGCGCGCGCGCCGCACCTGGTGTGCGAGTACCTGGAGCACACCGCGGGCATGGTCAACTCGTGGTATCACGCCGGGAATCCCACCCGCAACCCCGGCCTCGCCGTGCTGGCCGCGGATCCGGCGCTGAGGGCCGCGCGCCTCGCCCTCGCCGGAGCCGTGCGCGTGGTGCTGCGCAACGCGCTCACCCTGTTGGGCATCGAGGCGCCGACCCGCATGGCCCGCCGCGAGGACTGAGCGGCCGGCGTGTCCGCCCTGGTTGTGGGGAGCCTGGCGCTCGACACCGTCGAGACCCCGTACGGAAGGGCCGAGGAGGTGCTGGGGGGGTCGGCTTCGTTCTTCGCGGCGGCGGCGAGCCTCTACCAGCCGGTCCAGGTGGTGGCGGTGGTCGGCGACGACTTCCCGCTGGCCCAGCTGGACTTTCTGCGGGAACGCGGCGTCGATTTCTCGGGGCTGCAGGTCGCTCCCGGGGAGAGCTTTCGCTGGGGCGGGGCGTACAACGCCGACTTCAGCGCGCGGGAGACCCTCTTCACGACGCTGGGCGTCTTCGCCGATTTCAGCCCCGCCATTCCCGCGTCCTTCCGCAAGGCGCGCATCGTCTCGCTGGCCAACATCCACCCGACTCTCCAGGGAGAGGTGCTGGACCAGGTGGAGAGACCCGAACTGGTGGTGTGCGACACCATGAACTACTGGATCGAGCGGGAGCGGGGTGCGCTCATGTCGCTGCTGCAGCGCATCGATCTGCTGATGGTGAACGACACCGAGATCCGGCAGCTCTCCGGCATTGCCGATCCCGTTCGGGCGGCGCGCTGGGTACGCGAACGCGGCCCCCGGCACGTCATCGTAAAGCTGGGTGCGAGGGGCGCGCTGCTCTTCGACGGAGATGCCGGCTTCCGATGCCCCGCGTACGCGGTTCCGCGGGTGGTGGACCCCACGGGAGCGGGAGACGCCTTCGCCGGAGGGTTCGCGGGGCACCTTGCGGGGGTGGGAAGCTGTACCGGAGATGCGCTGCGGGAGGCGCTCGTGCAGGGCTCGGTGATGGGGTCCTTCGCCGTCGAGTCGTTCTCCCTCGATCGCCTCCGGAACCTGGAGGCCCGCGAGGTCGCCGAGCGCGCGCGTGTCCTCGGCGAGCGAGCCGCCCTCGAACCATGGCCGACAGGAGCGAGCCTTGTCTGACGATTCCCCGAAACTGGACTACCGCGCGGCGGGCGTCGACCTGGACGCGGCGGACCGGGCGAAGAAGGCCATCAAGTCGCTGGTGGCGAGCACCCACGACCGCCACACCCTTTCGGGGATGGACTCGTTCGGGGGCATGTACGCCGTGCCCGGGGGGATGGAGGCGCCGGTGCTGGTCTCGAGCGCGGACGGGGTGGGCACCAAGCTCAAGGTGGCCTTCCTCTCCGGCCGCCACGACACGGTGGGGGCGGATCTGGTCAACCACTGCGTGAACGACATCCTGGTCCAGGGCGCCCGGCCGCTCTTCTTCATGGACTACCTGGCCACCGGCGACATGGACCCGGGGGTGGTGGGGCAGGTGGTCACGGGAGTCGCCCGCGCGTGCCGCGACAACGGCTGCGCGCTGCTGGGAGGCGAGACGGCGCAGATGCCCGACTTCTACGCCCCCGGCGAGTACGACCTGGCGGGGTTCATCGTCGGGATCGCGGAGCGGGGCGCGCTGCTCGACGGATCGCGTACGCGTGCCGGCGATGTGCTGGTGGCGCTGGCATCCACGGGGCTCCACACCAACGGCTACACGCTGGCCCGCCGCATCGTCTTCGACGTTCTGGGTCTCGACGCGCAGAGCCGCTTTCCGGATTCCGGGGCGACCGTCGCGGACACGCTGCTGGCGGTGCACCGGAGCTACCTCGCGTCGCTCGCCCCCGAACTCGAGGGCGGAACCGTGCGCGCACTGGCGCACGTCACCGGCGGGGGCATCCCCGGAAACCTGCCGCGCTCGCTGGGGCCGGGACTGGGCGCGCGCGTGGACACATCCAGTTGGCGGCCCCCCGCCGTCTTCGGCGTGCTGGCGCGCGCGGGAGGCGTGGCGCGCGGGGAGATGTACCGGGTCTTCAACATGGGCGTCGGCATGCTGGCGGTGGTCGCTCCGGGTGAGGCCGACGGCCTCGTGTCGCGCCTGCGCGACCGGGGAGAGGAGGCGTGGGTCGCGGGGGAGGTGGTTGCGGGGTCGGGGGTGGAGTTGGGATGAGGTCCGCCGCCGGGCCGGTGCTGGTGCTCGTCCTTTCGGGCTTGGCGTCCCCGGGGGGCGCGCAGGCGGTCGCGGATCTCACCGCCCGTTGCGCCGCCGCTTCCGGAGGAGCCGCGTGGTGCGCCGCCGGGGCAGCCGCCTACGAGGCGGTGGCGGCCGGCGTCGGGCTGGTCGCGGCGGGCGGAAGCGACATCGCCGGGACATCGAGCACCCTGGGATGGCGCCGGGGGCTGGGGCCACGCCTGGCGGTGAGCGCTCGCTTCAACGGCGCGCGCATCCCCCTGCCGGCGGTCGAGCAGGCATCCCCGTCCCTCCTTCCCGGGCTCCGTTCCCCGGTTGCCGCGGCGTCGCTCGAAGCGGCGGCAGGGCTGTTCGATGGGATCCGCACCGCGCCCCAATACGGGGGGATCCTGGCGCTGGACGCCATCGCTTCCGCGGGCATGATCCGGCTTCCGCGCGGGGACGGCTTCCAGAGCGACGTCTTCTCCGCGGGAGTCGGCGCCCGCCTGGGGCTCCTGCGCGAGTCCTTCGACGTTCCGGGCATCTCGGTGTCCGCGATGCGGCGCTTCTTCGGAGAGGTCCGGCTGGGAGCCGACGGAGCGCCCGCCTCGCTCCGGTTGGAATCGGCGGCCACCTCGGTGCGGTTCGTGATCGGGAAAGATCTGCCGGCCGCCGGGGTAATGGTCGGGACTGGCTGGGACCGTTACTCGGGCGCCGCGACCCTCGCGGGCGCCGCTGTCCCGGGAGAGCGGTCGGGGAGCGTTGCGCTCGACGGGCCGCCGGTGGACCGCCTGCTCGTCTTCGGAGCCCTGTCGCGCACCTGGCAGGTGATCCAGGTCACGGGAGAGTTCGGATGGGCCAACGGGTTCGACGCACCTCCGGATCCCGGGACGATGTCCTACGACCCCGGAGCCGGGAGCATCTTCGGGTCTCTGAGCTTGCGGATTACGCGATAGCGGAGATGGCCGCATGACCGAGAGCGGGACGCGCGTGCTCGACCCGGTGCCGGGCGGCCGGGTGTCGGAGGCGGACCTGAGCTTTCTCGAGCGGGCCGTCGAGCTCGGACGCCGTGGATGGGGGTGGGTCTCGCCCAACCCGATGGTCGGGTGCGTCCTGGTGCGGGACGGCGAGGTGGTCGGAGAAGGGTGGCACCAGGAGGTGGGCGGGCCACACGCGGAGGTACACGCGCTCGCCGAGGCAGGGGCAAAGGCCCGGGGCGCCACCGCATACATCAGCCTCGAGCCCTGCGCCCACACGGGTCGGACGCCCCCCTGCGCACACGCCCTGATGGAAGCCGGGGTGGCCCGCGTGGTCTTCGGCGCCGCCGATCCGGGCGCCGGAGCGGGGGGGGCCGCCTTGCTGCGCGCCGCCGGGATGCGCGTCGACGGACCCGCCTTCTCCAGCGCCCGGGCCGCTTCGTGCAATCCCGCCTTCTTCCATGTCGCGCACAACGCGTCGCCCTACGTCGCCCTCAAGCTCGCGCTCAGCCTGGACGGACGCATCTCGCGCGCGGGCGAGCAGACCGGGCTCACGGGGCCGCCGGCACGCGGGCACGTGCACTACCTGCGCGCCGGCTTCGACGCGATCATGGTGGGAGCGAACACCATGGAGATCGACGACCCCCTCCTCACGGCTCGCGGGCGGCCGGAACCCCGCCGCGCGCCCGACCGCATCGTGCTGGACTCCCGCGCCCGCATAGCTCCGGAAGCCCGCCTGCTGCGGGATGATGGCGGGGGTCGGGTGCGCGTCTTCACGGGTGCGGAAGCGCCGGAAGAAAGGGTGCGTGCGCTTCGGCAGCGGGGCGCCACGGTGCACGCCGCGCCCCACGTGGCGACCTCCGCCCGGCAGCGTTCGCGGGCTCCTGAACTGTCCGGCGCGATACCGGGCGACCGCATGCGGGAATGCGATGCTGCAACCTCCGCGGGCGGCCTCGACCTGGACGCGGTGCTGGAGACCTGTTTCCGGGAGGGACTCACCTCCGTCCTGTGCGAGGGGGGAGGGGTGCTCGCCTCCTCGCTGTTGCGGGAAGGACGCGTGCACCGCCTCTACCTCTTCCTGGTCCCGCTGACGCTGGGGCCCGGCTCGATCCCGGCCTTCCCCGGCCTGGACGGCTCGGCCTGGGAGGGATGGCGACCGGCCGGGCCGCCGGCCGCGTTCGGGCGCGACCTTCTCTGGGTCCTGGACCGGGACGGCTGATGTTCACCGGGCTGGTGGAGGAGGTCGGGACGGTCGTCGGGGTTGCGGCCGGGCCGGAGGGCCGGCGGATGACCATTCGCGCCCCCGGCATCGCGCCCGACCTCACGGCCGGCGCCTCGGTGGCGGTCGACGGGACGTGCCTGACCGTCGCCGCTCTTGAGGCCGCCACCTTCTCGGTGGACGTGGTGCCCGCCACCCTGGCGCGCACCACCGCTGGCGGCTACCAGGCCGGGACGCCCGTCAACCTCGAGCGGGCGCTCCGCCTGGGCGACCGCCTCGGCGGCCACCTGGTACAGGGCCACGTCGACGGCGTCGGGTCGCTGGTCACCCGGACCGACCCCGCCCCCGGTGAAGGCGCCCGCCTGCTCACCTTCCGCATCCCCTTCGAAGTGGCCCGCGCCACCATCCTGCACGGCTCGATCACCCTCAACGGAGTGAGCCTCACCGTCAGCGAATTGCCCGGCCCCGACCTGGTGCGGATCGCGATCGTGCCCTTCACCTGGGAGCATACCAACCTCGCCGCCCTCGCCCCCGGCGCCCCGGTCAACGTGGAAGCGGACCTGATCGGGAAGTACGTGGGTAAGCTCCTGTCAGTTCACACCCCGGATTCTTCTCAAGGCTGAGCCCCGTGCCGCACTCCCGCGTGGAAGCCGCCATCCACGACATTCGCGAAGGCAGGATGGTCATCGTCGCCGACGACGAGGACCGGGAGAACGAGGGCGACCTGGTGTGCGCCGCCGCCGCCGCCACCCCCGAAGTCGTCAACTTCATGACCAAGCATGCGCGCGGCCTCATCTGCGTGGCCCTGACGCGCGAGCGAGCCGGCGAACTCGGTCTGCCGCCCATGACCGAGGACAACACCGATCCGCAGGGCACCGCCTTCACGGTCTCGGTGGACGCGCACCGCAAGTACGGGGTCACCACCGGCATCAGCGCCTTCGACCGCGCCAAAACCATCGAGGTGCTGATCGATCCGGCGAGCCGCCCGGGCGACCTGCGGCGCCCCGGCCACATATTCCCGCTGCGCGCCGTGCCCGGCGGGGTACTGCGCCGGGTGGGGCAGACCGAAGCCTCCGTGGACCTGGCGCGTCTCGCCGGGTTCGAGCCCGCCGGCGTCATCTGCGAGATCCTCAGCCCGGACGGCTCCATGGCGCGCCGGCCTCAATTGGAGCAGTTCGCCCGGGAGCACGACCTGCTCTTCATCACGGTGGCGGAGCTGGTGGCCTACCGGCTGGCGAAGGAGCGGCTGGTGGAGCGGGTCGCCACCGCCCGGCTTCCCACCGCAGTGGGCCTGTTCGACGTCATCGGCTACCGCAGCCCGCTGGACGAACGCGAGCACGTGGCGCTGGTGAAGGGAAAGATCGACGGGCGCGCGGACGTGCTGGTGCGCATGCACTCGGAATGCCTGACCGGAGACGTCTTCGGCTCGGTGCGCTGCGACTGCGGCCAGCAGTTGCGCGCCGCGCTGCGCCAGGTGCAGGAGGAAGGCCGCGGCGCCATCGTCTATCTGAAGCAGGAGGGCAGGGGGATCGGCCTGCACAATAAGCTGAAGGCGTATCAGCTCCAGGACGGCGGGCAGGATACGGTCGAAGCCAATCGCTCCCTCGGGTTCGATCCCGACCTGCGCGACTACGGGATCGGCGCACAGATCCTGCTCGACCTGGGCCTCAGCTCCATCCGCCTGCTCACCAACAATCCCCGCAAGATCGTCGGCCTGGAGGGATACGGGCTGCGGGTGACCGGGAGGGTGCCGCTGCAGATCGACCCCTCCGACTTCAACGAATATTACCTCGACACCAAGCGCGCCAAGCTCGGCCACCTGATCTGATCCGGCCACACGCATTCGCAACCACGCCGGATCGCGGCGCCCCTGCATCCGAACAGCAGATGACCGGCTCCAACACCTTCAGCGCGGCGCTCGACGGATCGGGGAAGCGGTTTGCCATCGTCGCGGCCCGCTTCAACCCGGAGATCACCGACAGTCTGCTCGCCGGGGCCCTGACCCGCCTGGCCGAACTCGGCGTTGCGCCGGAAGACGTCGATGTCCACCGGGTCCCGGGCGCCTGGGAGCTTCCGCAGACCGCGGCCCGCCTGGTGCGGGGCGCGGCCCATCACGGCATCGTCGCGCTGGGGTGCGTCATTCGCGGCGAAACCCCGCACTTCGACTACGTGGCGGGCGAGGCGGCGTACGGGCTGGGCGAGGTCGCGCGCACTTCGCCCATCCCCGTCGTGTTCGGCGTGCTGACCGCCGACACCCGCGAGCAGGCCGAGCGCCGCGCCGATCCGAAGGGAATGGACAAGGGCGGAGAGGTCGCGTCGGCCGCGGTCGAGATGGCGCTGCTGTTCGCCAGGCTCGCCTGAGGCCATGGCGGCCGACCGGCGACCCCGCCGCAACCGCACACGCGCGCGGGCATGGGCGCTCCAGGTGCTCTATCGATGGGAGGCGGCAGCCAGCGAATCGGTCCTGGACGCCCTCTCGACCACGCTCGCCAACCGGCGGGTGGCGCCCGGGTGCCAGCCCCACCTGATGCGGGTCGTGCGCGGGTTCGCCGAGCGCGAAGAAGAGGTGCGCACGGCGGTCAGCGAGGCGCTGGACAACTGGCGGATCGAGCGGCTCGCCCGGGTGGACCGCTGTATCCTGTTCCTGTCGGTCACCGAGATGCTCTTCGTGGACGGCGTGCCGCCCGCAGTCGCGATCCAGGAAGGTGTCCGGCTGGCTCAACGCTACGGCAGCGAGCACTCGGACCGTTTCGTAAACGGGGTCCTGGACGCGGTGCTCAAGGCGCGCACGGTCCCGGATGACGGCTGAGCGGCCTGTCCCGTAGACCTGTGCCCCCGTCCTTTCTACCTTCGACTGGGCCGAAACCAAACCAACGGGAAACCGGGTGGAAGAGAACATGAAAGTCAAGACGGTCGCTCGCCATTGCGAAGTGCCCGAGTACGTGGTCGAGCGGGCCAACCGGAAGATCGGGAAGCTGGTCCGTTTCGAGCCGCGCCTGACCTCCGCGGAGGTCGTGTTCCGGACCGAGCGCCACGTGCATCGCGTGGAGGCCTTTCTTTCGCTCAATGGGCAGGAGCCGGTCGTCGCCCGGGGGGAGGCGCGTGACTTCACGACGGCGCTCGACCAGGTGGCCGATCGCCTGAGCAAGATCCTGCGCCGCGGCCGCACCCAGCAGGTTGAGCACTGGGCCGGCCGGTGAGCACGAGACTCTTTACCTCCGAGTCGGTGACCGGAGGACATCCGGACAAGCTCGCCGACCAGATCTCCGACGCCATCCTCGACCACATCCTGGCGGTGGATTCGCGGGCCCGGGTGGCGTGTGAAACCCTGGTCACGACCAACTTCGCGCTGGTCGCGGGCGAGATCACGACCGTGGCCGCCGACCTCGACTACGCGCAGGTCGTCCGCGAGACCATCCTCGCGGCCGGCTACACCCGCGACGAGTACGGCATCGACGGCCGCAAGTGCCGGGTGGAGTCGAGGATCGACCCGCAGTCGCCGGATATCGGAGCTGCCGTGGACGACGGCGGCGCGGGCGACCAGGGGCTCATGTTCGGCTACGCCACCGACGAGACCGACGAGCTGATGCCCGCTCCCATCCTGCTGGCCCACCAGCTCGCCCACCGCCTCACCTCCGTGCGGGAGTCGGGGGCGCTGCCGTGGCTGCGGCCGGACGGCAAGACCCAGGTCACCATGGAGTACGACGGCGACCGTCCCGTGCGCGTGCACACCGTCGTGGTCAGCGCGCAGCACGACGATGACGTCTCCGACGACGAGATCCGGGAGGGGATCACCGAGAAGGTCATCGCCCCCGTGTTTGCCGCGTCCGGTTTCGAGTGGCAGGGGTGCATCCGCCACATCAACCCCTCAGACCGGTTCGTGATCGGCGGGCCCTGCGGCGACGTGGGCCTGACCGGCCGCAAGATCATCGTCGACACCTACGGCGGCGCCGCCCGCCACGGAGGCGGCGCGTTCAGCGGCAAGGACTCCACCAAGGTCGACCGCTCCGGCGCCTACGCCGCGCGCTGGGCGGCCAGGAACGTGGTCGCCGCCGGGATCGCGCGCCGCTGCGAAATCCAGCTCGCCTACGCCATCGGCAGGGCGCGACCGGTCTCCGTTGCGGTCGAGACCTTCGGCACGGCGACGTGCGGGATGCCCGATGAGCGCATCGCGGCGGCCGTGCAGGAGGTGTTCGACTTCCGCCCCGCCGCCATCATCGACCGCCTGGGCCTCCGCCGACCCGTCTTCACCCCCACCTCCGTCTACGGCCATTTCGGACGCAGACCCGAATGCGCGCGCTGGAAGGACGGCTCCGGGGTCGAGCTGTTTCGCTGGGAGAAGACCGACCGGGTCGAGGAACTGAGGCAGGCACTCGGGATGTAGCCGGGCCGGCGGGCGTCACTCATCGCCCGGACGGCCCGGAACTTCACCCGCGAGCGGGGGTCTAGCACCCGTTGACTCCGGCCCGGCGCCCGGGAGTTCCGGTGCGCGCGCGGATTCGTCCACCGACTGCCAGGTTCCAGGGCGCGTGACACGCCACATGCCGCGCGCAAACCGCCCCATATTCCGATACTTCGGGAACCCAATCCAGCAGAGAATGTCTACGCTTGCCAAAGCCCGACCGGCCCGACCGGCCGTCTCGCGGCCACCCTTCAAGGTCAAGGACCCGGGGCTCGCCGAATGGGGCCGACAGGAGATCGCACTCGCCCGCGGCGAGATGCCGGGGCTGATGACGCTCCGCAGGGAGTACGCCGGCGAGAAGCCCCTCGCGGGCGCCCGCATCTCGGGCTCCCTGCACATGACCATCCAGACCGCCGTGCTCATCGAGACCCTCGTGGAACTCGGCGCGGAGGTGCGCTGGGCGTCGTGCAACATCTTCTCTACCCAGGACCATGCCGCAGCCGCCATGGCCGATGCCGGCGTGCCCGTCTTCGCCTGGAAGGGAGAGACGCTGGAGGAGTACTGGTGGTGCACCTGGATGGCCCTCGCGCACCCGCAGGGCGGCCCCGACCTGATCGTCGACGACGGCGGAGACGCCACGCTCCTGATCCACCAGGGAGTCGAACGCGAGCTGCAGGCTGAAGCCGGAGTCGCGCGCGCTCCCGGGGCCTCCGAGGAGGAGGAGGAGATCGGCCGGCTGCTCGACCGGGTGCTGGCCGGGGATCCGCGCTTCTGGAGGTCGCTCGCGGCCGACGTGCGGGGCGTGAGCGAGGAGACCACCACCGGCGTGCACCGGCTCTACCGCATGGCGGAGGAGGGCAGTCTGCTCTTCCCCGCCATCAACGTCAACGACTCGGTCACCAAGTCCAAGTTCGACAACCTGTACGGCTGCCGTGAGTCGCTGGTCGACGGCATCAAGCGCGCCACCGACATCATGGTGGCGGGCAAGAAGTGCGTCGTGCTGGGCTACGGCGACGTCGGCAAGGGCTGCGCTCAGGCCTTCGGCGGGCTCGGCGCGACCATCTACGTCACCGAGATCGACCCCATCAACGCGCTGCAGGCCGCCATGGAGGGCCACCAGGTGGTGACCATGGACGAGGCCTGCGCCCTGGGCGACATCTTCGTCACCGCCACGGGCAACGTCTCGGTCATCACCCGCGAGCACATGGATCGCATGAAGGACGGCGCCATCGTCTGCAACATCGGCCATTTCGACTCCGAGATCGAAGTCGCCGGGCTGGCGGACCTGGAGTGGACCGAGATCAAGCCGCAGGTCGACAAGATCACCTGGCCGGACGGCAGGAGCATCGTGCTTCTCGCGCGCGGCCGCCTGGTCAATCTCGGCTGCGCCACGGGCCACCCGAGCTTCGTGATGAGCACGAGCTTCACCAACCAGTGCATGGCGCAGATCGAACTCTGGCAAGAGCGCGAGACCGGCGAGTACGCGAAACGGGTCTACACCCTTCCCAAGATCCTGGACGAAAAGGTCGCGCGCCTGCACCTGGACAAACTCGGAGCGCGCCTGACCATGCTCACCCCCGAGCAGGCGGAATACATCGACGTGCCGGTCGGCGGCCCCTACAAGCCCGACCACTACCGCTACTGAGCGCCGAAGCGCATTACTGCTGCGGTCGTCCGGGACGGCCGGCGGGGTAGCGTCCCGCGAGGAGGACCCTTGGTCGAGGTCAGGGTACAGAGCCTGGGGCTTGACCCCTCATCCAACACGCCCGTGGTCATCCTGCGGGAGGTGGAGGGCGAACGGGTGCTCCCGATCTGGATCGGTCCGGGCGAGGCCAGTTCGATCGCCATGGAACTGGCCAGCATGAAGTTCAGCCGGCCGCTCACCCACGACCTCATCGTCTCGGTGATCGGCGGGCTCGGCGGCACCCTCGAGCGGGTGCTCATCACCCGCGTCCTCGACAACACCTTCTACGCCGAGCTGATCGTGCAGCGGGACGGGGACGTCGTCTCCATCGACGCGAGGCCCTCGGATTCGATCGCGGTCGCGCTCAGGACCGAGGCGCGCATCTTCGCCCAGGAGGATCTCCTCCACAAGACCGCGATCGAGGTGACGGACGCGGAGGAGGCGGCTTCGGGAGAGGATGAGGAGGAGTCTCCGCCGGGGATGGACGCGGAAGAGCTGAAGGAACACCTGCGCAAGCTGCATCCCGAGGATTTTGGCCGCTTTACGCCCTGACCCCCGGGCGCTCCTGCTGGCCGCGCTCCTGTCCGCGCTGGGCTTCGGAGCCATCCCGGCCCGCGCGGCGGTCACGTCGCCGGGGAGTCGCGCCCTTTCGGGGATGAGCGCGTCGCCCCAGGAGGCCGGCCCGACTGCCGCCGCCACCAGCGAGCTGGCGACCGCGACGCTCCGGGGCCGGGTCACGCTGGGCGATGCCGGAGTCGGAAACGCCATGGTCACGCTGCACGAGGTGGCGCTCGGCGGCGGAAGCGAGATCGACTCGCTCATGGTCGCGGAGGACGGATCCTTCGCCTTCGAGCTCCCCGGCGTCCCGCACCCGGAATCGGGAACCGTCTTCTTCGCCTCGACGCTCTACGAGGACATCCTCTACTTCGGCGTCCCCGTCAACAGCCTGATCCAGCTCGACAGCACCTACGTCATCCGGGTGTACGAGACCGAACCCGCCCCGCCGGGGGGCGCGAACTTCCCGGTTTCGGTGCGCAACCTCTTCCTGCAGGACATGGGCACCGGGTGGACCGTGGTCGACCTCATCCAGATCCGCAACGACGGCTTCCGGACCCTGATTCCCGCGAACGGCGAGCCGGTGTGGTCGTATCCGCTGCTGGGAGGCGCGCAGGATTTCGAGGTCGGCGAAAGCGACCTTGCGGAGGACGCGGTGCGCTTCGCCGACGGACGCATGTACATTTCCGCTCCGGTGCCGCCCGGCGAGCGGCTGTACGCCGTCCGCTACGCGGTCCCGGGCCACCAGTTCGTCGCGCCGCTCCCGGGACTCACCGAGACCATGGAGCTGCTGGTCCTCGAACCTTCTCCGCCGACCGTCGTCACCGGGCTCCAGCCGCTCCCGCCGGTCGAGGTGGAGGAGGGCGTGACCTATCGCCGCTACGCCGCCGGCGACATCGTCGATGATGCCGTGGGCCTGCTCATGGGGGAGGAAGCCGAGGAGCTTCCGCTGGAATGGATGGCGGTGATCCTGACCGTCATCCTCGCATGGCTCGGGCTGTACGCGGTCTATCGCGATCCCGCCCGGGCCACGGCCTCCACCGCCGGCGAACGGCGCCGGCTGCTTCGCGAGGTGGCCATCCTGGACGAAGCGTATTCGCGCGAGGGAAAGGTGGGGAGCAAGGCCCGCAAGGCCTATCGCCGCAGGCGCGAGCGGCTGCTGACGCGCATCGAGCTTTCGGATGACCCCGGGATCTAGAGGATGTCCCTCCTCTCCACGCGCGCCATCCTGCTGAAGTCGCACCCGTTCAGCGAGACCAGCCTGATCCTCCGCTTCTTCACCCGCGAGCGAGGTCTGGTGAGCGTGATGGCGCGAGGCGTGCGCAGACGTGGTACTCCTCCGGAGATCTTCTCCTCGGGGGTCCTCGTGCTCTACTACCGGAGCAACCGGGATCTCCAGAACTATCGGGAGTTCTCGGTCATGCACGCGCACCGGGCCCTGGCCGGCGACATCCGGCGTTTTGCGGGCGCGTCGCTGCTCGCGGACCTGGTGCTGCACCATGCGGGCGAGGAACCGAGCGCAGCCCTGTTCGGCGGACTCGACGCGTCGCTGGAACGCCTGGCAGAGGCTCCTCCGCAGAGGACCGCGGTCCTGGTCCTGTCCAGTGCCTGGGCGCTGGTTTCGTTGATGGGGTACGCTCCCGAACTCGGCGTGTGCGTGGAATGCGCGGATGAGCTGGACGACACCGCCGTGGGCCGCATGGACTATGCGGCGGGAGGGGTGCGCTGTCCGCGCTGCGCGGGCTCGGCCTCCGGGGCGCCCCGCATCGGGCCGCGCGCGCGGGAGCAGCTGCGAACGTTGCTGCTGGGAGAGCCCGTGGACGGGCTCGAGCGCGTCGGCTCGCATCTGAAGGTGCTCCGCAACTACGTGCATCATCATGTTTCCGGATCCCGTCCGCTGCCCTCCTTTCCCTTTCTCGAGAGCGTCGTTGGGGACGCCGTCTGAACCCGTGGAACCGGGCGCGTCGTTGGGGACGCCGTCTGAACCCGTGGAACCGGGCGCGTCGCGCGACCCCGGCGGTTCCGGCGCGGCACCGGCTCACCGCGCGCGGGAGGGCGCATGCGGCGGCTGATCCTGGGCACCGCCGGGCACATCGACCACGGCAAGACCGCCCTCGTGCAGGCCCTCACCGGCGTGGACACCGACCGGCTGGCCGAGGAGAAGCGCCGCGGCATCACCATCGACCTCGGGTTCGCCGAGCTCCCGGTGACCGACGATCTGGCCTTCGGGGTGGTCGACGTCCCGGGTCACGAGTCGTTCATCCGCAACATGCTGGCGGGCGCGACCGGGATGGACCTGGTGCTGCTGGTGGTAGCGGCGGACGAGGCCACCATGCCGCAGACGCGCGAGCACCTGGCCATCGTGCGCCTGCTCGGGGTGGAGGCGCTGGTGGTGGCGCTCAGCCGCATCGACCTCGTGGAGGAGGAGTGGCTGGAACTCGCGCTGGACGACGTGCGCGACCTGCTCGCCGACACGCCCTACGCGGACGCGCCCATCGTGCCCACCTCCGCGGTGACCGGGGCCGGCCTCGACGAGCTGCGGGCGGCGCTCGCGCGCGAGGGCGGGAGTGCGCGCGCCCGCCTGGACGCCGACATCGTGCGCCTGCCGGTGGACCGGGTGTTCACGGTGCGCGGCACCGGCACCGTGGTGACGGGCACGCTCTGGTCGGGTTCGCTCTCGCTCGATGAGCGCGTGCGGCTCGAGCCGGGCGGGGTGGAGGCGCGCGTGCGCGGCCTGCAGGTGCACGGGCGCTCGGTGAAGACGGCGAGGGCGGGGGAGCGCACGGCGGTCGCCCTCGCCGGCAGCCGGGTCGGCAGGGAGGCGGTGGGGCGGGGGCAGGTGGTGGTCGGCGCCGATCCATGGGTGGCCGCCGAGCGCGTGACCGCGCGCATCGAACTGCTCCCCGACACCGCCTGGGGCATCGAGCGCGGGCAGCGGGTGCGGGTGCACCTCGGGACGTCGGAGGTGATGGCCCGCGTCTTCCTGCTGGATCGTGCCGAGATGGAGGCGGGCGAGTCGGCCTGGGCGCAACTCCGGCTGGAGGCGCCCCTGGTGGCTCGCGCCCGCGACCACCTGGTCCTGCGCTCCTACTCGCCGATGACCACCATCGGGGGCGGGATCGTGGCCGAGCCTTCCCCACCGCCGCGGACGCGGGTGCGGGGCAGGGAGGGCGAACTGCTTGAAGCGCTCCTCGGGCCGGACCCGGGCCTCCGCCGGCGCGCGGCCCTCGACCTGGCGGGGTGGGCGGGCATCCCGCACGCCGAGCTGCCCATCCGGACCGGTGATCCCCCGGAAACCCTCGCGGCGCGCGAGGACGACACGGGATTCGGGACCGGACGGGCGCTCTACTCCGGGACCGTCGCCGGCGAGGGGCGCCGTCTGCTCCGCCGCCAGGTGGCCCGCTACCACCATGCCCGCCCGCTCCGGCGCGGCATGCCTCTCGCCGAGGCGCGCGAAGCCTTGCCCGACGGCGCCGGACCGGAGCTCGCCGATGCCCTGCTAACGCATCTGGCAGAGCAGGGCGAGCTGGAGGTTCGCCGCGAACTGGTGCGCGAACCCGGCTTCGAGCCCATCCTCACCGCGGAGCAGGAGGGCGTGCGGTCCGACCTGGGGGAGCAGTACCGCGCGGCGGGCCTTTCTCCGCCCTCCATCCGCGACCTGCCCGCCGCGCTGCGCGACCATCCCGACCTGTGGCCCATCCTCAAGCTGCTCGAACAGGCCGGCGACATCGTCGTGCTGAGCGACGACTTCTTCGCCGACGCCGACGCGGTCAGGCGCGGCGCGCGCGCGGTTCAGGAGCGGCTCGGCGGCCGATCGGGACTCGGTCCCGCGGACTTTCGCGAGGTTCTGCCCGTCACCCGCCGGCACCTGCTCCCGCTGCTCGCCTGCTTCGACCGGCTCGGTGTGACGGTTCGGCGCGGCAGCGGGCGGGACGTGTCCGAAAGCCCGGGCGCGAGCCTGTGAGCGACGCGTCTCCCGGCTGGCAGTCCGTGGATGAATCCGCTCGGGCACCGAGAGCGGCGAGGCGCGAAGCGATCCGGCGCGGATGCATCGCCGCGCGAATCCCGGAGGGAGTTCGTCCACGGGCTGCTCGATCCGGGAGGTGAACGTTTCGGGCCTGTGTGGTGTCCTAATTGGGTCAGCGAGGCACCTTACGCCGGCGCCCCTCGATGTTGACAGAGAGGGCAGGGGCCTCGTACCATGCCTTGGTGGTGCAGAATCAGGTTTTACAGGATGCCTGGGAGGGCTATCGTTCCTAAGCTACTGCACAGAAAAACCTGTGCGGAGGGTTGATATGAGACGCATTCTACGCGTCTTGACAGGCCTCCTCCTCATCCCGCTCGCTGGTCTGGACCCTGGCTTGGCCCAGGAAACGGGTGAACGGGGAAGCCAGCAGAATTCCGGATTCGAGTTGCGTCAGAACTATCCGAATCCGTTCAACCCGGAGACCCGCATCCCCTTCTCGTTGGGTGACGAGCTGTTTTCAGGCGGGGAGCCGGTCGTCGTGTCGATTCGCATCTACAACGTACTCCAGCAGCTGGTCGCTTCCCCCACCGCCCTGCAAAACCCGGGGAGCGACGGCTTCCCCGTGTCCGACATGGAGTACGAGAGGGCGGGGGACTACGAAGCCTACTGGGACGGACGCGACCTCGAGGGCAACCAGGTCGCGTCCGGAGTCTATCTCCTGCAGTTGACGGTGAACGGCCGCTCGAGCGTCATCAAGATGTTCGTAACCAAGTAGGCTCGCGGCTGGCCGCCGCTTCTTTCCTTCCCTACGATTAGCCTGTCCGCGCCCGATTTCGCGGGTCGCGGCCGGCCAGCGCCCGATTCACGCGGGCGACCGCTTTCAGGGGAGGAGCCGCATGAAGCCGCTCGACCGCCGCAACTTCATCCGTACCACCGCGGCCGCCGGTCTGGCCGCGCTTCCCGCCGGAGGGCTGGCGGCCCGCATCGCCGAAGGATCCGAGCCCGCATCGGCCACCGCATATCCCGACCCCGCGTCCGCGCGATCCTCCCTCGACGACCCGCTCGGCGTCCGCCCCAGCTTCCCGGTGACCGAGGAGTTCGCGTACCTCAACACCGCCTCCGTCGGACCCATCCCGATCCCCGTGCGCGATGCGCTGCACGCGTACGCGGACGGCAAGATGCGGCGACGGGGCGGCGGTTCCGGCCCCTCCCCGCGGCAGCGGGCCGTCTCCGGATTCGCCGGACTGTTCGGGGCCGACGAGGACGAGATCGCCCTCCTCTACTCCACGACCGACGCGGAGAACATCGTCGCGAGCGCGCTGGACTGGCGCAGGGGCGACAACATCGTGGTCGACGAGCTGCACTTCGTCTCCACCTACGTGCTCCACCGGCAGCTGGAGCAGCGGATGGGGGTCGAGCTGCGGGTGGTGCCGTCACGTGACGGCGTGGTCACCACCGAGGACTTCGAGCACCGGACGGACGGGCGCACCCGGCTCATCAGCGTGGCGTGGGTCTCCAACCGAAACGGCTTCCGCCACGATCTGCCCGCGCTCGCCGAACTGGCGCACGCGCATGGCGCCTATCTCTACGCCGATGCCGTCCAGGCGCTGGGCACCTTCCCGGTGAACCTGCGGGAGGAGGGCGTCGACTTCGCGGGGGCGAACGGCTACAAGTGGCTGCACGCGGACTTCGGATGCGCGCCGTTCTTCGTACGCCGCGAGCACCTGGAGTGGATGGCGCCCGACCGCTACGGGCACCGCCAGGTGGCCGAGACCCTGCCCGGGCACCGGTACCGCCTGAGAACGAGCGCCGCCAAGTTCGAGTACGGGAGCCTGGCCAACGGCCCGATGGCCGCCATGGGCGCCGCCCTGGACTTCCTCGCGGATGTCGGGCTGGATCGCATCGCCGGGCACACCCACGCCCTGGCGGGCGAACTGCGCGCGGGAGCGGAGGCTCTGGGGATGCAACTCTTCACCCCGCCGCGCAATTCGTCGCCCATCGTCAGCTTCCACCACGGCCTCGATCAGGAGCCTCTCGCGAAGGCGCTCGCCGACGAGGGCATCGCCATCACCTTCCAGGAAGAGGGGCGGCTGCTTCGCGCCGCGGTCGCGATGTTCAACAACCGCGAGGACGTGGACCGCCTGCTGGGGGTGCTGGCGCGGATGGTTTGAGCGGGCGGAGCCAATCCAGCATCCCCTTAATCCAGCAGGGTCTCCACGTGCGCCGCCGCGGCGAGCGCGGTGCCGTCGAGGTTGTACCCGCCCTCCAGCAGCGACACCAGTCGTCCCTCGCAGCAGCTGTCGGCGTAGTCCATCGCCATGCGGGTCATGCGCCGGAACGCGTCGTCGGTGAGGTCGAAGCACCCGAGCAGGTCGTCGCGGCGGCTGTCGAAGCCGGCGGAGACGATCACGAAATCGGGGTCGAAGGCGGCCACCGCGGGTGAAAGCGCGTTGTCCCAGTAGCGCAGCATGTCGGCGTCGCTGGAGCCGCAGTCCAGGTGCACGTTGATGTTCAGGCCGGTGCCCTCTCCCTCGCCGGCGAGCGACGGATCGCCGGTTCCGGGATACGCGGCCCAGTCGTGGGAGGAGAAGAAGAGCACGGACGGATCGTCGTAGAAGGCGTTCTGGGTGGCGTTGCCGTGGTGGTAGTCCCAGTCGATCACCAGCACCTTCTCGTGGCCGTGGATCTCCTGCGCGTACTTTGCCGCGATGGCCGCGTTGCTGTAGTAGCAGAAGCCCTCCTCGGCGCCGGTGTTGTTGGCGTGGTGCCCCGGAGGCCGGATGGCGCAGAAGACGTTCCGCACGCGGCCCTCGGCGACCGCATCCACGCCGGTGAGTGCGCCGGACACCGCGAGCTCGGCGACGCGCGCGCTCACGCCCAGTTGGCGCACCGAATCCACGTGCTCGCCGGTGTGGTGGGCGCGGATGCGGAGCAGGGGGTCGGCGGTGGGCGCGATCGGCACCGTCGCCTCGATGAGGCCGCGCGCCTCCAGTTCGGCCCGCATGCGCACCAGCCGCTCGGGGATCTCGGGCGGTCGGCCGCCGTCCGGCCGGATGAGCACGTGGTCGAGGTAGCGCGGATCGTAGATGAGGGCGGTGCCGGCGGCCTGCGGAGAGGTGCCGGGCATCCCGCCTGGACCCGCCGGAGAAGGTTCGGTGGGCGCGTGGGGGGTGTCGCGCGCCGGAAGCGCGGTGGTCAGGGCGGGCAGGGCGCCAAGTGCGGCGGCCGAGGATTTCACGAAGTTGCGTCTGTCCATGCCAGCCCCCACAAATCAACCGGGATCGCTTTTCCTCCGGCGGGCATAATACTCATGGTGTCGAGTTCATTCCAGCCGGAGAAGCCATGAAGTCCGGAGCCAGGTCAGCATACCGATTCGCCCTGTGCGCGGCGGTCGCGACACCCTTCCTCCTGCTGTGGGTCATCGGTGCCGTGGGCCTGATCGGGGTTGAAGGCGACCCGTTCGACCGCATCTACGGCGGTGTGATCGCCGTAGGCGTCGTCGGAGCCATGATCGCCCGCTTCCGGGCACGGGGGATGGCGCGCGCGCTGGTCGCGGCGGCGGTCGCGCAGGCGCTGGCGGCCGCAATCGCCCTGGCCATCGGCAAGCAGCACTCCCCGGTCAGCTCGGTGGTCGAGATCCTGGGCCTGAACGGGTTCTTCGTCGTGCTCTGGGTCGTGTCGGCGCGCCTGTTCATCCGGGCCGCGCGCGCGCAGGATTCCGAAGCGGTTCAGCCGGGATGAAGGCAGGCCGACTTTCCTGGCCGAAGGCGGGAGTCTTCCCCATCTCGGAGACCAGGCGACAACGGAGCACGCCATGATCAAGCGAGCGGGCATCATCGCGATCATCGTCGCTCTCGCGTCGGCCGGGGGGCTCGCGGCCCAGGCCGGACCGGGCGCGCGGGACGCCGCTCCGACCCGGACCATCTTCGAGGGCGCGACCGTGATCGACGGAACGGGAACCGGGGCCCGGAGCGGCATGGCCATCGTCGTGGACGGAGAAGCGATCGCGGCCGTCATGCCGGTCGGGGATCTGGACGGAGAGGCACGCGAGGGCGCCGAGGTGATCGATGCGAGCGAGTGGTTCGCCATCCCCGGTCTCGTCGAGTCGCATACCCACGTGGCCACGATGGCCAACCGCGCCCGGGCCGAGTTCATCCTCAATCGGCAGCTGTATGCGGGGATCACGACGGCGCGCGACATGGCGGGCGACGTGCGCTCCCTCATGGATCTGCAGCGCGCCTCCCTGGTCAAGGAGATCGACGCGCCCGACCTGTACTTCTCGGCGCTGATGGCGGGGCCGGAGTTCTTCACCGATCCGCGCACGGTCTCGTCGGCGGCAGGCGAGACGCCCGGCGAGGTCTCGTGGATGCAGACCGTCACGGAGGACACTGACTTGGCGCAGGCGGTGGCGCTGGCGCGCGGCACCTGGGCCACCGGCATCAAGACCTATGCGGCGATCGACGGAGACCTGCTGGCCGCCATCGCGGCCGAAGCCGCCAGCCAGGGCATCCCCGTGTGGTCGCATACGCACGTCGGGCCGGCCCGCGCGCTCGAAGTGGCCGGGACGGGCGTGCGCTCGATGTCCCACGTCTGCAGCGTTGGCAGCGCGGCGATTCCCGACGACGTCTTCCGCGAGGGACAGGAGGGGCGGCGCACCGGGTTCGTCGACGTCGACCTGAACCATCCGGCGGTGGATTCGGTGTTCGCGCTCATGCGGCGGAACGGCACGGTGCTGGACGCGACCATCCGGGTCGTCGTCCAGGTCGGGCTGAGACGCATGGCGGCGATCGACACGGTGAACGCCCCCCGTCCCGCTGAAGCGGCGGACAGAGCGCGGGCAGGGCCCCCGCAGCCCCCCATCGACCGCCGCCGCCGCGGGGTGCGTGCCGGGTGCGAGACGGCCGACGCGGTCGCGCTCACCCGCCGGGCGTGGGAAGCGGGCGTCATGGTCGCGACCGGCACCGACGGCATGACGCCGCCCACCTCCGACTTCCCGGCCCTCTTCGACGAAATCCGCTACCTGCACGACGACGTCGGCATGCCGATGCTGGACGTGCTCAGGGCGGCCGGCTACCACGGCGCGGTCGCACTGGGGCTGGAAGACTCGATCGGCACGATCGAACCCGGCAAGCACGCCGACATCGTCTTCCTGCGCGAGGACCCGCTGGCCGGGCCCGGGAGCCTGCGCTCGGTTGAGCTCACGGTGAAACGCGGCACGCGCTACTACCGGAGCGATTTCGTGCTCGGAGCGCCGCGGAGACCACCCGGACGATGACGCCCGCATCGCATCCCCTCGAGCTCCTGCGCGAGGTCAGCAATATCCTGGACCAGACGGCGGACCTCGGCTCGTCGGTGCGGCCGATCCTCGGCGCTCTCTCGCGACACATGGAGTTCGAGTGCGCGACGCTCACGGTTCTCAACCGCCGGACGTCCGAGATCCTTGTCCACGAGGCGGTGGGCCTGACGGACGACCAGCGGGAGCGCGCCCGCTACCGGCTCGGCGAGGGCATCACGGGACGGGTGGTCGAGACGGGCGTCCCCGTCGTCATTCCGTCCGTTACCGCCGAACCGCGCTTCCTCAGCCGCGCCCGACCGCTGGAGGAGCGCGACGAGACCGGCTTCGTGTGCGTCCCCGTGCGCGAGGGCAACGAGACCATCGGGGCACTGAGCGCCGAACGCCCATGCCGGGACGCGGCCTCGTTCGACGACGACATCCTGGTCCTCTCGGTGCTGTCGTCCCTCATCGCGCACGCCGTGCGTCTCCGGCAGTTCGCGGAGGAGGAGAAGGCGCTGGTCGCCGAGAACCGGCGCCTCCGGCGGGAGCTGGCCGACAGGTACAGGCCGGACAACATCGTCGGCAACTCGCGGGAAATGGCCCCGGTATTCGAGATGATCGGCCAGGTCGCGGGGAGCGACGCCACCGTGCTGATCCGCGGGGAGAGCGGTACAGGGAAGGAGCTGATCGCCCAGGCCGTGCACTACGGGAGCCGGCGGTCCGAGGGGCCCTTCGTACGCGTGAACTGTGCGGCACTCCCCGAGGGGCTCGTCGAAAGCGAGCTGTTCGGCCATGAGCGCGGCGCGTTCACGGGCGCACTGCAGCAGCGGGCGGGACGCTTCGAGCGGGCCGCGGGCGGGACGATCTTCCTCGACGAGATCGGCGACCTGCCCCCTTCGGTGCAGATCCGCCTGCTGCGCGTGCTGCAGGAGCGCGAGTTCGAACGGGTGGGCGGAAACAGGATGCTCAAGACCGATGTCCGGATCGTCGCCGCAACCAACCGGGATCTCGAGGCGGACATCGAGGCGGGCCGCTTCCGCACGGATCTCTACTACCGGCTGAACGTCTTCCCGATCCACGTGCCGCCGCTGCGCGACCGCCGGACCGACATCATCCTGCTCGCGGACCATTTCGTCGAGAAGTACAACAAGCGGCACGGGCGCGCGATCGTACGCCTCTCCACCCCGGCCATCGATCTCCTCATGGCCTACCACTGGCCGGGGAACGTGCGGGAGCTGGAGAACGCCATCGAGCGAGCCGTGCTGCTGGCCGACGGCGACGTGATCCACGCCCGCCTCCTCCCGCCCAGCCTCCAGATGGCCACCCCCGGGGGCAAGCGCTCGGGGCCGCTCGAGGTGCAACTGGATGCGCTCGAGAAGGAGCTGATCGTGGACGCCCTCAAGGTGAGCCGCGGCAATCGAGCCGCAGCGGCGCGCCAGCTCGGCATCACGGAGCGGGTGATGGGGCTCCGCGTCGCCAAGTACGGCCTCGCGGGAAGCTGACCCCCGGAGACCTGCGAAGCGGACCTCCGGAAACCTACAATTATGTAGGTCCCGGCTGGATCCTACAAAAATGTAGGAATCGCTTTCTCCCGCCGTGCCCCAATCCTCCAGTGTCCTGTCCCGCAAGGCTCCCTGCAGCAACAGGTTAGGCATCGCGCGCCTCCCCCGGCACGTCGCTTGCCCATGCACCGCACCGTACCGGGTCGCGGACGAGCAGCCCGCGGACCGAAGCGACGCACACCCCACGCCGCACCGACTTCCCGGGAGGTGAACCATGCGGTTCCTCATGACGCTCGCACCGTCAATCACGCTCCTCGCCGCCTTTCCCGACTCGGCCGCCGCGCAGACAGGCTCGGCGGCCGACGCGCTTTTCGCCGTCAACAACACCTGGATGATGGTGGCGACTTTCCTCGTCTTCGTCATGCATCTGGGGTTCGCCACCCTCGAGGCCGGGCTGACCCAGTCGAAGAACACGGTGAACATCCTCTTCAAGAACATGGGGATCATCGCCATCGGGCTCCTCACCTACACGCTGGTGGGGTTCAACCTGATGTATCCCGAGGAGTTCGCGCTCGGCGGGTTCCTCGGCTTCACCGGCATGGGCATCGGGACGGATGCCGCCGGGGTGACGGCCGAGTACAACCCGGGCTACACCTACTGGACGGACTTCCTCTTCCAGGCGATGTTCGCCGCCACGGCCGCGACAATCGTGTCGGGTGCGGTGGCCGAGCGCATCAAGCTCGGTTCGTTCCTCCTCTTCGCGACCGTCTACGTCATGTTCGTCTATCCCGTGGTCGGGTCGTGGAAGTGGGGCGGGGGCTGGCTGGACGCGCTGGGGTTCTACGATTTCGCCGGCTCGACGATCGTCCACTCCGTGGGCGGCTGGGCGGCCCTTGCGGGCGTGATCTTCCTCGGCCCCCGGCTCGGGAAGTACGTCAACGGCGAGATCCGGCCGATCCTGGGCCACAACCTCCCGCTCGCCGTCATGGGGATGTTCCTGCTGTGGCTGGGGTGGTTCGGCTTCAACGGGGGTTCGGTGCTGAGCGCCGACCCGGGACTGGTCTCCTACGTGCTGGTCACGACCTCGCTCGCGGCTGCCGCCGGCATCGTCGGGGCGATGGCGACAACCTGGGTCGTGCACCGGCATCCGGACGCCTCGATGGTCCTGAACGGGGCGCTCGCCGGGCTCGTGGGGGTCACCGCCGGCGCGGACGTGGTGGGCGTTACGGCCGCGGTCATCATCGGTCTGGCCGCGGGGGTGATCGTCGTCATCTCCGTCGAGACCTTCGACCGCGCGAAGCTCGACGATCCGGTGGGGGCGATTTCCGTGCACCTGACGTGCGGCGTCTGGGGGACGCTGGCCGTGGGGATCTTCAGCGCGGAACACAGCCTCCTCACCCAGCTGGTCGGCGTGGTGGCCTGCGGCGCCATCGCCTTCCCCGCCGCCGCGCTCATCTTCCTCCTCCTCAGAAGCACCGTCGGCCTACGGGTCAGCCCGGAGGAGGAGCGGCGGGGTCTGGACCTCGCGGAGCACAACATGGAAGCCTACCCGGACTACACGATCTTCACGGCTCGCTGAGACCACCCACACCAGACGGGAGTGCATGATGAAACTCGTGATTGCATACGTTCAGCCCGACCGGCTGCACAGCGTGAAGGACGCCCTGGCGGAGGTGGAGGTGAACCGGATGTCGGTGACCAACGCCCTCGGCTGCGGGCAGCAGGGAGGGTTCACGGAGACCTACCGGGGGGCGGATTTCGAGGTGAGGCTCCGCAAGAAGGTGCGCTTCGAGATCGCCGTAAACGACAATTTCCTGGAGCGGACCAGGGAGGCGATCATCAGGGGCGCGCGCACGGGGAACATCGGGGACGGTGTGATCTTCGTGCTCGACCTCGCGGAGTGCTACCGGATCCGCACGGGCGAGGACGGCTCACCCGCGATCGGTTGATGACTGCGGGCTTCACGGGCCGCGTAACCGCCGACCTGGTGGCTCGGGGGCCTCGATGCGGGTCGGCGGTTTGGGGTCACCGTCCCGCCGGCCGCGTGCCATAACGCGGGAGGCCGCGGCTGAAGAGGACTTCCAGGCCGGGCTCCGCGACGAGAGATGGGGGCGCGCCGTCGGCCGCATCGGCAGCCGCCACTGCGGCGGGGCCGTCGCGGAGTATGGCGCGCACGCGGCCGGTCACGCGATTCCGCAGGATCACCGCCGGGCGGTTCGTGGCGTCGTCGATGGTGGCTGACCCGCCGGGGCCGGCCAACTCGATCCGGGCGAGGGTGCGGGTCCATTCCGGACTCGACGGTATGGCGAACGCGAACCCGCTCCGGCCCTCGCGGTGGGCCGCCGCCTTCATGTCGAAGCTGAAGGAGAACAGCACGTCCCCGCCGGCCGCGCGGCCCACGAGCCGATACCCGCCGCCCCGTGCGGGCACGGTGGGCGGCGCTTCGACGGAGAACGCCGGATTCAGGTAGGGCACGCCCTCGTCATCGGTGCCGCCCCAGACCAGCAGGGCGGGACCCGACGATGCGGAGCGATCCGCCGATGCCTCCCGGTTCAGGCGGTGGTTCATCGCCAGATAGAGATTGTATTCGCTCACCCACGCCGGCACGCAGTAGGACATGAGATCCGACCATGTCGGCGGCACGAGAACATCGTTCCCGGATCGTGAATCGATGCCCCATGTTCCAATCGTCCCGTCCGGGTAGGGGTACGCCCTGTCCAGCACCGAAGTCGTTCCGCAGGGCGCGTGATACAGGCTCATGCTGTGGCCGAGTTCGTGCGCGATCGTAAGCGCCTCTTCCGGCTGGTCCACGATGCCCAGCCGCACGTAGCTGCTCCATCCGTCGATCCACGCGACGCCCCAGGAGCCCGTGGCCTCGCCGGAGAGAGCTCCCATCCAGTATCCCGTTCCGCCCTCGAGGGCGCGGATCGCGCCGACCTCGTCGAGGAGCGCATCCGAGTCGTTGGCCGATATCACGACGGGCGGATGGGCCGTCACGGCGATGTCGCCGACCGGCAGCAGGGTCCGCGTGTCCCAGAGCAGTCTGTGTCCGTCCGGGTCCCGCGCCATCTGCTCCGCGAGTCGCGCGGCGGTGGAATCGGGGCGAGTCTGCCAGATGAAGGGCACCACGGTAAGGTCGAGTGTCGGCATCGCCTCGACCCGCACGGGCATCCGGCCCGACTCGGGAACCCGGCGCGCCACCTCGAGACCGGCATCCAGCGTCTCGTCCGGATCGATCTCGATCACCATCTCCAGGCCGGGCTGCACGACGGAGCCCGGCACGCGAACGTTGGCGGAACGGTCCAGGGAGGCCTCCGCATGGGCCAGTCCGGTCGGAATGGTGGTGGCCTGGCCGGGAACGTCGAGTGTGTATGTTTCTGCCCCGCCTGCGAAAAAAGTCGCCCGCGCGGGCGGGATGCGAGCATTGGTGCTTTGCCCCGAGATCGGGAACACGCGCAGGAGCGCATCCTCGCCGGCTACGAGCGGGACCGGGTGCTGCGCCGACTGGATGGACTGGATCAGGTACGCGGTGGAACGCTCCACGGGCGGGTCGCAGAAGGGCACGCGGAAACGCCGTGCGACGGCCGGATTGGCGAGCGGAGATTCCGCCGCGACACACAGCTTCGTGCCTCCCGACTCGAACCGCCCGAGGTTGACAAGATCGGAAAGGACCGAGGGCAGCGGTCCGGCGAGTCCGGGATTGTGCGACAGGTCCAGCCACTCGAGGGCGCGCATGCGGCCGATCTCGGGCGGGACCGATCCCGACAGCCTGTTGTGGCCGAGCCGCAGTTTCTCCAGACCCTCGAGGTTCCCCAACTCGGCGGGGATCCCTCCGGACAGTTCGTTCTCCCGCAGGTTGAGCTCGCCGGTCAAACTCGGGAGGTTGCCCAGTTCGCCGGGAACAGGGCCGGTCAGGTTGTTGCCGTCCAGGCCCAGATCCGTAAGGGACCTCAGGGTGCTGAGCTCGGGCGGGATTGTCCCGGACAGTCTGTTGAATCCAAGGTAGAGAAGCCGGACCGAGGACAGGTTCGCCAATTCCCGCGGGATCTCACCCTCGAGCCGGTTGTCGTCCATCCAGATGACTTCCACGGCGGACAGATTGCCGAGTTCAGCAGGAATCCGACCCGTAAGCCTGTTCTGGCTGATGCGCAGGTCCCGGAGCGTCGACAGGCGGCCCAGTTCCGGAGGTATGGTTCCCTTCAGCCGGTTGTCATGCAGATCCAGATCCGTCAGAGCCGGAAGGGCACCCAGCTCGGCGGGGATCGGTCCGCTGAGCAGATTCGATTCCAGATGGATCTCCTCCAGGGTGTCGACGTACCCCAGGTCGCGAGGTATCGGCCCATCGAGCCAGTTGTAGGAGAGATCGAGCAGACGCAGGGCGGTGAGACTTGCAAGCTCGGGCGGCACCCGGCCCCGCAGGTTGTTCCCGTAGAGCGCCAGTTCGACAACCGTTCCCGCCCCGTCCGTCGTCACGCCGTGCCAGTCCCCCAGCGGAGCGTCGGTCAGCCAGTTGTCCCGTCGCCTCCATTCCTCTCCACCCGTCGCGTCGTACAGCATCTGGAGAATCTCGCGCTCGGCAGGTGGCGCACATCGCTCATCCGTCCCCTCCCGCACGGCAATCCCGGCCAGCCACGTCCGGAACGTTACGGAACCGGGAACGCATAGCTCCGTGTCGCCGTAGCGGAACTCCTCCAGCGGGAGATCGGCGAGAGCTTGCGGGATCGGACCCGAAAGGGCGTTGTCACCGACCCGAAGCACGGAGAGCTGACCCAGTTCGGCGACCGGTGGCGGCAGGCGTCCCCGCAACCCGTTGCTCGACAGGTCGAGCGCCGTGACGCGCCCGAGCGAGTCGGCGTGGATCCCGTGCCACTGCTCCGGCGCCGCGCTCTCCAGCCAACCCGTGGAGCGGGTCCAGTTCGTTCCGTCCGTCGCGTGGTAGAGGCGCTCGAGGGCGTCTGCTTCTTCCTCGTTGCAGCGGGGTCCCCGCAGGTCCCTCTGGCCGCGCCAGTTCTCGAAGACCGTCGTTCCCGGAGCACAGAGCCCCTCGTTGGCGTCCCAGTAGAAGGTCTCGATGTCCTGCAGTTGCGTGAACGCAGACGGGATTGACCCGGTGAGCCGATTCTCGTCAACGTAGATCGTTCGAAGACCGCGGAGACCGGCGAGTTCCGGAGGCAATCGGCCACTCAGGCGGTTCTGGAAGAGGTTCAGGACTTCAAGCTCGGCGAGCGCCCCCAGTTCGGGCGGAATCGGCCCGCTGAAGGGCACGTACTCGAAGTTCAGGTGCCGCAGGTGGACGAGCTGTCCCAGTGTCGCGGGGATCTCACCCTCCATTTCGACGTGGCCCAGATCGATCTCGCGGAGCCGGGTTGCGTTGCCGATCTCCGACGGCAGAACTCCCGTGATCTTGTTCTCCCGGAGGTTCAACGCCTCCAGGTACGGCAGGTCTCCCAACTCCACCGGGAGAGTGCCCACCAACCGATTGGCAGGAAGAACGACGCGCGTCACGCGACCGTGGTCGCCGGTTTCCACTCCATGCCATCGGCCCACCGGAATGTCGGTCAGCCAGTTGTCGTTGCCAGCCCAGTTCAGGCCGTTCGTCGCCTGGTAGAGCGCCACAAGCGCGGCCCGGTCGGGGTTCTCCACTTTGATCTCGGAGGTTCCGAGCGCGTCTCCGGCCATCGCGGTGATTGTCGTCCTTCCTTCGGAAACGCCCCGGACGAGTCCCGATCCGTCCACCGTAGCCACCGAGACATCGCTCGACGACCAACCGAACTCCGCTCCCGGCACCGCGTGGCCGTTGGCGTCGAACGCCTCCGCCGAGAGCTGGAGCGAGTCGCCCAGGTTGAGCGTGTCCGCAGTCGGCGATACCGTGACCGAACCGGCCTCCTGCATCACCGACAGACGGGCTTCCCCCAACACCCCGCCGGCAGCCGCCGCCACCGTGGTCTCCCCCGGTCCGGTCGCCGTCACCAGCCCCGCCGGATCGACCGTGGCCACGGTCGTGTCCGCGCTCCACCAGGCGACCTCCGCGCCCGGCAGCACCCGCCCGAGCTGATCCAGCACCTCGGCCGACAGGCGGACCGTATCGCCCAGTGCCGTCAGCGTTGCCGCTTCCGGGGTAATGGCTACTGTCGTCGGCGCGGGCGCCGCCACCGTCAGTTGCGCCGCGCCCGTCACGCCGCCGACGTGGGCGGTCACCACCACCTCGCCAGGGGCAATCCCGGTCACCAGGCCCGCGTCATCGATTCGCGCCACAGCGGTGTCGCCCGAGACCCACGCGAACGATGCCCCTTCCACCGCATGGCCGTTCGCGTCCTCGGCCGAGGCGGCCAGCCGGAGCGTGTCACCTGCAACGACGGTATCGACGGCGGGCGTCACGGCCACCTCGGCCACCTCCTGCGCCACCGTCACCGCGGCGCTCCCGGACGCCGTACCGGATTCCGCCGTGATGGTGGCCGACCCGTTGCCCGCCGCCGTCACCAGCCCCGATCCGTCCACCGCCGCGACGGAACTATCGCTCGTGGCCCATGTCACAGTTGCGCCGGCCATCGTCTGCCCGGTCTGGTCGCGCACCTCCGCCGTCAAACGCACCGTCGCCCCGATCGAGGTGAGTTCGGCGCTTGGCGGGGTGACCGTCACCGTCGTCGGCCGGGGAGAATCGGGGGGTGGCTGCGTGGCGCCATCGCCGCATGACAGCGTCGCGGCGACGGCCAGGGCCGCCGCACCGAGAAGCCCCGTCGGCCGCACGGAAAAGGCCCGACGCCGGTCCTTCCGCTCCAGGATCACGTGGCCGGTCGCCGACTACCTGTTGATCCGGTACATGCGGACGTACTGAACGTCCAGCTCGTCGGTCCAGACCCCGAGCACGTAGTCGTCGCCGATCTCCATGTAGGGCGCCTGGTACTGGATGAAGGCGCGGTGGAGCCCGGGGGGCAGCGACACGCTGCCGAGCCAGGTGCCATCGGGGGCGAGGATCTCGAAGGGCGGGGGTTCGGCGCCGGCCAAAACGGCGGTGATCGTGCCGTCGTGAGGTGAGATCAGCCGCACCGACCAGGCTTCCGTGTCGATCACAGCGAGACGCCCGGCCGCGGCACCGTACTCCGGTCCATTGGCGAAGACATACGTGCCGTGCGAATAGCGCCCTTCCTCCCGGGCCTCCACATACGCTTCCCGGCCCGGCAGCTCGATCAGCGACCTCACGGCGCCGTCCGCAAGATCCAGCGCCGCCACCTGCTCCGGGGGCCATCGTACGACGCCGATGGGTATCCTTTCGCCGTATTCGATGAAGCGCACGACGAGCCGGCCGTCCACGACACCCACCGCCTTGTCGGCCAAAACGCCTCTGCCGGAGGCCTCGCCTTCGGAGATGGCCACCCGGTAGGTTCGCGCCAGGCGGCCCTGCGGATCGAAGAGCTGGGCGCGCAGCAGCCTGCCGTCATAGGTCACCAGTGAATCGCCGACCGTGGCGCCGACGAAGTCGAGGCTCCTGAATTCGCCTGGTCCCTCTCCGTCCCGACCCGCCCGCCACCGGAAGTTCCCCGCTGCGTCGTAGCTGCGCAGCTCCGAGGCGCCACGCTCCGCCACCACGATGTCGCCATTGCTCAGACGCACGGCCGCGACCACATCGGTGAACAGGTATTCGGTCGCGCCGGTGACGGTGCCGATCTCGAGGAGAGGCTCGGGTTCGACGGTCCAGCCGTCATCGGGGCCCCACAGCGGCTCGATGGCCGTGGCGACGGGGATGCCGGCCGAGTCGGTGTGTATGGTGTGTATACCCGGGGGGGCAGAGTCGCAGCCGGCGGCGGCCACGGAGATCGCCATGGCAGCCAGGCTGGCCGCGAGTGATTGACGAATCTTCATGCTCACCCCCCGTGAAGTCGTCGTCGCGCTTCGCCGCACGTCGTCACGCCTCATCGCTCGGATTCACACCTCATCGCGGATTCTCGTCGGCGGAGCGTTCACCGCACGACCCGATGGCGTACGACGTATTGCACACCGAGGTCATCGCGCTGAACGCCGTAGAGGTATTCCCCCCTGGACAGGAATGGAGACAGGTCCCTGGGAGGCGTCAGTATCCCCAGGTAGCGTCCTTCGCGGTCGAAGACGTCATACTCTGGAGCGGCGATGGCGTGGAGCCCGAAGCCGGCTATTTCGTCCGGCTCAAATGAGGAGACCTGAAGCGCACGCTGCACCCAGAGCGTACCGTCGGGGCCGCCGAACAGCGTCGCGAAGGCCGGAAAATGAGTTCCGAACTCCATGGTGCGGATCATGTGTTCCCTGTCGGCGGACAGAGGTTCGCGCCCGTAGGAAGCTCGGATGCGCTCGCGCAGCGCCCGCCGGTCGGAGTCGCGCAGAGGCTTCCGCTCGAACGACTTCGTCACGACGCGCTCCAGTCGGCCATTCCGATCCCGAATCTCCAGCCGGTAGGCCGAAAGACGCCCGCTTGCCAGGCGTCCATCATCGAGCAACGTCCATCGCGGCTCGGGCGAAAACGCGACCATATGCGGCAGGCCGTTGCGATACTCGAGCGCCCCGCTCTGCTCCATCTCGAGCAACGTGTCGACGACCTGGCCGCCACCGTCCCGGAGCAGCAGCAGATATGGATTGAGCGATGAGGAATGTGGCCGGAGATCTTCCACAAACAGCCCGTCGCGAGCGGCCCAACCCACGGGAATCCCACGAGCCAGGTGAAGCGGGATTTGGCCGGCTGGCGAACCGTCCGTCAGGAACCGCTGCACCCGTCCATTGGGAACATCCGGTACCAGGATCGTGTCCCCCCCGCCGATCAGTAGGTCTGACGGCGAGCTCAGCTCGCCCGGTCCGCTGCCCGGTTGGCCGAAGGCGATGACGAACTCGCCCCGGGCATCGAAGATCCGGATTTCGCGGGCCATCGCGTCGAGCACGTAGATCCGGCCCGCCTCGTCCACTGCCAGGTTGGCGACCGACCCGAACTCACGCATCGGATCGCCGTCCACCACGCCGATACGCAGGTCTTCCTCGAGCGTCCATGCCGCCTCCGGCGTCCAGAGGCCGCTTTCGGGGTTTGCCACGACGGTAATGCCGGCGCTGTCGAAGACCGTGCCCGCCCACTCGCCGGTCGCGGCCGAATCCGGAACGCACCCCGCGGCAGCCACCAGGATTACCGCCAGAGCCGCGGTGAGCCTCGCGCTCCCGTGAGGTGCTGTGGTCCATTCCATGGACTCCGTCTCCCTTCCTCGGCATCGGACACGGCTTCGGTCCGCCTCGCCGGCCGGTCGCCGACGCGTGGCACGATGGGTCCGTGCGTCCCGCATGTGCAAGCGGTTGAGGATGCCCTTCCATGTCGCACTCTGCGGCACGCTATCTTCCTTGCCATGGGTCATGGCCATCGTGCAAGCCTACCGTGATCCGATGGTCATTGTGTCACCCAGCATCGAAGGAGACAGCATGCCGGACCGTCCGCTCCGCGACCGTGTGGCGCTGGTCGCCGGCGCCACGCGCGGCGCCGGACGCGGCATCGCGCGCATGCTGGGCGCTGCGGGCGCCACCGTCTACTGCACCGGACGCAGCGTGCGTGGCCATCCCGCCACCCCGGGGCGCCCGGAAACTCTGGAGGAAACGGCAGGGCTGGTCACGGCCGAGGGAGGCCGGGGCATCGCCGTCCGCACCGACCACACCATCGAGGCGCAGGTCGAGCGGCTCTTCGCCCGCGTACGGGCGGAGGCGGGCCGGCTCGACGTGCTGGTCAACGACATCTGGGGCGGCGACGCGCTGACCGAGTGGGGCAGACCCTTCTGGAAGCTGTCGACCGCCAAAGGGCTGGAGCTGCTCGAGCGGGCCGTCCACACCCACGTCATCACCAGCCGTCACGGCGCCCCCTTGATGATCGAGCGCGACGCCGGGCTCATCGTCGAAGTCACCGACGGCGACACCTTCGGCTACCGCGGCAACCTCTTCTACGACCTCGCGAAGAACGCGGTCGCGCGGCTCGCCTACGCGATGGCCGGCGACCTCCGCGCGCACAACGTGACGGCGCTGGCGGTCACCCCCGGGTTCTTCCGCTCCGAGGCGGTGCTCGACCACTTCGGGGTCACCGAAGCCAATTGGCGCGACGCCATCGAGAAAGACGAGTACTTCGCCGAGTCCGAGACACCGTGCTTCGTCGGCCGTGCGATTGCCGCGCTCGCCGCAGATCCCGATGTCGCGAAGAAGAGCGGCGGGCTGTTCTCGAGCTGGGGGCTGGCGAAGGAATACGGCTTCACCGACATCGACGGCCGCCGGCCGGACTGGGGCAGCTTCTTCCTGCGCAAGGTGCAGGGCATCGTCAACCGCGACGCCCCGCCGGACGAGATGGACCTGTTCGTCGTTCGCAGCCGGCTCTACCAGGCGGAACTCGACCCCGCCGCCGCCGGGGAGGCCGAGCGTCTGCGCGCCTGGCTCGAACCGCACGAGTGAGCCCGCCTAGGCCTCCCTCACCCACCTCATCAGCTCGCGCACCGTGGGCCGCTTCCCCTGCATGAGGATCCCGACGCGGTAGATCCTGCCCGCCACCCACGACGTGCCCACCACGGCGGCGGCCATGAACACGAGCGACAGTCCCGTCATCCACCAGGGCACCGCTCCCTCCAGCGCCCGCGGGAACATCATGATCGGGCTGAAGAACGGAAACAGCGCCACCCAGTCCATCCACGGCATCGAGTCTCCCCCGAGGGTGGCCGACTGCAGGATCAGCGGAATCACGAGAAGCATGATCACCGGGAACTGGGCCTGGCCGGCCTCCTCCTCGGTGGCGCACATGGCCCCGACCGCGGCAAACAGGGACGCATAGAGGAAGTAGCCCAGAAGGAAGAAGACGGCGAGGAGCAGCAGGACGTCCGGCCCCGGGAGCACCTGCGCGAAGAGCTCGAGGTCCGCGCTCGGGATCCGGGCCGCGACCATCGGTGCCGCGACCAGAAGCAGAATGCCCACGCACGCTGCCCAGATGCCCATCTGGGTCAGCCCCATCGACCCCACGCCGAGCACCTTGCCCAGGAGGAGCCGCCACGGAGTCACCGACGAGATCACCACCTCCACCACCCGGTTCCGCTTCTCGTCGAGGACCGACCGGAGCACGAAGGCCCCGTAGAGCAGCATCGCCATGTACAGAAAGAAGGCTCCCCCGAAGCCGAAGGCCATCCCCGACACCCGGGCCGCCTCGGCCTCCGCCTGGTCCTCCACCTCGACCACCGACTCGAACTCCAGCCGTCCGCCTTCGATGAGCGAACGCAGGCCTTCTCCGGTGCTGATCGTGGCCAGGTAATGCTCCAGCGCGACATCGTTCACGGCCGACTCGAAGAGGGCCACGCGCGTGCTGCCGGGCGAGTCCTTGCCATGGTAGGCGAACACCCCCTCCGACAGCGTGAGGTCGTCGAGCACCAGGTAGGCTTCCAGTTCGTCGTCGACGACCTGACGATCCAGCTCCTCCAGGCTGACCTCCCCGCCCAGCGCCTCGACGTCGTAACCCAGTCCGTCGAGCCGCTCGGCCACCTCCTCGCCGATGCTCCCCGTGAAGTCCACGAGGGCCAACTCGCGGTCGGAGTCCGCGGCCTGCACCGCGATGAAGATGTTGAGCCCCATCAGCCCCATGATGAGGAGCGGAAGGGCGATGGTGCCGATGATGAATCCCTTCGTCCTGACCCGCTCCAGGTACTCCCGCCGCAGCACTACCCAGACCTGCCTCACCGTGCACCTCCCGTCGGCCGCATCGCCGGTTCGGTCGATTCCTCCCCTGCGTGGCGCACGAAGATCTCGTGCAGGCGCGGCTCCAGCACCTCGAAGCGGCGCAGGTTCACCCCTTCGCGCAGGGCAGCGCCGAGCAGTTCCTGGTGGGAGATCCGGTTTGGCGGGATGCGCCAGGCGCCGTTCACCTGCTCGCAATCGACGACGCCTGCCCGGTGCAGCCAGCCGGCGTCCCCTTCGAATTCGACGGCCATAGCGCCGGTCCTCTCCCGCCGCTTGAGCTCCTTCAAGTCGCCGTCGAGCACCTTGCGGGCCCTGGAGATCATGCAGACGCGCTCGCACAGCCGCTCCGCCTGCTCCATGAGGTGGGTGGAGAAGAGGATCGTCTTGCCGCGCGCCCTCTCCTCGCGGACGATCGACTCCAGCACGTCCTGGTTGATCGGGTCAAGCCCGCTGAAGGGCTCGTCGAGGATGAGGAGGTCCGGGTCGTGAAGGATCGTCCCGATGAACTGGACCTTCTGCTGCATCCCCTTCGACAGGTCCTGCACCTTCTTCGCCGCCCAGTCGTCGAGACCCAGCCGATCGAGCCATTGCGCCGCCCGCCGCTGCGCATCGCTGCGCGCCAGACCCCTGAGCTCGCCCAGGAAGACGAGCTGTTCGATCACCTTCATCTTCGGATAGACGCCCCGTTCCTCGGGGAGATATCCCACCCGGCTCCGGCGCTTCATGTCGGGTGGGCCGCCGAGCAGTTCGACGGAGCCTTCGTCCGGCAGCAGGATCGCCATGATCATGCGGATCGTCGTCGTCTTGCCCGATCCGTTCGGGCCGAGCAACCCGAGGATGGTGCCCCGGGGGATTTCGAGGTCGAAGTCGGAAACCGCGGTGTGCGCCCCGAACGACTTGGTGACGCCCGACAGCCGGACTGCTGTTTCGTTCACGTATCGGCTCTCTGCTGAGGGGTTCGAGGTGATTCGATGGTCGTTGGCAGGTACTATTGTCGAGCGGGAATGTTCAGAGTCGGGCCGGGTGCCGGCTCTGTCATGGGTACGCGGTGAGGCGGCCCCGGGGGTTCAGCGCCTTCGACCAGCCCGACCTTTGCTGACGGGATCGGCGTTTGCTTAGGTTGTCGGACGCCAGTGTCGGCGAGAAGCGCTTCCGCACGGACTTCCACACGCGTTCTCATCATGATGGAAACAGGAAAATCGAGGCATGGGCGCCGGTCAAGGCCCGAACCCCACGCCCGTAGCCGGCGGGACTTCGTCAAGTCCGCCGTGGCCGGATCGGCGCTCGCCGCAGGGCTGCCGTCCGTGCTTTCCGGGGAGGAAGGGCAGGGCGTCCGCGGGACGCTCTCCCGGGAGCCGATCCCGTCCCGCCAGGTCGCCCCTTCCGACCGAATCGGCCTGGCCGTCATCGGCGCGGGGGGGATGGGGATGGCGGACGTGGACACGGCGCTGCGCATCCCGGGCGTCGAACTCGTGGCCGCGTGCGACATCTTCGATGGCCGCCTCGATGCCGCCCGCGAGCGGCACGGCGACATCTTCACCACGCGCGACTACCGGGAGGTCCTCGCCCGCGACGACGTAGACGCGGTCATCGTGGGCACGCCGGACCACTGGCATCAGCCCATCTCGATCGACGCGCTCGGGGCAGGGAAGGCGGTCTACTGCGAGAAGCCGATGGTGCACGACATCGCCGAAGGCCACGATCTGATCCGCGCCGAGCGGGAGTCGGGGCGCGTCTTTCAGGTGGGCAGCCAGGGGATGAGCTCGCTCGGCAACGAGAAGGCGAAGGAGCTGTACGAGCAAGGGGCGATCGGTGAGCTGAACTACGCCGAGGGCTTCTGGGCGCGCAACGATCCCATCGGCGCATGGCAGTACCCGATCCCGCCCGACGCCTCCGAGGAGACCGTCGACTGGGAGCGCTTCCTGGGGCCGGCCCCGGACCGTCCCTGGGACCCCCTGCGGGTCTTCCGCTGGCGCAACTACCGCGACTACGGCACGGGGGTCGCCGGCGACCTCTTCGTGCACCTGTTCTCGAGCCTGCACTTCGTCGTGAACTCGCGCGGTCCGACGCGCATCCAGGCCGCGGGGGGCCTGCGCTACTGGAAGGACGGGCGCGAGGTGCCGGATGTGCTCCTCGGGGTCTTCGACTACCCGGAGACGGACGCGCATCCCGGGTTCAATCTCTCGCTGCGCGTCAACTTCGTGGATGGCACCTCGGGCAGCACCTTCCTGCGGCTGGTGGGAAGCGAGGGCGCCATGGATGTGACCTGGACCGAGGTGGTGCTGCGCAAGAACGTCGCGGTCGACCCCATGGACGCCTTCTCGCAGGAGAAGATGGCCGAGGCGGCGGCGGGCGAGGGCGGTCTTCCGGCGCGCGTGCGCATGCTGCCGCCCGCCGAGGCCCGCTACGAGGTCGAGCGCGGCTACCGGGGCGCGCACGTCGATCACTTCTTCAACTTCTTCCAGGCGATCCGCGGAGGCCCGCCGGCGGTCGAGGACGCAACCTTCGGCCTGCGCGCGGCGGCTCCGGCGCTGGCCTGCAACCTCAGCTATTTCGAAGACCGCATCGTACGCTGGGATCCCGACGGCATGAGGCTCGTCTGAATGCGCGTTGCCCTCGGTCTGGTGGCGATCCTGTGCCTGATCGTCAGCTGCGGAGACGAAGGGCCTCCAGTCGTGGCGCCGCCCCCGCCGCCCGGACTGGTGGCGGCTACCGTCACCCTGGAGCCGTCGTCGGTGACGCTGCACGCCCTGAGCGACACGATTCGGCTCACCGCCACGGTGCTCAACCAGGCCGGGGAGGCCATGACCGGGGTGCCGATCGCCTACACGTCCACCGACGGGTCGGTGGTGCGGGTGAACGGCATGGGCCTGGTGACGGCGGTGGGGAACGGGAGCGCGGTGGTGACGGCCGCGAGCGGTGCGGCGACCGGCACGGCGACCGTCACCGTCGAGCAGGTGGTGGCCCAGGTGCGGGTGTCGCCCGACTCGGCAACGCTGGTCGCCATCGGAGACACGCTGCGGCTGACGGCCGAGGCGCTCGACTCGAGAGGCCGGGCGGTGCCGGGGACATACGTGTTCGAATGGTCGAGCGACGACTCGGTGGCGGCGGTGGACGAGAACGGCCTCGTGACGGCGGCGGGGAACGGGAACTCGGTGGTGACGGCCACGACCGGAACCGTGTCCGGCGACGCGACGATCCGCGTGCAGCAGAGCGTGGCGGCGGTAGAAGTGCTGCCCGGCTGGGTGACGCTCTTCTCCATCGGCACGACGGCTCAGCTCGAGGCCAGGGCGCTGGACGCGAACGGGACGGAGGTGCCCGACACCGAATTCGAGTGGTCGAGCGACCGGGGGGCGGCGCAGGTGAGCGCCTCGGGGCTGGTGACCGCGGTCCACGAGGGGACCGGAGTGGTGACGGCCACGACCGGCTCGGTGTCGGGGAGCGCGGCGGTAACGGTCAGCCTGCTCGTGGGCGCCGCCAAGGACCGCGCGATCCTGGAAGCGGTGTACGATGCGACCGAAGGCCGGTTCTGGAGCAACAACCGCAACTGGCTCAGCGATGCGCCGCTGGAGGAGTGGTACGGCGTCGAGACCGACCTTGAAGGCCGGGTCGTCGGGCTCAACCTCGACGCCAACAATCTGGAAGGGCATATCCCGCCCGAGCTCGGTCGGCTCGATGCGCTCAGGGAACTCCGACTCAACGCGGCGTCGATCTCGGGAACCTGGTGCTATCGGCCGTTGAGTCCGCCCGAGTCGAGCGCGCAGAGCGGAGCCGATATCGGCTGGTCCGGATCCGCAGGCGAGGCCGCACGCGGCTATTCGCGCTCGTGGATCAGCTACGCCGGCGGCAGCCGGATGCGCGGGGTCGACCTCGTGACCGATGCCCCGGTGCGCGCGCCGCTCGGCTCCGCGGCCGGCCTGCGGAACGGCGGCAACGGACTGGCGGGCCGCATTCCGCCCGAACTCGGCGACCTGGCCAACCTCGAGACGCTCTCTCTCAACCTGAACGCGCTGTCGGGATCGATCCCGCCGGCGCTGGGACGGCTCGCGAACCTGAGAACGCTGTCGCTCTCGCGGAACCGGCTCACGGGCACGCTCCCGCCCGAACTGGGCAATCTGACCCGGCTCGAGCGGCTGGACCTCGCCGTGAGCTACGATCTCACGCTGACGCCCCCGCGCCCGCGGTATGTGCTCTCCGGGACGCTCCCGCCGGAACTCGGCAACCTGGTCAGCCTGAAGGAGCTGGATCTCAGGGGACACAAGTTCACGGGCACGCTCCCCGCCGCACTGGGACGGCTCGCCGAGCTGGAACACCTGTCGCTGACCTGTAACTCGCTCAGCGGCCCGGTTCCGCCGGTGCTGCGGCAGCTCCGCCGGCTGCGCCACCTGGATCTTTCGGGCAACCGGTTCGAGGGAGGAATCCCGCGGTGGCTGAACGAGCTGCGCGACCTCGAATACCTCGATTTCGACAGCAACTACTTTCTGACCGGGCCCATACCGACGAGCGTCACCCGGCTGACGGAGCTGGTCACGCTGAGGCTCGGGACCAACCGGCTCTTCGGCCTGATCCCGCCGCGGCTCGGCCGCCTGCAGAACCTGGAATCCCTGGCTGTGGGCAACAACCTGTTGACCGGAGCGCTTCCGCCCCAGCTCGGGAATCTGCCGAACCTGGAGTTCCTCTCGGTGTTCAGAAACGCCGGCCTCACCGGGGCGCTTCCCCGCGAGCTCATACAGGTTCCGCTGGGGGATTTCAATTGGCAGGCCACCGGCCTGTGTGCCCCGCGGGATCGTGTATTCCAGTCCTGGCTGGCGAGCATCATGAACCACCAGGCGGGCCCCGGTTGCACGCTCCCTCCGCGAGAGGTCTTCGCGGCGTTCTTCGAAGCCACCGGCGGCGCGGATTGGACCGACAACGCAAACTGGCTCAGGGATGCACCCGTAGCCTCCTGGTTCGGGGTTACGGTGGAGGACAGTCTGCTCACGGCGCTGGAACTCCCGGACAACGGGCTTTCCGGCGAGCTCCCTGCCGCAACGGGCGACTTCCTGGACCTGAAGCGTCTCGACCTGGCGGGCAACACGCTGACGGGCCGTCTTCCCGCGGACCTTGGCAACCTGACGGAGATCGAAGCCCTCGATCTCTCCGGCAACGGGTTTTCGGGACCGGTCCCGCGCGACCTCGCGCTCCTCGGCGAGCTCGAGCGTCTGGACCTCTCCGACAACGAGCTGGAGGGCGCGCTCCCCGGCGTCCTGACCAGCCTGGGCTCCCTCACGGACTTCAACTGGAACGAGAGCGGCGCCTGCGCCCCCGAGGTGGCATGGTTCCAGACGTGGCTCGAATCGATGGCGGTCCGCTCCGGGCCGACCTGTGACGGCCTCTTCTCGGTGTCGGTTGCGGAAGCGCACCTGTCACAGGCCACCCAGGGCGTCGAAGGCGGGGTCCCGCTCATCGCCGGGCGACCCGGGCTGGTCCGGGTCCTGGCGACGGCGGACCGGGCCAACGACTTCAGGCCGGCCGCCCGTGCGGCCTTCGTCGTGGACGGCCGGGAGGCGCATGCGGCCGAGATGGCGCTCGGGTCGTCCCGCGGCCTTGCCGAGAGCCTGCCCGGCCAGCGGGACCAGTGGTATCGGGCGGCGATTCCCGCGGCGGCCCTGCGCCCCGGGGTCGAGATGGCCGTGCAGATCGATCCCGACAGCACCATGCCCAGGGCGGGGGTGGACGAGGTGCGCCTGCCTCTGGACGTGCGCGAGATGCCGCCCCTGGAGCTCACGATCGTACCGGTCGTGACGGGATCCAGCGCGGACGCCGATGTGCTGGAGTGGGTCCAGGACGCCGACGCTGCGCCGGTGAAGTTCATGCGGGCGGTGCTGCCGGTCGGGGAGCTCGACCTGACCGTTCGCGAGCCGCTCACCATCGCATCCGCGCCGGATGCCTCGAAAGGCGCCGAATGGATCGTCATCCTCGAGGACATCGAGCTCGTGCGGAAGGCCGAGGGCGGACGCGGATACTGGTACGGGGTGGTGAACCGCGACGGAGACAAGGGTATCAGGGGCATCGCGCTGGTGGAGGGCCGGGTCGCGCTGGGTGTTCCCGATGCCGAGGTGTTCGCGCACGAGCTGGGTCACAGCATGAGCCTCATGCACTCACCCTGCGGGAATCCATGGCAGGTGGACCCGGACTATCCCTATCCGGACGGCAATATCGGCGTTGTGGGCTACGACGTCCGATCCGGGGAGCTGGTGGACACCTCGACGCACGACCTGATGTCCTACTGCCATCCGCAATGGATCAGCGACTACAACTTCAGGAAGGCATTCGAGTACCGCCTCCGGACCGAGACCCGCTCACGCCGCCTGGCCGCCCGGGACGAACCCCGGGGCAGCCGGCTGCTGCTGCGGGGCCATGTGAGCGCGGAGGGCGAGCTTCACCTCGACCCCGCGTTCGCGCTCGACGCCCCGGCGCAGCTCCCCTCGGGCACGGGCCCGTACCGGGTCGCAGGCTTTTCCGGGGACGGGGCCCCCGCGTTTGCGCTGGACTTCGACATGGAGATGGTCTCGGAGGGCGGCGGCAGCTTCGTCTTCCTCGTCCCGTTCGCGGAGGAGCGCATCGCCTCGCTGGAGCGCATCGTGCTGTCCGGACCCGAGGGTTCGACCACGCTCGACCGGGAGACGCGCGCGTCACCGGTGGCCATCGTGATGGACGGGGCGACGGGGCGGATCCGGGCCATCCTGCGGGGCGAGGCAGCCGCGGCCGCCAGCGCGACGGTGGCGGCGGAGGGGCGTTCCGGGGCCGTGCCTCGCGAGCGCGTGCTGGTGAGTTATGGATTGCCGGGACGGGTGCCTTGACGGGGGCAACGAGGCGTCCCCGGCGCGTTCCGGCCACGTGCCAGGGCGGGATCAAGGGATCGGAATACACAAAATGCGTAAAATGCGTACTACGATGAGACGTGATCGGGTGGTCGGTGGAATGGAGGGCTCGCGAGTCATCGGGCTGCTCACGGTGGCGCTGTTCGCGGCGTGTGCCGACGCCGCCGACGCCCCGCAGCGGACCACACCCGATTCCGGCATGGATGCCCCGGGCGCGGAGCGGACTGCGCCTCCCAACACCCTCACCGCCGCCGAACGCGAAGCCGGCTGGCGCCTCCTTTTCGACGGGGAGACCACGGACGGCTGGCGAGGCTACAACCGCGAGTCCTTCCCCGATACGGGATGGGCGGTCATGGACGGCATGCTGGTCGTGGGCGCGACCGCGGTCGACCCGGACGTCCCGGTGGGCGGCGATCTGGTCACCACCGAGTCCTTCTCGGACTTCGACCTCAGGTTCGAGTTCATGCTCTCGGAGGTGGCCAACAGCGGCGTCCTCTACCGCGTGATCGAGGAGGAGGGAGCCGAGATCTGGTTCAACGCGCCCGAGTACCAGGTGCTCGACGACACCGCGTACATCGAGATGGGCACGATGGACATGCGCACGCACCTCACCGGCGACAACTACGACCTGCACGCCGCGGGCGAGAAGACCCTGCACGGTCCCGGCGAGTGGAACCAGGGCCGCATCCGCATCGCGAACAACCATGTGGAGCACTGGCTGAACGGCGTCAAGACCGTGGAATACGAGCTTGGCTCGGCGGAATGGGAGGAGCTGGTCGCGGCCAGCAAGTTCGCGCCCTATCCGCGCTACGGGCGCGCGACATCGGGCCCCATCGGGCTCCAGGACCACGGGCGCAACGTCTTCTACCGGAACATCAGGATCCTGCCGCTGGGGCCGGTTTCGCTCTTCAACGGCGAGAACCTCGACGGCTGGCGCGTGCACGGAACCGAGCGCTGGTATGTCGAGAACGGGGAGCTGGTATGTGAAAGCGGCCCCGACGCTGAATACGGTTATCTGACTACAGAACAAGTATTTAGCGACTTCGACCTGACCGTCGACTTCAGGCAGGAGGCGGACGGCAACAGCGGTGTGTTCTTCCGCTCCGGCGTCGAGGGCACGGTCGTGAGCGGCTGGCAGGCCGAGGTGGCGCCGCCCGGACTCTTCACCGGCGGAATCTACGAATCCTACGGGCGCGGCTGGCTGGTGCAGCCCGATCCGGCGCTCGACGGCGCGCTGGAGATGGGCGACTGGAACACGCTGCGGGTCCGGGCGGTGGGCGACCGGGTCACGACCTGGCTGAACGGGACGCGCATGGTGGATTTCGAGGATGCGAAGATCGGCGAGGCCGAGGGCTCGATCGCGCTCCAGATCCACGACGGAGGCGGGATCAAGGTGCGCTGGCGCAACCTCCGGGTAGTGGATCTCGGGGGATGAGCCGCCTCGCAATTGCAAGGCTCGCCCGCGTTCGGGGTGGCCGGTTGCACGGTGTTAGCTTAGTCTGGTTTAGCTAATGACGCATCCGGTCGATGGGGAAGCCCAATGAAGGTCAACATGCACGAAGCGAAGTCACAGTTGTCACGTCTCGCCAGGCGGGCGTGGCAGGGAGAGGACATCGTGATCTGCAAGTCGGGACAGCCGTGGCTGCGGCTGATTCCGTACCGGGAGCGACTCGAGCGCCGGCAACCGGGTGGGCTGGAGGGTCAGATCCGCATCGAGGCCGACTTCGACGCGGCCGATGAAGAGATCATCGCGGCCTTCGAGAACTACACGCTCTTCCCGGACATGGAGTGACGATGCGCCTGCTCCTGGACACGCACACGTTCCTCTGGTGGCTGTCGGATTGGGGAGAAATCGACGAGACCGCCCGGGATGCCATCGCCGATCCCGGGAATGAGGTCTTCGTCAGCGGGGTGTCGGGCTGGGAAATCGCGATCAAGAAGGCCAGGGGTCGGCTCGTCGCGCCGGACAGCCTGGGCGCGATGGTCGAGGAAAAACACTTCGAGCACCTTCCGCTGACCTTCGAGCACGCGGAGAGGGCGGCCGCTCTTCCGATGCATCATCGTGATCCGTTCGATCGGATGCTCGTCGCGCAGGCCCAGGCGGAGGACCTGGTCGTGGTCACGAGGGAGGAGCGCTTTCGCTTGTACGACGTTCAGACCATGGCGGTCTGAGCAGCACCTGCCTGTCCCGCTGCACCACGCGGCCGTCGACGGCGATGGTCGGCTGCCACATGAGCAGATCGTAGTGCGTAGGCGCCACGATCTCGCCTCCGAGGGTGTGGCTGGTGCCGATGCCGATGTGGATCGTGCCCATCACGCCCTCGTCCTCGAGCATCTCGCCGGTGAGGCGCGCGTTCGGGTTCAGGCCCACGCCCAGCTCCGCGACGTTGAAGCAGTGCCGGTCTCCGAACGACTCCAGGTGCCCGCGCAGGAAGTCGGCCTGCGCGCCGCCGGTCATCTCGACGATGTAGCCCTCGCGCACGGAGCACACGATGGGCTCTTCCAGGATGCCGATGCCGAGATAGGGCACCGAGGCGTCGGCGATGATGGTGCCCTCGGCGGACCCCGTGACCGGCACCACGTTGACCTCGATGTCGGGGACGGGGGCCAGTTGCCCGGGATCCGGGATGTTGGTCAGCACGTTGGCGACCCGGCCCTCGATGCCGAAGCGGAGATCCGTGCCGCGCGGGGAGGTGAGGCGCACCGACCGGCCCTCCGTGAACGCCGCGCCCAGGCGGTGGCAGACCCCGGCCTGCGCCTCGAAGTCGGTCTCGAGGAGGGCCGGGCTGGTCATGATGGCGTCGGTGTAGGCGGTCATCATGCACACCCGCGCCCCCGCCTCCAGCGCGGCCCGCATCGCGCGCGTGTGGGTGATGGAGATGCGGACGGGGGAGAAGATCACCGCGGCCTCCGTCATCGCGCGCGCGACCGGCGGGGGCGGCTCCTGCCCGTCCTGGTCCCGCACGGGGATGACGGAGACGGTCACGGCGGCTCCGGCCTCGCGGGCGGCCCCGGCGACCGCATCCGCGTAGCGCCGCATGGTCGGGTCGGTCACGACCAGCACCGCCTCGCCGGGCTGGACGCGCCCGTTCACGCGCACCAGCCGCCGGGCGCCCGGGGAGAGGTCGGCCCCCTCAGCCATGCCCGCCCCGGCGATCGCGCGACTCCCCGGTCGCCTGAGCCACCGTCTCGATCTCGTCTGCTTCAGCCACGTTCTCTCCCGAAGAACTCGTCGAATCGGCCATCGAAGATGATCGCGGTGTAGCCGTCTCCGGTACAGTTGGTCGCGGTGCGCAGCATGTCGGGGATGCCTCCGGAGAGCGCGATCCAGCTCGCGATGAACTCGCCCTGCGCCGGGCCCTCGAGCCCCAGAATGCTCGCGAAGAGGGTCGCGCTCCAGAGCGCGGTGCCCATTCCGGCCGGCAGCCCAGGGGCGGCGATGGTGAAGAGGACGACGGCCGGCCAGGCGGCCAGCATCATCATCCAGCTGAGCTCCAGGCCGAAGACGTGGCTCACGACGAAGGGCCCGTACGCGACGTAGGCGAGCGCGCTGGCGTCGAGGTTCACGACCGCGCCGAACGGCAATACGAAGTCGGCCACCTCGTCGCGCACCCCGACCCGCTTGGCGTTGGCGAGGTTGACGGGGAGCGTCGCCAGCGACGAGCACGTCCCCGCGGCGAATACCGCCGTCGGCACGTAGTATCCGCTCAGGACGGGCCCCACGGGCCGGCGCCCGTCCCTGCGCACCAGCACGAAGGTGTAGAAGGCCCACCAGACGAGCACGAGCGCACCCGTGTAGGCCGTCATGGTGAGGTAGTGCGAGAGGCCCAGCCTCGCGCCGAAGCGGACGCCCAGCGTGATGCCGAAGGCGAGGATGAGCGGCAGCATCACGTAGGCGAGCCCGCTCCCCGCGTTCTCGATGGCATCGGCCACGCGCCTGAGGACGCGATACGTGGGGTCGTGCCGGGCCCCGAAGAGCCCGAGCAGGATGCCCGCGAGGATCGCCAGGAGGGGCCAGGAGGCGCCGCCCGCCCCGAGGCTCTCGAACATGGTGGCCGCTTCGGTCCACACGCCCCGGTCCCCTGTGGTGAGGGGGATGCGGAAGATGGCCGCGGAGGTCACGAGCGCGATGAGCCCGGCGACGGTCGAGGTAAACACGTACCAGAGCACCACCGCGCCGGCGAAGCGCCCGGCCAGCCCGCGCCGCACCAGGGTGGCGATGGCCGGGCTCAGGGCCGCGAGGATCAGGAGCGGCACGATGGCCACGACCCAGGCGATGAGCGTGGAGGTGGCGTCGGCCACGGGCGCGAGCGGGCCGGGCAGGAGGCCGCCCGCGGCCAGGCCGGTTACCAGGGCGAGGAACGTCCAGACGTAGGTCGGGATCCTGCGGGTTGCCGGCAGCCTGGCCTCCTTTCGGTTCGGGCGCGCATATCATAGCTGCGGGGTGCGGTGTTTGACAATTCCCGGTGTTCATCCCCAAATTTCATTTGGACGAACTCTATTCTTTCATTTGGACGACCTCCTGTCCTGCGTTTGGACGATGATCGACACCACCCTGTATCCCCGTTTCGTCGAGCCGCATCTGCTCGAAGCGCTCGCCGACTCGCCGGCCGTCCTGATCCACGGGCCCCGCCAGTGCGGGAAGACCACGTTGGCGCAGATCGTGGGAGCGTCGCGCGGATACAGGTACGTCACTTTCGACGACGACGTGGTGCGCGCCGCCGCCGAGGAGGATCCGCTGGGATTCGCCGCCGGCCTCCCCGCGCGCGTCATTCTGGACGAGGTGCAGCGAGCGCCTTCGCTGTTCACCGCCCTCAAGATGGAGATCGACCGGCGGCGCACCCCCGGCCGATTCCTGCTCACCGGCTCCACGCACGTGCTCCTGGTGCCGCGACTCGCGGAGTCGCTGGCTGGTCGGCTTCAGACGCTCCGGCTCCATCCGCTGGCGCAATGCGAGCTGGAACAGCGTGACTCCGATTTCCTGGATGGCCTGTTTGCGGCCCGGTTCGCGATCGAACACACCGCCCGGCTGGGCGACCATCTTCCGGCTCGCATCGTCGCGGGCGGGTATCCCGCCGCGCTCACCCGTCCGCCGGGACGTCGGAGGGCCAACTGGTACAACGATCACGTCGATGCCCTGGTCCAGCACGATGTGCGCGACCTCGCGAGCATCCGGAAGCTCGAGATCCTGCCGCGGCTGCTCGCCGGCGCCGCCAGCCAGACCGCGAGGATATTCAACGCGAGTGATCTGGCCGCGCCGTTCGAGGTGAGTCGGCCCACGATACGCGACTACACGACGCTGCTTGAGCGGGTATTTCTTCTGGAGCGCGTTCCGGCCTGGCACAGCAACCGCTTGAGCCGGCTCATCAAGCGGCCGAAGTTGCACCTGTCCGATACGGGAATCGCCGCCGCGCTTCTCGGCCTGGACGGTCCGGCTCTGGCGTACGACCGCAGCCTGTTCGGCCAGCTTCTCGAGACCTTCGTGTTCCAGGAACTTCGGCGACAGGCCAGCTGGAACGATGCGCGCATGTCCCTGCACCACTTCCGTGACAAGGACGGGGCGGAGGTCGACATCGTGATCGAGCGTGGCGCTACCGGGGTCGCGGGCGTCGAGGTGAAGGCGTCGGGAACGGTGCGCACAGGGGACTTTCGCGGTCTCCGCAAGCTCCGCGAGGCGTTGCGCGAGCGATTCGCCGGCGGGGTGGTTCTGTACGATGGGGAAGCCACGGTACCGTTTGGCGACCGGCTGTTTGCGGTGCCGTTGCGGCGGATGCTGGAGGGCGCGGATTAGGCCATCCGTGGCGTCGGATGCCGCCTTGGTTTTTCGTTTGGACGAATACCAAACTTTCATTTGGACGGGACTGTTTCTTTCATTTCGCCGATACGAGGTGTCTTCGGTTCCCGCGGCGTTCACCCGCACCGCGCGGCAATCGCCGCGATCGCGGCGTCGATCTCGTCGCGCGTGTTGAAGAAGTGAATCGACAGGCGGAAATCGCGCGGCTGCCGCACCGGTGAGGCGAGGATGCCGCCGCCGTCGCGCAGGTCGTTGTAGAGTTCGGTGGCGTCGCACCCCTCGGGGAGTCGGAGGACGAACACGCCCGAGCGGTCCGGGGGCGTGCGCGGCGACGACACGCCCAACCCGTCCATGCCGTCGACCGCCTCGGTCGCGTGGTCGACCAGCGACTGGATCCGGTCCTCGATCCTTTCCAGGCCGATGTTCTCCATCCACTCGACGGCGCGCGCGAAGCCTGCGAAATCCGCCAGGGCGCGGGTGCCGAATTCGTAGCGGGCCGCGCTGGGGAGCAGGGTGTACGCGCCCTCGTAGTCCATGGTCGCGTGGCTGTGGGAGCCGGCCCAGCTGAGCCGCACTTCGTCGAGCACTTCCCGGCGCACGAAGAGCGCGCCCGTGCCCTTGGGGCCGAGCAGCCACTTGTGGCCGCAGGTGGAATAACAGTCGCAGCCGAGGGCCCGGAAGTCGGTGGGGACGCAGCCGGGGCCCTGCGCCCCGTCCAGGTGGTAGCGCACGCCCCGGGAGCGGAGCAGTGCGCCCAGTTCGGCGGATTCGTCGGTGCGCAGCGTCCGGCCGTTGTTCCGGGACACGTGGCTGATGCTCACCATGCGCGTGCGGTCCGAGAGCTGGCCGCGGACCTCGTCGAGGAGCCCCGTTCCCGTGCTCAGGTCGATCTCGCGAATGACGATCCCGAACCGGTCCCGCAGGACATACCAGGGGATGACGTTGGCGGGATGCTCGGTGTTGGAAATCACGACTTCGTCCCCCGCCTGCCAGTTCAGGCTCCAGGCGACGATGGAGATGCCCTCCGAGGTAGAGTGGGTCAGGGCCACCTCGTCCCCCGCCGCACCGAATGCGCGCCCCAGTTGCGCCCGCAGGTCGGGCTCGATGCGGGCCATGTCGGTCGCCACGCGGGGAGCCGCCGGACTTTCGTTCTGGAACGCGAGGCGATCCCGGACGTGGTCGATGACCGCCTCGGGGGAGGGCCCGATCCCGCCGGTCTGGAAGTAGAGGCTGCCGGTCGAGGCGGGGATCTCGGCACGGGCGCGGGCTACCCAGGCTTCCTGGGGCGCCGTCTGGCCGGTCAGCCGCAGACCCGCGTCCGTTCCCGGGCCAGTCGTGCGTTCAGTGCCCGCGCCATCTCTCCCGCCGAGGAGGGCGAGATGCCCGACCGGCACAACCGGAGCGAGAGCCAGTGCCCCCGCCGATCGGCGCAGAAAGCTGCGTCGGCTGGTATTCATGGTTTCGACTCCCGGTAATGTCCGTCAGCTGCCCGCTCGGGGGCGGGTTCGTGACCGGATCCAGTCCGCGATCGCTTCCTCGTCCAGCTGCCCGGATGCCACGGACAACATCATCTCAACGACCTCACGATCATCTGCGACGAGATCGAATCCATTGAGGCCCAGGAAGACAGCCGCGGCCAGGAACGAAATCCGCTTGTTTCCATCGCGAAACGGATGACTGGTGCAGATTCCGAAGACATAATCGGCCGCGAGACGCGGGAAATCCGACCTGCCCTCATATGTCCATCTCTGCCTCGCTCGAGCCAGCGCCGATTCGAGCGCGTTCTCGTCCCGGGTGCCGAGCAGGCCTCCGTGTTCGCGAAGCTGGTCGAGATGGACAGCCTCGAGCACAAGGCGGGGAACCCAGCGTGGTTCCGGCGGCGTCACTTCGCGAGTTCTCTAAGAGCTCCCCGGTACCGTTTCTGAGCCTCGGCGGCGATCGCCAGCCCCTCCTCGACGTCGGCGTCGTACGGACTGAGCAGGATCCCGTTGGCCGTTTCCACGGCAAGCACCTCGTCGCCGGCCGCGAGGCGAAGGCGTTCCGCCATGTCCTTCGGCAGGGTAGCCCCGACTGACCCACCCATGCGCCGCAGCTTCACACTTCGAACCATTGAACCTCCTCCTGGTAGCACCGCAATGCTACTCGGTTCCGGGGAGTACGACAAGCGGCAGGTGGCCTAACCTTTCACCTTCCGGAAGCGCCGGCCGTGCAGAATGCTCCCGTAGTGATTGAACGTCCGCCTCGCCTCGGCATCGTCGAAAGGATAGTCCGCACCGATCTGTGTCGCGGCCGCAAGCCCGCTGATGAAACAGGTTTCCTGACTGTTGATCAGGGTATGCGCCCCACAGTGCCAGCTCCGCTTCCTCCCCTGGATCCTGCCGAACAGCGGCACGAGCCATGCGACGTGGCGCACGTCATGCACGATATGCTGGAACCACCACCGTCCGATGATCTTTCGTTTATCGATGCGGCTGATGGGATTGTAGGTCACCAGGCAGGGGCGGTCGGACCGGTTGGCCCAGGGCTGCTGGTTGTGCATGATATACGTGATTTCATAGTTGTCCGGCCTGGTGCCGTATTGTTCCATATGGTTGCTCCGCGTCGTCAGTGGCTTCACTGCGTTGTCGGGAAGAACCGTAGCATCGGAGTGGATGATGGTATGGTTGTGGAGTTCGCTCTCGTAACGCACCGACGAGAGAATGTAGCGCTCGAGCAGCGTGGGTTCGTCGATCATCATCAGCGTCTGGTTCGCATTGCATGCGAAGATCACTTCGTCGAACGTCCCCCTGCCGCCCTCCTCGTCTTCGACCACCACATGGGACGAGTGACGGTACACCTTCCGCACCGGCCGGTCGAGGTAGATCCGGTCCTGGAAGTTCGCGGTCAGATTCTCGTAGATGCGCCGCGTCCCCTGGTCCCAGGTCTGCATGGGCGTGGCGGACTCGATGTCGAAGAACTCGAGGTACCGCGAAAAGAGAGCCGCGGGCATGTCGAACACGTTCGTCGCCATCAGGAAGTTGACGAACATGGGCTTCAGCACCTTGTACCGGAAGTCCCCGGACAGTCCGGCCAGGTTCAGGATCGTCCCCATGCTGACGTAGTTGAACGGGTTGAGGGCGTTCAGGAACTTCGACCGGGACCGGGTCAGCCAGCCGAACCGGTGCAGCCATCCGAGGATTCGCTGGAACTCCGCAATCTCGGGTTGCAGCTGCTCCCTGATGTCGGAGTCGAAATCGTGGGCATAGATGCCGCCCCGATACTTCACGCTGTAGCTGAATCGGGTGTCGATCAGCTCGATGCCGTACTCCTCCATCAACAGCATGATGTGCCGGTATACCGACGGAATGCAGGCGGTGACGGAGATGTCGAAGGGGATGGAGCTGCCGTCGCGCTGCGGCATGTCCGCCGTGACCGCGTTCCCGCCGATCCGGTTCCGGGCCTCGTACAGCCGGAAGTCGAACCGGTCCGGGTGATGATCGAGCGCCCAAGCAGCCGCGAGCCCCGATATGCCTCCGCCGATGATGGCTATGCGCCGCGGCGCGGATGTGCTCTCCGACATTGGCCTCAACGCTACGCGATTGCAGAACGTCCAACAAGCACGCTGTGTGTGCCGCTCCCGGGAGGTCTCCCAGGAGGTGATGGCGTAAGCATACAAGATGACCCGGGCAAAACATACATGAGAATACAGGAAGCGTACAGGACAATACAGGGTGTAGTACAGGATAGCACACCAAGATGGCGGGGTGAACATACAGGATCTCGTAAACGGCTGCGCGACGTTCCGGCTCGAATCCAACCTCTCCCACCTGTCCGAGAACGACCAGGAGGCGGTGCATGGACCGGGGGCTCAGCGTTTGATTTCGTGCACGCGGACGCCGAGATTGCCCCTGATCGCCCGACGCCACGCAGGCCGAAGGCCTCGCGCGAACCGCAATGCCAAGGAGACCCGCATGACCGCTCGCCGCAACTTCGGAACCGCCCCCGCGTTCCTCGCCCCCGCGCCTCTCGTCCCCGCGCTTCTCGCCCTCGCGATCATCCTCGTCCTGCCGGCCCCGTCGTCCGCGCAGCAGCCCGGCGGACTCCTCGACATGGACACCTACATGGAGATGGAGTCGGTCGGGAGCCCCAGGATCTCGCCGGACGGCGGCTACATCCTCTTCACGCGCGGGAGCGTGGACAAGATGAACGACCGCAACAGGAGCGAGCTGATGATCATGGATCTGTCGACCCGGCGGATCAGCGAGCTCGAGACCGGCAGCTTCGAGGTGTCGTCGCCGATCTGGTCGCCGGACGGCGGCAGGATCGCCTTCCTTTCCGACAAGAGCGGGACCAGCCAGATCCACGTGATGTGGCTCGACACGCGCGAGACCAAGCAGCTCACCAACCTCGACCGGGCCCCTAGCGGCATCCGCTGGTCGCCCGACGGGGCTCAGATCTCGTTCACGAGCTTCATCCCCGACACCGGGTCCCCGCTGCCGATCACCATGCCCGCCTTCCCGCCGGGCGCGAACCTGGCCAAGCCGGCCGTGGTCGAGGACCGCATCGCGTGGCAGCGCGACGGGACCGGCTACACGCGCAGGGGCAACACGCAGATCTTCATCGTCGATGCGGATCTGGGCGGGACCCCGCGCCAGATCACCTTCGGCGACACCTCGCACGGCAACCCGCGCTGGGCGCCGGACGGCACGAAGCTCTACTTCAGCGGCGACCTCATCCCCGAGGAGGGCTACGAGCGCGGCAACTCCGAGGTCCACGCCATCGACCTCGCCACCCTGGAGATCACCACGCTCACGGACCGCCTCGGCCCCGACAACGGCCCGGTGGTTTCGCCCGACGGGAGCATGATCGCCTATACCGGCTACGACCAGAACGAGAACTACAGCAACCTGTCGAACCTCTACCTGATGAACGCCGACGGCTCGGGCAGCCGGATGCTCGCCGGCAACCTGAAGAACTCGCCCGGCGGCGTTACCTGGGCGCCCGACGGGTCCGGCCTCTACTACACGCTGGGCGAGGAGGGATCGTCGAACCTCCACTTCGTGTCCACCGGCGGCGACATGCGCAAGGTCACGGACGGGGTCCATTACATCACCGGCGTCTCCATCGCGAAGAACGGCCGGGTGGCCGCCACCAACTCGACTTTCTACCGCCCGAATTACCTGGTCACCTTCGACCTGGACAATCCGGGCGAGCTCGAGACGCTGGTCGACTATAACGAGGACGTCCTGGCCGACATCAGGCTGGGGGAGGTCGAGGAGATCTGGACCGAGTCCGTCGACGGCTGGCCGGTGCAGGGCTGGCTCATGAAGCCCGCCGACTTCGAACCCGGCCGGGAGTACCCGCTGCTGCTGTGGATCCACGGCGGACCGGTCTCGATGTACACCGTGCGCTGGAACTGGAACTGGCAGAACTTCGCCGCGGACGGCTACGCAGTGCTCTGGACCAACCCGCGCGGCAGCACCGGCTACGGCCAGGACTTCGTCAACGGCATCAACTACTTCTATCCCGGCAACGACTTCCACGACCTCATGGCCGGCGTCGACGCGGCCATCGAGCGCGGCTTCATCGACGAGGACAACATGTTCGTCACCGGAAGCAGCGGCGGCGGCGTCCTGACCGCCTGGGTCGTCGGACATACCGACCGCTTCCGCGCGGCCGTCTCACAGCGGCCGGTCATCAACTGGCACTCCTTCGTGGGGACGACCGATGGTTCGGGCTGGTACCGCCGCTTCCGCTCCTATCCCTGGGAGGACCCGGTGGAATATGCGGAGCGCTCACCGCTGCACTATGTCGGCAACGTCACCACCCCGACTATGCTCCTCTCCGGCGTCGAGGACCTGCGCACGCCGATGCCCCAGGCGGAGGAGTTCTATCGCGCGCTGAAGGTGCTCGGCCAGGAGACGATGCACGTCAAGATTCCGGACGAGTACCACGGTTCGCGCTCCGTCTCGCACCGGATCATGACCCAGCTCTATATCAAGGCGTGGTTCGACAAGTACCGGACGGCGGCTGTGACGCAGGAGGACGGCGGATAGTCGGCACTGGCCGGGCCGCCGGATTCACCATATTCGGCGGTCCACGGCCACATCGCGGGCGCCTGACAGAATCGCCTTGTCGCCGGTGGCCAGCCGGACCCCCAGTTGCCGCGCGACCACCACGAATTCGGCGTCGTACGCGGTGAGTCCGCACTCCAGTGCGACATCCATGACGCGGTCGGGCGGGACGCTGATCACGCGGGGGCCCAGCACCGTGGCCGCGTCGTCGCACATGGCCTTGGCCTGGTCCGGGGTCATCGAACCTCGGCGCACAAAGCCCAGCAGCACGTTCGTCAGCTCGCTCATGAGGATCGCAGGCGCGGCCCACTCCGGGTCCTTCAGAAAGAGCCGCGCGGCATCCGCTCCCTGACGGCCTCCGACGACGAAGCGCACCATCACGTTGGTGTCGACGACGATCATGACCGCCTCAGGTTCATCTGCCCCCGGTTCATCCGCCCCTCGCCACAGTCGCCAACTCCGGACCTACTCGCCTCTCCTCCAGCGCCTCCGTCCTTCGTTTCGAAGTCGGCGCAGTGTCCTCTCATTCAGATCGATGGGTCCGAGGGCCTCGTGCCGACGCCGGATTCGCTCCAGGAGAGCAGCCGCATCGACCGGCTGCGGGCGAACCGAAGCCGCCAGCCTGGCGAGGATCTCTCCGTTCAGGCTGCGGTGACTTCTTCTGGCCGCCGTCTTCAGCTCTCGATGCAACTCCTCCGGAATCCCCCGGAGCGCCACGTCGGGCATGCTCTCACCTCCTCCACCGTCATGGGTATCAAAACGATATCAAAATAATATCACTTGGCGCGCGGCGCCGCGAGGCCCCATTGCCCATTGCGCAGGCATCGCGTGGGCAGCCACGAGCACGGAAGCTGGACCGGAGCAGCGGACCAGCCGCGCCCGCGGCGACTTGCGGCGGAGCGGGAGGGGGCGTCTCCTGTGGTTCATGCGCGAACGAAAGCTGATGATCTACGGCGCGACCGGCTATACGGGCCGACTGGTCGCGTCCGAGGCGGTCGAGGCCGGCGAGTGGCCCGTGCTCGCCGGCCGCGATTCCGGAAAGCTCGCGGCCATGGGCGATTCCTTCGCGGTGGCTGCGGGTGGCGCCTCCGGGCGCGGGCCGCCTGAGATCCGTGCGTTCGACCTGGACGACGCGGCCGGGATTGCGGCGGCCCTGAAGGACATCGATGTGGTGCTCCACTGCGCCGGGCCCTTCTCGCGGACGGCGCTGCCGATGTTCGAGGCCTGTCTCGGGACCGGCGCGCACTACGTGGACATCACCGGCGAAATCGCCGTCTGCGAAGCGCTCGCGGCCCGGGACGCGGAGGCGAGGGAGGCGGGGATCATGGTGCTGCCCGCCGCCGGCTTCGATGTCGTGCCGAGCGACTGCCTGATCGCCGACCTGGCCGCGCGGCATCCCGGGGGACGCGTCCTGCGGCTGGGTCTGTCGGTCCGCTCCGGAGCGTCGCGCGGCACGATCAAGACCGCCCTCGAGAGCGTAAACGCGATGCGCATCCGGCGTGACGGCGAGATCAGGCGGATCACCGCGGGCAGCATGCGGCACGACTTCGACTTCGGGAGAGGGCCGACCGAAGCCCTCGTGACACCTCTGGCGGATGTGTCGACGGCCTGGTGGTCGACCGGAATCGAGAACATCGAGACCTACAATCGCGCCGGAAGAAGGCTCCCGCGGCTGATGAGGCTGAGCCGGTGGTTCGGCTGGCTGCTGGCCGGGCGGGCCGCCCAGGCGCTGCTGCGCGGAATGGTTGACCGCGGATCTCCGGGACCGAGCGACGCGGAGCGCGGGACGAGCGAGGGGATCATGGTCGCGGAAATCGAGGATGCCCGGGGCCGGCGCGCCGCCGCCCGCATGCGCGTGCCCGATCCCTACGGGTTCACCGCGAAGGCCGTGGTAGCGATCGGAGTGCGAGCGCTGAGGGGCGACTTCAAGGCCGGATATCAGACGCCGTCGTCGGCGTACGGCGCCGATTTCGTGCGCCAGTTCGACGGCGTGGAGTGGGAGCTGCTGTAGGCGCTCGGTGGCCGGGCCACCGGACTCACCGACTTCGACGCTCCCACTGCCCTGCGGTTGGGCCCGGATGGGAACGCCGGTTGCCAGTGGCCAGTGCGCACCTTGCTCTGAAAAGGCCTGTCTTGATCGGGGTGATGGCATAATGACGGCGTTTCACCTATGTTATGCTGTCATCGTCGCCGCCGACGCCGTCACACCACGCTGACGACGCCGTCACTGCCACCTCTCGCATGCGGAGCACCCTTGGGCGTACTCACCATTCGGAACGTCGACGACGACGTCATCGCCGCGCTCAAGGCGCGAGCCAGGGCGAACCATCGCTCACTCGAGGGGGAACTGCGCTACCTGCTGGCCCGCTCCGCGGCCCCGAGATCCACGCTCGGCATCGTGCGGGAGCGAGCTCGGATGGCCGCCAGGTACCGGGCGAATCCGAGCGTCCGGGAGTCCGTGGCCGAGGCGGTCGGGCCATCCGCTGACACGGGCCTTGGCACCCAGTCCGGCAGCGGAGAATGGATGGGCGCCATGAGCGATGTCGGTGAGATCATGGGCGACATCGTGTCCCCGGCAACCGAGCCCTCCGAGTGGGCCGCACTGCGCTCGGACATCGGCGAGCCCAACGATGTCCGGGAGCCGTGAATCTCCTCCTCGACACCCACGTCTGGCTCTGGAGCCTGCTGGATCCCGATCGGCTTTCCGACCGGGCGTGCAGCGAACTGATCGATCCGGCGAACACCCTGGCTCTCTCGCCGGTCAGCGTCTGGGAGGCGCTGGTGCTGGCCGAAAAGGGACGCGTGCTCCTCCGCCCCGACCCATGGAGCTGGATCCGCACCGCCCTGACCGTCCGGCCCATGCGCGAGGTCCCTCTGACGTTCGACATCGCGCTAGGCAGCCGGAGCATCCGACTCGGTCACGACGATCCGACCGACCGCTTCATCGCGGCCACCGCAGTGGTGCACGAACTCATCCTGGTCACGGCGGACGAGGCGCTCCTGCAGTGTCCCGATATCCGGGTGATCCCGGGCGCCTGAACTGGCTCGCGGCCCCCCTGACGGCGAGCGCGGGACGACGCCGTGGCTCAACTCTGGATAGGGAAAAATGGGGGCGAGGCCATGGCCGTCTGCCGCCTCCCGATCCTTCCTACTCTCCCCGCAGCCGGCTCACCACGAGCGTCGGTACGTCGAATTCATCGCGTTCCAGGTGGACCACGAGACCATCGGGTCCGAATGCGGCGGGCATCGGCGGGTCGCCGGCCGGGAGGGTGCCCAGGTACTCGCGGTCCGCGTTGAAGACGTCTATCGGGCCTTCGTCCAGCCAGGGATCCTCTCCGCGGCGCTGGATCCACAGCCCGCCGTCCCAAGTGGCCTTCAACTCCAGCATCACGGGGATTTCGTGATAGAACCCGCGTTCCCGGATCCTGCGGCGGCGCCCCTCGACGTCCGGTGCGATGAAAGGCACCCCTGTCGAGGGAGGCCTCCGCGACCACTCCTCGAGGCGGTCGAGGTGGTAGTCGATCGTCGCCCGCCGGATGCGCCCGGATACCCCTTGCGGCGCGAGCGGCCGCCTCAGCACGTCCGTCACCGATCCGTCGGGAGAGGCAAGCTTGATGGCGTAGGCGGAGGAATCGGAGTAGGCGATGGTGCCGTTGGGCAGCAGATCCCAGACAAAGGCGGGCTCGAAGTACCGGTCTTCCAACGACGCGACCACCTTCGGCCAGTCCGCCAGCTCGGCGGGTGACAGCCCGGCTTCGGGGCGAGGGGCCCTCCATCCCTGGAGGATCGGCTCCTGCGCCACCTCATCGCCGGAGAAGTCCAACGTCTCGAGCGCGCGGTCGTCGGCCCCTGGCTGAGTCTCGTCTTCCTCGTGGCCCATGAACCGGTTCATGAAGTTCGCCATTTCAACCAGCACCCCGTCGACCCCCCGGGCGATGATCCTGTCGCCCAGCGGATCGGCCCGAATCTCTTTGTGACGGAGGGCGCTGGACAGCGGTTTGTCCTCCTCGGCCATCCTGACGAACCGCTCGAGGTCGCCGCTCGGGCTGAACACCTGGATCGCGACATGTTCCTGGTCGGGCACCGCGAAGCGGCCGTCGCGCCATACCGCCAGGGCGCCTGCGTTCCGAAACTCGCCGGGGCCATCGCCTTCGCGACCGACGACACGCGCAAGCTGGCCGTCGGGTCCGATGACGACGACCCGATGGTTGAAACGATCCAGAACGATCAGGTTGCCGGCGCCGTCGAAGCTCGCCTGCAAGGCGGGCCCGAAGAAGGCCCACTCCTCTCGCGCGCTCGCGCCGCCCACGCGGTACACCTCGGTCATGGCTACCGTCAGCGGCTGGTCCTGCGCGACGGCCGGGGCGGCGAGCAGGACCGCTGCGATCGGGCAGGCAGCGGCCAAGGTCGCCGCGAAGACGGGGGTGGCTCGAAAGAGCAGCTTCATCGCGGGGTTCTCGCCTGAGCGGACCGTGGAATTCGGACGTCCTCAGGATACACCACTTCGGCATCGTCATGCGAGCAGGGGAACTGGCCCGAAGGTTCGCGCCGTGGGCGAGGAGCCAGCCCCACTCAACACGCGATGCGCCGCGGCAGACGGCCCGGCACCGCCGCCCTGCGCACGTACCTGGCCACCTCGCGCATGCCGTCCACGCCGATCCGGGCACCGAGAGTCTGGTTGTAGTTGGTCGTGCCGTTGATGTCGTACGTGTAGCGGTCCCCGCGCGCGTCCTCTACGAATTCGATCCCGGCGATCTCGATCCCTTCCTCGAGGCAGAGCCGGATGTACTTCCGCACCAGCGGATCGTCCGCGGTGATCGGTGACGGGCTGAAGAGGGCGCTCGCACCTGCGCCGTTCGCGCCCCTGCCGCCTGCGCTCGCGCCGATCCGGAGTTCCGCCTGCCGCTGAGGCATCGGGTTGCACACGTCCGAGGGGCAGAGCTCGAACCCGTCGGCGGTCGAGCTCCGCATGGCGAACACGAAGCGGCCCCCGACGATCTCCACCCTCGTGATGAACGGCTCGGGCGCGCCGATGTACTGCTGGAGGATCGTCCTGGCGCCGGGCCCGGCGTCGAAGGCCTCGCCCTCAAAGTGCCTCTCGAGCTCCCCGGAGTCGCGGAAAAGCCGGATGCCCAGACCTTTGCCCCCCTGATCGTGCTTCGTGATGAAGGGGCCATCGAAGGTCGCGGCCGCTTCCCTCCCGACGGCGAGCACCGTGCGTGGCGTCCTGATTCCGTGTCGCCGCAGGACGAGATCCTGACGAAGCTTGCTCATCTCCAGCTCGAAGGCGCATAGCCCGTTGATCACGCGACGGCCGTGGGACTCCAGCCAGTAGAGGAGGTGGCGCGCCAGCTCGACCGTGTGGACGTGCCCCCGGGTGTGTGACGAGGGGCTGATGCGATTCATCCAGATGCCCTCGGGAGGAGGCGTCGACGGATCGATGATCCCCTCGTTCACATGCACGAGGCGGACCCGAAGGCCCTCCCTCTCAAGCGCTTGCTGAAGGGGCGGAATCCAGAGGAGATTTTCGTAAAGGATATTTATCGTCGGCGGAACGGGGCCGATCATGATTTTTCTCTCGGTATTGGGGGATCGAAGGAGCCCGAGGCGGTCGCGCGGGACCGGTCGGAGCACGAAAAAACCGCCCGGATCGGCTGACCGGGGCGGCTCGGAGGCGGCGTGAACTCAGGACTCAGCGCGTCAACATACCCGGATCCAGGCGATGCAGGGACAAGAGCACCTACAGGTGCAGGTCGCTCCGCGGGGGCGGAGGGATCGGATGTCCGTCGCGTGGATCATGGCGACGGAAGATGTCGGAATCCGCTTCGCGGGACAACCGCGGCCTTGTCGGAGGTCTCCCGGATTGATGCGGTGCAGGCATAACTTGCGTCGAAGCGGCGGGAGGCTGGTGAACGACCAACTGAACACCGAAGAGCGGGAGATCCTCGAAGAGTTCGAACGGGGTGACTTCCTACTCCCCCCGCGACCGGCTCACCACGAGCGTCGGCACATCGAATTCATCGCGTTCCAGGTGGACTACGAGACCGTCGGGTCCGAACGCGGCCGGCATCGGCGGGTTGCCGGCCGGCAGCGTGCCCAGGTACTCGCGGTCCGCGTTGAAGACGTCTATCGGGCCTTCGCCCAACCATGGGTCCTCTCCGCGGCGCTGGATCCAGAGCCCGCCGTCCCAGGTGGCCTTCAGCCCCCGCACCACGGGGATTTCGTGGTAGAACCCGCGTTCCTGGATCCTGCGGCGGCGCCCCTCGACGTCCGGTGTGATGAAAGGCACGCCTGTGGAGGGAGCCGTCTGCGACCACTCTTCAAGGCGTTCGAGGTGATAGGCGGTCGTCGCCCTCCGGATGCGCCGGGATACCCCTTGCGGCGAGAGCGGCCGTCTCAGCACGCCGGTCACCGATCCGTCGCGAGAGGCGAACCTGATCGCGTACGCCGAGGAGTCGGAATAGGCGATGGTGCCGTCGGGCAGCACATCCCAGACGAAGGCGGGCTCGAAGTACCGGTCTTCCATCGACGCGACCACCTTCGGCCAGTCCTCAAGCCCGGCGGGTGACAGCCCGGCTTCGGGGCGAGGGGCCCTCCATCCCTGGAGGATCGGCTCCTGCACGACCTCATCGCCGGAGAAGTCCAGTGTCTCGAGCGCGCGGTCGTCGGCCCCCCGCGGAGGCTCGTCCTCCTGATGCCCCATGAACCGGTTCGCACGGTTTGCCATCGCAACCAGCACCCCGTCGACTCCCCGGGCGATGATCCTGTCGCCCAATGGATCGGCCCGAATCTCGCGGTGAAAGAGGACGCTGGATGCAGGCCTGTCCCCGTCATTAATCCGGACGAAGCGCTCCAGTCCGCCGTCCCGGCTGAACACCTGGATCGCGGAATGACCCATGTCGGGCACCGCGATGCGGCCGTCGCGCCACACCGCGAAGGCCATTACGCTCTGAAACTCGCCCGGTCCCTCACCCTCGCGACCGACGACACGCACAAGTTGTCCGTCGGCTCCGATGACGACGACCCGTTTGTTCATCGCATCCAGAACCAGCAGGTTGCCGGCTTCATCGAAGCTCGCCTGCAGGGACGGTTCAGGCCCGAAGAAGGCCCACTCCTCCCGCGCGCTCGCGCCGCCCACCCGGTACACCTCGGTCATGTCTGCCGTCAGCGGCTGGTCCTGCGCGACAGCCGGGCCGGCGAGCAGGGCCGCTGCGATCGGGCCGGCGACGGCCGACCGCGGCCTCACCCCTCTCACCCGGCGCCTATCCGTCGAACTGGTACACGAGGTCGTCACCGGGCACACCCGCGATTCGCAGGACGACCGTCCCCGAACCGGGTCCGTAGAACTGCCGGTAGCGCGTCCTGACCAGGGCGAGGTCGAAGACGTGGGACTCGGTCGGGTATGCCTCGCAGGTGTCGCCGTTCGCTTCGTGGGCGAGCACGGCGGGAAGCTGCACCGGATCCGACTCCCTGAACGACTCCGAGATCACCAGGGTGAAGATGTGGTCCCGGCACCCGCCGGCGAAGGAGACCGAGATGGTCAGCCGGTCTCCGTCTATTGCTGCCGAGTTCACGACGTAGGGGTCGTTTCCGTAGTCGCGGCCGTCGTCGACCACCACGTTGTTCTCGGGCATGCCCGGTTCGAGCGGCGAGTCGCGGCAGCCCGGCGTGGCGAGCAGTCCGAGCAGGAGCGCGACCGAGGCCGCGCCCCTCGCGGAAACCCGGCAATCTGCGCCAAGGCGGCCCGAAGCGGGCGCTCGTGCCGGGCGGTTTGTTCTGCCCGTGGGCATGGCGACGCTATCTGCCCAGGGTTATGGCCAAACCCGCCAAGGCGTTGAACGCCCTGTTCTGGAACGGGTCCGGATCGTCGTCGCTGACGTTCGACAGTCCCCTGTTGTGGAGCACTTCGAGGGTGAACGAGACGCGGTTCGACATCCCGGCGCGCAGTCCGATGCCCCCGGCGATTCCGAGGTCCATCATGTTGATGTTCGCATCCGGGATCTCCGAGCAATCGATGGACAGGGACGCCGCCATAACCGTGCAGCCGGAGTTGATGCCGATGGCGGCACCGATGAGCGCGTACACGCTGCCTCCGAGACGGAGCATGGCCGGCAGCTCGATGTAGGTGAGTTCAGTGGTCCCCTCGACGCCTTCCACGTCGAACGACGCTCCCTTCTGTGCGTAGAGCGCGCCCAGCCGAAAGCCCACGGCGTCCGCGAGCGGAAGATCCAGCGAGACGCCGCCGATCAGCCCGTATTTGGTGTCGGCCTCTTCGGCGGTTTGGGACGTGAGGGCTCCACCCGCCTGAAGCCCCATATACTGAGCCGCGACCGGCACCGGAAAGGCGAGGATCGCGGCACACAACAGAATGCGCTTCATCGTGTCTTCTCCTTGGCTACGCCCGGCCCTCGCAAGCTCGACCAGCCGCTCTCTGTACCGGGCCGTGCTTGCAAGGGTGCGGCCAGATAGCCGGGCTTCGCGACTATTCGGGGCTGTAGGGCAGCGATGAATGATGAAGATTGATCTTCAAGTCACCGTCAACAAGGACGTAGCCAAAGGAGTACTCAACCTTTGTCTCGTTACCGTCCGGGCCTGTGAAGTAGTAATTGCCCATGGCCATTGCGGAGGTGTCGTTGGTGTAGATGCCGTTGCTCTCCCACCGAACATTGGTCCAGCCCGAGATTGCGAACCCTTTGTCCTCCGTTCCGTCTTGCCCGATGAAATAGCTCAGAGCTCCCTCAAATGTCTCACGGAACTGATCTTCCGCCGCCATGGTCGGCTTGAACATGACGTCGGTCTCGCCATATGCATAAAGGTCATTGATGTGTTCCGTCGCACGGGCGGTATAGTCGCCGCCCTCGGCATGAACTTCGGAAATCGCGACAATACCCTCGCCCCAGGTATTCTGCGCATCAATGACAGTCTGTTCGGAGATCTGTTGCGCTGAAGCTGACGTCGCAAAGGCGGCAAGGGCGAGGCCGCAAGCCGCGGTCAGAACAGGATGTACTTGGTTCTTCATGATGGGTGTCCTCTCTTTCGTGAAATTGACGATATCGTGGGCTCGGGGATGATTATGACAACCGTGTCACGCAGCCATTTCATTGGCCGCGAAGCGAATTGCGGTAGAGATGCGATTCCGGGGGCAAGCGTCCAATTCATGACTTGCCGCTCCTTTCGGTTCGTCCTGTTCTCTTGCCGCGTCCGGTGGCCGAAAGGGTAACGGAAGGCGGTCGCCCCGGCAAGATCGCGAGGAATCCGCTTTCTACCTCTACGTCGCCGCCGACGACCGGGTCTACCCCGCCTTCCACGCCACCGCGTGCGGCACCCCTTCGCTCGCCAGTTCTCCCAGGATGGCGTGCACCTCTTCCGCGAGGCGCTCGTCGAAGAGATGGGGATGGTCGAGATACCAGGTCACCCACCCCTCGCCGCGCAGGTGGTCCTTGAAGGAGCGGCGGTAGGACTCCCACATCTTGTCTTCCATGGCCCCGGTTTCGTGCTGGTAGAGCAGGTTGCCCATGTGGCGGAAGACCGCTGTCATGTAGGAGTTCCAGCGCAGTCGCTCGCCGGCCGTGAGCCGGTCCGGGCCGTCGGCCGCCCGGGCGAGGAAGTCGGCGAGTTCGGGGTCGCGGAAGACGTGCTCGAGCAGGCGGATGCTGTTTTCGACCATCGCGTTGAACGTGGCCGCGCGTACGCTCCTCGTGTTGCGCCGCGTCTGTTCGATGCCGAGCCGCATCCGGCGCGCGACCAGTAGCAGCGACAGCACAACGCCGACGGCACCGATGAATTCGCCGAGGTTGCCGAGGATGTCGAAGTTCATTCGGGAAGGGTCCGGCCCCGCGCTCGTCAGGCGGGGAAGTGCTCGTTGTCGATCGCGTCCAGCATGCCGCCGGAGGCCAGTTGGCGGACGAGGCTCTTCTCGCTGTGGAGCATGTCGTAGGTCCAGGGCAGTGCGGGGGCGCTCATCTCGTTCAGCGCCCGCATGTCCTCCTGCGGGAGGGTGACCTCCAGGTACTGCAGGCTGTTCTCGATCTGGGAGACCTTGCGGGCCCCGACCATCGGGATCACGCCGCGGTCCCGCACCCACGCCAGGGCCACCGCGGCCGAGCTGGTCCCGAGGCGGTCGGCGATCTCGTCCACCTTGCGAGCAATCTCGTAGGACTTCTCGTCAAACGGGAAGGTGGCCTGCTTGAAGCGCCCGCCGTCGTAGCGCCGGCCCTCCGTGCTGTCGCCCCGCGTGTACTTGCCGGTCAGGAAGCCGCCGGCCAGCGGCGAGTAGGCGTTGACGCTGATGCCGAGCGCGCGGGCGCAGGGAATGACCTCGAGCTCCAGGTCCCTCGAGACCAGGTTGTACCGGTACTGCAGTGCGGAGATCGGCTCCCAGCCTCGCTGCTCGGCCACCGTCTGGCCCCGCGCCACCACCCAGGCGGGAGTGTTGCAGAGGCCGAAGTGCAGCACCTTGCCCTGCTGCACCAGGTCGTTCACGTTGCGCATCACGTCCGCGATGTCCGTGCTGTACTCCCAGAAGTGAATCCAGAGGAGATCGATGTAGTCCACCCCCAGGCGCTTCAGGCTCCCTTCCACCGAATGCACCATGCTCTTCTTGTGGTTGCCGCCGGCGTTGGGATGGTCCCGGATCCTCGGGTCCTTCCCGCTGTACAGCCTGTTGAGACTGAGTCGCGTGTTGGTGTACTTCGTCGTCACGACGTAGCGATGGCGATCGGACGCGACGAACTCGCCCAGGATCCGCTCGCTGAGACCGTCGTTGTACACTTCGTTGGCCGTGTCGAAGTAGTTGCCGCCCTTCTCCGCGAAGGCCTCCAGGATCCGGCGGCTCTCCTCGGGTCCGGCGGAGCTGGGGGACTCCGTCGACATCATCATCGTGCCGAGGCAGACCTCCGACACTCGCAAACCACTCTTGCCCAGCAGCTTGTACCGCATTCTCATCCCCTCCCGTCGTACGCGCCGCTCAGGTCGTGATTTGACCGTTCATCGTAGTGTTTCGGAGAACCTTCAACAAGCTGCGGTGGCCGGACATCGAGACGGGGCGGTAGCCGAGGCGCTGATCGAGGCTGCGGTCGCGGCGTGCCTCGACATCCGGGGTCGCGAGATGGGGTCTGGTGGTGTGGGTGGGCGACGTCAGGCTGTCCGCACCCGCTCGATGAACTCCTCGGAGGTGCCGCACTCGATCACCGCGTCGGTCACACGGTCAATGTCCTCAGGGCCGGGTAGCCCCTCAAGCACCTCCGAGACCTGCCCCGCCGTTTCCTCGCCGAACCTCCGGGCGATCAGCCGCTGCAGACTCTGTCGGGCGCCCCTCTGGACCAATTCATCCAAGCTTCGGTGAAACCTCTCCGCCATCTCGGTCATCGTCTTCGCTCTTCCCAGCTTCAGTTCCTCCGGGTAGTTCCTCAATCGTAACATGGTGCCCATCCGCTCGACCGCGGTAGAACACCACCGTATACCAAACAGCCGGTCGACCACCCGGAGTAATCAGTCTCATTCCACCATGAAGGCGGACAACCGGAGTCTCCTGGTCGCCAGGGCATCTCGCAACGGACGCCGCCGATTTGGCGTCTCCCTCTTGTAGGACAGCCGCGTTCGGCACGAGTGTCGGACCGAGCGAGATCACCTGCACCACGGGGGTGCGCACATGACCGTGACCGGGTCCCATCCGAAGCCGGAATCCGACTTCACGAGGCGAGTCGCGATCTGGGTTGTCGTCCTTCTGGCCGTGTACCTCGCGTATTCGGCAACGCATTTCTGGGGGAGGCCGGATGCGGTCTCGGACTTCCTCGAGATGGTGGCGAGACGAATACCCGGCATGGTTGTCCAGATTCTCCCGCCCGCGGTGTTCGCCGGGGCTCTGAACGGCTGCGGCATTCTCGGAGGGGGTTCTGCCGGCTTGCGGCGTCGCCGCTGGATCCTCCTCGCAATGCTGGCGGTGGCGGCATACGCCCTGCCGTCGCTTGTGCTGCCCATGTTCCCGAGGTGGACTGGCGCCGACTGGCCGCTTCCCAGCGCGCTCGTCCATTCCGTGAGGTCCTCGCAAGCCGCTGCGGAGGCTGCGACAGGAAACGAGGCCGCGAGGTACTTGCGTAGAGCGGCCAACGATCTGGGGACGCTGCTCGTGCCGGTCGCGAACGCGGCGTTTGTCTTTTTGGCGGCCGTGCTGGGTGACTTGACCGGAGGATTGACCCGCAGGATGTCCACCTGGCCCCGCTACGTCACACGTTGGCTTTCGGGCGGACTGTTGTTCGCGGCTTTCTGGATTCCTGTGGCCATCGCCGATGAACTGGTTGGATATCAAGCGGCCTGGGGAGGGCTGCTGTTCGTGCTCCCTCTGTGTTTGCCGCTTGTTGCGGCAGGGATCCTGTACGCGTTCACCCGTCCCGATCGAGGGTCCGCACGGTGACTGTGGACGATGGCAGCGCCGGCTTCGACCGGGAGCGATTTCATGCGGGAGACCGCGCGCTGTTTCGCCATCTGGTCCGGGAGACGTCTCCGCGAATGCTCCGAGTGATCCGTGGCTACGCCCGTGATGACGACCACGCAGCCGATCTGTTGCAGGTCTGCTGGATTCGGATCTACCGGAAGCGCGCGCGCTTCTCCGGTACGGGATCCTTTCTCGGGTGGGCGCTGACGGTGTGCAGGAATGTCTGCCGGACGGAGGCGCGCAAACGTCGCCCCGGACCCCGCGTCCGCCTTGATGACCACGGCGAACTCCCTGACCGCACACCCGGTCCGGCCGAACAGGTGCAGCGCCAAGAGCGGGCGGCTGCCCTCTACGCGGCGCTGGAACGGCTCAGGGCGCGCGAACGGGACGCAATCCTGCTGCGCATCCTCGAAGGTCGGAGCACCGCCGAGGTGGCGCAGCTCCTGGCGGTGAAGGAGGTATCGGTTCGCTCGCTGATCCACAGGGGCCTGAAGAAGCTGCGCCAAATGGACTGGCTCGCCGAAGGGACTTGTTAGCCAAGGAGAACCCCCATGATGAAGAAGATGCGAATTCCATCGGGTCGGCGCGGGGCCGAACGCGGGGACATGGACGCTCAGAAGATCGACCGTCTTGTCTCGGCTGTCCTGGAAGGCGATGCAACACCGGCGGCAGAGGTGGCGGATGGGACCTCAGATGCGGAGGTGCGCGAGACGATGCACCTGATCGCCTCGATCCGGCAGGTCGGCGCGTCCGATGCGCCGCTCTCGGAGTCCAGCGTGAACGCGATCATGGGTGCCTTGGAGCGCGAGGCACGAGGCGCTCCCGGACAGGGTGCGTGGCGCGAGTGCCTGGGCATGCTTTCCGGCTTCGTTGCTTGCGCGCTGACGCTCGGATCCGGCCTGCTCCTCATGGGCGGCACCGGCTACCTCGGATCTCCGGGTGCGGTCGCGACACCGATCCTGGCCGGCGCAGTCGCTTCTCTTGCGGCCTTGGCGAGTCTGCTCGTTCACAGACAATCGCGGTTAAGACAGCCGGTCCTCCCGCTGCTGGCGCTCGGGGTGCTCGGCGCAGGGTCATGCGCCCGCGAGGCTCCGGATACATCGACGGTTGAGGTCGAGATCTCCCGTTCGGCGCTTACGATCTTCCAGGAGGGTGAGGAGTTGTGGGACGTGCGCGACGTCATCGAGTCCGGCGAGGTGATCTGGGTACTCACCGCAGCCGCACCCTTTCTCCGGGCCTACGATCGCTCCGGCCGCATGCTCGCCGACTTCGGCAAGTCGGGCGACGGGCCGGGGGAACTCCGCAACCCCTGGGTCCTTTCCGCTGCAACGTCCGGCGGCGAGGTGATCGCCTGGGATCTCGGCACGCGCAGGCGTTCCCGGTTCGATGTGGAAGGCAACTTCCTGACCTCAACGCCCACGACCATCACCCGGGAGTCCATCCGAGCGGATATCAGGAGCGTGACATTCGGAGATCCGTTCCGAGTGGCCGAAGACGACACCGGAATCTGGACGGCCAGCTATCCCGGCGGGATCACCCGCGGCGACGACTTCTGGAGCGGCAGGATCGTGCGCCATGCGCACGGTGATGTCGAGCCAGCCGTGGCCGTGGACTTCGCCGTTGACCTTCCCGGAGCCGCAAGCCGCGTTCAGGCCATGGGTCTCGCCCCGGTGCCCCTGTGGGACGGGTGTGCCGATGGCGTCGTCGCCGTGCTCGATCCGGTCGACCGCAGCCTTCATCTCTACGGTCCCGGCGGCACGAAAGTCAGGCAGATTGCGCTGCCCTGGACCAGCCGGCCGCTGTCGCATGAAGAGCGTTTGGGCTATGTCCGCGCGATGATGCGCAACGAAACGCGAGGAACGAACGTCAACGACGGCGAGATCGAACGCGCCGCCGAGGACGTGCTGAAGCAGGCGGGCGGCCACCTGCCGGAAGTGGCCCCGATCGGCATAGATCTTCGCTGCTCCCCTGAGCGGATCTGGATTCAGGAGTTCGACGGTTCGTCCCATCCTCTCGGATATGGCAGGACCTGGATGACGGTTGCCCTGAACGACACAGCCCCACAATTCCAGAGGATCGTCTTTCCCGATGGGTTCACACCCTATCGCTTGATGGGCTCGGTAGCGGTCGGCGTGGTGAGAGACTCCATGGAGCTACAGCGCATTGCGATCGTGCGCCTCCCGGTGCCCATGCCCACTGTGGCAGGTCCTTGAAGAGCGGTAGATCCGCCCAAGCCGGGCTCGCCGTCGGTCGCGTGCTCCAACGAGCGCCGGCCAGCTTGGAACAGGACCCCCTCCCGCCATCGGCCGTGTCGGCGGACCAGATCATGTCGGGATGGCGTCTGCCCGCCGCGTTGGTCCCGAAGGCCGGGTCGTCGGGCTGGACATGGACGTGTCTGTTGACAAAACGCACACAAGGCGGTCTGGTGGACGTCCTTGAGCATCCCAACCAGGAACGGTACCGGGGCCAGAAGATCTACGTCGTCGACATCGAACACTACCTCTACCTGGTGCCCTTCGTGACCGGCGCGGACGGCACGCGATTCCTGAAGACGATCATCCCGAGTCGAAAGGCGACCAGACACTACCGGAAGAGGCGATCATCGTGAACGACCAACTGAACACCGAAGAGCGGGAGATCCTCGAAAAGTTCGAACGGGGTGAACTGAGGTCTGCTCCGGAGGCCCACCACGAGATGGAGATCGCCCCTCAAGCGGCCCGCAATACCTTCAACAAGACCCGGCGAGTCAACCTGCGGGTAACGGAACTGGACTTCTCCCGAGCGCACGCGAGGGCGCGCGAAGAGGGCATTCCCTATCAGACGCTGTTGTCGAGCGTCCTCCACAAGTACTTGGCGGGACGGCTCGTGGAGAAGCCGCGGCGCTGATCGAGGCTGCGGTCGCGGCGTGCCTCGACATCCGGGGTCGCGAGATGGGGTCTGGGGTGGTGTCGTGAGGGCGACGTCAGGCTGTCCGCACCCGCTCGATGAACTCCTCTCCCGTGCCGCACTCGAGCAGTGCGTCAGTCACACGGTCGATGCCCTCAGGGCCGCGTAGCCTCTCAATCACATCCGAGACCTGCCCCGCCGTTTCCTCGCCGAACCTCCGGACGATCTGCCGCCGCAGAACCATTTTCTGACCCTGCCGGCGACCCTGTTGGCGACCCTGCCGAGCGCCCCGCTGGACCAACTCGTCCAGGCTTCGGTGAAACCTGTCCACCAATTCGGTCATCGTCTTCGCTCCTCCTAGCCTCAGTTCCTCCGGGTAGTTCCTCAAAACTAACATGGTGTCCATTCGCCCGACCATGAACGCGTCCAAGCTCGCGTCCCCGCGCTCCAAGACCCTGAGTCGCAGAGCCGCCACCTGCGCGGCCATCTCCTCAAAAGAGAGGCTGCGGGCCAGGCTCAGCACCAGGGCCGTCGCGTCGTCCAGCGGATCGCCAGCTCCCGTCTCCGCTCTCCACGAGACCAGACGGAAGCGGCCCGGTTTCGACCGCTGGAAGAGATCGTCCACCCGAGTCGGACCGCTCCAGGGGCCATCGCCGTGGTAGAGGACCAGGTAGACGAACTCCGGGAGCGGATCCTCCGACCGAGTGTCCCGATCGCCGACGATTCTCTCAAGCGCCAACCCCGTGTACGTGGTCGTTCGCAGCGCCATCAGCCGCTCGGCCTTTCGCTGAAACTCGACCAGGAACAGGACCCTGCTGCCATGGGCCGTGTCGGCGGACCAGATCATGTCGGGATGGCGGTGTTGCAGGGTTTTCCTGCTGATGAGCTCGGTCGGTTCTTCCCGCAGGGTCGAGAAGTCGATCTCGTCCGCCCATTCGGGCACGTGGTCCCGGATCAGGATCTCGATCATGCGAGGGTCGCCGAACACCGACTTGAGGAAGGGATCGTGCACGGAGACTCCGTGATTCGGGGAGGCTCCAATCTCGCCGAAATACGCGGGCGGTCGAATGGCTGAATGGGGCGCCAGGGTCGACGTACAGCTCGTCGCCGACGACGAGAGTGCAGGGAACTCGGAAGCGTTTGACTTCCGAGTACTTCCGGGTCGCCTGCCGCGTGGAACCCGGGGTGGCCGGAAGATGGCCTTTGCGACGTGCTCGGGCAGTTGCTCTACACCGTTGGCCAGGTCGGACGCCGCTCGTCCCTCAGCCCAATCCACGCGATCCCGTCCACATGCACGAAGTGGCGGGCGGCCGACACCAGATCGGCTCCGGTTCCGGCGGCCAGTCGCCGGATGTTCTCCCACCGACCACGATCACCGCCGGTCGAGGCCGTCGACTTCGCGGATGCGCCTGGGTCGTCACCGGCGCCTGCGTGGTCGGCGTTGCCACCGCTTCGGCGCCGGTGCCTCCAGCCTCCGGGACGGAGTCCGTCCGTCCCTCCGCCGGGGTCGAACCGTCGCGGCACTCGGAACCGGCCTGCCCGCAGCGTCGGCGCTGCTGGCCAACTGGCTTCTCTGTGCAAGTTGGCGCGGTCCAGTGCGCGTCCTCGGGAAGCGATCCCTTCTCAGGCTACCATTGGCGGGGGGCGGGTGTACCCTTAGATCACACAGTCTCTCCCCGAGCAACGGTTGCCGCCGCGATTCACGCGATAGAGTACGACCCACAACATCTCGGTCGGGTAGTTCCGGGCGTCCTCGCGGATGTCGAGCGCCCAAACCTCGACACAGCGCCAGAGCCAGTCCGGGCACCTCAGTTGACCGTTCGCGTCTCTCCACATCGGCTTGCGCTCCAACTGGAGCCTCCAAAGGGTCCGTGGCCTTAAGAGTAAACGCCCCGGAGACCGCCTCGGCGACAAGCTGGCGCTCGCTGTCTCGGAGTCTTACCACGAAGCCGACTTGTCCAGAATCTGGAAGCCTGGTCTCCCATCTGCGACGCGGTGCCCGGAAATCAGCAGCCGTCAGGGTGGGGGGACGGCCATCTCCGCCATCGATGCCGGTGATTTCGACTTCGATGCCCGCCATCCCGCGGGGATCATCCGGTGAGTTGATGATGCGGACTGGCGCATCGCTGGGGCCGCCAGTTCCGTCTCCAGCTAGCTGGACCCTGAGAATGGACCCGTCATCCTCACTGATGCCGAAGGCCGAGCAGGCTTGCAGCGCTACCACCAACAAGAGATGTCCGCCGACAGCGCCGCACTTCCTGGCGGGGGGCTGTCGCTCAGAAACAGACGACATCCGATGCGCAGTCATGGAAGACGGCAGAGGCTCATTTCGGCCATCCCAGCAAGTGCTCCTTGCCAGTCTCAACGGCTACAAACCTGTGCCTGCCTGCCCTGACCTCACGTGATTCTCGTTCCGTGACATTTATCCGATAGCGCCATGACGGGAAACGCCAAGACGCATACCTGTCAAGCAGCGCGTCGGCAGCCTTGGAGAGCAGCCTGAAGAGCACGTACATGGCGATCGCAAACAGAATCAGGTTCACCAAATCCGAGCGAAATCCCATGCCTTGGGCGAGCCGCCTCTCCGGCGGTCGCGTCAGCCCTTGGCGCGCAGCCTGCGCCGACACTCTGGATGCAACGCCGTTACCAGGCGATTGAAGTGTTCGCGCATCCACTCGACGGCTTCGTCAAAGTCGCGGATGGCCGTCCCGTCTACGAACTCCGCCGCACGACTGAAACCCAGGCGCGGGCGTCCTGAGGGGTTGGACCAGCGCTCCCAGCCGTCGAGCGCGCCGGCTAGTTCTTCATCACTGTCAAGAGCGCCCATGATCTCTTCAAAAACTCTCTCCTCCTCGGGGAAGCCCGCCCGCCACGTCAGGTAGGTTCCGATACTGGATTGGCTGCGGTTGAGAAAGGCGCCGACGTAGGAGACGATGTCTTCGACGCCTTCGCGGATTCCGTCACCGATGATCAGGAGCAGGAACTCGCCTCGTTTGAGTCGGCGGGCGACGGCATCGATGAAGATGTGCTCCTGCACGTCGCCGTGCGCCTCGGAGACGATGTCGAAGGGCGACCGCTTGACCCGTTTCCTGACCTCTCTCTCCAAGTCGTCGTAGCTCCACGACGCGAGTACACGGGCGTAGTCGAGGATCTGGCCGATCACCTCCCTGCGCGCACTCGAATTCCTCCAAAGTTTGAACTCGGCAAGAATGATCCTCCCGGTCGGGGTCAGGTATAGCGCATCAACGAACCCCACCCGCGTGCCCAATTCCCTACAGACCGGAACCGGCGTTTCGTATGCGGAGTCGATTTCGTCGAGGGGCAGAGCATCCGCGTGCCGGAACAGGATGTCCTGCAAGCGGTTCTCGTCGATGGTGTCCGCCCGTCCTGACGACACGGGAGTGACGCGCCGCCATGTGGTTCTCTCGGTGAAATCGCCGCTCAGTTGAATCAGATTTCCGTACATGTGCCGCTACCGTTCGAGGTTCCCGCTTCGGCTGCGGCTGCGACTCCCAGAGGTTGGCGAAGGGTGCGATGAACTCCTCTCCCGTGCCGCACTCGAACAGCGCGTCGGTCACACGGTCGATGCCCTCCGGGCCGGGTAGTTCCTCAAGCACATCTGACACCTTCCCTGCGGTCTCTTCGCCGAACCTCCGGGCGATCTGCTGCCGCAGGACCATTTTCTGACCCTGCCGACGCCCCTGCCGGGCACCCCTCTGGACCAATTCGTCCAGGCTTCGGTGAAATCGTTCCACCATCTCAGTCATCGTCTTCGCTCCTCCCAGCTTCAGTTCCTCCGGGTAGTCGCTCAATCGTAACATGGTGTCCATCCGCTCGACCATGAACGCGTCGGGGTTTGGATCTTCAGGCGGAAGCGACCCGGTTCCGACCGCTGAAGGAGGTCTTCCACCTCTACACCGTTGGCCAGGTCGGACGTGGGTAGCGGGGGCTGCGGAGGCGTGGCAGATTTCCGAGGCGGACCTGGCGGGGATGATGTCGTTCAAGGAGGACGAAGAGATGTACGAGAGAGCAAAGGAGTTGAGGGACCAGGTCCACCGTGACGGGGTCCGGCAGGGCTTGGAGCAGGGCCGCAGGGAGCGGGCGCTTGTAGTGCGGCGTTTCGCGGCCAGGAAATTCGGAGCGGAGACGGCCGAGCGGCTGACGCGGATCCTCGAAGACAGGGCGGATGCAGATCGGCTCGACGAGGTCGTCGATGCGATCATCGATTGTGACAGCGGAGCGGAGTTGTTTGCCCGCGTGCGTGCGTAGCAGCCAGCTCGTGCGCGTGTTTCACACCGTCGGCGGGATCGGTCGGCGCCTGCCCCTCAGCTGAATCCACGCGTCCCGTCCACATGAGTCATCGATTTCGTTCCTCCTGCTTGATCGCGGCCACGAGCCGGGCCAACGCCTTTCGGTCTGCTGGACTCAGTTGAGCGGCCGAATGGCTGGGTGTTCCGGCAGGTGTGGCCAAGTCGGAGAGGCTCCGCCGCGAGGCCGTCGTCGGCCCAGTGGGCCGCCCTCCGGCTAGGAAGAGAGCCGGTTGCCGCAGAGTGGACTTGACGTGGGGGCGTCGGCTCACCGAAATATTCGCTGTCTAGTAGCGGAAACGTAAATGGCCACGGACACGACTGAGCATTGCGCGGGAGAAGACGGGATGCCCGAGATAAGAGCGTTGGAGCCCGTGAGCTTGAGGAAGGCTTGGCCCTACGAGGCGCACGACTTTACCCCTTGGCTGGCCAAGCACATCGATCGCCTGGCGGACGTGCTGAACTTGAGCTTGGAACGAGTGCGAACGGAGGTAAGGTTGCCGGACGCCGGTCGCGTCGACATCTACGCCCGGCAAGCCGGAACCGACGCCGTCGTAGTGATCGAGAACCAACTTGGGGAGTCGGATGATTCGCACTGCCTCCGGTTGCTGGGCTATGCCGCCAACGCAGATGCCAACATCGTGGTGTGGGTGGCGCGTGATTTCACTTCCTACCACCGAAGCATCCTGGAATGGCTGAACGAAGCGGACACCATCGATGTGTACGCCGTCGCGGTGCGGGCTTACCGCGTTGGCGAGGCCTTGGCAGCCGATTTCCAGACAGTGGTGGAGCCACCTCAATCGCGACCATCGGCATCACGTGCTCGGAGAAAGACGGCGACCACGCTGTACGCAGAGTTCTATCGGCCGCTGGTGGCGCGGCTGCGCCAACGAGGGGTGAAGCCAGTCGGGAAGGGTGGATGGCGCGGCCGGTGGCGGTCGTTCCAGACCGGACACCCCCGTGCCGTCTACGCCACGGGATTTACCGGCGTTCCGGACGGAAAGGGCATGGTGTTCCTATCCTTTCGCGGGACCGGCCACCAAGAGAGGTTCCGTGCCCTGCGTCGGCACCGGGAGGAGATCGACGGAGAGGTGGGCGGGACCGTCGTGTGGGAAGAGGGAAAGAAGGCGTCCCACGTCACGTTGGAAAGGAACGATGTGTTCAGTTTGACCGCCCCCGAGGAAGAGCTGGAGGCCGCTCGCCAATGGATGGCCGACAACCTGCTCTCGTTGCGACACGCTGTGCAGCCACACTTGGATGAGGCGATGCGTGCCAATGACGCCGACCTCGACGAAGTGAAGAGTGCCGATTGAGGCTCGCGGGCAGGTGCCGTGAGCAGCCCGTTCGCGCGTGGAGTGGTGACGACAAGGAGTGCGGCGAAGCTCGGCACGCCGCGTCTAATGGGCGGGCTACGTCGCTCGACGGACACGGTGTGAAGTTCTGTCTTCCGCTCCCCTACAATTCCCCAACGCGCGTCAGGAAGACCCGTTGTATGGCTTCGGTCCGTTCGAGGAGCCAGTCGTAGAGCATCGAGTGAGACGCCTTGTCCTCGAAGTCGGTTGGCCCATCGTAGAGACAGTAGGCTCTACGGCGCTCCTTCCCCTCGGGTGGATGCCAGGTAAGCTCGAAGCCCAGTTCGCCGTGGATGTCGTCACGTTGTGCTTTCAGCTCTCGGAAAAGGTGGTCGGCATTCGCTCCGGGCATCTTGAGCTGCAGGCGCAGTTCGTGCGGGCTGTGCGGGCTGACAACCCGGTTCCTCGGCCGGGTGGACGCGATGGCCTGCAAAACAACTCCAGGGAATGTATCAACGTCGTAGCAATGCTGGCGAGCAGGTGTTCTTGTTAACCGCACGTTGCCATTGTGCTTAGCGTACTCTTGCAGCCCCTGCCAAAACCTCTGTTGCATCCGTCCAACACGGGTCGCCATGGTTTACCATTCCAAGAAACCGGGTTGACTACAGGTGATGCCTCGCTACGTGTTAGGCGCTCTCAAGATAGCGGGCTGTGTCCGAGGAGAACAAGCTCGCGCGACCGGGCTCTGCTGGGGTCAGGAAGGGGGCTCGACCCCGGCGGAAGAGGGCGAACTACCCAGCCGAGAACGCTGCCGGGGCGGCGGTTTTCCGGGGCGATCGACGGGGGGCGGAGCACCCCTCGCAGATGAGGCAGATCTGCGGGGGAAGGCCGTAACCCGTAGCGTCGACTACTCGGAATTGAAACTGGACGTGGCGATTACGGTGTCAGCGTGGTCCCGGGCGAGCGCCGGAGCTATCGAGAGCACCTGGTCCGCTGGATACCGCAGTAAGATCCGGCTGGCGTGCGCGACCGAGCCTCAGTGGGGGCAGGCCGGATCCTGATTGGGGTGGCTACGCGCCTGCTGCTACCGTGAAATGCCGTCGCCAGGGAGAGTCGAGAAAGGCGGAGCAGCGCGCTGCCAGCGGCTTGGCGTGATCCGCGGCGCTCGACCTCACGCGTCACCTCGGCGTGCTGTCGCCCGCGTCCGCTCCGCAGCCTCGGTGAACCGGTCACGGATGTCGGCCGCGACCTCCCGGACTTCCCGCGGGGCGCGAATCTGATTGCCGGCGTGTTCGTCGAGGGCAACGACGAGAGGCTGCAGCCCGGTGGCCTTTTCGATATCGCTGGCGAAGACAGCCAGCAGATCCGGGGGTGAGACTCCTGCCCCAATCAGCGCGGGCACAAGGCGAACCATCTCGCTCATTGTCCCTTCGAGGTTGGGCGGGAAAGCAGCGTAGGCGGCCCGAAACTGCCATATCGAGGCTCGATGTTCGGTTCGAACCGCCAAAGCCAGAGCCCTCGCGCCCGCGATGCGCCACTTGAGCCACGCGACCCAGGGTACACCGAGGAACTCTTCGCTGTAGTCCGTCCAGGAGCGGGCGATGTCTTCCAGTCTCCGGCAGCTATCGAGCGCTTCGTCGGCTAGACCGATTTCAGCCTGTGCCATGGACTTGTAGCTCAGGGCAACGGCCGCGTGCCGCCGGCGATCGAGGGAGTCAGCGAACTCGAAGCGCTCGATGACAGCATCGTACCTGCGAATCTCTTCCTCGGAGTCACCCAGGCGCCGGTATGCCAGGCCCTTGCTCCTCAGCGTTCCCGATTCCGCCGCTTCGGGGGTCCGCGGACCGGACAGCTTCCACAGATCATCAACCCGGTAGCACGCCACCATGAACCGGATCAGGTTTTCGACGACGACCGCCTCGTCACGCTCCCGCCGCAGTTTGTAGTACATGCTGTACAATGGTTCCGCGGCCGCATACAGCCGCTTTCGGCCGCGGCCCTGCCGGATGACTGCACCCCGTTCGACCAGTCGCCCGAGCATGGTCGATGCCACGCGGATGTCGACACGAGCCCGCGCGGCCACTTCGCTCGCTGACGAGGGTTGCCAGAGGTCGATCACGGCCAGGTACACGCGCCGCTCCGTCTTCGCCAGGGACTTCAGGTGGCTGCGAAAATACTCGGTGTGCTCGTCGATCAGGGTGACCAGTTCGGACATCAACCGACGGAGGGACCGATGACGAGCGAACTCCGCCACGATTACCAAAAGGCGCGGATTCCCGCCGGTCAGAATCTGGAGCGGCCTGACTTCGAGCAGGGTCGCGGCCTTGCCGCTCACGATCTGCCAGAGGCGACCGGATTCCTCCGTGTCCAAGGGCTCCAGACCGACGATGCGGAACATCTCGAAGAAGGGTTCGCCCACGTCGTCCAACGCACGAAAGCGGCTGGTGGCGGAGGCGAGCAGGATGATCTGCGGCTCCGTCTGAAGCACTTGTCGGAGTTGCCAGCCGAAGTCGTCACGGGCGTCCCGGCAAAGCGATTGCAGGTTCTCGAGGATGACGACGAGCCGCTTGCCCAACCGATCCGCGGCGTCCAGGACGGCGGCACGAGCCTGCGCCTCCGTTATCTGCTCGCGCCAGCGCGGCGCCAGCGCGGTCCGGGTCTCCCGCAATTCCCGAGCCATTGCGGCGTCATGTTGGTCCACTTCGTTGGCCAGATAGAACATCGTCTCCAGCCAGAAGTCGGTGAGGGTGAAGATCTCCTGGCTTTCCTCCATGAACCGGACCGGAAGCAGCGCGCCGGCAAACTCGCCGTGGCTGCGCAATTCCGCGGCGATCCGGGCAAGGAGCATGGTCTTGCCGCTGCCCCGGGGTCCGACCACGAGAATGTGCTGGCAGGAAGGCGCGGTGGCATTTACGCGCAACTCTTCCAGCACCAAGCCCAGTTCGTGGCTGCGAACCACAAACTGCTCCTTGATCTCTTGGTCCGACTGGAGGAGTCCGGGATTGAACTTGCGGATGATCCGCTCAGCGTCGCTCATCGTCCTTGGCTTCGGCGGCTTTCGGCGAAGGGGATGAAGACGGCCATCAGAGTGGGTCCGTCCATCTCTCCTTCCTACCCGTTGACCAGGTGGGATTCCAACCCCAAGAGAATACACAACGGTTTTGTTGTCAACGGATATGTTGTGTAGCGGCGAGGAGAAACCGCAGCCGATCGGGCCCGGGGCGAATCGCCGCATCCCGCAGGGTCCTTGGGGTTGCCGAGGGATGCGCCGGTAGGCCGGGAAGATGTTCCGGCGAGTGTCGGGTTCGAGCCTCGCTGGTTCTCAAGGTTGCGGAGGTTTCGGGCAGGTCGACGCCCACAGGCGCTCGCCGCTGACCCGGTCGGCACCGGCTCGACTGCGTTCCTAGCTTCCTCGCACCGGCTTCACTATTTCCAAACCGCACTCCGTCCGAACTCGGCAAGACAGCACGTTCTCGGAAGCAACGTTGCCCGACTTATCGGGCCGGTTTTTCTCCAGTAGCGCGTAGCTGAATCCCTTCCTCCGTCTTGGCTCTATCGCGCCAGACCATGGTAGCATCGCTCGTTTGTCGCCGTCCTTAAGGACGAGTTCGACCGACGCCAAGGCGACCGGGAACTTGCTCATGTTCGTGACGCTGATGGACACGAACTCGTCACTGAAGCCGGAGACGTTGTCCACCTTCGCGAAGCGCGCAGTGACCCGGAGCTTGACCCGGTCATCAAGGAAGGTCCGCCAAGCGGCCCATAGACCAAGAAGCAGGCCTCCAAACGCCGCCACCGCAGTAACGTAGTCCAAGACTGGCAAGGGAACTCTCTGGTTGTGGAGGCTAAGGTGTTATTCGCCGAGGTAGACGGCAGATTCAGGCCGCCCGCACCCGTGCGATGAACTCCTCTCCCGTGCCGCACTCGAACAGCGCGTCGGTCACACGGTCGATGCCCTCCGGGCCGGGCAGCTCCTCAAGCACATCGGACACCTTCCCCGCGGTCTCTTCGCCGAACCTCCGGGTGATCAGTCGCCGCAGAACCATTTTCTGACCCTGCCGACGCCCCTGCCGGGCACCCCTCTGGACCAATTCGTCCAGGCTTCGGTGAAACCTGTCCGCCATCTCGGTCATCGTCTTCGCTCCTCCCAGCTTCAGTTCCTTGCACCGCGATCACGAAGGTGTCCAGCGGAATCGCTTCGGAATGCGCCCAGCCGCGTTGATCGTGATGCCCTCCATTTCCATAAGGGCGAGCCGAAACTTGGTGCCAGGCTTGTCTCCCGGAGGAGAACCGTTCTCGTGCACCACTCGCCACCAGGGCACATGACGGCAGTCGTAACCCAACCGTCCGAGTGCTTGGCCGACCGCTTGAGCATGATTGCGGGCGGGGTGGCGCCCTGCCATGCGGGCCACATCCGTATAGCTGACGACGCGACCGTAGGGGATCATCCCAACGGCGCGGTAGATCTCCCAATCGGCCTTCGTCCATGTCCTGTCGCCCGGCGGTGTCACCAGCGCGTTGCAGAGCTCCTCGCGGACTATGGTCCGCAGTGTTTCTTCCAGCTTTGACATGATGAATCGGCAGTTAGTGGTGTGGCAGGAGGCGAGGCCCGAAGGTAGCAGCCCATTTCTGGACGCGCTAGACAAGAAGGAATCGGCGTTTGCAGGGTGATTTGACCCCCACGCCGGCGCAGCAGGGCCGTACTTGCCGAAGTCTCCTGCGTCTCCAGCGTGGTGGTCCTGCAAGGTCACCTCCCGGGGGTCTGGAGACACCCCGTCAAGAAGAGAACGTCGCGTACGCCGGTCGTCGCGTTGAATTCGTCACATACCGGGAGAACGCCAGAATCGACCGACCAAGTCCGCGTATAGGGGCCAGCAATAGCGTCGTTGGGGGTTGAAACGCCCATAGTCGCCGGGGTGGTAGGTTTGAAGCCAGAGGCTCGTCTTCGTCGGCTCAATCTCGATGAAGCCCACTTCGTAGTGCGCGTCGTTCTTGTAGCGATCCTGCCTTACTGCCTCCACACAATGCTGCTGGACGACGAAGCTCTTGAGAATCGCGTCCTTCGCCGGACCGCCTTGTGTCACGACGATATCCGGACTCAGCACGCGCAGTTCTCCAGGGATAAAGCGTCGGCAGTTCTCGAACAACGTCCTGTCAGCTTGGCGCCGGTAGTCTTTGTTCTGGCAACACTTCGCGCTGTTGACGTGGGCGAAATGGAGCCGCGTATCGGTTACCGTGAGACTCGCCTTGAACTGGTGGAGAAGTACGAGTGCCAGTTCGTGGGTGCGGTACCAATGCTTGTTCTTGGGAAGTGCCGCTACATCCGTGGCGAGGTTTTGACGGCGGACGGCCTTGGTTGTGCGTTGCCGCGGATCGGGATCTGCGCTACCAGAGTCCAGGGAGAGGAAGAGCAAGCGCGGAAGTTGCCCGTCTTCATAGGCTGGCCCGACGAAGCTCGCCTTGGCGGTCGTGAAGTCCGGGGAATCAGCGGAGCACGCCGGAAGCGAGGGACACCGAAAACCGACGGGCGAGATTCCGTGTGACTCGTAGAAGGCGTTGAGTCTTCGGAGCATGGCACTGATCGAGTGAAGGGGCGCGCGCTCGAAGCCGGCAACCGTGTGCCTCAAGGTGAGAGACTTCCCAGCACTGCATAATGCGCGCTGATCGAGGTGCCGCAAGGCCCCGGACCGTCTCCTCCAGCCGATGCCAGCCCAGATCGCTGGACCTTCCCCTGCCTCTCCGCGTAGCTTCGTTCCTCTCACTCAAATCGGGGAGATCAATGGCTCCAGCAGACGAGATCAAGGAGCAGGGCGTACGCTTCGTTCGAGCCGGATGGCGCGCTGTCAAGGTGACCGCAGAAAAGCTCCCCGGTGCCGACCGGATTCGCGGCCGGGGAGGAACCGGGACGAAGACGGCGCCGCCGGAGTACGTCCTCGTCGAGGATCCGCCGGACGACTTCAAGAAGTGCTACCTGAGCATCCTCGTCTGGCTTGTGCACTTCTACGACAACCGGATCGACGAACGGGAGTTGGATCTCGGCGGCGATCAGGTCGCGTTCCTTTCTGCCAGCGTCGGCCATCCGCGCGACTCAAAAGGGAGAACGCAACGCGGACCGGGCTCGAACAAGATTGGGGATCATAACCCAGAGTTGACGAGCCCGCCCCCTCCCCCCGACGTTGCATAATCAGCCGTCATCATGCAGGAACCCAGTCGCGAGTTCCCTGCCGACGACAACAGCCGATGTGCCAACGGACGGGGCCGATCACCCGATCCCGCGACACAGCCCCGGAGGGGTCATGTCGTACCACCCCGCTCAATTGCCCGCCGGTTGCCTTTTTCTCTCCCTTCTCTTCGCCACGCTGGTCGCATCGTGTGTGGACGAGCCATCGCCAGTGGTTCCGGCTCGGATAACCGCCGTGGACACTGCAACCGCCAGCGCCGTACCGAACCCATCCGCTGACTGTGAGATCGGTTTGGGCCGCCTGTCATCGGAAGACGGGTGGACCTCGGACATGCTGTTGTTCAAAACGGATGTGGGCAGGACTGGTAACGAGGATGAGCAATTCTACTCTCGACCGCGCAACAGAGAGTTCATGGCGCAATTCCGTTGTCTGGGGGCTGCGCCGCCGTGGACCGGCATTGCCATCGACCCACGGATAGCCACTTGGGAACCGACGGTTTGCGATGAGGCTTTGCTGCAACGCCTTCAGGTAGCCAATCCCCGCGCCGGAAGGTTGTGCGGCGTTGTGACGCCGGTGGGACACGGTCGCACCGAACTGATCGTGACTCGCGGGTCGTCCCGGCGGACTCTCCCGGTCGTCGCGAACCGCTCCCCCACCTACGCGTTCGATCAACCCCGGTTGCGGGTGGCAATGAGTGTTGGCGAGTCGGTCGCGGTTGACATCGGCGCGTACTTCATGGACCCGGACGGCGACTCGCTGGACATCACGTTGAGCTGGCTGAATCGACCGCCCTTCTTGGACATGACGATGGAAGGCACCTTTGTGACCCTGACGGCAATCGACGAGGGACACACCCTGTCGGCCATCCCCGTCAGCGTATCGGATGGCTTTCACGCAACGGAGATGTCCCTCGGGTTGGTCCAGGCGGGGTGCCCGGGACTTCGCGAACTGCAACGGCAAGGCACGGGCCGGATCGTCGTTTCCTACAATACGCTGGACGGCTTTTCGGAGTGCTCTCGCGACATCGTGGCCGCTGCGGCGGCCTATTGGGAACAGGTTCTGGTTCTGGATGACCGGGTCGTTTCGGTCAGCCTCGACCCCAACGCCGCGCTTACCGGCTGGTCCGCGGCCAATGCCGCTGGCTCCGGTCCGGCGCTGGGGATGGCGGACGGGATTCCCATACCGACACAACACCCCTTCGGCCACATTAACGTCAGAAACACATACCCGCTCTGGGCGGGACCGAATCGCTTCTACGAGACGATGCGCCACGAGCTGGCTCATGTTCTCGGGATCGGGATGGGTGCGGCTTGGGACTACCGCCTGCGCAACCCCTACCGGGGGCAGCCCGGCGAACCGCCCGACACATATTTCGACGGCGACTTGGCGTATCGGGCGTTCACCGCGCTGGGAGGCGGCGAGCACTACGAAGCGAGGGGCGTGCCCGTGCAGAACGGAGCGGGTGGACTGGGCGGGGACCCGAACAGCCACTGGAGGGCCAGCATCATCAGCCACGAACTCATGGCCCTCTGCTCGAGCGATCCCTCGGAGTACTGCCCCGCGAGCGCCATCACCTTGGGTGCGCTGGCCGACATGGGCTGGACGGTGAAGATGGAGATGGCGGAACCCGGAGCAAGGATCGGCAGGTAGGATCTTTTCAACAGGCCGTGGATTGCGTGTGGTAGACGCCGCGGTAACCGCGCTTGAGCATCGCCCAGAACGACTCCACGCCGTTCGTGGTGCGGGTATGCCCCGGAGTTACTTGCAGCGCTGTGCCGGACGGCCTCGTGCCGCTTGCGGGCCTTGTAGGCGCTGGTCCCGTCCGTGTAGACCATCGCGTCAGGACCGGCGTGGGCGTCCACGAAGCCGCCCAGCGTCTCGCGGCCGGTCCGCTCGATGACGCGGGGCCGGTAACCAGTTGCTGAGGTTCCTTCACGACCACGACCGCTTGCGACCAAGGATCCCCCCAGATCCTCACCATTCGCGGGGGAGCCTCTCCGACCTAGCCACACCCGCCGGAACATCCGAGAGCGTTCGAGAGCGTCGATCTACATCCCGTTCAGGAAACACGAACATGGTGTCCATCCACTCGACCATGAACGCGTCCAGGTTTGGATCCCCAGGCGGAAGCGGCCCGGGTCGAAACGCTGGAACAGGTTGGTCACCTGATCCGGACCGCTCCAGGGACCATCGCCGTGGTAGAGGACCAGATCGACGAACTCGGGTAGCGGATCCTCCGCCCGGGTGTCCCCTTCGCCGACGATTCTCTCAAGCGCCAACGCCGTGTACGTGGTCGTTCGCAGCGCCACGAGCCGCTCGACTCTTCGCTGAAACTCGACTAGGAACAGGACCCTGCTGCCGTCGGCCGTGTCGGCGGACCAGATCATGTCGGGATGGCGTTGTTGCAGGGTATTCTTGCTGACGAGCTCGGTCGGTTCTTCACGCAGGGTCGAGAAGTCGATCTCATCGGCCCATTCGGGCGCGTGGTCCCGGATCAGGATCTCGACCATGCGCCGGTCGGCGAAGACCGACTTGAGGAAGGGATCGTGCACGGAGACTCCGCGATTCAGGGAGGCTCTAACCTCGCCGAAATCCGCGGGCGGCCGAATGGCTGGATGGGGCGCCAGGGTTGCCCGCACAGCTCGTCGCCGACGATGGCGGTGAAGGGAACTCGGAAGCGTTTGACTTCCGAGTGCTTCCGGGTCGCGTGCCGCGTGGAACCCGGGCGTGGCCGGAAGATAGCCTATGCGATGTGCTTGGGCAGTCGCTCTATACCGTTGGCCAAGTCGGACGCCGCTTGCCCCTCAGCCGAATCCACGCGATTCCGTGCACATGTTCGAAGTGGCGGGCGGCCGACACCAGATCGGCTCCGGTCTCCATGGCGTGGGCGACGATCCAGAGATCGTTAGTGGGGATGCGACGGCCCTTCGCGCGGAGCGACGCCGCGATCCTCGAGCTCGGATTGCGATGGCGGGGAAGGCTTGCGCACCGTTTCGCCAGCACCTTCGGAGTAGGCCATGCCGCCCAGCCGCTTTGCAATGTAGTTCTGCTCGGCGGCATCGTAGGCCCGCCTGCGCGCTCTCAATCGGAGCTGCGTTCCCGATCGGACGCGCCTGCTTGAGGGCCTGTTCGGCGGCATTGAAGCGGCGCACGGCTTCGTCCTGCTCGCGCAACTGCGTTTTCGTGGGTCCGTCCATCTCCCCTTCCTCCCGTTGACCAAGTAAGTCCTGCAGTCCGCCGACAAGCTTGGGACGGATCGACCGGATGGAGTGTGATCTCCGTCCCGATGGTCGCCAATGCGGTACTCCGCGCAGGTTGAACCCTCGACATCCGCGAACGGGAAGATCCATCCCCTGGTCTGAAGGCGCCGCCCGAGTTCCCTCGCGATCCTCGTCTTGGCCGATACCCCGCTACTCGGTCAAGAGCAGGTGATTCCGATGGCCGAAGTGGGACTCTGGAGCTCGCAGTTCGGGCTCGCGGTCGAAAAGTCGTTGCCGCTCACCCAGCGACCAGCTGTTGGTCTAATGGCGCTCCTCGGGGGTTTGATCCTAACCCATGAAATACACAACGGGTTTGTTGTCAACAGATATGTTGTGTATCCCTTGGGTCGCCTTTTCGTGCTGAATCGTCCGTCAGCGGTGCAGATCCTCAACGGAGTCCCGAGAAGCCCGTTTGCCTGCGGCGGCTACATCATGAACAACGCGTAGGCTACCGCCCAGGATGGCCACCACGCCCATACCCGCGCAGACGAGCAGGAGCCGAAGGGCGGCCTCGGATTGGACCTGCCCCGTTTTCACGGACGGTTAGTTGTTGGGGTTGATGATGTCTGAATTGACTCCTCCTCCACCCTCCAACGGGGGAGAGAAGCGGCGTGCGCCCCGCGCGCGCCGGAGAGCCTCGGCGGTCCCGGCACCGCGGGTTCGCCTCAGGCCGCATGGTTGAGGTTCTCGAAGTTCGCCGGCGACGTGTAGCCGAGCGCGGAGTGGAGCCGGCGAGTGTTGTAGAAACCCTCGATGAAGCCGAAGACTTCGCGCCGCGCCTCGGCCACGGTCCGGAAGCTCCGCCGGTCGAGGAGTTCGCACTCGAGCGTCGCGAAGAAGCTCTCGCACATCGCGTTGTCGTACGCATCTCCCACCGAGCCCATCGACTGCACGACGCCCGCCTCGCGGCACCGCTTCCCGAACGACAGCGACGTGTACTGCCCAGGTTCAAGGGGTCGTCGCAACAGTACCGGGTTGAAGGGGTTCCTGGGCCTTCGATTCTACTGGACACCAGACTGGAGAGCGAGAGCGAAGGGTCGAGAAGGAAGTGGGTTATTGATGTCTCCCAACCCGAGGGAGTCAGAAGCGACCAAAGGTCGTGGAAGGCAGGAGACCCCCGGGCGGTGGAGCACTTGGTTTAGCGCAAGTTGGAGGTCCGGTTCAGTGATTGTGAGAGATCTTCCAGGGTTTCGGCCGGGGTTCTCCAACCCAGGGTCTTGCGGGGGCGGCTGTTGAGAGCGGCCGCGACGGCGGAGAGATCGTCGGCCGTGTGTCTGCTGAGGTCGGTGCCTTTGGGAAAGTACTGTCTCAACAGGCCGTTGGTGTTTTCGTTCGTGCCGCGCTGCCACGGGCTTTGCGGGTCGCAGAAGTAGACGGCCAGGCCAGTGTCGATGCGAAGCCGTGCGTGCTGAGCCATCTCTGTTCCCTGGTCCCATGTCAGAGACCGGCGGAGTTGCTCGGGCAGGGTCGTGATCGACGAAGCGATCGCGTTCCGGACGGCTTCGGCACCGTGTCCAGCCAACGCTGGACCGTTCCTGGTCCTGGGCTCGTCGGGCTTGTTAAGGCGGGGGAGGTAGAGCAGCATCGTGAACCTGGAGGTCCGCTCGACCAGCGTTCCGATCGCCGAACTGCCCAGCCCCAGGATCAGGTCGCCTTCCCAGTGCCCGGGAACGGCCCGGTCGTCCGCTTCGGCCGGTCGCTCGCTGAGCATGATCTCGGGGTGAACGAACGTCTTGCCCCGTCTGCGGGTGCGAGCTCGAGGCACCCGCAGCGCCCGTCCCGTCCGAAGGCACGCTGTCAGTTCCCGTCGCAGCGCACCGCGGCCGTGAACGTAGAGCGCCTGGTAGATGGCTTCGTGCGAAATACGCATGGATTCATCGTCGGGGAAGTCGACCCGTAGCCGGTTGGAGATCTGCTCGGGACTCCACGAGGTCGCCCATCGCCGGTCTTGCCGGCGACCGCGGCGCCGTCCGGTCCAGCGCACATCCGGGCCTGCCAGAGCGGCACCGTCCGGAGCTCGGATCAGGCCTCCCAGGCGATCCTGCACATACTGCCTCAGCTCGCCGTTCGTGGCCAGCTTCGAAGGCTTTGGGCGGCTCGCTCGCCGGTCGGCGTGCCATTGAGCGGTCGTGGCCCGATACTCGAGGTTCCCTCCTCGTGTAGCCGCATTCCGCCGCAGTTCTCGCGAGATCGTCGAGGGTGAACGGCCCAGGTGCCGGGCGATCTCGCGCACGCCACGACCACGGGCTCGAAGAACGGAGATCTCTTCTCGCTCAACGAACGAGAGATAGCGCCGCGACTGGGGACGAAAATTGAGTGGTGGCATGCCACCACATTCGCGAAACCAGCGTGTGCCGACAGCGGGAGACACACCCGCTGCCACGGCGGCCTCCTCGCTCGACAGACCTCGAGCGATCTCTTTCCAGAACCTCTGTCGATGCTCGCGGCGTCCCACCGGCGGACGGCCTGGTGAACGCATCCGTGGACGTAGGGCTCGATCCGCTCCTCGGCGCCTGCTTGCCTCCATCGCAACTCCTCCTCGAGGTGTTGCGACGACCGCTTGAATTCACCCTGCGAGCCCTGGTCGCTATGATGGATGACCGGTCCCTTCGGCTGGCGACGGGTGATCGCCATCGTCAGCGCGTCGCCCACCAGATCGGCCGGCATCCGGGGCGCCATCGCCCAGCCGACGATCCGCCGGCTCCACGCGTCCAGCACCACGGCGAGGTACAGCCATCCCGCCCGGGTGCGCACGTGCGTGATGTCGGCCACCCACAGCTGGTCGGGGCCCTCGGCCGAGAAGTCCCGCCTCACCAGGTCCGGTGCGGGCCGGGCTTTGGCGTCCCTCTTCGTCGTGCCCCGGAAGCGCCTGCGGGTCACGCCCTCGATGCCCAGTTCCCCCATCAGGCGCGCCACCCGCTTGCGGCCCGTCCGCTCGCCCCTGGCCCGCAGCGCCGCGTGGATCCGCGGAGCGCCGTAGACGCCCCCGCTCTCGATCCAGATCGCCAGGATTGCGCCCTTGAGTTCCGCGTCGCGCCGCGCCCGCGCCGAGGGCGGACGCCGCAGCCAGTCGTTGTACCCGCTGGGGGAGAGACCCAGCACCCGGCACATGACCGCAAGCGGGAAGGTGGCCCGGTGCGCCTTCATGAACGCATACCCCCGCTGGGGATCGATCCGCTCTCCCTCGCGAACCAGGCCGCGGCTTTTTTCAAGATGTCGCGCTCCATTCGCAGCCGCTTGTTCTCCCGCTTCAGCTCCCTCAGCTCCTTGCGCGCTTGCGTGGTCAGACCGTCGCTGCGGCGGCCCTCGTCCAGGTCCGCCTGCTTCACCCAGTTCCGGATCGTCTGCTCCGAAGGCTCGAACTCGCGCGCCAGAGACGCCGGGCTACGTCCCGCCCTCACGAGCTCCACCAGCCGCTCCCTGTACTCGGGCGGATACCGCCCCTTCCTGCTTCCCGCCATGGCACACCTCCTCGGTTGGCCCAAATGGAAAGGTGTCCGTCATAGCGGGGCAACTCCAGGCTAACCCCGTCGGTCGACCAGCAACGTGCTGCATCTGCGCGAGCTGTGTCCAGCTCTTGCGCACATTCTGGTATCCGTCCCATCTGCCCGTAGACTTCAACAAGTGGGGTTGCTAGGTTCGGGCTCCCTCAGCGCTATTCCCCCACGGGAAAGGAGCAAACGATGTCGGTCGCGCAAAAAGACTACGAGCGCAAGGGCGTCGTTAGCCCGAGGTCCGTATGGCTCATCGTTGATGTGGATGATCCGTTCGGGGATATCAGCAACGAGGACGCGCTCGAAGAGCTGATCCAAGAGCTGGACAACGCCGTCCAGTCGTGGAAGGAAAAACACCGAAACCTGAATCGGACCCCCCGGCCGAGCATCAGCCGGCGCTCAGGTGTCGTCGACACCGAAGCGCTGCATGTGATGAAACGATTGTGACTCCCTAGCCTTCCACCAACTCTCTCCACGTCAGCCGTCTCCCGATGAGCGGGGTCACGATTTAGCCATCCTGCCCCTCGGACGAGAACCGCTGGGCGAGTTCCAGGAGCGAGAGTTTCTTCCTTGGGGTGCGCTTTGTCGCGATCATCGGGTACTGCCCCTCCTGCCTGCGGTTACTGCTAACTGAAAGAGACCGGGCTGGCTCTGACACCAGCCTGGCCTAGAGCGGCTGCACACCCTTTAGGCGGCATGAGGCGTTGACCGTTGGCCCCCGGATACGGACCCGAGGGCGTCCAGAAGACCTCTGCGATTCCGATTTGCGGCCCCACCGCTCCTTGAGGCCGTCCGCGACGCGGAATCTCACCCTCGCGCTGGTCGAGTCCGTCCACCCGCCGCTGTTACATCCGCCGCGCTTCTGCGGCGCAACCTCCTAGCGCTTCTGGCGGTCCTCTGCGTGTTCACCGTAGGTTTGCTGGTTCCCCAAAACGGAGAGACGCTTCATGTCATCAGGCAAGCAGCAATACTGGCTTCGCTACACCGAAAGGGCAGCGTTCTACATGCCGGTCATCACGGAAGAGTCCGTCAGACGGAGACCAGAAATCGGAGATCGCATTGAGTCCCCCGGCTATCCGCCACCGGAGGGCTTCAGCTTCACCGTGGTTAAGGTGGGGGACGACTACGCTCTCGTGGACCTCACACCTCGTCAGCATGAACCGGGGTAGAATCTGGCTCGTGATGGCGGATCTTTTCGATCACCTTGAGCGAGGTTCCATCGCGGGTGGCAAGTCGCCGAATCACTCGGGATGCAGAGCGCGGGTCCAGCCTTCGCTGTCGAGCTCATCCAGCGCAATCGGAGTGGGGGAAGGCTTTGGTGGCAGCACCAATTACAGCGCACCAGGATTCGTCCGGCCACGAGGTGTCGTGGCACCACCCCCTATCGCGGGAGCAGAAGGGCAGTTATCTTTAAGATTCCCGCCAGAAATGGGAGAGCCCTCGGTGTTGCAGCACCACGGGCTCGGAAGGGGGGCCGTGTATCGGTGAACACACCGGATTTTAAATCCGGCAGCTGCTAGGCCTTGCGGGTTCGAATCCCGTTCCCCCTGTTGTGGAAACAGGTGTTTACCCTGTCTCCGTGAGGCACTCTATACGAGGATCAGGCATCATGGCAAGTGGTGTATGCGCGCGTGGACCGAGATTCGGTTGACGTTCGCCGTCACTCTGCCGCAACCCAGCATCAAGGGAGCACTAGCAAGTGTCAACCACCAGCTATTACATCAACCTCAACGCCCAGGCAAATGGCGATCACGAGGTTCACGCGGAGGGATGCTACTGGCTAACCCTGGTTCAGAAGAGACGGTATCTCGGCAGCTTCTTCTCATGCTTTCCAGCAGTCGCCACGGCAAGAGCACTCGGGTACCGGACGGCGAACGGGTGCTATCACTGCTCACGAGCCTGTCACGACAAATAGCTCATCCTTTCCCCGGTACCAAGTTGCAACAACTCAAGGAGGACGATCTCATGGCAGAAACCGCGAAGTGGCTCGACCTAACCTTCGAGGTACATCACCCCGACCGCGTGAGTTGGAACGCAGTGCCGGGTGTATACGTATTCGCCGGCGAAAACCTATCTGGCAATTGGTTTGCGTTGTATGTTGGCCAGACGGCATCACTGGCTGACCGTCTAGCCACTCACGAAAGGTGGCAGGAGGCGGTGCGGTGGGGCGCGACACATATTCACGTGCGGGTTGTCCACGCCGAAGGATCGCGGCTTGCTTTGGAAGGTCAATTGATTCAGGCATATCAACCTCGGTTGAATGGCTAAAGATTGTAAACTGCACCGGGAAACGACAAGAAAGGGGAGGACGCACACCATGGCCATCTCAGAAGGAACCCGCGACGTGCTGCTCTTGGCGGCCAATAACAGGTGTCAGTGTTTGGGCATGTATGGCTGTGAACCACCACACACAAGATGCAACCGCATAGGAAGCCTGCTTGTCCCACTTGAGATCGACCACATAAGACCCTTATTTGCTGGCGGCACAGACGATATCGGGAATCTCCAAGTGCTGTGTTATCAGTGCCACAAAAACAAGACCGCGCGGGATCGGGTCATATATGCTCACCTGCTCCCCTGAATGTACAAGTACGGGTAATCACCTGACACCCACCCTCATCTAGATTAGGTCCTACGCTGCTTTCTTCACCCCTTCCCGGCCGGGGGTTGGCGGGGGATCCCGGCCTTGGAGACCGCGTAGGGCGCGCGTCCCTTCATGCCGCAGCCCTAGTGCGGGCGGCGCTGTTTGTAGGTCTCAAGATACACGTCCAGGTCCTTCTGCATCTCCTTGACGGTCTCGTATCAGATCGTCCGCCCCGTGATCGTCAGTGCTTTTCGAGGGGGGTACGGTGGAAGCGTTCGTATGTGGACGTCCCCTAGTGGGGAAGCTCGACTTCAAACCGAATCGGTAACAACCTGGTCAGGTACTGCCGTATGTCCGGGCCTCTTGATGCAGCTCTCGTTGGCTGCGGGCTCGTTATGGTGTTCCTGAGGATCGGATCCCAAAATCGATAAGCGGGCTCGACGACCCTTGAACACTTGCTGGTTTACCGATCCTATCTTCTAGACCGTTTTGCCCTACCCGTTTTGCGTCCTACCCACATCTCTCGACCGCTATCCGCTTTCGCTTCTCTCCTCTCCTAGAGGCTGGTCAAGCGGCAGCACGAACCTGGTAGACCTCCTCTCTCGTGGTCACCGCCCAGACAATCCCGCCGGCCTGTTGGCGACCGCCACCACGACCAGCATCGTCGGCTTGCGTGCCAGCATCCCGGTCAACCACGGGTCCGTAGTCTCGCCGCGCCGGATCGCGTGTTGGATGACCGCCATGGCTCCGGTGATCAAGAGCTGTCTGAGATCGCGCTGGCCCATCTTCGATATCCTGCCCAGCCTCGGCTGGCCCCGGTGGTGTGCTGTCGCGGCACGAGGCCGAGCCGGGCCGAGAAGTCATCGCTCAAGGAGTCGCGGGCGTGCTGGTTGAGGTCTCAAAGCCGGTCCTGCAGGTCCTCTCGCCCCCGAAGACAGGCTGTCGCCCGACGACGAAGAGGACTGGGCGAGAGTGGTCGCGTCGATGGAAGACTGGTACTTCGAGCCATGCCGACTCCTCGGCAGAGTGTGTGTGGCATGACTCGCGGCACAAATCGTCTAAGTTCAACCAAGGCTGCACGATCTGCGTTTCTGCCGTTAGACCGTGCCGGTCCCGCCGTGCGCTTAACTAGCAGGGAATCCCTATCAGATGGTGGGAAAGCCAATCATCGTGGGCTTGCCCTCGGGGTTGCTCGGCTAGAGCAGCCGATGCTGTGATCACGGGACTCGCTGTCGAACGTTGATCGGGGATTATCGGGCCAGGCTGAATCCCGATGGTTTGAACATGCCCAGCCTTCCCGATGCCGATCAAGGCTTCGAGGTCAAGGCTTCGAGGACTTGCCGAAGACGGTGTTCTCCGCCAAAATCCATGGCATGTCTCGAACCGGTGCTGACTTCATCCAGCCACTCGCCCTTCCCCGCAGCAGCGCGGAACAGAATCGAGTTCCGCAGCGCGGGCTTGGTGACCCGGGCTGATCCTCGGACCCCCTGCTCCTCGGCTGTATGAATCCACAGAGTCATCCGCGAAGCCCTCAATCCCCTGCCGGGGTTACCGGCGAAGACCAGCCATCGCCGCTCGATATCAATCTCTTCGCCGGTGCGGGAGGAATGGCTCTCGGCCTGATTGCCGCCGGTTTCTCACCACGGCTGCTCTACGAGGTGGATCCGTATGCATGCACTACCCTCCGGGACAACGCGGTCCCGGTCGATCCTCCCATTTCGGATGGCGTACGCGAGGTTGACGTCCGAAAGGTAGCGTGGCGCGAAATCGGTGACCTGAAGATCTCCGTACGACTCTTGGCTGCGGGCGTTCCCTGCCAACCGTTTAGCCTCGGCGGGAAACATCTTGCGGACAAGGATCCGCGCAACCTCTTTCCCGAGTTCCTCGACGCAGTGCGGCAGCTCAACCCTCAAGCGGTCTTCATCGAGAATGTCCGTGGCCTACTGCGACCATCCTTTAAACCATACCTTACGTATCTGCTCCGGCAGCTTGAGTTCCCTTCCCTTGGGCCCGGAGATGGAGAATCTTGGCAGGATCACTATGAGCGCCTCCGACGCCATTTGTCATCACCCGGCGTCGCCGTGCAGTATCGGGTAGAAACGCAGCTGGTCAACGCCGCCGATTATGGAGTTCCACAGATTCGGTCGCGCGCATTCATCGTGGCTGTTCGTTCTGATATTCCCAGTGAGTACACTTTTCCGGCGCCGACCCATAGCCGGAAGGCGCTGCAACGAGTTCAACGAAACGGCGAGTATTGGCAGCGTCACAATGTCCCCGCGCCTACATCAACCCCTAAGGTGGAATCTTCCGACACCGACTGCGAAACACAACTCCCTTGGGTCACCGTCCGCGACTGCATATCCGACCTGCCCAAACCAGCTCTTCAAGCTGCTGACGCGACTATGGATCACTGGTTCATTCCCGGAGCTAGGGAGTACCGCGGCCATACTGGTAGCAGCCTCGACTGGCCTGCGAAGACCATTAAAGCAGGGGTTCACGGTGTTCCAGGGGGAGAGAATACGGTCGTGAATGGATCAGGGGACCTCAGATACTTCACACTCCGCGAGACAGCCCGTATACAGACCTTCCCGGACGGCCATTTGTTTCATGGCGCGCGGATACACGTCACTCGGCAGATTGGAAACGCCGTTCCGACTACTCTGGCCTGTGCATTGAGTCGACCGCTCTACGAACTGCTCGTTTCTCCCGATACTTTAGCAAAGGTACGCATCTAGTGGAAATGCACACCAGCCGTGAGCGAACACGGATGTTCGATCTTCAACCTCACCCGCGGATCCTGCCGATGTTAGGTGAGATCAACATCCACCCTTGGCAGTGCATCGCCGAGTTGATCGACAATTCACTTGACGCGTTCATCGCTGCCAAAGCTGAATCTGGAACTAGTGTTCCGGATGCCCAGATAGTCGTGTCGTTACCGACAAGGAATGTTCCTCACGCGTTAGTCACCGTCAAGGATAATGGGCCCGGCATGGATGCCGAGACGTTGGAGAACGCGGTCAAGGCCGGGTGGACCAGCAACGATCCTATGGGGCATCTCGGGATGTTTGGAATGGGATTTAACATAGCCACGGCGCGCCTCGGAAAGGTGACGCGGGTTTGGAGCACTCGTCAATCAGACTTGGAGTGGCACGGATTAGAAATCGACTTCGACAAGCTCTCACAACAACGTCACTTTTTGACTCCCGTACTGACCCGACATAAAGAGGATCCAGACGAACACGGAACAGAGGTCCGAATCGAGCGACTGAAGCCTAGCCAGCGAAAACTCCTCGCCACATCGGCAGGTCGCGCAAACATCAATCGGCGGCTTGAGCGTGTATACTCCTCCATGTTGAGACCTAACGGTGTGCCGCTCACCGTTAGAGTGCATGTGAACACGAAAAGGTTGGAAGGACATCGGCACTGCGTTTGGGGTGATCCTTCGAACTCGCCCGAACGTGCTGTGACTCACGGTCGATTCGGTACGATTGACGCTTTCCAGCATGTCGACACTCCGCCAACGGAGCGACCCTTTTGCACGAAGTGTTGGACATGGCTCGCGAACGAGGAAGACGCGTGTGTGACCTGTCAGAGCAGTGATGCGGTGCGCATCTTGCAGCGCCGGATTCACGGTTGGATCGGGCTGCAGCGATACCTCGATCCGAACGACTACGGTATCGATTTCTTGCGTCACGGCCGAAAGATCGAAATCGGGAACCGAGACCTGTTCAAATGGCGGGATGACATCAAGGAGGAACTGGAGTATCCGATCGACGATCCCCGTAGTCGTGGGCGACTAGTTGGTGAGATCCACTTGGATCATTGCAGAGTTCATTACACGAAGGACCGGTTTGAGCGAAGTGATCCTGCTTGGCAGGAAATGGTCCGAGTTGTTCGTGGCGACGGTCCTCTCCGTCCTGACAAAGCCAAGAGCCTCGGATACCTTACCAACAGGTCACCGCTCTTTCTTCTATTCCAAGCCTTTCGCAGGTCAAAGCCGAAGAAGGATGCCGGATCTTATGCTCGCAACCTCGTTGTAGATAACAACGACTTGGCGATTGAGATGGCACGACGGTTTCGGGCGGGTGAGGCCGAGTACCAAAGCGACGCGAAGTGGTGGGAGTTGGTCCAGGAAAAGGACGCGGAACTCCTCTACAAGAAGGAATCTAGTCGCTCAACAAACGACATACTCTGGCAGAAGAAAGATCAGGTTGATGACAACTCGCAGGAGCCTGACCACAGCTCATCTGCTGACGATGTTACCGAGACGCCACGGCCTCTTCGCAACAGAATCCCATCCCTAAGCCGAGAATACCGGCATGACGATACCGAGCAACGCTGGCCGGTGGAAGCCTTCTCCGTGCACGCGAAGGATCCCGACCTCGGCGGAGGGATGTACCCTTGGAGACTTCGACAGATCTCTGCAGGTGAGTTTCAGTTTCTAATTCAGTCCGATCATCCTGTTTTCGCATCCGCAACGATGACGCTTTTGGATGCCCTTCTCGCCGAGCTATCCTGGTCCGCAATGGACTTCCTGCATGGACGTGAAACCACGGCTACATTCGGCTCTGTCCTCGCGGATCTGCGAGAACGTTACGCTCAGATAACCAAGTTGGATCCGGTCGATCTAGCTGCGGATGCGGCGCGAGTGCTCCGTGGCTTCTCGGCAAGCCTTGAAAACACCCTGTCGCCTGACGATGCGAAAGCGTTGTTTGACGAATTGGCACCTCGAGAACGGGAGTCGATCCTCACGAGACTCGCTCAGCTTGATGGATCGCAAGCGATTCATGCGATTCATAGTGGATCGTTCCTAAAATACGCTACGGGCGCCACCACACTTCGCTTTTTCGAAGAACATCCGGAACTGTTCTTCGACGGACAGCATTGGGACATTCAATACGACGATCTCGATTTGCCGAGTCCCGCAGCCACCGAGACCGCCAAGAGAGAGCTCGTCCGTCGGTTCGTCTCGCTGCTTGCCGACGCCATTTGGCTGGCGGAGAGCAATCCTGAAGACTTAGAAGAGGCAGGCAGGCCGCGCTTGTTACGCGCTCACCTCGCCCTCGACCTCCTTGCGTTTGACGTAAGGAACGATCACGCCGAATGACTATAGGCGTGAGGGGCGACGCTGGCTTCCTCGACGATCGTCGCCTGTTGCATGGCCCCTGGCAAGCCTTCGAACGTGACACGGCTCGGCTGTTTTTGGCGAACGGGTTTGACGACGTTCGCCTGATCGGTGGACCCGGTGAACAGGGTGCAGACGTGCTTTGCGTTCGCGACTCGAAACTCTGGGTCGTGCAATGCAAGTGGACTGGGCAGTACGGTCCTCCGAAGACCGCCATCGACCAAATCGTTCGAGCTGGGCGCTCCTACGAAGCAGATCACCTCGTTGTCGCGGTGTCTCGGCATCCTAAGGAATCGTTCAGACAAGAACGCGCTCGTTACCAGCGACGCGGCCTCAGAATCGATGTCGCTACCCCTACCGTTCTTAGGGATCTCTTGGTCCGAACACCGGAATACCCACCCTCGCGGCGCAACCTCCGTGATTATCAAGAGGATGCTTCCACCCGGTTACGCGAAGCCCTCATCGACACGGGCCGCGGGCAGGTTGTGATGGCGACCGGGCTTGGCAAGACCGTGGTTATGGCCGAACTCGTCGCGGATCTCCTTCGCGATGATCGGATTCCAGCCCGCCAGGTTCTGGTACTGGCTCATACTCGAGCACTGGTCGATCAGCTACACCAGAGCTTTTGGCATCAACTCCCGAGATGGATCCCTACGCATCAACTTGCCGGCAACGAGATGCCTACGTATTGGGAAGGTATCACTTTCGCCACGATTCAACGGGTAGGCACTTGTGTCGGCAACCTACCGGCATTTGGACTTATTCTCGTTGACGAGGCACACCACATCGGCGCAGCCACTTTTCGGTCCGTTATCGACGCCCTGCAGCCCAGCATGTTGGGAGGAGTTACGGCCACACCATGGCGAGGTGACGGCTTCGAAATCGACAGCCTACTGGGGCCGCCACTCGTCCAGATCGGCATTGCGGAGGGTCTCCGGCGCGGCTTCCTCTCCGAGGTGGACTACCGGATGTTTGGGGACAACTTGGACTGGACGTTAATACAGCGCATGTCGCGTTACAACTATTCACTGTCTCAGTTGAATAAGAAACTGATCCTTCCTACACGTGACGCGGAAGCCGCGCAGATCATTAGAGATGTTTTTGCTTCGGAACGACGTCGAAATGGAATCGTTTATAGTCCGTCGATCGAACATGCGAACGCATTTGCAGCGTCGTTGCGTCAGTACGGCATGAGGGCCGAGGCTGTGTCATCGCGGATGAACGCGCGTGACCGCGACGCGCTCATGGCTTCGTTCCGCGCTGGCCGTCTGGATGTCGTTACTACTGTGGATCTCTTCAACGAGGGCGTCGATGTTCCGGATGTGGATCTCATCGTATTCATGCGAGTGACGCACAGTAGGAGGATATTTGTACAGCAGCTCGGAAGAGGACTGCGAGTCAGTCCTGGGAAAGATCGGGTGATCGTCTTGGACTTTGTGTCTGATCTGAGAAGGATCGCTGAAGTGGTCCGCCTAGACCGCGATGTTCGCCAAGGCAATGTAGAGCAGCTTGGGCTGGGTGGCCACCTCGTCCAGTTCAGTGATAGATCGGCAGGCGACTTTCTGGTGGAGTGGACGCTAGATCAGGCAGACCTGTTCTCGCGTGAAGGAGAATCTCATCTAGACTTGCCGCAGTTTCAATTCCCGGCACCGAAAGGTCCTGGAAGTGTTCAGTGACTCGATGATGAGCCAGGTACCGGGTCAATGACAGAGGAGTCCCGGCGAGATCCGCTCACGCCGCAGCAACGTTCGTCATTGATGAGGCGCATTCGCAGTAAGGATAACCGCTCGACAGAAAGGCTGGTGGAAGACACACTCAGGCGCCGCAGCATCGGCGGCTGGACGAAGCATGCTAAGGAGTTGCCGGGGACGCCCGACTTCTATTTTCCTGACTGCAAGCTCGCGGTGTTTGTGCATGGCTGCTTCTGGCATGTATGCCCAAAGTGCAAGAGAAAGACGCCGCAGAGTAGAAGGAGTTTCTGGACTCGCAAGCTTGACGAGAATCGACGACGTGACCAAAGAGTTCGCCGAAGACTGTGGAGAGACGGGTACCACGTTATCCGGGTGTGGGAACATGATTTGAAGGGAGACACTTGGATCCGACGGCTGGAGTCCAAATTGGAGAAGCTTAGGGCGATGGACTGAGTCCTCGTTATCCAGTCACCCCTTTAGCGGTCGGCAGAGAAACCGCACCCGAACCGCGTCGCGCCGCCGATCGAGAAGGCGATCCTGGCCCACGCCCTCAAACACCTGACCCACGGCGCCCAGCGGGTGGCCAACGAGCTGATGCTCAGAGGGCTCCAGGTCAGTTCGGGTGGGGTGCGGGGCGAGTACTGCGGCCGGCCGGACAAGCACCCCTACGACCTTTTCCTGCAGCTGGAGGAACATCGAGCACCGCACCACGAAGGTGGGGAGGCCCCAGTCCAACGGCTTTATCGAGCGCTTCCACCGCACGCTCCTCGAAGAGCATCTCCGGATCAAGGGACGGACCACCTGGTACGAGACCGTCGAGGAGACGCAGAAAGACCTGGACGTGTATCTTGAGATCTACAACCCGACGGCGCCCGCACCAGGGCCGCGGCATGAAGGGACGGACGCCCTACGCGGTCTTCAAGGCCGGGATCGCCCGGAAGCGCACTCGCAAACCCTCGGCCGGCAAGGAGGTGAAGAAAGCAGCGTAGGACCTGACCTCGGTGAGGCCGGGTGTCAGGTGATTACCGTATTTGTACAACCCGGCGATTTGCATTCTTCAAGGTCTCGGAAACAACGGTCGCCATCTCCCTTTCGTTCCTTCACTCCATAAGATCGGCAGACTGTTGTTCGGGCAGGTATTCTCGAACACCACGAGCGCCTGGCAGTTTCCATAACCCAGCGGACTCCGCTTCACCAGGTCCTTTCCATATTGCCCCGCGATCTCCTTCGCCCGCGCTCGCCTCGCTTCGTCTTGGATGACTGCCGACATATCGGAAAAGCACTTGTCAGATTCATCAAGAGGTTCAGCAACCGTCACCCGAAGGTCGCTTGCCACCGACCTCAAATTCTTCTCCAAGCGCTCTGCAGCCCTTTTGAAGCCAGATATGAACACAACAAATACACAAATCTCCGCCTTCTCAAGAGAATCGGTAATCTCTTCCAAAATCTCCTTCAATTCCCGTTGCGCCGTCCGTCCAGTACCGATAAAGTCGTCAACAAACACTATTCCCTTTACGTCCGAAAATTCCTCGATTTTCGCGTTCAAGTGATCAGGCCGCACAATTCGATTAGAATAAACCTGATTCTCGTCTGCATAATGCTTGGCATAGGTCGGACCTCTCTTGCCGTGGCTTCCAAAGAAACTGATGACAATGTTGTACGTCTCTCTGCGCTGACGCCGCTCCCGTCCCTTACGCACCACACCGCGGGCTGCAAGTTCAGCCACAACAGATCGATGCCTGTCTCGCAACTTTTCTCTTATCACCGCCCCGGAATAGAATCGCAACTCCATGAGTAAATCGAACATTGACCGTTGCTCTTCTACTGTGGCAAATTGATCCAGCCACGCTCTTAGATTGTTGTCAGTGATCGACTTTCCGCGATAGCTTCCCCAATTGTCCACCAACTCGCTGATCTCCCTCGCCTTGACGCGCATTCCCTCCTCGCGCTCCTTGCCCTCCCGAAGTGCTTCCTCCTCAACCAACGTCAAGCTCAGTTCTCCTACACCCTCGTCAACAAGCCATCGTTGAAAGAGGCGTACTTTGCACTCATATTGACTCTCTATTTTTACCAGTACTTTCCGTTTTTCGAATTCCGCTAGTATCCGTTCGACGTCAGATTCCCCCATTCCAAATCGCGACACTCTCTCGGTGACGTTGTCCAAAGTACTGCTCTGCTTGGACCTGAGGACCTCGCCAAGCGCTAGCAACACTCGGCGTCGGGCAGCCCTCTCTTCGGCAACTTTCTCGTCAGTCGGCGCGATTACGCCGTCGTCCCAGAAATGCTGAAAGCTGTTGATGCCCACTGCTTCGACCGCCATACCGATCGCTTGATCCATCTCAACGCGGGTAACATCCGCATCTTTGCGCCGCTTCATATCCTCTACAAGCTCCGCACAAACGACCTTCGTAAAGTATGGGTTCCCTGCAGTATTGTCGTAGAGTTTCGCAACAGCCTCTTCCGAAATCGTAGCCCACTTGTTCCACTTGTTTAGTGGCCTTCGGACCAAGTCGACGAAATCCGACCACTGCGACTCGCGATCCAAATAGTCAAGCCGCAGCAGCGAGAACTTGTTGAGTCTCCCTCCATGCGTACTCAGTATTTCGGCCATCCTCTCGCCACCGACCAAGATGAAGCCGAGAGATGCTTTGGCACTCAGCGACCTCAGGGTCACAAAAAAACTGCGGCTCATATCGCCGCGGCGGTAGAGTTGGGTCGGAAGTTCGTCAAACTCATCGAGGACCACAACCAATCGGAGATCGGGATCTCGCTGGCGTGCCGCGTTCAAGAAGTGATCCAGCGGCGCGAGCGTGCCCCGAAACTCCGGCACGGACAACCCCTGTAGTTTCGGATTGCCATAAATGAGGCGTGTACAGATCTCGTTTCCAAGGTTACGAATAGTTTGTGTGGCATCGGGGACCACGAACAATCCAGCTTCCAGGGTGAGCAGTGTCACTCCCGCCATTTTGGGCAAGTCGGCCAACGTGACGACGACAGATGTCTTGCCGACCCGTCTCTGGCCGTAGACAAAGAACGACCCGACGCTGGGAGCAGTCAGTTTTGACACCAGCCGGGCAGTCTGTTCGGCACGGCCAATCAGATCGTCGGGCTCGCTCACGGGTTCAAGGCTGTAAGGCTGAGCATCGAGGCTCTCCCATGGGATATCGGCCGGTTGGGTGGGAAGCTCGATGAGCGCGTCCATATCCCCGTCCGTTCCGTCGCCGTTTTTCCACGTTAGCTTGTACTGCGCGAAGACAGAATCTTCCGGGGGCTTGCACACTCTGGCCGGAAATTCGACCGGCCCAAAAAACTGACCGGACTCGACATGGTCGAGGAATTGGGATGGTGACGGCAGCGAAAAGCAGTCGGCCGGTTTGATCGACAATTCGACATCAAACGCAGGTCCTGGGCCTTTGTTCTCCACGACAAAGGCCAGTCGTATGTCTGCATCGACATTGACAAAAGGATACCTCTTACGGACGTCTTGCAAGACGAGCCGGCCGGGGCGATTCGCGGGACTGGCCTCGAAATGCGTCGTGACCTGGCGCTTCAGTTGATTGAAGAACGGTCGAAAGAATTGGGTGACGTAAAAGGTGTCGTGTCGCGCACAGTCTTCGAGTACGCAGGTGAGGCTGGCTCTCGCGTCGTTGTGGGCCTGCATCGCGGATCGAGAGTGTGCCGACATGTAATTGCCCACTCGCTTTAGGATTGCAGCGAGCTCTTGCTTTGACAGAAATTTCGGTAGGAACGGTTTGACGATCGCTCCGAACAGCAGTTGGCTGTAGAGCCGCATAATACGCTGACGGACCTGCTCGAAGTCGGCGAGAGATTCAGGGGGAGTCAGGGCCTTGGCAAGCATGACGTGAGCCTCTTCCGCAGCCCGCTCGTGTGCTTGCAGCTGTTCGTAACCCTGAAGTCCGCGGTCAATCTTTAATGCCTTGGCGACGTGGGGTAGCTTGCGGAATAGCTTTCGGACTGCCAGCTGTTGGTCAGAAGGTAGGTCGTAGACTTGCTTCGGCTGTGCGGAAAAGAGGCGAAGGAATACTGCGGCGAAAAACCGCTGATCGGCATTGGACTGGGTGTGTGACAGGACCTCTTTGAGAACTTCCGCATCGCTCGCCTGACCAGCGTCTCGACCCTGATGCGCAAGCATGGCTCGACAAAGCTGGCTGAATCGGTCCCGTCGACTTGACGCCGATACCAAGAGGAGGTGGTCGATCCGGCGACATGCGCGGGCCTGTCGACTAAGGTCCGACTGGCTAGGCATCATACTCGAGCTATCCGGTATCGGTGACTCACCCCCCCCTACTCCGCCACCCCCTTCTCCCGCAAAATCTCCCACACCCGATCCGGCCGAATCGGGATCTCCACATGCGTCACCCCCAGGTGCGCCAGCGCATCCACCACCGCGTTGGCAATCGCCGGCGGCGCCCCCACCGTAGCCGACTCCCCGACCCCCTTCGCCCCCAGCGGATGATGCGGCGACGGCGTCACCGTATGCCCGGTCTCCCACATGGGCGTCTCCACCGCGGTCGGCACCAAGTAGTCCATGAACGAGCCGGCCAGGTTGTTGCCGTCCTCGTCGTACGCCATCTCCTCGTACAACGCGGGACCCAGCCCCTGGGTCAACCCACCGTGGATCTGCCCCTGCACGATCATCGGGTTGATGATGTTGCCGCAGTCGTCCACCGCCACGAAGCGCCGCACGGTCACCTCGCCCGTCCCGCGGTCGATGTCCACCACGCAGATGTACGTTCCGAACGGGAACGTCAGGTTGGGCGGGTCGTAGTAGTTGGTCGCCTCCATTCCCGGCTCCATTCCCGGGGGCAGGTTGGTGTAGGCGGCGAAGGCGCAGTCCTGGATGGACACCGACTTGTCCGGGGCGCCCTTCACCGAGAAGGTGCCGGGCTCCCAGTCCAGGTCCTCCTCGCTCACCTCGAGCAGGTGCGCGGCGATCTTCGCGGCCTTGTCGCGGATCTGGCGCGCGGCCATCGCGCCCGCGGCGCCCGCGGTCGGGGTCGAGCGGCTCGCGTACGTCCCCAGGCCATACGGCGCCGTATCCGTGTCGCCCTCCTCCACCTGCACGTGCTCGGCCGGGAGGCCCAGTTCCTCGGCGATGATCTGCGCGTACGTCGTCTCGTGGCCCTGGCCCTGCGACTTCGTCCCGAACCTGGCGATGGCCTTGCCGGTCGGGTGCACGCGCACCTCGGCCGAATCGAACATCTTGATGCCCAGGATGTCGAAGTCCTTCGACGGGCCGGCGCCGAGCACCTCGGTGAAGCTGCACACGCCGATGCCCATCAGCTCGCCGCGCGCGCGCTTCTCGGCCTGCTCCGCGCGCAGGTCGTCGTAGCCGATCATCTCCCTGGCCTTGTCCATCGCGGCCTGGTAGTCGCCGCTGTCGTACTCCCAGCCCAGTGGCGAGTGGTACGGGAAGGCGTCCTTGGGGATGAAGTTCTCCTCGCGCAGCGTCGCGGGGTCCTTGCCCACCTTGTGCGCGAGCGTGTCCACGATGCGCTCCATGCAGTGCACGGCCTCGGTCACGCGGAAGGAGCAGCGGTACGCCACGCCTCCCGGCGGCTTGTTGGTGTAGACCGCGTCGACCTCGGCGTACGCCTGCTCCATGTCGTAGGACCCGGTGCAGATCGAGAAGAGGCCCGCGGGGAACTTGGACGGCGCGGCCTGGGCGTCGGAGTAGCCGTGGTCCGCGAGCGTCTTGATGCGGAGCGCCCGGATCTTGCCGTCGGCGTTGGCCGCGAGTTCGGCGTCCATGTGATAGTCGCGCGCGAAGGAGTCGGCCTGGAGGTTCTCCATCCGGTCCTCGATCCACTTGACCGGGGTGCCCAGCACCACCGACGCCGCGATGGCGATCACGTAGCCGGGGTAGACCGGCACCTTGCCGCCGAAGCCGCCCCCGATGTCGGGGCTCACCACGCGGATCTTCTCCTCGGAGAGCCCCACGTGGCCCGCCACCAGCGCGAGCACGGTGCGGATGGCGTGCGGGGCCTGGGTGGTCATGTAGACGGTGAGGTGCCCCTCGACCGGGTTGAAGTCCGCGAGGCAGCCGCAGGTCTCGATCGACGCCACGTGGATGCGCGGCACGTGCATCTTCTCGCGCACCACCACGTCGGCCTCGTCGAAGATCCGGTCCGTGGCCTCCTTGTCGCCCGCCTCCCAGTGCCAGATGCGGTTGTCGGTCTTGCCTTCCTTGTCCACCCGCAGCACCGGCGCGTCGTCCTCGAGGGCCTTGAACGGGTCCATCACGGGGGTCATCGGCTCGTATTCGACCTCGACCGCGGCCACGCCGTCGGCGGCCGCATAGCGCGAGGTCGCGATCACGCCGGCCACCTCCTGCGCCTGGTACATGACCGTGTCGGTGGGGAGCACCATCTGGGTGTCCGACATGAGGGTCGGCATCCAGTGGAGGTTGTACGCCTCCAGGTCCTTGCCCGTGAGCACGGCGAGCACGCCGGGGATCTCGAGCGCCTTGGAGCTGTCGATGTTCTTGATCTTGCCGTAGGCGATGGGGCTCCGGACGACGTCCAGCCACAGCATCCCCGGGAGCGTGAAGTCGTCGATGTAGTTGCCCTTGCCCTGCAGGAAGCGCGGGTCCTCCTTGCGCTTCATGGAGTGGCCCATGCCGCAGATTTTGGCGGATGTCTTCGGTGCCATCAGTCGCCCTCCCCCATCCTGGCGGCGGCGTATTCCACCGCCTTGACGATGTTCACGTATCCGGTACAGCGGCAGAGGTTTCCGGAGATGGCCTCGCGGATCTCGGCTTCGCTGGGATTCGGATTGTCTTCGAGCAGCGCGGTCCCGGTCATGAGCATGCCGGGGGTGCAGAAGCCGCACTGGAGGCCGTGCTCCTGCTGGAAGCCTTCCTGCAGCGGCGTCATGCCGTCCGCGCCGGCGAGTCCTTCGACCGTGCCGATCTCGGCGCCGTCGGCCTGGACCGCGAGCATGGTGCACGACTTGGTGGGCGCGCCGTCGACCAGGACGGTGCAGGCGCCGCAGTGCGTGGTGTCGCAGCCGATGTGGGTGCCGGTGAGCGCGAGGTCGTCGCGGATCAGGTGCACGAGCAGGAGGCGCGAGTCGACCGTGGCCGAGTGCGCCGTGCCGTTCACCGTGACGGTGATCTGGTGTGTCGCCATGTCCCTAACCTCCTGCGCGCGCGAGCGCCTTGCGGATGGCACGGGCCGTGAGCACGCGGGCCATGTTCTGCTTGTATTCGACGGAGCCGCGCCGGTCGGCGATGGGCTCGGTGGCGTCGGCGGCGGCCTGCGCGGCGGCGGCGATGGCGGCGCCGCCGGGGGCCTGGCCCGTGAGCGCTTCCTCCGCGGCGGTCGCGCGGATGGGGGCGATGCCCAGGTTGGTGAGCCCGATGCCCGCGCTCGCCACGGTCCCGTCGTCGGCCAGCGAGAGCTGCACCGCGGATCCGGCCACGGCGTAGTCGCCCACCTTGCGCTCGAGCTTGACGTAGGCGCCGCCGCTGTTGGGGGCGGGCGCCGGGATGCGGATTTCGGTCAGGATCTCACCCTCTCCGAGCGCCGTCATGAAGAGCCCGAAGAAGAACTCGCCGATGTCGATGGTGCGCGCGCCGTCCGGTCCCGTGGCCACCACCTCGGCGCCGAGCGCCAGCATGGTCGCGGGATGGTCGTTGGCGGGGTCGCCGTGCGCGATGTTGCCGCAGATGGTGGCGCGGTTCCGCACCAGCGGGTCGGCGATCACCTTCGCGGTGTCGAGCAGGATGGGATAGCGCTCCGCCACCACCGCCGACTGCTCGAGCTGGGTCTCGGTCACCAGCGCGCCGATGCGCAGGACGCCGTCCTCTTCCGCGAGCGTGTCGAGGCCCGGGATGCGCCCGATGTCCACGATGTTGGCCGGCGAGGCCAGGCGCAGCTTCAGCATCGGCAGGAGGCTCTGCCCGCCCGACATCACCTTCGGGTCGTCGAGGGAGCCGAGCAGCCCCAGCGCCTCGTCCAGCGAGCCGGGGGCGTGGTAGTCGAACTGCGGGGGAATCATGTCTCAGCTCTCCTCTGCCGGTCAGGCCAGCGCTTTGGTGAGGTTTCCCACGAACTCCTGTAGCATCTTCTTCGACACGACCTGGATCATGCCGCGTCCCATCTGGGCCAGAATTCCGGTCACGACGACATCTGAATCGATCGTCACCTCGGTGCGCGTGTCGCCGTGGGCGACCACCTGGCTGGTCATGGTCATGTCGGCCGTGCCCATGCCCCGCTTGCCCCGGCCCCGCGCGCGCACCTCGACGGATCGCTCGTCCTCGTCCAACTGGAAGGATACGGTCCCGTCGTATGACACCGCGAGGGGTCCGACCTTCACCGACATCCCGCCCGAGTAGGTGTTGTCGTCGATCTGGTCGCCCATGCTCGCGCCGGGAAGGAGGGTCGCGACCCGCTCGGGGTCGGAGAGCAGCGCCCAGACCTCGGCTGCGGGCGCGTCGATGGTGAAGCCGTCCTGGATTTTCATTCGGATGTTTCTCCGGTTATTTCAGATGGGGCAGGATCGCTTCCAGCGCTTCGAGATTGTGGGCGGGCACGAGACGGTCCACGTGCGGCAGCGCCGCCTGCATGCCCTTCGCCTCCGGGCGATAGCGCGGGTCGCCCATGAGCGGGTTCAGCCAGATGATCCGGCGGGCGCGCCGGCGGATGGCCAGCAGGGCCGTCTCCAGCGACCCGGTATCGCCCCGGTCGAGCCCGTCGCTCAGGATCAACACCGTGGTATCGCTTCGCACGGTGTGCCGCAAGTGGTTGTCGACGAACGCGAGCAGGCACTCGCCGATGCGGGTCCCGCCGGACCAGTCCTCCACGTTGCGCGCGAGCCGCTCCAGGGTGCCGGTCACGTCGCCGGTCCGGAGCCACGGGGTCAGGCGCGTGAGCGAGGTGTTGAAGGCGAAGATCTCGGTGCGGCGCGTGACCTTGCGCAGCGCGAAGACGAAGGCGAGCAGGAAGCGCGAGCAGGCGTCCATGGACCCGCTGGTGTCGCAGAGGACGACCAGGCTGGGGAGCTCGACGGCCCGGGCGCGGCGCGCCAGCTCGACCATTTCGCCCCCGTGGGCCAGGGAGCGGCGGAAGCTCCGGCGCACGTCCACCACCGGGCCGCGCGCGGACGGCACCATGCGGCGGCTCGGCCGGGTGGCGATGCGGGCCGCGAGGCGTTCCAGCAGGCGCTCCATGTCGCGGAGGTCGTCCGGGGTGCACTCGTCGAAGACCTTCCTGCGCAGGAGCGCGCGCGGGCTGTAGCCGGGGAGGTCGCCGTCGGCGTCGGGCGCCTCGGCTTCGCCGCTGCCGGTACGTTCGTCGAGTTCGCGGCGGATGCGCGCGAGGGGGGCCTCGGTGTTCTCGTCGCCACGCCAGCGGCGCGGGGGCCGGGGGGCGCTCCGGTCGCGGGCGGGGCGGGGGAGGGCGGCGCGGCGCCAGCTCTCGTCGAAGAGGCGTTCGAACGCGGCCCACCAGCGGCGCGGGATCTTGAGCGCGCTGCGGAGCGCCAGCCGGACCTCCTCCGGGTCGCCGACGTCGATGAAGCGGAGGGCGGCGGCGCCGTCGATTTCGTCGCGCAGGCCGACGGGGACGCCGGCGTGGCGGAGTTCGCCGGAGAAACGGGCGAGGTGGGTGATGAGGTCCTGGCCCGCCATCATCCGGCGCTCGCGCCCGCGAGCAGGGTTTCGATGTCCTCCGCGTGGAGCAAGCTGATGTCGTGCTGATCCTTGACGACGCAGCCCAGGGTCTCGGAGACGATCTCTGCATCGAGGTGGTCCTGATGCAGGGTGACCAGGGCGCGGGCCCAGTCGAGCGTCTCGGCCACGCCGGGCGGCTTCATGAGGCGTCGCGTGCGCAGGCCCTGCACGACATGGGTGATCTGTGCGGCGAGGGCGTCGGTGATCCCGGGCACCTTGGCGCGGATGATTTCGACCTCCTTGGCGAAGGTCGGGTGCTCGATGTAGAGGTAGAGGCAGCGCCGCCGGAGCGCGTCGCCGATCTCGCGGCTCCGGTTGGAGGTGAGGACCACGAGGGGCCGGTGGGTCGCGCGGATGGTGCCCAGTTCGGGGATGGTCACCTGGAAGTCGGAGAGCACCTCGAGCAGGAAGGCCTCGAACCCCTCGTCGGCCCGGTCGATCTCGTCGATGAGCAGCACGGGCGGCGTGTCGCGGGTGATGGCGCGCAGCAGCGGCCGCTCGAGCAGGTAGCGGCGCCCGAAGATGACGCCTTCCAGGTGGTCGGCGCGGGTGTCGGGGCTTTGGCTGTATGGATTGCCATATCGGCCATCTGGTTTGCCATATGGACCATCTGGTTTTCCATACGCAGGGTCTGGTGGGCCACCCTCGTGCGCGGCGGTGGTTGTTCCGGGTAGGTCCCCGGCGTCCTGATGCGCCCGCGCGCCCTCGGCGCGATCCGGCCCGCCCTCGGCGCGGTCGCCTGCGGCTTCCTCCGCTCCCATGCGCAAGCGCAGCAGCTGCTTCTGGTAGTTCCACTCGTAGAGGGCGGTGTTGACGTCGAGGCCCTCGTAGCACTGGAGGCGGATGAGCTCGGTCTCCATGAGGGCCGCCATCACCTTGGCGATCTCGGTCTTGCCGACCCCCGCGTCGCCTTCGACCAGGAGCGGCTTCTCCATCGCGCGCGCCAGGTGGACGGCGGTGACGATGGATGGCTCGGCGATGTAGTCCGCCCGGCGCATCGCCTCCTGCAGCGCGCGGATCTCGGGTCTCACGCCGGACCCGTCGCGGGGTTGGCGGCGAAGACCTCCGGGGTCGACTCGAAGAGGCCGCGGCAGCCCTCGCAGCAGAAGTAGAGGGTCCGGCCGGCGTGGACCGCCGAAGCGGACCCCGCCACCGGCACCGTCATCCCGCACACCGGGTCGGTAGCCCAGGCGGCCGCCTCCGCGCCGGCCGTGCCGGATCCGTTCCCCGTGCCGGCCCCTTCACCCGCTTCGGGCGTGCCGCCCCCGCCCGCCAGGTCCGCGCCGGCCGTGCCGGCCGCGCCACCCGTGCCGCCCGCGGCCGCGTCGCCCCCGCCCGCCGCGGCGTCGGTCGTTCCTCCCCCGCCCGCCCGCCGCGCCTCTCCGACGATCTCGGCCAGGATGCTCACGGCGATCTCCTCCGGCTGCTCGGCGCCCAGGTCGAGCCCGGCGGGCCCGCGTATGCGGCCGATCGCGTCGTCGCCGAGCCCGAGACCCGCCAGCACCGCGCGCACGCTCCGCATCCGCTTCGGGGATGCCACCACGCCCAGGTAGTCGGGCCCGGCGCCTGCCAGCAGGGCGAGCGTCCGCTCGTCCTCCCGTCCCATGGTCGCCACGACCGCGAACAGCCGCGTTCCGGGAGGACGGGAGGCGAGCAGCCCCGCCCGGGCCGCGAGGTCCTCCGCCTGCTCGTCGGCGAGGTCGGACATCTCCTCGCCGGTGGACGCGGCCGCCACCGTCCGGTATCTCATCGCGCGCCCCAGCCGGAGCAGCGCCAGCGCCACGGGAGAGTCACCCACCACCAGCAGGACGGGCGCCGGCAAAACGGGGTTGATGTGCACTTCCACTTTTCCTCCGCTCGCGCAGGACATGGATACCTTCACCAGGTCGTCGGGGCGCCCCTCGTCCGCCCCGAAGGCCAGCAGCCGGGGTTCTCCCAGGCGGAGCGCCTCCAGCGCATGGCGGATCACCTCGGAGCGGGTGCAGCTCCCGCCGATCCAGCCGTGCATGACTCCGTCCGGGTCGATCAGCGCCGCGTTGCCCGGCTTGCCGGAGGTGGGGCGCTCGCTCCGCACCACCGTGGCCAGCGCGAAGGGCCGCCGCTCGCGCTCCATCCGCGCCGCCCGGCGGAGCAGGTCGCCGGTCAATTGCCCTCACCGGAGGCGGCTGTGGCCCCACCCGCCGCGGCGTCCCCTCCGTCCGCTGCGTCGGCGGCCGCCGCGTCCGCTCCGGCGCGCGCGAACTCCTCGACTGCGGCCTCGTAGTCCTCCGGGCGGTCGAGGTCGCGCAACCGGGCCGCCGGCCAGTCGACCTGCACGGCCCGGTCGTGGTGGCGGCGCACCACCTCCCGCCCGCACCCCGCGCGCATGCGGGTCACCTCGGGGAAGAGCACCTGGTCGTAGAGCATCGGCGGCGCGTTCACCTCGCCCCCGTACCGCGACACCACCAGCGGCGGCGCCTCCGCGGCGTAGCGCTCCACCAGCGTGCGCAGCATGCGCGCGGTCACGAACGGCATGTCCGCGAGCATCACCACGGCGGCGTCGCACGCGCCGGCGACCCCGGCCACACCGGAAGCCGCGGAGGTCTGGATGCCCGCGCCGTGGTCGGCGTTGAACACGGGCGTGCAGTCCATGTCCGCGATCTCCCTCTCGATCCGCTCGCGCGCGTGCCCAGTGACCACCACCACCGGATCGAGGCCGGCCTCCCTCGAGACCCGCACCGCGCGGCGCACCAGAGTTTCGCCCGCCACCTCCAGCAGCAGCTTGTTCCGACCCATCCGGGTCGAAGAACCGGCTGCGAGCACGATCCCCGCTACGCGTTGTCCCCTGGCCACCTGAGTCCCGGTGCTTCCGGCTCCTTGTTCGTTGCTGGAGGGACGCGGTCCCGCCTGCCTACGGCGACAGACTGAATCCGAAGACGAGAAAGGCGCGGTCGGGATCCGGCCCGTGCTCGTGCTCGTGCTCGTGACCCATGTGGTCCTCTTCGCCGAGGCGGTTCGCGTTGACGATATACGAGACGCTCACCGGCACCGCAAAGTCGTCGGTGATGACCAGGTCCTTGCTGGCCGATATGCCCAGGTTCACGAACGCGGTCCCCTCCGTCCCGTAGAACTCGCTCTCGCCGGCGACCATCCCGGCCGTCAGGCTGACGTCGACGTCCTCGAAGGCCGACACCGGAACGCTGGCTTCCAGGTACAGGGAGTTGTCGGGGTCGTTGCGCGACATCCTCCCGGCGTAGAGCGAGATCGGGAAGCTCTCGGGCCCGCTGAAGGAAGCCGACAGCTCGAGTGTGTGGGCGTCGGTCACGAAGAAACCGGGTTCCCCCGGGCCGGGGAAGTAGTAGTCCGTGAACCCGAACGAGAACGAGGCGCCGTTCGAGGTGGCGACGGTATACGTGGCCCAGAGGTCGTTCTCGTTGGCGCCGGCTCCCGAGGCGGAGATGGAGTAGGAGCCCCAGGCGCCCACCTCCAACCCGCCGAAGCCGAGCGTCAGCGCGGGCTGCACGGACATCGATTCCCCGAAGTCGATGCCGCGCCAGACGTAGCGGCTGACGACGTCGGCGCCGATGGAGGCGGACTGGCCCTGGACCGGGCCCGCGAGGGAGAGCATCAGGGCAAGGGTCAGGGTGGACAACAGGACGCGTGCATTACGGGTCGGAAGCATCTGTTTTCTCCATGCGGTTGAGTAGACCTGCTGGATTCCTCACGGCTCGATCCCGGCGTGTTCCTCCCGCACCACCTCCACGCGCGTGGTGAGGGTGGAGTTGGCGGTTCCGCGAAACACGCCACGCACCGGTGGAACGTCGGCGTAGTCCCTGCCGACCGCGGCGCGCACGTGGCGCTCGTCGCAGTCGCAGTTGTTGGCGGGATCGAAGCCACACCATCCCAACCCGGGCAACCAGCATTCCACCCAGGCGTGACTTTCGTTGGTTGATTTCTGGCTGGCGTCGGGTCCGAGGTACCCCGAGACGTAGCGGGCGGGGACGCCCCAGCCCCGCAGGACGGAGATCATGACGTGCGCATAGTCCTGACACACGCCGCGGCCGCTCTCGAGGATGTGCTCGATGGGAGAGTCGGCCGCGGTGGTGCCGGGCGAGAACTCGAACGCCTCGTAGAGGCACGCAAGCAGAGCGCGAATGCTCTCCAGGACATCGTCCTGCCTCTCGATGCCGTGCGCGGAGGTGAACTGTGCCAAAGCGGCGGATGACGGCTGCGCGAAGCGGCTGGGCTCGAGCATCAGCCACAGTTCCGGCGTCCGGATGGCCGATGCCAGCGTCTCCCAGGAATCGGGTGCCGCGTTGGCGGGCATCGCGTCGGGGCGAGAGGTCTCCACGCTGGAGCGGGCGACGATGCGGAGTGCCCGGTGAGAGCCGGGCCGGTCGAAGTAGTGGCCCTGGTTGCCGAACGGTCCCCGGAACTCGAATGTCGCTCCCCCGGGATCCGTCTCGATCGACAGGTGGTGCACTTGCTGGCGTCGATCCCGAACCGGGGACAGGAAGAGGGTCATGACCGATCCCCGTACCGGAGCGTCGTAGCGGAACTTCAGTTCGTGCCGGATGGAATAGCGCGCGCTCACGAGGGCAGCCCGGTTTCCACGGGATAGTCGAAGTACGTCGCCACGATGATGCCGTGCAGCGCCCGGCTGTCCTTCAGCAGCTCCTCGAGAGGACCTCGACCCTCTCCGGGATCGTCCCCGTCTGCCGGGTCCGCCTCCACGGCCGCGGACAGGCGCAACACCATGCGGTGGGGAGCCGCCAGGGGATAGCGGGCGCCCCTCGGGTCGATGCCGGCAAGGAACTTCTCGATGCGTTGCACGGCGAAGGACAGCGACCAGGGCAGCTCCGGGTTGCGGGCCAGGAAAGCGACCGCGGGACCCCGGCGGATCACCATGGAGTGGGCGCGACAGTAGAACTCGTAGGCGCCGCAAACCCGCAGCAGCCCCGCCCAGGACAGCGAGGGCGCGTCGCCGGAATCCTGGCCGACCCGGTCCCAGGCGTCCAGCAGAGCCGCCTGGTGCTGAAGGCGTTCGACGAATCGGCCCAGCTCCAGGAAGCGCCATGCGTCGTCCCGGGGCATGCGGGCGTCCACCACGCCCGCCAGCAGCCGCAGCCGGTCGATCGCCTCGCCCGCGAGCCCCGCCGGTCCCTCCCCCCACGCCCTGGGGAAGTCGCAGTCCCGGATCCAGAAGAAGCCCTGGTTGAGACAGGTCCAGACGCGGACCGGGAGCCAGGGCCTGAGCTGCTTGGCGTTTTCCCGCGCCATGGTCCAGCAGCGGATCATGGAGTCGGGGTTGGTGGTTTCCTCGACCAGGCTCGCGGCGAGCGTATAGGCATCGGCGAGCAGAAAGGATTCGGCCTCGTCGGCTACGGTGGGGGTGACGAGCGCATTCTGTCCGAGGGCGCGATAGACGACCCTCCAGCTCAGCGCCAGCTCGTCGGCGGGGGTGTCCACGAGACGCGTGAGCTGGTACTGGAGGAGCCGGGCCGTGTGCTCGGTGCGCTCGAAGTAGCGCCCCATCCAGTAGAAGTCCGCGGCCGCCCGCGCGAGCATCAGTCCGGCACCCCGTGGCCCCGCAGCACCCAGAGGTCCTTGCAGCCCCCGCCCTGGCTGGAGTTCACCACCAGCCCGCCCCTCCGCAGCGCTACCCGGCAGAGGCCGCCGGGAGCGATCCAGGTGTCGGAGCGGCCGCGCAGCACGAACGGGCGGACATCCACGTGGCGCGGTTCCAGATTGCCCTCCACGAAGCAGGTCGCCCGCGACAGGGCGAGCACCGGCTGGGAAATGAAGTTGTCCGGGTGGTGGCGCAGGCGCGCCGCGAACCGCTCGCGCTCGCCGGCGGTGGAGTGCGAGCCGACCAGCATTCCGTATCCGCCCGATCCTCCGACCTCCTTGACCACGAGGTTCTCGAGGTTGTCCAGGGTGTACGCGAGTCCCTCGCGCGTGCGGCACATGTGCGTTTCGACGTTGGCCAGGATGGGCTCCTCGTCGAGGAAATAGCGGATGAGGTCCGGCACGTAGGCGTAGACCGCCTTGTCGTCGGCGACGCCGGTGCCGGGGGCGTTGGCGATCACCACGTTGCCGGCCCGGTACGCGTGGAAGAGGCCGGGGACCCCGAGCAGCGAGTCGGAGCGGAAGGTGACCGGGTCGAGGAAGTCGTCGTCGACCCGCCGGTAGATGACGTCGATCCGCCTGAGTCCGGTGACGGTGCGGGCGTATACGATGCCGTCGTGCACCACGAGGTCCCGCCCCTCCACCAGGTCGGCGCCCATCTCGCCGGCCAGGAAGGCGTGTTCGTAGTAGGCGGAGTTGTACCGCCCCGGGGTGAGCACCGCCACCCTGGGCGAACCCGCCCAGGAGCCCAGCGATGCCAGGGTCGCGTAGAGCTGCTCCGGATAGCGGGCGATCTCGCGCACGTTGTGCGAGCGGTACAGCCGGGGGAACGCCTGCTTCATGGCGACCCGGCAGGCCAGCATGTACGAGACCCCGGAGGGAACCCGCAGGTTGTCCTCAAGCACCGCGAAGCCGTCGTGGGTGCGTATCACGTCGGTGCCGCAGACGGAGACGTAGACGTCGTTCGGGACCCGCAGGCCCCGCATCTCGACCCGGTACTGGGGGCACCCCAGCACCAGGTCGGGGGGCACGATGCCGTCCTTCAGCGACTTCCCGTTGTGGTAGATGTCCGCGAGGAAGAGGTTGAGCGCGGTCAGGCGCTGCGTGAGGCCCCGGTCGATGTGGTCCCATTCCTCGGCCGTGAGCAGACGGGGCACGCAGTCGATGGGGATGATCTGCTCCGACGCCCGCTCCGCGCCGATGACGGTGAAGGTGATCCCCTCGTGGATGAACCGGCGGGCGACGCCTTCCTGAAGCTGCGCCAGCTCCTCGGGCGGCGCCTGCGACAGCGCCGTGCCCAGCCGCCGCGAGACGCCGCGGAGGCTTCCGTCTCCGCGGAACATCTCGTCGTAGAAGCGAGCGTCCAGTTCGTAGCGGGCGAACCCGTCCGACCCGGCCACCCCGGGTCGGGAGTCGTCGGGACAGGCCCGGTCGAAGGATGCGTGCGCGGACGCAGTCAAGGTCCTCGTTGCTCCGGTTGGCGGTCCGTGGCTGCTAGGGATCGCGGTAATCCTGACCCTCGTCGGGATCCACCATCAGCACGAACTCGGGATAGGCTTCCAGCCCCAGCTCGGCGGCATCCTGTCCCACCTCCTCGACGGTGCGGGACACCCGGACGCCCATGGTCTTCTCCAGGATCGTCCAGACCACGAACGAGACCGCGAAGACGAAGGCGCCCACGCTCACGACGCCGATCAGCTGAACGCCGACGTTGGCGCCCGCGGCGATCGACGTGGCGAGCGTGCCCCAGATGCCCGCGAAGAGGTGCGCGGGGACCGCCCCGACCACGTCGTCGATCCGGCGCTGCTCCAGGAACTTGAGACCCAGGGTGCAGACGATTGCGCCGACGGCGCCGATCGCCACCGCCCAGCGGGCGTCGACGATGTCGGGACCCGCGGTGATGGCGACCAGGCCGGCGAGCGCGCCGTTCAGGCCCGCGAAGAGATCGATGCGCCCGAGAATGGGCCGGGAGACGGCGAGCGCGGTGATCACGCCCGCTGCGGCCGCCAGGTTGGTGTTCACCAGGATGTTGCTCATGGCCAGCGCATTGACCGCGCCGTCGAGGGCGAGCTGCGAGCCGCCGTTGAACCCGAACCAGCCGAGCCAGAGGATGAACACGCCCAGGGTGACGGCCGGAATGTTGGACGGCGACATGATCTTGACCGTCCCGTCCTTGCGGAACCTGCCCCAGCGCGGCCCCACCACGAGGGCGCCGGCCAGCGCGGCCCATCCCCCGGTGGAGTGCACCATGGTGGACCCGGCGAAGTCCTGGAAGCCCATCTCGGCGAGCCAGCCGCCGCCCCAGTGCCAGGAACCGATGATCGGGTAGATGAAGGCGGTCAGGATCGCCGTGAAGGCGAAGAAGGCCCACATGTTGACCCGCTCCGCCAGCGCCCCGGAGACGATCGAGGCCGTGGTGGCCACGAAGACCATCTGGAAGAACCAGTCCGAGGTGACCGCGTAGCCGTTCTCGACCACGGCGGCCAGCGCGCCCTCATCCCCTCCCAGCAGCGCGGCCTCCTCGGCCGACGGGCCGTAGAACAGGTTGATCGACCCGATGAAGCCGCTCACGTCGACGTACATGAGGCCGTAGCCGACGAAGTAGTAGGTGAGCCCGGCGATCGCGTAGATGCCGATGTTCTTGAGGCAGATCATCGATGCGTTCTTCGATCGCACGGTCCCGGATTCGAGCATGGTGAAGCCGGCGCACATCCACATCACCAGCGCGCCCCAGATCAGGAACGAGAAGGTGTTGAGGACGTAGCTCATCTCCGATCCGGATTCCTGGGCCAGGGCGGGGGCGGGAGCGAGAAGGAGGACGGCGGCGAACAGGCCTGTGAGTGTGCCGATGCGACCGATCCGGGTTCGAAGGGCGCGGGTGGTCGTGCTGCGTGGACGAGCGTGCATGGTGTCTCCGGTGATGATGTGGTTTATCGGGTGCATCCCGCGTTTTGTCGCCCCCATGAATGAAATCGTCGCTTTCTCGAACGGTTTCCCTGTCGACGGACACCCATCGCCCTGACGACGGGTTCAACATCGAATGCGTCATTATCTGTGTCGGTTTCCCGTTCCGCAAGCCGTCACAGGCTCATGTTGCGCGGGTCGCCGGGGGGCCGCTTTGCGCATCGCCAGGCGGAAGTGTGATATCTTTCCTCCATGAGATTTCCCTACCTTCCCGACGCTCCGGGCGGCTGCGTTCCACTCTTCCTGGCCCCCCAGGCGGGAGTGAGCGAGTCGCCCTTCCGCCGCCTGTGCCGGCGCTTCGGCGCGGATGTGGTGGTGACGGAGTTCGTGAGCGCGGAGGGCATCTGCCACGGAAGCGAGAGAACGCGTGCCTACCTGCGCTTCGAGGAGGAGGAGCGGCCCATCGGGGTGCAGATCTTCGGCGCGCGCCCGGAGAGCATGGCCGAGGCGGCTGCGCTGGTCTCCGACGTGTACCAGCCCGACTTCATCGACATCAACTTCGGGTGCCCGGTGAAGAAGGTGGTGAAGCGCAACGGCGGCTCCGGCTGCCTGCGGGATCTGGGGCTGGTGGAGCGCATCGTGCGCGCGGTCGCGCGCGCGACACCGTTACCGGTGACGACCAAGATCCGTAGCGGCTTCGACGAGAAGACGCGCGACCCGGTCACCATCGGTCTGCGCTGCCAGGACGCGGGCGCCGCCGTGGTCACCCTCCACCCGCGGACGCGCGCGGACATGTATTCCGGACACGCGCGCTGGCACGAGATCGCGGCCCTGGTGGACGCGCTGGACATCCCCGTCGTGGGCAACGGCGACATCAAGACCGGCGAGGACGCCCTCCGCATGCGCGAGGAGACGGGGTGCGCCGGGGTGATGATCGCGCGTGCCTCGCACGGCAGCCCCTGGGTGTTCGCGGGGGCCCGGGCCGCCCTCGACGGCGAGCGCCTTCCCCCGCTTCCAGACCCGGCCGAGCGCCTGGCCATCTGCCTGGAGCATGCGCAGAACGCGGTGGACTTCGAGCGGGATCACCGGAAGGCGGTCATCGAGTTCCGCAAGCACATGGGCTGGTATACGAAGGGGCTGCCCAACGGGCGCCGGCTCCGGACCCGGCTCTTCAGCCTGACCACCCTGGAGGAAACACGGGAAGTGCTGAAGTGCTATCTTGAACGGGAGCTGGCGAGCGCCGCCTGAGCGCGGCGGACGCGAGCGACGGGCGACCACAAGAGCAAAGGAGAACGTGCAACGGACCCAGAGCCGTCTGCACCAGACCGAGGGGGCGTAACGGCTTCGACGTGTTTGGTGAACGCGAGGTAGCGTGCCGAGGTCCGGGACGCCTCGAAAAAAACCCGGAATCAACACAATTGCCAACAATCACATGGCGATGGCTGCCTGAGTTTTCTCACAGCCCGTCTCCTGGCCCGCCCGCCCATGGCAGGCCCTGCAGGCGTCGACAAGTTGGGCTGGCCCGCGGCGATGCCGTCGCACCGCGGGCGAGACATTCGACGGCTAGTCGGGGAGTCGGCGGGTCGCTGGCCGCTCACCCGATGAAGCGCAACAGCGATCTACGCACGTAGAAGCTTCGCCGGACCCACTCGCGGACGCGGGTTCGACTCCCGCCGCCTCCATCCCACCCTCCCAGGAACGTGAACAGCAAACTCCGCATCCTCGCCGCCATTCTGCCGGCGGTGCTTCTTCTCGACGTCATCACCAAGCGCTGGGCGCTGAACGCGCTCGGCGGCGGACGCCGGATGGAGATCCTCGACGGCCTCGTGCCGCTGACCCTCGCCTTCAACCGGGGCGCGGCCTTCGGCATCTCGATCGGCAACGATCCGCGCTGGTTCTTCATTCCGGTCACCATCCTGGCCATGGGGCTGCTGGCCGTCCTCTTCGTGCAGAGCGAGAGCGGGGACCGGGTGAAGGTGGTGTCGATCTCGCTCATCCTCTCCGGCGCGCTCGGCAACCTGGTGGACCGGGTGCGCTGGGACCGGGGCGTGGTGGACTTCATCGGCCCCATCGACCTGGGCTTCATGGACTGGCCGATCTTCAACGTGGCCGATTCCGCCATCACCTGCGGCGCCGTCCTGCTCGGCATCTCCTTCTGGCGGGAGGAGCGCACCCGCGCCCACGAGACGGCTGCGGCCGAAGAGCCCGGCTCCGGCGGGCCGGAGCCGGGCCTTCCGGCGCAGGCGGAGGAGGCCTCCCGCACCACGGAAACGACCCCCGGCGGCTGAGGGTCCCGAGGGACCCTGAAGCCGCCGGGGGTCGTTTTTCCGGCCGGGGCACCCCGGCCGCTCCCCCGCGGACTACGGCACGAGGTGCTTCGCTACAGCACCAGGTGCTTCTTGAGGTCGAGCTGGGAGACGTGCAGGCGGAAGACGTCCGCTTCCTCCAGCTTGGTCTCGATCAGCTTGCGGTGCACGTCCTCGCCCAGGGCGTTCTTCAGGAAGTCGCTGAACTGGCCGACGCGGGCTGCCTCGAAGAGGTCGTGGGGCAGGGCGTCGATCCCCATCTGCTCACGCCACTTGGCGGTGAGGTGGTAGATGTCCACGGTCACCGGATCCGGGCAGGGCAGCTCGTTCTCGACGCCCTCGAGGCCGGCGGCCAGCATGACCGCGAAGGTCAGGTAGGGATTGCAGGTGGGGTCCGGGAAGCGCAGCTCGATCCGGGTGGCGACCTCCTTGCCCGGCTTGTACATCGGGATGCGGATGGCCGCCGACCGGTTGCGCTCGGCCCAGGCGATGTAGACGGGCGCCTCGTAGCCGGGCACCAGGCGGCGGTACGAGTTGTGGGTCGGGTTGGTGACCAGCGCCATCTCGCGCGAATGCTTCAGCACGCCCGCGATGAAGTGCTTTGCCATCGCGCTCAGGTGGTGCTCGTCGGTGCCGTCGTAGAAGGCGTTCTCGCCGCCTCTGAAGAGCGACAGGTGCGTGTGCATCCCGCTCCCGTTCTCGCCCGCGAGCGGCTTGGGCATGAACGTGGCGAAGGCGCCGCAGCGGCGCGCGATCTCCTTGACCAGGTACTTGTAGGTCTGGAGGCCGTCGGCCATCCGCAGGGCATCCTGGTAGCGAATGTCGATTTCGTGCTGTGAGGGGCCGACCTCGTGGTGGTGGTACTCGATCGGGATCCCCATCGCTTCAAGCGCGCACACGGTGACTTCGCGGATGTCGTCCCCGATATCGACCGGGTTGATGTCGAAGTATCCGGCGTCGTCGAGGAGCTCGACTCCCCTCTCGTGCTTGAAGTAGAAGTACTCCGCCTCCGGCCCGACGTACATGTTCGTGCATCCGTGGTCCTCGAGACGGCCCAGGGTGCGAACCAGGATGTTGCGCGGGTCGCCGTCGTACGCCGATCCGTCGGGGTTGCGGATCTGGGCGAACATGCGCATCGACCGGGCCCCGCCGGAGCGGAAGGGCAGCGCCTGGGCGGTGTCCGGCACCGGGAACGCGACCATGTCGCTTTCCTGGATCCGCTTGTAGCCCTGAATGGAGGAGCCGTCGAAGCCCATTCCCTCCTCGAAGGCGCCCGCCAGTTCCTTCGGGGTGATCGAGAAGGACTTGAGGAAGCCCAGGATGTCGGAGAACCAGAGGCGGATCGAGCTGACGTCATGCTCCTTCACGTAGTTCATGACGTCGTCGACGCTCGTGAGCGACAGCCCGTTCCGGCTGTCCATCTCATCGATGTACTCCTCCATCTCGTCCCGACATTCTTCCGCTGCGTACAGGTACTCGTTCCGGTCCATGGTCACGCTCCGCTGAGGTATGAAAAGGGTCTGGGACGCGGACCGCGCGCCCCGGGATTCCGGTTGGGCCAATGGGAGGTCTGCGGGAACGCAGACGAGGGGAGGACCCGCGGGTGCCGCGGACCCCCGAAAAGAGAAGCGGCCAGGTTCCCGGAGACACTTCGTCCGGGTCCTGGCCGGAGACACCTCCGCCCGGGGACAACGGCCCTCATGGGGCGATCCTGAGCGGGTCAACCATGTTCAGCACGAGGGACGTTATCAGCGGCTCGCGAGCCTGTCAACCTCCGGACAGGCTCATAATCACGGTCATCATGGCGTGTCCTTCCGGACCGCGACATTCTCCGGCAGAAACACGACAAACTCCACCCGTCTGCCCCGCATGCGCGCGACCCGCAGCCTGCCGCCATCCACCGCGACTTCGTCGCCCGGCCGGGGAACGCGGTGCAGGCTGCCGAAGACGTAGCCCCCGATGGTGTCGGCCGCGTCGGAGGGCAGTTCCAGCCGCAGCCGCTGGTTGGCCTCGCGCACCGACACGCCTCCCCAGACCCGGACGCTCCCGTCGGCCAGGAGCTGGAATTCGGCGGGCTCGTGCGCCTCGTGCTCGTCGCGGATCTCTCCCACGATCTCCTCAATGAGGTCCTCGAAGGTCGCCAGTCCCGCGGTGCCGCCGAACTCGTCCAGGACGATCGCCATCTTGGCGCCCTTGTCGCGGAGCTCCGGGATGAGTTCCTGAACGGGCCGGGAGACGGGGGCGAAGATCGGCGCGCGGGGCAGATCGCGGATCTCGGTCACCCCGCTCTGGTCCGCCCGCCACAGGTCGCGCGCCACCAGCACGCCCACGATCCTGTCGAGGGTTCCGGTGTGCACCGGGAGCCGCAGGTGGCCGTGGTCGAGCATGACCTCCTTGGCCTCTTCCACCGTTGCGCCCGCGTCGATCGCGACGATGTCGGTGCGCGGCGTCATGACCTCTCCCACCGGCACCTCGCCCAGGCGCATGACGTTGGACACGACCTGCCATTCGTCTTCCGCCAGAGTTCCGGTGGTCCACGCCATCCGCGCCATCACCTCGATCTCCTCGCGGCTGATCCCGGGGTTCTTCCCGGATCCCTGGATCAGCTTCTGCAGCCACGAGAGCGGCACGACCAGCGGGCTCATCGAGAAGGTGAGCGCCTTCAGCACGTAGGCCGACGACGGGGCGAGCTGGTTGCAGAAGCGGGCCCCGGCAGTCTTGGGGATGATCTCTGAGAAGACCAGGATGGCGAAGGTGAACACGCCCGAGAAGGCAGCCACCCAGGCGCTGCCGAAGAGCTCGAAGGCGAGCGACCCGGCGAACGCCGCGCCCGCGGTATGGGCCACGGTGTTCAGCGTGAGGATGGCCGCGATCGGCTTGTCGATGTGGCTCTTGAGCTCGTGCAGGAGGCGGCCGGAGCGTCGACCCTCGGCGCGCCGCAGCTCGACGTAGCTGGTGTCGATGGACAGGAGCACGGCCTCGAGAATCGAACAGAGCCCGGAGACGGCTAGCGTTGCGATCAGGGTCGCGATCAGGATCGTCATCGTACCGATGATCGCAGTTTGGAAGTACGGGTGCAAACCCCGCGGGCCGCGGGTGCCACCTTCCATTTGGCGTGCGCCGGACCGAAATTCAGAAATGAGCCGAACACGGCCCGTCCCCACCGATTCCCCAGGCCCCCCTTCGCCGCGGCGAAGGGCCGAGCGGCTGGCCCCCGAGGTCTTCGGGCTGCCCGTGATGGCGATGCGGGCCGGCCATTACACCGACCAGTACTTCAACTGGACACGCCGGGTGCTCGAGGCCGAGGGGCGCGCGCCCTCCGTGACCATGCAGGTCTTTCAGAAGAAGGATGTCCTGCTGGCGGGTACCGACGAGGCCGTGGCGATGCTCAGGCTGTGCCTGGCGGACGGGTACCGGTGGGAGGACCTCGAGGTTTGGTCGCTCGGCGACGGGGACCGGGCGGCCCCCCTCGAGTCGGTGATGCACGTGCGCGGTCCCTACCCGGCCTACGCCCATCTCGAGACCCTCTACCTGGGCGCGCTCGCGCGGGGCACCCGGGTGGCCACCGGCACCCGCAGGGCGGTGGAGGCGGCCTGGCCGCTTCCGGTGCTGTACTTCGCCGCGCGCCACGACCACTGGGCGGTGCAGATGGCCGACGGCTGGGCGGCGCATGTGGCCGGAGCGGCCGGCGTCTCCACCGACGCGCAGGGGGCGTGGTGGGGCGGGCGGGGAGAGGGGACGCTGCCGCACGCGCTGATCGCGGCGTACTCGGGAGACACGGTCGCCGCCACGAGGGCGCTCGCCCGCCGGGTGCCCGACCCGGTGCGCGTGGTCTCGCTGGTGGACTTCGACAACGACTGCGTGGGGACGGCACTGAAGGTGGCGCGCGCGCTCGGCGAGAAGCTGTACGCCGTCCGCCTGGACACGGCAGAGAACATGGTCGACCGGTCGCTCGCGGAGGAAGCACAGGGGGAAGGCGCGCACGGGAGCGACCTGCGCGGCGTGAACCGCTGGCTCGTGTACAAGGTCCGGGACGCTCTCGACCGGAACGGGTTCGCGCACGTGCGCATCGTCGTTTCGGGAGGGTTCGACGGCGCGAGGATCCGGCGCTTCCGGGAGGCGGAGGTTCCGGTGGACGCCTTCGGGGTGGGCTCGTCCCTGATCCGCGGCCAGGTCAACTTTACGGCCGACGTGGTGAGAGTGGGCGGCGAATGGGTCGCCAAGGCGGGACGGAGCTACCGGCCGAACCCCTCGCTCGAGCGGGTGAAGTGACGGTCCGGTGCGGAGTGGAACCGTGAACACGGGGCTGACGACGGACGTTCATCGGCGGGGAAGACAGGGATGACGCGTATCGGATGGGTGGTGGACGTGCAGCGGGACTTCATGGAACCGGACGGGCGGCTCTATGTGCGCGACCTGTTCGACGATCGCGATCCCGGAGCGGTGATGGCCGGGCCCCGGCTGGTCGAGGCCGTCGAGTGGATGCACGCCCACGCCGACCTGGTGGTGTACACGGCGGACTGGCACGGCTACGACGACGCCGAGATCGATGCCGCGAACCCGGATCCCGGCAAGGGCACCTACCCGCCGCACTGCATGGGTCGGTCGGCAGATCCCGCGGAGCGCCTCGGCGCGGAGATCATTCCGTCGCTGGCCGCCTCCGATTGCCTTGTGCTGGAGGTGGGGGCAACACCCGCCGACGTGCGCGCACTGCTGGCGCGCTGGCGCCGCCGGCCCCGGCCGGTGCTCATCCGCAAGAGCCGCTTCGACGTGTTCGAGGGCAATCGGGCTGCCGACCTCTTCGTGGAGTCGGTCACGCGCGCGCTCGATCCGGTGGAGTTCTTCGTGGCCGGAGTCGCGCGCGACGTGTGCGTCACGCAGGCCATCGACGGCCTCCAGGCGCGCGGCCACCGGGTCACCGCCATCCGGGACGCCATGTGGGGTCTGGGGCTCGAGGCCGAGGAGGACACCCTCGCGCGCTGGCGGGGGAAGGGGCGCGTCATCGAGGTGGCCGACCTGCCCCGCGTTGGGGCGGAAGCCGGCGACCCGGGCGGCGGGGTGTGCGCACCGCCGTCGTCGGCCGCCCATGCGCCCGTGGAGGACCGCCAGACATGACGGATGCCGCCGCGCCGCCGGCCTCCGGCTCCCCGCCCACCTTCGCCGGCATCACCGCGTCCGGCCTGGGGGCGTCCGTGCGCGCGGCGCTGGAGCGCGCCCAGGGGGAGATCGACGACCTCGCCGCCAGCCGCGGGACGCCCGCGACCTACGACGCGACCATTCAGCGCCTGGACGACATCGTTCAGTGGGTGGAGGAGGAGCTGGCGCCGGTCACGGTTCTGCTCTCGGTTGCCGAGACGCCCGAGCTGAGACGCGCCTATAACGCGGTCCTGCCCGAAATCGCGGCGTTCTGGTCGCGGCTCCCGCTGCACCGGGGCCTGTGGGCGGCCGTGCGGAACTTCTCGGCCACTCCGGAGGCGGAAGCGCTCGGCCCGTTGCGCCGCCGCAACCTCGACAGGCTGATGCACCAGTTCCGGTCCGCCGGGGCCGATCTGGGCGACGAAGCCCGCGGCCGCGTTCAGGAGATCCGGATCGAGCTGTCCCGGCTGGAACGGCGCTTCTCGGAGAACGTCCTCGATGCCACCGAAGCCTTTCGGCTGCACATCACCGACGACGAGCGTCCCCGGCTCGACGGGATCCCCGACACGGCGCTGGAGCTGGCCCGCCACAAGGCCCGGGCGAAGGACCTGGACGGCTGGCTGCTGACGCTGGACTTCCCGTCCTTCGAGCCGGTCCTCAAATATGCCCACGACCGCAAACTGCGCAGGCAGCTCCACCAGGCCTACGTGGGGCGCTGCCGGGACGGCGAGCTGGACAACCGCCCGACCATCACGCGCATCCTGGAGCTGAGGCGCGAACTCGCCGGCCTGCTCGGATACGGGGACTTCTCCGACTATCGCCTGGACGACGCCATGGCGCGCAGCGGCACCCGCGCGTTCGACTTCGTCCGCGACCTGCGCGAGCGCACCCTCCCGTACTGGGAGCGCGATCTGGCGATGATCCGCGAGAAGGCCACCCGCATGGGGATCGGGTCGCTGAGGCCGTGGGACCTGGCGTACGTGTCGGAGGCGCTCCGGCGCGAGCGTTTCCGGTTCGATGACGAGGTCACGCGGCCCTGGTTTCCCCTCGACCGGGTGCTGGACGGCCTGTTCGAGATCGTGGAGCGGGTGTTCGCCGTCCGGGTCGAGGAGGTGCCGGCCGGGGACGTCTGGCACGAGGACGTGCGTTCCTATCGCCTGGTCGCGGAGGACGGCACCCGCCTCGGATCCTTCCACACCGACTGGTTCCCGCGCAGCGGAAAGCGCCAGGGCGCGTGGATGGCGACCCTGACCACCGGGGGTCCGCGGCCGGACGGCGACTTCGTGCCCCACACCGGCATGATGGCGGGCAACTTCGCCCCGCCCGTGCCGGGCAAACCGGCCCTGCTCACCCACCGGAGCGTCCAGACCATCTTCCACGAGTTCGGGCATCTCCTGCATCACTGCACGTCGCGGGTGCCGCTGCCCTCCCGGTCGGGGATGCAGGTGCCCTGGGACTGGGTGGAGGTGCCCTCCCAGATCATGGAAAACTGGACCTGGGAGCGTGAGGCGCTGTCCATCTTCTCCGGGCACCACGAGACGGGGGAGCCTCTGCCCGACGAGCTGTACCGGCGCATGCTGGCGGCGCGCCGCTTCATGGGCGGCCAGGCGCAGATGAGGCAGCTGGGGTTCGCGACCCTCGACCTGCGGCTCCATCGCGAGTACGATGGCAGGCAGGAGCTGATGTCGTACGCGGAAGAGGTCATGAGGCCGTTCGTCCTGGATGAGAGCTTCGCCAGGAGCCACATCCTCACCACCTTCAGCCATCTGTTTTCGGGCGGCTACGCTTCGGCCTACTACAGCTACATGTGGTCCGAGGTGCTGGAGGCGGACGCCTTCGGGCGGTTCCGCGGGGAAGGGATCCTCTCGCGGGAAACCGGCGCGGCCTTCATGGACACGATCCTGGCGCAGGGGGACAGCCGGGAACCGGACGAGATGTTCCGCGCCTTCATGGGAAGGGACCCGGATCCGGACGCCCTCCTGAGGCGAAACCTGGGAGAGCTGGACGAGAGCCGGGCGGCGACGTGAGGGGTTGGCGCCGGTCGGCGGCGGTGGAGGCGACACACGTCCCGCCGGGCGAGTGCCGGCGCGAGGCTGCAACGAGGAGGGAGCGATGAGGTCGATACCACGTGCCGGCGCCGCGGCGTTTCTGCTGCTCTCGGCCGGGTGTGTCTCCGGGTCCGGAGCCGGCGCGGCCGCGGAGGGTGGCCCGGTGGCCCGTGCGGCCGACCCGGGCGCGGTGTACTGGCTGTACGTCGGGGCGGAGTCGGCCGACCTGATCCACCGCGTCCGCTTCGACGGCACGCTCACCCTGGAGCAGACCACCATGGTAGGGGAGATCCCCACCGAAACCGAGGGGCCCCACGGGCTCCGCATCTCCCCCGACGGCCGCCACCTGTACATGACCACCGGACACGGCTTTCCGGACGGGAAGCTGTGGAAGTTCGAGGCGGGCGTGGACACCGTCGTCGCGGAGCCCATCCTGCTGGGCTACTTCCCGGCCACCATCGACCTCACCCCGGACGGGCTCTACGCCTTCGTAGTCAACTTCAACCTGCACGGCGAGCACGTGCCCTCCACCGTCTCGGTGGTCTACACCCCCGACCTGGTCGAGGTCGAGCAGATCGAGACCTGCACCATGCCGCACGGCGCGCGCATGGCCCCGGACGGCCTCTTCCTGTACTCCAACTGCATGATGGACGAGCAGGTGGTCGAGATCGACACCCGCACCTTCGAGGTGGCGCGCAGGTTCTCGGTCGCGCCCGGTCGCGAAGGCCCGCTCGATGCGGAAGGGGTTGCGGGACGCATGGCGGGAGGCATGAGCGGGATGGGCGCTGGAGCGATGGCGGAGTCTCAGTGCTCGCCCACCTGGGTGCAGCCTTCGCCCGACGGCCTCAGCCTGTACGTCGCCTGCAACGCGGGGAGCCGGATCCTCCACCTCGACCGGCAGAGCTGGGAGCTGACCCGCGTGCTGCGCGCCGGCACCGGTCCGTACAACCTGGCGATCACGCCCGACGGCCGGATGCTGGTGGCGACGCTCAAGCAGGGGGCGGGAGTGGAGTTCTTCGACCTCCGCACCGGCGAGAGCCTCGCGCGTGTGCCCACCACGACCACGGTCACGCACGGGGTGGAGGTGTCCCCCGACTCCCGCTACGCCTTCGTGAGCTCGGAGGGCGTGGGAGCCGAGCCGGGCAAGGTGGACGTGTTCGACCTCTCCGATTTCTCCCGCGTGGGCGACGTGGAGGTCGGGCAGCAGGCCGGCGGCATCGCCTTCTGGAAGATGGAGCTGCCCTGACGAGTGAAGCTGCCTCCGTCGCGCGCGCTCCCGGCGTCGAGGCTGGCCGCCGGTTCGGGGTGGTGTCGCCCGCGTTTGCGCGTCGGTTCGGCGCCCGTTTGTTGACGGTCCGAGGTCCCGCGGCAAAGAATCACATCAGCGCCGGGCGCGAACAGTTCCGGCGCTTCCATACGAAGAGGATGTTCCCATGCGCATGATCACGCGAAATCGTCGGTACTTCCGTGGCCGGGCACTCCCGGGGCCCGTCTTCCTCCTCCTCGTCCCCGTGTTGTGGGCGTGCGAGGAGATGGCCACCGCCACCCGCGTCACCTCCCCCCTGGAGCAGTTCGGGCACGAGATCGGGGCCGACTACGTCCTCCCCAACTACGTGGAGCTGACCGAATACTGGGAGCTGCTGGCGTCGGAGTCGGATCGCATGACCCTCGAGTCGATCGGCCGGACCGAGGAAGGCCGCGAACAGCTGATGGCGACCATCACCTCCCCCGGCAACCACCGCAATCTGGCCCGCTACAAGGACATCGCGGAGCGCATGGCGCACGCCGAAGGGGTCTCGGAGACCGAGGCCCGGGCGATGGCGGCCGAGGGCAGGGCGGTGGTCTGGATCGACGGCGGCCTGCACGCCAACGAGGTGCTCGGGGCGCAGCAGCTGATGGAGCTGGTCTACCACCTGGTGAGCAGCACCGACGACGAGACCATGCGCATCCTCGACGACGTGGTGGTGCTGGTGGCGCACGCCAACCCGGACGGCCACGACCTGCTCGCCAACTGGTACATGCGCATCGAGACGCCCGAGGAGCGCAGCACGGGCGGCGTCCCGGTTCTCTACCAGAAGTACGCGGGCCACGACAACAACCGCGACTTCTACATGTCGGCGCTCGCCGAGACCACCAACGTCAACCGCATCATCGCGCGCGAGTGGTTCCCCCAGATCGTCTACAACCACCACCAGACCGGCCCGCTGGGCACGGTCATGTTCGCGCCGCCCTTCCGCGATCCGCCCAACCACTACCTCGATCCGCTCATCCTCACCGGCCTCGACCAGGTCGGCTCGGCGATGCACCAGCGCTTCGTGCTGGAAGGGAAGGGGGGCACGACCATGCGCAGCGGGGCGAGCTACTCGACCTGGTGGAACGGCGGCCTGCGCACGACGCCCTACTTCAAGAACCAGATCGGGCTGCTGACCGAGACCATCGGCAACCCGACGCCCATTGCGATCCCCTTCCTCCCCCGGCGCCAGTTGCCCCACGGCGATCTGCCGCTGCCGGTGGAGCCCGGCGTGTGGCACTTCCGCCAGTCGGTCGACTACTCGATGACCGCCAACCTCGCGGTGCTCGACTTCGCCTCGCGCAACAAGGACCACCTGCTGTTCAACATCTGGCGCATGGGCACCAACTCCATCGAGCGCGGCAGCCGCGACCACTGGACAGTGCTGCCCTTCGAGATCGACGAGGCCAGCGAAACGATCGCGCGCATGGGCTCGCGCGATGACTACGAGCGGCTTCTGAGGGATCCCGCCGACCGCGATCCGCGCGGCTTCATCCTGCCCTCCGACCAGCCGGACTTCCCGACGGCGACCAGGTTCGTGAACGCGCTGCTGAAGGGCGGAGTGCAGGTGCATCGGGCGACCGCCGATTTCGAGGTCGGAGGCACGAGCTATCCCGCCGGGTCCTGGGTGGTGCTGGCCGCGCAGGCGTTCCGGCCCCACGTCCTCGACATGTTCGAGCCGCAGAACCACCCCAACGACTTCCCCTATCCGGGCGCGCCCCCGACGGCTCCGTACGACAACGCCGGGTGGACCCTGGCCTACCAGATGGGCGTCGAGTTCGACCGCATTCTGGACGGCTTCGACGGCCCCTTCGAGCCCATCGAGTGGCTGGCCGAGACGCCCGCGGGCATGGTCGCGGGAGCGGCCGACGCCGCCGGCTACCTGGTCAGCCACGACGCCAACGACGCCTTCGTGGTCGTCAACCGCGTGCTCGCGGCGGGCGGGAGCGTTCACTGGATGAGGGATGACTTCCAGGCGGGCGGAGCGGAGCACCCGGCGGGGACGTTCTTCGTTTCCGGCGCCGGGGCGGACGAGACTTCCGTGAGCGCGATGGCCGCGGAGCTGGGCATCGACTTCGCCGGTGTGGAGTCGGCGCCTGCCGGACGCGCCTTCGAGCTTACCGCCCCGAGGATCGCGCTCGGCGACTTCTACGGCGGTTCGATGCCGTCGGGGTGGACGCGCATGATCCTCGAGGACTTCGAGTTCGACTTCGATGTGGTCTTCCCGCCCGACCTCGACCGGGGCGACCTGATCGACAGGTTCGACGTGCTGGTGCTCGAGGACGGCGCGGTCCCGCTGCCCGGACGCGACGCCGGCAGGACCATGCTGCCCGAGTTCGCGGCTACCGTGCCGGACGAATACCGCGGCCGCATCGGAGCCTTCAGCTCGGCGACCACGGTGCCGGCCGTGCTCGACTTCATCCGCGCCGGGGGGACGGTGGTGGCCATCGGCAGCTCGACCGCGCTGGCCTACCATGCGGGGCTGCCGGTTCGCGACTACCTGGTCGGAGCCGACGGTCAGCCGCTGCCTTCCGAGGAGTACTACGTGCCCGGCTCGGTGCTCGATCTCCGCGTGGACGGCACCCATCCGCTGGCTGCCGGCGTCGGCGAGCGGGCCAACGTGCTCTTCAGCCGCAGCCCGGTGTTCGGTCTTCAGGGCGCCGCGGCGGGGGTGACGCCGGTCGGGTGGTTCGACACCGATGCGCCGCTGCGCAGCGGATGGGCCTGGGGCCAGCACCACCTGGAGGACGGGGTCTCGATCGCCGACGCCCGGGTGGGCGAGGGACGCCTGCTCCTGTTCGGTCCCAAGATCACCTTCCGCGCCCAGTCGCACGGGACCTTCCCGTTCCTGTTCAACGGCATCCACTACGGGGCGGCCCGCGAAGTCATCCTGCCGAACGCCATGTTGGCGGGTGGAGGATGATGGCGGTGTCCGCGGATCACGGCATGGCCGGGCGGGCCCGGCGGATGGTGATCGCTGCGGCCCTGGTTTTCGCCGGGGTCGCGGCGGCGGGTTCCGCGCCCGCCCCGGCGTCTGCCCAGGTGCGCCTGGGCGGGCAGATTTCCTACGCCAGGGATGTTCTGGGCGGTACCGTCGGAATAGGGCCCCGGGCAGAGTTCGGGTTTCCTGCCTTTCCGGTGCGGCTGGCGGCGGCCGGCGACTACTTCTTCCCGAACTGCAACCAGTGCCGCTACTGGGAGGCGAACGTCAACGCCCTCGTTTCCCTCCCGATACTCCCCATTCCCTTCTTTCGCTACGTCGGGGGCGGCTGGCACCTGCAGAGCATCAAGGCCAACCCGTTCGAGGATGCGACCCGGGCCCGGGGCTTCAACGCCGTCGCGGGTCTGGGCTCCGACAACACCAGCGTCGAGATCCGCTACGAGATCGTGAAGGACGTGGACAATCAGTTCGTGCTCTCGTTCGCGATCTTCGTGCTGTAGCCGGGGGGCCCTTCCTGTAGCCGGGGCCGTTTTCCGTCTGCGGAGCCTGTGCGCCCTTCTCCTCCGCGGCGCCGTCAGGTCGGCTGGTCGCGCGGGCGCATCAGGATCTCGTTGATGTTGACGTGCGCGGGAGCCGTAACGGCGTAGAGGATGGCCGCGGCCACGTCCTCCGCGTCCATGGGCTTCTTGTCCCGCCAGCGCTCGATGAACCCCTCCCGGGTTTCCGGGTCCGGGATGTGCTCCACCAGCTCGGTGGCAACCACGCCGGGCTGAATGTCGGTGATCCGGATTCCGTGGGCCGCCGAAAGCTCCAGCTGCATGCCGGCCGAGATGCAGCGCACAGCGAACTTGGTGGCCGCGTACACGGTGCCGCCCGGGAAGGGGCGCCGCCCCGCCAGAGAGCCCACGTTCACGATGTGACCCCGGCGGCGCTCCAGCATGGCCGGAAGCGCGGCGGCGATGCAGTGCAGCACGCCCTTCACGTTCACGTCGACCATGCGCAGCCAGTCGTCCAGATGGATCTCCCTGACGGGCGAGGTGGGCATGATGCCGGCGTTGTTCACCAGGAGGTCGGCCGGTCCGAACTCCGCCGCCGCGCGCTCCACCAGCGCGAACACGGCCTCGCGGTCGGCCACGTCCGTGGCCACGGCCAGTGCGCGACCCCCGTCCCGCCGGATCCGCGCCACCACCTCGTCCAGTCGGTCGGCGCGCCGCGCCGCCACCGCCACCGCGGCTCCCGCCTCGCCCAGCGCGATGGCGGTGGCCCGGCCGATCCCGCTCGACGCCCCGGTAACGATGGCGATGCTGCCCGCGAGGGATTCGGACACGATACAGCCTCCTTTGCGTGTGAATACGACCCCGAGGCATTATACTGAATCACGCCCCCGGGTAGCAGGGTGGTTATGGGCGGGGCAGCCACTACAGGAGGAGGACTCCGATGAAGCTGGTACGGAATCTGGTGTTGATCGCCTTTGCACTCGCCGTGGCGGCAGGGCAGGCGCGCGCGCAGTTCGAGAACGTGGGGGTCATCGACTTCCCCACGTCGGCGACCGGTGAGGCGCAGGACCGCTTCCTGCGTGGTGTGGCGATCCTGCACAGCTTCGGCTGGATCCAGGCCCGGGAGCAGTTCCACGCTGCCCAGGAGCTCGATCCCGACTTCGCCATGGCGTACTGGGGAGAGTCGCTCGCATACAACCATCCGCTGACTTCGCAGATGGACGCCACCGAGCCGCGCAAGGCTCTCGAGCGCCTGGCTCCCACGCGCGCGGAACGCCTCGCCAAGGCGCCGACGGATCGGGAGAAGGGATTCCTCAACGCCGTCGAGATCCTCTGGGGCGATGGGGAGCACGTCGATCGCCGGATCGGCTACATGGAAGCGATGCAGCGGCTGTACGAGCAATACCCGGACGACCCCGAGGTGGCCGCCTTCTACTCGCTGTCCATGCTGAGCGCGGTGGCCGCGACCCGCGACCTGAGCGGGCGCCTGAATGTCAAGGCGGGCACCATCGCCCTGAAGCTGTTCAAGGACAACGCCTACCACCCCGGGGCGGTCCACTACACCATTCACTCCTTCGACGATCCGATCCACGCGCCGCTGGCACTCGAGGCGGCGCATCGCTTCGCCGAGATCGCGCCCGCGGTGTCGCACGCGCGCCACATGCCGACCCACATCTTCATCCAGCACGGCATGTGGGACTACGTGTCCGGGCACAACCAGTCCGCCTACGACGCCGCCCGCGACCTGTGGGAGCCCGGCGAGCCCATGGGCGACGCCACTCACTCGCTCGACTGGGGCCAGTACGGCGACCTGCAGCTCGGCGACTACGAGAAGGCGCGCCTCTGGATCCGGCGGATCGAGAAGATGGCCTCCGGGACCTTCCTGGAGTTCGGGGAGGGAGGCGCTTCGGAGGAGACCGGGCAGGCCCGGCCGCGCGGCGCCGAGCCGCTTCTCAAGGCCCGCTACATCGTCGACACCGAGGAGTGGGCGATCCTTCCCATTACCGACGAGTCGAGCGCCCACGAGCTGCTCGCGACCGGGCTGAGTGCGGCACGCACCGGTGACAGGACGGCGCTGGAGGCCGTGGAAGCGGCGCTGCTCGAAAACGCCGATGCGCCGGGAGGTCGTTTCGGCAACTACAACGGGATCATGCACAAGCAGGTGGCGGCGCTGCTGGAGGCCGACCGCGGCAACGAAGACGCTGCCAGGGAGCTGATGGACCAGGCGGTCGAAACCGTCGAGGCGATGGCGCCCCCGCGCGGCTCGGCCAGCCCGATCAAGCCCGTGCACGAGCTGTACGGCGAGATGCTGGCCGGCTTCGGCGACCACGAGGCCGCCGCCGGCATGTTCGAAACCTCGCTCCTGCGCATGCCCAAGCGGCCGCGTTCGCTGCTGGGACTGGCGCGCGCCAGCATCGAGACCGGGGACTTCGACCGGGCGACCGAAGCCTACGAGACGCTCGTCGAGGAAGTATGGGTCGGCCGGACGACCTTCGAGGGATACCAGGAGGCGCTGCGCTTCCTCGAGAGCACCGACAGCAGCAGCCGCAGCCGGTAGTCGACGCGACTGCAGGCCCGTGACACGTCAGGAGCGAGCCCAGTTGAGCCTCCTGTCCGAGATCGCCAGGAGCCTGGCGGAGTTGGCGCGTTCCGCGGACCGGATCGCCACCGAGCTTGGCAGAATCGACGGAGCGCTCGACAACATCGACTCGCGCCTGCGGAGCCTGGAGCGCGAACGCTAGCCCTCCCGGCACCACGGCGGGCAGAAAAGAGGCCGGCTCCCCCGGCGAATCGGGGGAGCCGGCCCTTGTCTTTGCGCGGGGTTTGACCGGGGTAGTTGCCTACCGGTTCGCGAACACCGGCGCCGGCTGGGGCATCGCCATGCCGTCGTGGCGCGGCTCCGAGGCGCCGTAGTGCACGCCGGTGCCGTCGCCCATCACCGCCTGGCCGTAGCCGAAGCCGCCGGTACGCGGTGGCCGCACGCCGATCTCGTGCCCGAGCGCGGTCAGTTCAGCTCGCACCCACTCCGGCACCATCACCTCCATGTTGACGTCGCAGCCGTCGAAGCTGCCCTTGGTGAAGCGGCCGGCTTCGTGCGCCTGCTGAATGTTCATCCCGTAGTCGACGATGTTGGCGATGAACTGCGCGTGCGCCTGCGGCTGGTTGAAGCCGCCCATGATGCCGAAGCCGATCCGCTCGCCGCCCTCATTGTTCACCATGAGGCCCGGAATGATGGTGTTGAGCGGCCGCTTGTGCCCTTCGAGCACGTTGGGGTGGCTCTCGTCCAGCGTGAACAGCGCGCCCCGGTTGTGGAGCATGAAGCCGGTGCCCGGCGGAACCAGCCCGGAGCCGAATCCGGAGTAGTTGCTCTGGATGTAGGAGACGATGTTCCCGTCCTTGTCGATCGTGGTCAGGTAGATCGTGTCTCCCCCGTCCTCGTTGTCGAGCCCGACGAAGCGTGACGGCTCGACCGAGCACATCGCCTGGTTCATGTCGATGAGCCCGGCGCGCTCCCTGGCCCTCTCCTTGTCGAGCATCCCTTCCACCGGAACCTTGCTGAAGCGCGGATCGCCGACGTAGGTGATCATGTCGGCGTAGGCCAGCTTCTTGGACTCGATCATGACGTGCAGGGCCTCGGGGCTGTGGAAGCCGTACTCGCCGAGGGGGTAGTTCTCCATGATGTCGAGCATCATGAGCGCGGCGATGCCCTGCCCGTTGGGGGGCATCTCGTGCACCGTCCAGCCGCGGTAGGTGGTGGAGATGGTCTCGGTCCACTCGGGCTCGTACTCCGCGAGATCGTCGAGCGTCATCGTGCCGTCGAACTCGTCGGAGATGGAGATGATGGCCTCTGCGGTGGGGCCCTTGTAGTACCCGTCGCGACCGTCCGCGACGATCCGCCGCAGCGTGTTCGCGAAGTCGGGGTTCCTGAACACCTCGCCCACCTTCGGCGCCCGCTTGCCGTCCACCAGGTAGGTGTGGGCGCTGTTGGGGTGCTGCAGGTGCATGTCGACCGATCCGGCCCACATGCGCCCGGTCACCTCGTGGAGCGGGAAGCCGTTCTCGGCGTACCAGATGGCGGGCGCCAGGATGGTGCCGAAGTCGAGATTGCCGAAGCGCTCGCGCATGGCGTCCCAGCCGGCGATCACCCCGGGCACCGTGACCGAGTGAATCCCGCGGCGCGGCATGCTCTCGTGGCCCAGCTCCTTCAGGTACTGCGCGTCGAGGGCGGCGGGCGACCAGCCGCTGGCGTTCAGCCCGTAGATCTCTTCCGTCTCGGCCAGGTAGATGATGGCGAACAGGTCACCGCCGATGCCGTTGGAGGTGGGGTCCATGAGCGCGAGCGCCGAGTTGGCCGCGATGGCCGCGTCGATGGCGTTGCCGCCCTGCTCGAGGATCTGCACCCCCACCGACGACGCCAGCGGGTTGTTGGTCGCGACGATTCCCATCTCGGTGTTCACCACCGAGCGGCCGGTGACCGGGAGGGGGACCTCCCCGCGCGCCGTCGCTTGCTCCATCACGGCCTGTGGAGCACAGGCGACCGCGAGGGTCAGGGAAAACAGGAAAGCCGCCGGGCGGACGAGACCGGGATACCGCATGCGTGGACCTCCGAGGCAGAGTGCTTGACAGGCGCCCCGAGCCCCGGGACGCCGTGACTTACAGGCGATACGTGTAGTTTAGCTTCAGTGCCCCGCCCCTCGACAGGGTCATGAACCTCGGGTCCGCGCGCGGGTCGAAATCCAGCGTACTGCATCCGGAATCGGCTCCATACATCGAGCAGTCCCGCCAGTTGTGCGTGTAGACCAGGTAGATGTCGTTCCCGGGCTCGACGATCCAGCGCAGGCGCGCGAACAGACCGATGATCTCACTGCGGCTGTCGTACTGAAGCTGGTTGGTGAGGCTCACCCAGGGGCTCGGGTTCCACTCGGTCTCCAGCTCATAGAGGCTGGTGGTGAAGTCGCCGGTCGGCAGGTGCGCGTCGTTGTACTCGATGTTGGTCGAGATGTTGATGCCCGGGTTGGGACGGAACGAGATCCGTCCGCCGTAGCGGGTCCGGTCCCCATCCCAGAAACCGCCGGTGGTGACCGATCCGTAAAGCGAAACCCGGCGCCTGCCGGCGGTGTTGCCGCGTATGGAGTATTCCCAGTTGGTGTAGTCGCCCTCCAGGATCCGGACCCCGTCCACGATCTCGTATCCGAAGTCGAGGAATTCGTAGGTGCGCTTGGCGTTGAGCGAGAAGCCGTCTCCGCTCTCGAACTGGACGCCCAGCAGGTTCAGATCCCACTCCCGCTCCTCCACGATTCCGGTCCCCAGTTCCTCCAGGTGCCGGAACTGCGCGGAGATGTTGAAGCTGCGGATCCAGTCGATGGACGAGGGCCTGGGCGACCAGCCGATGCGGGGCTCGACCCGGCGGAAGTCGTTGCGCGGCACGAAGCCGACGGCCGGGCTGTAGTCGTCGCCGAACTGCCGGTAGGAGAGGTGCGCCGACCAGATGTCGTTGGGGAAGTTGAAGCGGAAGCCGTGTGCGGAGAGATCCGTGTTGGTCCGCGCCACGGTCGGGTCCGGATTCGAGTTCCAGACGTAGAACGCTTCCAGCTCGAGATTCTTGTTGCCCAGGAAGTTGCGCGTGTTGAAGGCCAGGTCGACCCCCGCAGTGTGACGGTCGGAGGGGGCAACCACCGACTCGCCTGCCAACGGACTGGCGGCTGCCGTCGCGCGCCGCGTATAGATGGCGCCGATCGTCGATTGCTCGAAGATGCGCCGCTTGACCCGCGCGACCGAGAACTGCTCGCGCGTGAAGTCCTGGAGGATTCCCTGCGTGTCCGTGTACTCGTGGTTCCCGGTGCCGATCTGGTAGAACCCGATCTCGTACCTGCCCGCCTGGCCGGTCATGCGCGTGCCGTACTGGATGGGGATCTCCTGGCCCGCGTTCAAGCCGATGCGGCGGGAAAAGAACGGCTGCGGGCCGCTGCGCGGAGCGAAGCTGAAGACCCCGGAGCCCTCCAGGAAAAAGGCGCGCCGCTCGCGGAAACGCTGCGGAAAGCGGGTGAGGTTGACCCGGCGCTCGTCGCTCTCGACCTCGGCGAAGTCGGTGTTGATCGAGGCCGAGGCGCGCAGGCTGGGCGTGATGTTGTAATCGACGTCGAGGCTGATGTCCCTCGGGAAGGTCGTGGGCTCCACCGTGCCCGGCTGGTTGCGCCAGCTGCCGATCGCCGAGCCACGCAGTTCCAGCCCGTATCCGCGCTGGGTCGATTGCAGTTGGATGCCCTCCAGGTCGCCCGCGAAAATGGGCTTGAAGAGCCCCTCGGTGCGCCGCCATCCGCGCCACAGGATCTCCTCGTTGTTGCGGCGGATGGTGCGCTGGAAGTTGATGCCCCAGTGGTCGGCGTCCGGGTCGAAGTTGAGGGTGCGGAAGGGGATGCGGATCTCGGCGGACCAGCCGTCGGGCCGGCGGAAGGTGCGCGCCTCCCAGATGCCGTCCCAGGCCTTGTTCATGCCGCCGCCGCCCCAGCCGCCACCGCCGCGGCCGCCTCTGCCGCCACCGCCGCTACCGGTGATGAGGCCGTCGCCCATGAGGCCGTTGGCGTTGATCTCGAAGAAATAGCCGGTGCGCCCGTCGTTGAAGGTGTCCAGGATCCACATGAAGCGGTCGTCGGTCATCAAGGGCGCGTCCCGCTGCATCTGGTAGGCGAGGATGCCTTCCGGATCGTCGTACAGCATCGCGCTGATGTAGATGTTCTCCTCGTCGAAGAGGATCCGCACTTCGGTCCTCTGGGAGGGAACTCCGCCTTCGACCGGCTCCTGCTGGGTGAAGTCGGTGATGGCGGTGGCCCGGCTCCAGCTGGCCTCGTCGAGCCGGCCGTCGAGGCTGATGTCCATCTCCGGCAATACGGGCGCAGCCTCCATCGTGATTACAGCGGGTCCTCCGTCCGGAGAATTCTGGAGTTGCTGGTCCTGCGCGAGCGCGGGCGACGCCGCGGCCAGACAACACGCCAGAAGAACTGCCCGGCAAATCTTCGACATGGATTCAGATCCTGGAGATTTGAGGATTGAGCAGGCCATGGCCGGGGCAGTCGGGCCCCGACCCCGCGGCCACACGCCGCGTGCCATCTGAATGACACGCCGGAGGCCCGGAATGTTGGGGAAGCCTCATGGCGCTTGCCCGGGCCGAAAAAGGGGCCCCTCCGCGAGAGCAGCGAAGGGGCCCGGAACTACCGCGAAATCCAACGATCAGCCGCCGGGCCAGGCGGGACCCATATTCATCTGTGTGACCGTCCCCATGCCCTGGTAGACGAACTTCTGCACCCGCTTCCCCTCGTAGGTCTCGGTGGTGAAGATGTTGCCCTGCGAGTCGGTGGCGATGCTGTGCACCGCGAAGAACAGACCCGGCTGGCGCCCGCCGTCGCCGAAGCTGTACAGCACCTCCATGGTCTCGCGCAGGATGACGTAGACCTTCATGTTCTGGCCGTCCGCGACGTACATGTAGGTCTGCTCGGGATCGGGCGAGAAGGCAACGTCCCAGGTCGAGCCCTGCGACAGAGTCTCGGGCGCGATGAACACCTCGTCCACATAGGTGCCGTCCTTCTGGAAGACCTGGATGCGGTCGGAGGCGCGGTCGCACACGTAGACCAGCCCGTCGCGCGACGGATCGGCGCAGTGCACCGGCCCGCGGAACTGCTCGGCGGGCGGGATGTCCGGCGAATAGGGCATGAACTCGTAGTTGTCGTCCGGCTCGTTGCCGTACGCGCCCCAGAAGCGCTTGAACTCGCCGGTGTCCATGTCCACGACCACGACCCGCTTGTTCAGATAGCCGTCGGCCATGTAGGCCTCGTTGGCCTCCGCGTCGAAGGCGATCTTGGCGACGCGGCCGAAGTTCTCCGTGTCCATGCTGTTCTCGCGCATGCCGGAGCGGCCGATCTGCATGAGGAACTCGCCCTCGCGCGAGAACTTCACCACGTGGTTGTCCTCACCGCCGTTGCCGCCGATCCAGACGTTGTCCATGTGGTCGACCACGATCCCGTGGTTCGAGGTGGGCCACTCGTAGTCGGCGCCCTCCTGGGGACCGCCCCAGGCGTTCACCAGGTTGCCCTCCGGATCGAACTCCAGAACCGGGGGCGCGGGCTGGCAGCACTCGCTGAGCGGCGGGTCCTGGGCCAGCCCGATCTCGGTGCGCGCCGCGAACTGGTCGGGCGTGTTGCGGTGCACAATGTAGACGTGATCGCGCGAATCGACCGCCACGCCGATGGTGGCCCCCAGGAGCCAGTGGTTCGGAAGCGGCTTGGGCCAGAAGGGGTCGACCTCGAACATCGGCGCCATGCCGTCGCCTCCGTCCATATCCATCGACATCTGGGCCGACTGCGTGCCGGCGTCCGCGCAGGCCGCCGCGAGGGCGACGAGAATCGCTCCGGCAAGAAGATCGCGTGTTCGTGTCATCCCTTCATCTCCTCTGTCGAAAAGGCTGAATGTCCGGCGCTGCGCGGGATCTGCGGCATGCAGACTATCAGTATACGGCTTCGCGGCCCCGCGCGCACATGTCCGCGAGAGCCCGAAGCCCCGGCCTGTTCGGGCAACGCCCGGCCGGTTACGATTCCGGCTCCGGCCGCCGCCGGCGCCGTCCGCCGCGGCGCGTGGACCCCGAGTTGCGGCGCGACCCATCTCCCCGGCAGCCATGCGCAGAACCCGTCTTGCCATCGTCGGTCTCGCCTTCGTCGTCGCGGGGGTCGTGAGCCTGACGCGTCCTTCGGAGCCGCTCGAAGGGGCTCCCGTGCCTCACGACATCCCCGCCGACGCCATCGTGCGCATGTTCGTGAAGCCCGAGGGCGACCGCCTGCGGCTCCTGGTGCGGGTGCCGCTCAACACCATGCAGGACATCGTCTTCCCGACCTTCGGGCCGGGCTACCTCGACATCCCCGAGGCCGAAGACGAGATCCGGCAGGGGGCGATGCTCTGGATCGGCACCCCCCTGCAGCTCTTCCAGAACGGAGAGCGGCTTCCCGTTCCCGAGCTCGTGGCGGCGGTGGTCTCCATCCCCTCGGATCGCTCGTTCACGAGCTACGAGGCGGCGCTGGCGCACGTTACCGGCCCACCGCTTGCTCCCGAGACCCAGCTGGTCTGGCAGCAGGCTCTGCTCGACATCCTCTTCGAGTACCCCATTGCGTCCGCAGACTCCGATTTCTCGATGGATCCCGGACTGGAGCGACTGGCGCTGAGGGTGAATACGATCCTGCGCTTCCTCCCCGCCGAGGGCTCGGAGCGGCTCTACCAGTACACGGGGCATCCCGGTGTCGTCCGCCTGGACCCCCGCTGGCACCAGGCGGCGTGGCGCTTCGTCGTGCTCGGCTTCCAGCACATCCTGGACGGCATCGACCACCTGCTCTTCCTGCTCTGCCTGGTCGCGCCGCTGCGCAAATTGCGCTCGCTGGTCATTCTCGTCACCGCCTTCACGGTGGCGCACTCGGTGACGCTGGCCGCCTCCGCCTTCAACTTCGCCCCCAACACCCTCTGGTTTCCGCCGCTGGTCGAAACCCTCATCGCCGCCTCGATCGTCTACATGGCGCTCGAGAACATCGTCGGCACGAAGGTGAAGACGCGCTGGATCATCACCTTCGCCTTCGGTCTGGCCCACGGCTTCGGCTTCTCCTTCGCGCTGCGCGAAACCATGCAGTTCGCGGGATCGCACCTGGTGACCTCGCTCCTGGCCTTCAACGTCGGGGTGGAACTGGGCCAGCTCGCGGCGCTGCTGATCATCGTTCCGGCGCTGGAGCTGCTCTACCGCTTCGCGATCAAGGAGAAGATCGGCAACATCCTGCTCTCGGCGCTGGTGGCGCACACGGCGTGGCACTGGATGACGGAGCGCTGGGGCGTGCTCACCCAGTACACCTTCCGCTGGCCGGTCTTCGACCTGGGGCTGCTGGCGCGCACCCTGGCTCTGGTGGCGCTGACCCTGGCGGTGATGGGCGCCACCTGGCTGGTGATCGGCTGGATCCGGCGCCCGGAAGGGAAGGAGGGAGGGGCCGGGGAGGTAGCGGAGGAGACCGCTACGCTCCCTTAGGCGTCAGGCGCCGGCTCACTCCCTCGCACGGTGCGCCCCTGTCCGGGCGTCAGCTGCCGATCCCGAAGCAGTAGAAGAAGCCGTTGCCGCCGGTGCCCTGCAGGTCTTCCTGGCCGCAGCCGCGCGAGGCGTGCGCCGAGTTCCAGGAGGTAGGGTTCTGCCCGCCGCCCACGCGGTCGTGGTGGCCCACCAGCGCGCTGCCGTCGCTGCCGTTGCTGGTCCAGTTCTCGCAGGTGGTGTCGCCGTCCTCGCCGGAGGCCATGCCGTCCATGGTCGACCCGGTGATGATGTCGTGCATGTTGGGCGAGTCGCCCCGGCCGTTCACCTGGTCGCCGCGCTCGGTGAGCGAGTTCTCCTTGCCGAGCAGGTTGTCCTCGGAGTGGAGGTCGTCCAGGTCCCGGGCCACCATGGTGCCGGCGTAGTTGTACCAGGGGCCGTCGCCGATGCGGTCGCGGGCGTTCTCTCCGGACTCGCCGGTCGTGCTCAGGTAGGCGCGCCAGATCAGGTCGCCGGCGCCCACCGCGTAGGCGCGGTCCTGGCAGATCTGATCGGCTCCCTGGAGGCCGCCGAGGTTCGCCCCGTCGCCGGACCCGGCGCTGGTGAGGAAGAAGTTCATCTGACCGCTCTGTGCGGCCGCGGCCGGGGCGGGCAGCACGAGCATCATGGCGAGGATCGGGAGTAGCTTTCGCATGGGTTTCTCCTGTTGCCGGGGCGGCCGGCAGCCATCGCGATGATGGTTGCGCCTCGGCCGGACGCGTGTCCGCCTCGATGGTTGCCCGGGACCGCCTGGAAGCGCCTAGTTGCGAACTTCCAGATTGGGCGGCCCCGGCACACCCGGCAAGATCATCCGGCCGTTTCCGGATGTCCCGCGAGGATGTCGTCCGGCCCGATCATCCACCGCACCCCCGCGCCTCCCGGTCTTGCCGGGCGGCGACCTGCGGTTCAATACTGGCACGGACAGCGGCCTGGTGCCGTGCCCCCGGAAGCCGCAAACCACTCCCCGTCAACACGGATGGAACTCATGCCAGGAATTCGCAGATGGAGCCCGTGGTCGTTGGCCGCACTTCTCGCCGCCGTGGGCTGTGGCGGCGGAGATGCGGGCGAGTCGATGGACGACGCCGGGATGGCCGGGGAAGCCGCCATGGACGACGGCGCGATGAGGGTCCACATCACCGAACCCGCCGACGGCTCGACGGTCGAGGGCAACTCCGTTCGGGTGGTGTTCGAAGTCGACAACCTCGAGGTCGTCGAGGCGGGTATCATGGACCCCGGCACCGGGCATCATCATCTGCTGATCAACGCCGACCTCACGCCTCCCGACCTGCCCATTCCCGCGGTGGAGGGCAGCCACGTCCACTTCGGCCTGGCGCAGACCGAGTACGAGATGACGGACCTGGCGCCCGGCGACTACACGATCATCGCGGTCGTCGCCGACGGCTTGCACGTGCCGCTGCAGCCCTGGGTCGTCGACACGGTTCGCTTCACCGTTCGCTAGCGCGGAACCTCCCTGCTCCCACCGGGTCCCGAGCCGGAATCGGGGCCCGGGGGTGAGTTGTGGATCAACTCCCCTATCGGGTGCAGGCGATCTCCCCGGGTCCCTCCGGGCCACCCAGATCGGTCGCCGCCGCGTCACCGTAATAGACCGAGCACCCGTCGGCTTCTCCGAACGCCTCGTGGGTCGCGGTCGCGGACCAGCCCGTGCCCGATGCTTCCTCGATGTCGACGGTCACCCGATCCGAGGAAGCGAACGCGAGGTCGTCGAAGTCGTCCGAGTAGGTGAGTTCGTCGGCGTAGTGGATCTCCTGCTGGGTGGCCAGATTCCTGAGATCCGCCTGCATCGTCGCCACGAAGGCCCGGTTCGCGCGCCGCCGTCAGCCTGGGAATCGCGATGGTGGCGAGAATGCCGATGATCAGAGTCACCAGAAGTAGCTCGATGAGAGAAAAACCGTGTGAACCGCGCATTGCCCCCCCTGTGGATGATTGTCTCGCGCGGTTTCCGGGCCGCGCTCCCCGTTCGCACCCCATGAATCCAAACACTCCGGGCCGGGCGTTGCCATGACTCGATGGGACGTCATGGGCGGCGCCCTTCGTGACGCGGCGGGAAGCCGGCAACGGAGAGCCCGGGGACGCGGCCGTCAGGGCATGCAGACCGCCGGAGTCGTGACCGGGGAGGGACGGGCGAACGGAAGGGCCCGGCGCACGCAGCGCGCGGCTCGCATCTACCGCACTGCTTGCGCTCCACGTTAGACTATCCGTCGGTGGGAGCCGAAGCGGAAGCGGACTCTGCGGCGACAGGGAGCCCGCGCAACCCAAACGACATGCGCCGGCTCAACGTGAGCCCGCGCGGAGGGCGGACATGGAAAACGGCGGGGCGGAGAACGGCACTCTTTCGATTACCGACAATCGTACCGGCGCCAGGTACGAGGTCGACATCCTCGAAGGCGATGTCATCCGGGCCATGGACCTGCGCCGGATCAAGGTCCGGGACTCGGATTTCGGCATGATGGCGTACGATCCCGGCTTCTCGAACACGGCCAACACCCGCAGCACCATCACCTACATCGACGGCTCCAAGGGGATCCTGCAGTACCGCGGCTATCCCATCGAGCAGCTCGCCGGGAAGGCCACGTTCCTGGAAGTGGCCTACCTGATCCTCAAGGGTGAGCTGCCGTCGTCCGACGAACTGGACGCCTTCCGCGACGAAGTCAGGATTCACACCTACATCCACGAGAACCTGACCAAGCTGATCGACGCCTTCCGCTACAACGCGCACGCGATGGGCATGGCGATCAGCACGGTGGCGGCGATGTCCACCTTCTATCCGGAAGCCAGGAACATCCACGACCCGGAGAATCGCTGGAAGCAGATCGTGCGCCTGATCGCCAAGATGCCGACGATCGCCGCCTTCACCTACCGCCATCACAAGGGGCTCCCGCTCGCCTATCCCGACAACGCCCTCAACTACACGCAGAACTTCCTCTCGATGCTCTTCCGCGTAGGCGTGCGCGAGTACGAGCCTCATCCGGCGCTGGAGCGTGCCCTGGAGGTGCTCTTCATCCTCCACGCCGACCACGAGCAGAACTGCTCCACGACCGCGATGCGGGTCATCGGCAGCTCCCAGTCCGACCCCTATTCCGCGCACGCGGGCGCCATGGCGGCGCTGTTCGGGCCCCTCCACGGGGGCGCCAACGAGGCCGTCCTGCGCATGCTGGAGGAAATCGGCAGCACCGACAACATCCCCGGGTTCATGGAGAGCGTGAAGCGGGGGGAACGGCGCCTGATGGGCTTCGGACACCGCGTGTACAAGGCCTACGATCCGCGCGCCAGCATCATCAAGGAGACGGCCCACGAGGTGTTCGAGGTGCTGGGCCAGAACCCGCTTCTCGACATCGCCCTGGAACTCGAAAGGATCGCGCTGGGAGAGGAGTACTTCATCCGGCGCAACCTGTATCCCAACGTCGACTTCTATTCGGGCCTCATCTATCAGTCGATGGGGTTCCCGTCGGAGATGTTCCCGTTGCTCTTCGCCATTCCCCGGACCGTGGGCTGGCTCACGCAGTGGGAGGAGATGATCAACGACCGCGAGCAGCGCATCGCCCGTCCGCGCCAGGTGTTCGTGGGATCCGGGGAGCGTCCCTACGCGCCAGGCGGTTGATCGAACTCCTCGACCTCGAACATCTGGGTCTCAGGGGCGCGATCTCGTCCGTTCTGCTGGAGATCCCCGAGCCCGTTCTGGTCGATCCGGGACCCGCGACCTGCCTGGACATGCTCCGGGCGCGCCTGGCGGAGCGGGGTCTTGCGGTCGCCGACCTGCGCGCCGTCGTCCTCACCCACATCCATCTGGATCACGCCGGCGCCACGGGGCACCTGGTGAGCGAAAACGACGGCCTGAGCGTGCATGTCCACACGGACGCGGCGCCCCACGTAGCGGATCCGGACCGCCTGGTGCGGAGCACGCGGCGCACCTTCGGCGAAGCCCATGACCGCCTGTGGGGAGAGGTGCGCCCGGTCCCGGCCCGCAACATCCGTCCCTGGGAGCCGGGCGACCGCTCTCCGCTGCGGCTCCTGCGCCCCATCGCCACGCCGGGCCACATCGGCCATCACGTTGCCTGGCTGCACGACCGCGACGGCGTACTGCTCTGCGGCGACGCGCTGGGCGTGATCCTCGATCGCCGCGCCCCGGTGCATCCCCCCACGCCCGCGCCCGGAGTGGACGCAGCGGCCTGGCAGGAGACGCTCGAGCGGGTGCGGGTCTACGATCCCGACCGCTTCGCGGTGGCGCACTTCGGCATCTACGACGACTTCGAGGCGCGGCGGATGGAGTTGAGCGAAGCGCTGGCGGCGCTCGAGGACAGGGTGCGGGCCGGTGCGGGTGCGGACGACGCCCGGCTGGCCGCGGAGTTCGAGGCCGAGACGAGGGATCGGCAGGCGGCGGTGATCGGGCGGGAGAGAGCCCACCGCTACTTCGATGTCTTCAACGCGGGCAACGACTGGGCGGGAATGCGGCTCTACCTGAAGCGGCTGCGGCACAGGCAGGACGAGACTCCCGCTTGACCGTACGCGTCTCATCCCTATCTTTCGCCGTTGACAACGCGGAAGCGAGGATCGCACGTTCCCTCCACCTTCGGCGCCGAGCGCCGCAGGGTTACGAGACGGGTCGGCCGGCGAGCAGCGTCGATCGGCCACCCGGCATTTCGTGTCCCGGGGTGGCCCGGGTTTTTTTGTCCCACGATACCTGCCGGAAGGCGGGTTCATTGAACCACGGAGGAAACAGGCCATAAAGGAACAGAAGATCCGAGTCAACGACCAGATCAGGATCAGTCCCGTTCGGCTCATCGACGAGCGGGGCGGCCAGGTGGGCATCGTCTCCATAGAGGAGGCGCGCGAACGGGCCGGCAGGGTCGGTCTGGATCTGGTGGAGGTGGCTCCGGCCGCGCGTCCTCCCGTATGCCGGCTCATGGACTACGGGAAGTACAAGTACAACGCGGCCCGGAAGGCCAAGGAAGCGAAGAAGAAGCAGCATCACATACAGATCAAGGAAGTGAAGTTCCGGCCCGGAATCGAAGATCACGACTACGGCTTCAAGGTTCGGCACGCCCGCCGCTTCCTGGACGAGGGCAACAAGGTGAAGCTGACGATGATGTTTCGCGGGCGACAGCTCTCCCATCCGGAGATCGGGCTGGAGGTGCTGAAGCGGGTGACACAGGATCTGGAAGAGGTTTCGAAGATAGAGACGCGCCCTGTGAGGGAAGGGCGCACGATGACCATGGTGTTGGCTCCCAGGAGTTGATCGTGCCCAAGATGAAGACCAATCGCGGAGCGGCCAAGCGGGTCCGCCGGACCGGCAGCGGCAAGCTCCGCAGGATGCGGGCCTACAAGAGCCACATCCTTACCAAGAAATCCCGGAAGAGGAAGCGCCGCCTCCGCTCCGCCACGCTGGTCTCCAGCGCGGATGCGCGGAAGCTCGGCCGCCTCCTCCCCAAGTCATAAGGCCGCTGGAGAGATCACCTCATGCCCAGAACGACCGGCGCCCCCGCGCGCAAACGGCGCAAGAAGAAGATTCTGCGTCAGGCAAAGGGCTATTTCGGTGCCCGCAAGAAGCTGTACCGCACCGCGAAGGATGCCGTGGAACGCGGTTGGGAATACGCCTACCGGGACCGGAAACAGAAGAAGCGGAACTTCCGGCGGCTCTGGATCACGCGCATCAACGCGGCCTCGCGACAGCACGATCTGTCCTATTCCCGGTTCATCAACGGCCTTCAGCGGGCGGGCATCGAACTGGACCGCAAGTCGCTGGCGGATCTGGCCGTGCGCAATCCTGAGGCCTTCGCGGCCCTGGCGGATCGCGCCAAGCAGGGGCTGGCCGGTGCCTGAGCGCGGTTCGCGCACCTGATCCGACACCCGTGTCCGAGGCCGGCTCTCTCACAGATGAGCTCCGGGCGCTTGAACGGGAGGCGCGGGATGCCATCGACGGCACGAGCGATCCCGCTGCCCTGGAGCGGGTCCGGGTAGCCTTTCTGGGTCGCAGGGAAGGGCGCGTTTCCCGGATCCTGCGCCAGCTCGGCGGCCTCAGCCCGGAAGCGCGCCCGGTCGTCGGCGCCGAGGCCAACCGGCTGAAGCGGGTGCTCGGCAGCGCGCTGGAGGCGCGGGAACGCCACCTTGCGCGCAAGCGCCCCGACACCGGTAGGCCGGCGCCGGACCTCACCCTTCCCGGCCGGAATCGATGGATGGGCGCGCGCCACCCCGTCACGCGGGTCGTGGACGAGATCTGCGACATCTTCGCGCGCCTGGGGTTCACGCGGGCCCGGGGGCCCGAGGCGGAGACCGAGTGGTACAACTTCGTTGCGCTGAACACGCCGCTGGACCACCCCGCCGCGGACGAGCAGGACACCCTCTACCTGAAGGGCGGGGGGCTCCTGCGCAGCCACACCTCCCCGGTCCAGATCCGGATCCTCGAGGAACACCGGCCGCCGGTGCGCATCCTGGCTCCCGGCCCCGCCTACCGGCGCGACACCTGGGACGCGACGCACGCGCCCGCGTTCTTTCAGATCGAGGGGCTGGCGGTGGATGAGGGCATCAACTTCGTGGACTTCAAGGCGACCCTCTCCGAGTTCGCGCGCCGGTTCTGGGGACCCGGCACGCGCGTCCGCTTCCGGCCCGGCTACTTCCCGTTCACGGAACCGAGCGCCGAGGTCGACGTGAAGCGGCGCGTGGTGCGCGCGGACGGCAGCGTCGAGGAGACCGCCTGGCTGGAGATCATGGGAGCCGGAATGGTCGATCCGGCGGTGCTCGAGAACGTGGGCATCGATCCCGAACGCTACTCGGGCTGGGCCTTCGGCATGGGGCCCGCGCGCATCGCCATGATCAAGTACGGGATCACGGACATCCGCACGCTCTACGAGAACGACATCCGCTTCCTTTCCCAGTTCGCATGAACGTCTCGCGCCGGTGGTTGCGGGCGGTTGCGCCGGGACTCGACCTGGACGCCGGGGAGATCGCGGCCCGGCTGGCCATGCGCGGCGCGCCCGTGGAAGGGATCACCGACCTGGTCGCGGAGATCGGCGGAGTGGTGATCGGCCGCGTGGAGCGCGTGCGCCGGCACCCGAATGCGGACCGGCTGTCCGTCTGCGAGGTCGACAGCGGAAACGGGACCGTGCAGGTGGTGTGCGGAGCGCCCAACGTCCGCGCGGGCGCGTGCTACCCCTTTGTGCCGGTGGGCGCCGTCCTGCCCGGCAACGTGCGCATCAAGCGCGTCCGCATCCGCGGACAGGAGTCGCGCGGCATGCTCTGCTCGGCCCGCGAACTGGGGCTGGGCACCGACCACAGGGGCATCCTCGAGCTGGCGGGGCAGTTCGAGCCGGGAAGCGCCTTCGCCCCCGCGGTGCACCTGGACGACCATCGCCTGGATGTCGAGGTCTCGCCCAACCGGGGCGACCTGCTCTCCCACGTGGGGGTGGCGCGCGAGCTGGTCGGCGAAGGCGGGCTCCGTCCGGCCGACCTGCCCGGAGCGGTCGAGCACGAACTCACGGTGCGCACCGGGTCGGCGGTGGTCGACGCGGAGGGGGTGCGCGTCCGCATCGACGACCCCCGGCAGTGCTGGCGCTACATGGCGGCGGTCGTGCGCGGAGTGCGCGTCGGGCCCTCCCCGGAATGGCTGGCGTCGCGCCTGCGGGCCGCGGGCGCGCAGCCCATCAACAACGTGGTGGACGCCACCAACTACGTGCTGCTCGAGCTGGGTCAGCCGCTGCACGCCTTCGATCTGGCGAAGGTCGAAGGGCCCGAGATCGTGGTCCGGGGGGCCCGGCCGGGCGAGACGCTGCGGACGCTCGACGGGGAGCGCCGCGAACTGGACGAGGGAATGCTCCTCATCTGCGATCCCGGAGAGGCGCTGGCCATCGCGGGGGTCATGGGCGGTGGCGACTCGGAGATCGGCGAGGGAACCACGGACGTTCTCCTGGAATGCGCGCTCTTCAACCCGAAGGGAGTGCGCGAGGTGCGCCGCGCGCTGGGCATGTCGACCGACGCCAGCTACCGCTTCGAACGCGGCGTCGACCCCGCCGGGCTCGAGCGGGCCATTCGGCGCACGGTCTCGATCATCGTGGCCACCGCGGGAGGCGAGCCGGCACCCACCCTCCTGGACGCCTGCCCGCGGCCCTGGCGCGCCCCGGTCGTGGCGCTCCGTCCCGAGCGGGTCGGACGGCTGCTGGGCGTGGAGTTCGAGGCCGGTGACATCGCGGAGCTGCTCGAGCCGCTGGGATACCGCTGCAGGCCGGCCGGCGGCGCGATCGAGGTCACGGTCCCGGGGCACCGGAGCTACGACACCCTTCGCGAGGTCGACCTGATCGAGGAGGTCGCGCGCGTCTACGGCTACGATCGCTTCCCGGACAGCCTGGGCGCCTTCCGCCCGGGGACGGTCCCGGACGACCCCCTCCTGCGGCTGCACGACCGCCTCAGGACGACCCTGGTGGGCCGCGGGTTCCTGGAGGCGCACACGACCGCCTTCGCGCCCGCGGGAGAGGGGGAGGTGGAGGTCGTCAATCCGGTATCCGCGGAAGAGAGCCACCTTCGCGGGACCGTGCTCTTCGGGCTTCTGCACGCGGTCGAACACAACTTCGCGCGAGGCGCCCGGGACATCCGGCTGTTCGACATGGGCGCGGTATTCCGGGCCGACGGGTCGGGCGGGTTGCCGCGCGAGACGAATCGACTCGCGGTCGCGGTGACCGGGCGGCGGCGGCCCCGCCACTGGTCCGCCGGGGACCTGTCCTGGGACGAGTGGGAGCTGCGCGGCCTGGTCGAGGAACTGCTCGCGGTCGTGCTCCCGGAGGACGGTTCGGTGGAGCCCGGCACCTTCGACCCGGCCTTCTTCGAGGGAGGGTGCGAGTTTCTGCTGCGGGCCGCCGACGGCTCGGTGGTGGGCGGTGCCGGCAGGGTGCGCGCAGACCGGGTGGACGCCCCCGTCTGGGCCGGACCGGTCTGGGGGCTGGAACTCGAACTGGGCGACGGCGCCGGCGAGAGGCCCGATCCGGCCTTCCGTCCGCTTCCCGCCTTCCCGGCGGTAGAGCGCGATCTTGCCCTGCTGATTCCGGATTCGCTGCCGGCCCGGCAGGTGCTGGGGTTCATCGAGGAGCGCGGGGGCCGGGATCTCGTCGAGGTCTCCGTCTTCGACCTGTTCCGGGGCGGGGACGTGCCGGGTGGCTGCCGCTCCGTGGGCTTCCGCCTGCGCTTTCAGTCGGGCCGTCGTACCCTGACGGATGCCGCCGTCGATCGTGCGGTGCGGCGTCTCGTCCAGCGACTCAAGGAGGAGTTTGGTGTCGAACCCAGAGCAGGCGCCGCAGGATCCGGGCGCTAGCGAGTCCTTCGCGCGCCTGGAGTCGGCGGTCAGGCGCCTGATCCGGAGGAGCGCGGAGCTGAGAGCCGAACTGCGGTCGGCCCGCGAGCGAAACCGGGAGCTCGTGGAACTCCTTGCTCCCGTCGCCGAAGGCGAAGTCAGCCCGGAAAGCGTGCTGGAGAGACTGCGCGCGGCGGAGGACGAAAGGCAGGAGTTCGCGGGACGTCTCGAACGGGGCCGCGAGGTCGTGGAGAGGATGATGGCGCGGATTCGATTCCTGGAGGATCAGGATGGCTGAGACCGACAAGGCGGTATCCCTGACGGTGGAAATCGGGGGCGAGAAGTACGCCATCCGATCCACCGCCGACCGCGAGGACGTCGAGCGATGCGCCCGTTTCCTGGACGAGAACATCAGCGAGGTCCACCGGCGCGCCGGGCTGATGGACGCGTACAAGGCCACGATTCTCGCGGCGCTTTCCATCACCGCCCGGTACTTCGAGGCTCAGGCCGATCTGGCCGATCTGCGTGCGCGGACGACGCTCAGGTCCGGCTCCCTCGCCGAAGAGGTCGAGGCCGAGTTGAAGGAGGATGCGGGATCCTGATCCCGGCGATACGGGATCCTGATCGCGACTCGTCGCTTGCGCCGGTCCTCTCCATCCTCCTATTGTGACGCGTTTTAGGAGGATTTCGCCCGTCGCCTTCGGTATGGCGCGCGCGCAGAATCGATCAGGGTCGGGTTCGTCTTCGGTCGGAGCGGCCCCACTGAAAAGGAACTGGCAGGCGCGCGTGCGCCTGATCCGGAGCGCATACAATGGACCCGCAGAGCATTTTGCTTGCGGCGGTCGTGATGGCGCTCGGCTCCGCAGCGGGATATCTGCTGGGACGGGGCATCGAGCGCACCAGGCAGAAAAAGGAACGCGCCGCCGCCCGCGACGATGCATCGCGCATCATCGCCCGCGCCAACGAGGAAGCCGACACCACCCTCAAAGCCGCCTCCCTGCAGGGCAAGGAGGAAGTCTACCGGCTGCGCGAGTCCTGGCAGTCCGAGGAGGCCCGGCGCCGGGACGAGGTCAAGACGCTCGAGCGCCGCGTCGGCGAGCGGTCGGATTCGCTGGACCGCAAATTCGACCGCCTCAGCGAGCGTGAGGCCCGTCTGGAGGACGGCAAGGGGGCGCTGGAGCAGCGCAAGAGGGCGCTTCAGCGGCGCAACGGCGAGCTGGACCGGAGGGTTGAGGAGGTAAGGGCCTCCGAGCGGTCGGTGCAGCAGTCGCTGGAGTCGCTGGCAGGCCTCTCCGCCGACGAAGCGCGCGCCCTCCTGATGAAGAACCTGGAGGACGAGGCCCGCGCGAAGGCCGCCAACACCGTCCGCGCCATCGAGGCCGAGGCAAAGCGGACCGGCGAGCGCGAGGCGCGCAAGGTCATCGCGCAGGCGATCCAGCGCATGGCGGCGGAACAGACCGCCGAGATGACCGTGTCCGTCGTCCAGTTGCCCTCCGATGAGATGAAGGGCCGCATCATCGGGCGCGAAGGCCGAAACATCCGCGCCTTCGAGCAGGCGACGGGCATCGACGTCATCATCGACGACACCCCCGAGGCCGTCATCCTCTCCGGATTCAACCCCGTCCGCCGGGAGGTGGCCCGCATCGCGCTCGGCAAGCTCGTGGAGGATGGCCGCATCCATCCCGCGCGCATCGAGGATCTGGTCAAGAAGAGCGAGAAATCCGTGAAGCGGACCATGCTCGCGGCCGCGGAGGAGGTGCTCTACGAGCTGGGGATCCACGACGTGCACCCCAAGATCGTCCAGGCGCTCGGTTACCTTCGCTTCCGCACTTCCTACGGCCAGAACCAGCTGCTGCATTCCAGGGAGGTGGCGCTGCTGGCGGGGGGCATGGCCGCGGAGATGGGGCTCGATGTGCAGATCGCCAAGCGGGCCGGGGTTCTGCACGATGTGGGGAAGGGGATGACCCACGATCAGGAAGGGACCCACGTGGAGCTGGGATACGCGCTCTGCGAGAGGTATCGCGAGCCTGACCAGGTCCTGAACGCGATCCGCGCGCACCACGACGAGGAACCGCACCGCTACGCGGAGACCTTCCTGGTGACGGCGGCCGACGCGATTTCGGGATCCCGTCCCGGGGCGCGCCGGGAGATGTTCGACAGCTACGTGAAGCGGCTGGAGAAGATCGAGAACACGGTCCTCGACTATCCCGGAGTGGAGCGCTGCTTCGCGATCCAGGCCGGCCGGGAGGTGCGGGTCATGGTGGAGCCCGAACGGATATCCGACGACGAAATGAATACGCTCTCGGAGAACATCGCACGACGTTTCGAGGAGGAGCTGCGCTATCCCGGCCAGATCAAGATCGTGGTGATTCGCGAAACCCGCGCCGTGGATTTCGCGCGATGAGCGCCGCCGTCATTTCGGGGACGGAGATCGCGGGTGCGATCCGCGGGGAGCTTCGGGAGCGGATCGCCGTCCTGAAGGAGCGGGATGGGATGGTACCCGGGCTCGCGACCGTTCTGGTGGGGGACGACCCGGCGAGCCACAGCTACGTGCGCATGAAGAACCGGGCCGCGCGCGCCGCCGGGATCCACTCCCGCCAGATCACCCTGCCGGGTTCGACGCCCGAGGCCGAACTGCTGGGCCTGCTCGACGGGCTCAACGCCGACCCGGCGATCCACGGCATCCTCGTGCAGCTGCCCCTGCCGGATCAGATTCGCGACCAGGTGGTGCTCGACCGGATTCTGCCCGGGAAGGACGTGGACGGCTTCCACCCGGTGAACGTGGGCCGCCTGGCCACCGGCGCGGCCGACGTGCTGGCCCCGTGCACGCCCGCCGGGGTGATCCAGATGCTCCTGCGCTCGGGTGTCGATCCCTCGGGCAGGCACGCCGTGATCGTGGGACGCTCCAACATCGTGGGGAAGCCCATGGCGTCCCTGCTCATGCGCAAGGCCCCCGGGGGCAACGCCACGGTCACCGTCGCGCACAGCCGCACCCCCGACCTCGGGGCCGTAACCCGGCTCGGCGAGATCCTGATCGTGGCCATCGGGCGCCCGGGGACCGTCACCGGGGCGATGGTGCGGCCCGGGGCAACCGTGATCGACGTGGGCACCAACCGGGTGGAGGACCCGGCCCGGGAGCGGGGATACCGCATCACGGGCGACGTGGTCTTCGATGAGGTGAAGGAGGTCGCGGGCGCGATCTCGCCGGTCCCCGGGGGGGTCGGCCCGATGACCATCGCGATGCTGCTCTCCAACACGGTCGACGCCGCCGTGCGGCTGCACGCGGACGGAGCCCGGGACTGAGCCGCTCCATGGCTGCGGGGGGCGGGTCGCTCGACCTCTTCCGGCACGGTGCGGGCGGAGAGCGGCCGGGCCGTGCGGCCGGCGCCCCGGCGGAGAAGCCGGCGCGGGCCTCGCGAGAGCCCGAAAGGGCGTCGCGCGGGCCCGGCGGCGGCGCCGAGCCGTGGACCGTCGCCCAGGTGAACCGCCGGGCGCGGTCGCTGCTCGAGCACGGCATGCGTGCGCTCTGGGTGGCCGGGGAGGTCGGCAACTGGCGCCGCACCGGCGCGGGGCACCGGTACTTCACGCTCAAGGACGAGACCGCGCACATCGGCGCGGTCATGTTCGCCAGCGACGCCCGCCGGCTGCCGGCCGACCCGGAGGACGGCACCCGGGTGCGGGCGTTCGGCTCGGTGACCCTCTACGAGGCGCGCGGCCGGTACCAGTTGCGCGTGCGCAGGCTCACGGCGGAGGACGGGGAGGGGCTGTGGCGCCGGGCCTTCGAACAGGTGCGGCGCAAGCTGGAGGCGGAGGGTCTGACGGATCCCGCCCGCAAGAGGGCCCTGCCGGCGTGCCCGGCCTGCGTGGGGGTGGTGACCTCCGCCACCGGAGCAGCGCTGCACGACATGCTGTCGGTGATCGGGGAGCGGGCGCCCTGGACGCGGGTGCTGCTGAGGAGCGCGCGCGTGCAGGGGGACGGCGCTGCGGAGGACGTGGCCCGGGCCATCGGCGAGATCGGCCGGAGCGGAGAGGTGGACGTGGTCCTGGTGGGGCGCGGCGGGGGTTCGCTCGAAGACCTCTGGGCCTTCAACCGGGAGGAGGTCGCGCGCGCCATCGCCGCCTGCCCGGTCCCGGTCGTCTCGGCCGTGGGTCACGAGGTGGATGTGACCATCGCCGATCTGGTGGCCGACCTGCGCGCCCCCACCCCGTCGGCCGGGGCGGAGGCGGTGGTCCCCGACCGCGCCGCCCTCGCCCGGCGGCTGGGCGACCTGCGCCCGCGCCTGTCCACCGGCCTCCGGCGCTGCGTGCACAGGCACCGCCACGGCCTGGAAGCCCGCGCCGACCGGCTCCGCAGGGGGATTCGCGGGGTCATCCGGCCGCGGACCGCGCAGGTGCTCGGCCGCGGCGAACGGCTGGCGGGGGCGATGCGCGCACGACTCGCGTCCGGGCGCGCCCGCATGGAGGCCGCATCCGGGCGGCTTGACGCGCTCTCGCCGCTGGCCACGCTCAGCCGCGGGTACGCGGTCCCGCTCGATCGCGCGGGCCGGGTGCTCCGCAACCTCGCCGGATTCCCCGACGGGTCCTCCTTCGACCTGCGCGTGGTCGACGGCCGGGTCGAATGCCGTGTGACCGGGACTCGCCCGGACGGGCGTGTCGTGGGCGGGACCGGTCGACCGGAAGTCTCTGATCCGGAGCAGCCCTGATGGATGAACGTACCCGTTCCGCCGGAGATCCGACGCCCTCGCCCCGGGACGCCGGCGATCCGCAACCGATGTCCGTGGAGCAGCGGCTTCGGCGGCTCGACCGCATCGTCGCCGCCCTCGACGCCGAAGATGTCGAGCTGGAGCAGAGCCTCGCGCTCTTCGAGGAGGGCATCCGGCACGTTCGCGCCGCGGAACAGCTGCTGTCGGCGGCCGAACTCCGCGTGGAGGAGCTGATCGAGGGCGAGGTCCGCCGGCGGGAAGACGCCGGGTGAGCGGGATCTCCCCGGCGCGGGAGAGCCCGGCGCCGAGCGGCGACTTCGATCTGGCGACCTTCCTGGAGGAGCAGGGGAGGCGGGTCGGGCAAGCCCTCCGGAGAGCGCTCGCCTCGCTGATCCCGCGCGTCGGTCCCGCCCTCGCCCCGGTCTTGCGGCACGGCCTGCTGACCGACGGCAAGCGGGTCCGGCCCATCCTGTGCGTGGCGGCATACGAGGCCTGCGGCCGCGAGAGCGGGGAAGGCTGCTACGATCTGGCCGCTTCCATCGAGATGATCCACGCCTACTCCCTCATGCACGACGACCTCCCGTGCATGGACGACGCCGAGCTGCGCCGGGGATCACCCACCCCTCACCGCGTATTCGGAGCCCGGAACACGACGCGGGCCGCGGCGACGTTGATTCCGGGAGCCGCGCTGCAGGCATGGCGCGCCTCCCTCGAGCTGGGATGCCCGGACGGGGTTGCGCGCGAGATCGTGCGCGCGCTGGCGCGGGCCGCCGGCGCGGGAGGGATGGTCGGCGGGCAGGCCCTGGATCTCGAATCGGAAGGCCGGACCCTGTCGCCGGACCGGCTGAACCGGCTGCACGCGCTCAAGACCGGGGCACTCCTGACGGCGGCGCCCCGGATCGGCGGGCTGGCAGCCGGAGCGGATGGACGCCGAATCGAGGCCCTGGATCGCTACGGGCGCGCCCTGGGGCTGGCATTCCAGATTGCGGACGACATTCTGGACGCCACCTCCTCGGCGGAGCGGCTGGGCAAGCATCCCAGCGACGAGGCCCTGCGCAAGTCGACCTACGTCAGCCTGTACGGGCTTGAGGGGGCTCGCACCCGGGCGCTGCGCCAGGTCTCGATCGCGAGCCGGACGCTGGCCGATGCCGGGCTCGATTCCCGGCCCATGGAGGCGATCGCGGAGTACGTCGTGCGCCGCCGCCGGTAATCCCGTGCAACAGCGGGCACGAATCCGGTTATATTAAGGATTCGGTCCCGGCAGTCGCGGGATTGCGACAACCACAGATGGAGCGATATCCGGTGGCCATTCTGGACTACGTCAAGCAACCGGGCGATGTGCGCAAGCTGTCCCGTTCGCAGCTGCCCGACCTGGTTCGCGAGGTGCGCGACCGCCTGATCGACGTCGTCGCGCAGGTGGGCGGACATTTCGGGGGAAGCCTGGGCGTCGCCGAGCTCACGGTGGCGCTGCACTACGTCTTCGACACCCCGCGCGACCGCGTCGTGTGGGACACGGGCCACCAGGCCTACATCCACAAGATCCTCACGGGGCGCAACGACCGCCTGCACACCATTCGCCGCAAGGACGGGCTGGCTCCCTTCCTGCGCCGGGCCGAGTCGGACTTCGACGTCTTCGGCGCGGGACACGCCGCGACCTCCATCTCGGCCGCGGTGGGCATGGCCATCGGACGCGATCACAAGGGCGAGGACTTCGACGTCGTCGCGGTCATCGGGGACGGCGCCATCGGGTGCGGGCTCGCCTACGAGGCCCTCAACAACGCGGGCGCGAGCGACCGCAACCTCATCGTGGTCCTCAACGACAACGACATGTCGATCGCTCCCAACGTCGGGGCGATGAACAAGTACCTGAACGGCGTCATCACGAACCCCCTCTACAACCGGGTCCGCGATCAGGTGAAGGAGCTGATGGGACGCGTCCCCACGAGCATCTCCGACGTGATGCAGTCCGCCACCGGCAGGTTCGAGGAGAGCGTCAAGCACCTCTTCGTTCCCGGCATGCTCTTCGAGGAACTGGGCTTCCGCTACTTCGGGCCCTTCGACGGGCACGACATCCACGGGGTGGTGAACACCCTGCAGCGGGTCCGCCGGATGAACGGGCCGGTGCTGGTGCACCTGGTCACCCAGAAGGGGAAGGGCTACAAGCCGGCGGAGGCGGATCCGGTGAAGTGGCACGCGTCCTCGCCCTGGGACAAGATCACGGGACTTTCGCCGAAGAAGCCGGTCGGCCTGCCCCGGTACCAGAAGGTGTTCGGCAGAGGGCTGACCGACCTGGCCTCGGAGGACGAGCGCATCGTGGCCATCACGGCCGCAATGCCGAGCGGGACCAGCACCGACATCTTCGACAAGGCGTTTCCGGACCGCCACTTCGACGTGGGCATCGCGGAGGCGCACGGCGTGACGTCGGCCGCCGGCATGGCCACGGAAGGCGTGCGCCCGGTCGTGGCCATCTACTCCACGTTCCTGCAGCGGGGCTTCGACTCCATCGTGCACGATGTGGCGCTGCAGGACCTCCCTGTGATGTTCTGCATGGACCGCGCGGGTGTCGCGGGGGCCGACGGTCCCACCCATCACGGCGCGTTCGACATCGCCTACATGCTGCTCGTGCCGGGCATGACCGTCACCGCGCCCAGGGACGGCGACGAGCTCATCGCCCTGATGAAGACCGGCCTGACCCACGACGCGGGGCCCTGGAGCATCCGCTATCCGCGCGACGCGGTCCCCGCCGAGGTTCCCCCGACTTCGGAGATCGATCCGGTGCCGTACGGGAGCTGGGAGGTGATGCGCGAGGGGTCGGACATGGCGATTCTCGCCGTCGGCACCATGGTCCTCGACGCGCTCTCCGCGGCCGGCGAACTGGCTGAGGCGGGCATCGAGGCGACCGTCGTCAACTGCCGCTTCCTCAAGCCCTTCGACGAGGAAGTGCTCGATCGGGTGCTCCGCTCGCACACGCGCATCCTGACGGTGGAAGAGGGGACCGTCATCAATGGTTTCGGAGCCTTCATGGCGCGCGAGATACAGGTGCGCGCGGGGTCGCGCCCGATCGTGAGGACGATGGGGTTGCCGGACGACTTCATCGAGCACGGAGACAGGGGGCTGCTGCTGGCGGAGGTGGGGCTGGACCCGAAGGGGATTGCCCGGGAAGCCCTGCGGCTGGCGGAGCGCAAGCCCGGAATCCGCGTGATGGCGACCAGAGAGAGCGCGTAACCCCGCCGGAAACGCCATGGTGCCGCCTCCCGTCCGCCGCATCGGCATCTTCGCGCTTCCCGGGCAACCGGGGCTCGCGCCGGCGCTGGCGCGTCTCGACGAGCTTGCGCGCAAGTTCGACATCGAGGTTGCCTGCGAGCCCGGCATCCTCGCGCAGGCGCCGCGCGGAATGCGCCCGCTCGGGCTGGAAGAACGCGGGCCGGACCTGCTGGTCACGCTCGGGGGGGACGGAACGCTTCTGCGGGGCGCGCGCAAGGTCACGGGGACGGACATCCCGGTCCTCGGGATCAACCTCGGGCACCTGGGCTTCCTCACCTCGTCCTCCGGCTCCGACCTCGCCACCGCCTTCGAGCGGCTGCGCAGCGGAGACTTCGCCCTCGACTACCGTATTACACTCGAGGCGGCCATCCTCGACGACGACGGAAACCCGGGAGATGCACAGGTGGCGCTCAACGATTTCGTGGTCCACAGCAGCGGGGCGGCCCGGGTCTCCCGCCTCGACCTGTTCGTGGGGCATGACGGAACGACCGACGAGATCGGCAGCTTCAGCGCCGATGGTGTGATCGTTTCCACGCCTACCGGTTCGACCGCCTACTCCCTGTCTGCGGGAGGGCCCATCATCGCGCCCGGGGTGGACTGCATCCTGGTGACCCCGATCTGCCCGCACACGCTGGCCGTGCGGCCGCTGGTGCTCGCCGCGGACGAGCGCGTCATCATCAGGGAGGTGGACCCGTCGGGCGACCTGGTGCTGACGGTGGACGGCCAGGAGGCGGTGACGGTGGTGCCCGGCTCGGTCGTGGAGATCCGGACCGGGACGGTGCGCGTACCCCTGCTTCGCTTCCCTGGGTACACCTTCTTCTCCACCTTGAGACGAAAGTTGAACTGGGCCCTGAAATCTCCTTCAGGTGCATGATCTTATGAATATCTCCGGACATGCTGATCGAACTGCGTATACGCGACTACGCGGTCATCGATGACCTGACGCTGGACGGGGCGCCGGGCCTCAACGCCCTGTCGGGCGAGACCGGGTCCGGCAAGTCTCTCGTGGCGAACGCCCTTTCGTGCCTGCTGGGCGAACGGGCTTCTCCCGGGGTGGTCCGCGTGGGCGCCCGCCGCGCCCGGATCGAGGCGGCGTTCGATGTCGGGGAGTGCGCGCCGGTGCGGGAGAAGCTGGACGCGCTGGGTCTGGCCGCGGGCGGCGACGTGCTGGTGCTCCGGCGGGAAGTGGCCCGCCAGGGGCGCAACCGGGCCTGGGTGAACGACTCGTCCGCCACGGTGGGGCTGCTGCGGGAGCTGGGGCGCCACCTGGTCGACCTGCACGGACAGCATGAGCACCAGAGCCTGCTCAGGCCCGCGGAACAGGCCAGGCTGCTGGATTCCCTGGCGCGCGCGACCGGACGGGCGAGCGCCGTCGCCGCGTTGTGCGCTGAGCTGAAGGCGCTGGCGCGCGAGCGGGAGCAGCTGGAAGCGAGGATCCGGGAACTCGAGGCGCGTGCGGACTTCATCCGCTTCCAGCTCGGCGAGATCGAAGGCGCCGGGCTCCGGGAGGGGGAGGACACGGCGCTCGAGACGGAGGCGACCCGGCTCGAACACGCCGACGAGCTGGCGCGCACCGCGGGGGGCGCCTACGAGGAGCTCTACGCGGGTGACGCCGCGGTCACGGTGCGAATTCGCGCGGTGCAGGGGGCGCTCGCGGACATCATCCGCCTGGACGGCTCGCTGGGCGAGGTCTCGGAGCTGCTGGAGCAGTCCTACCAGGCGGCCAGCGAGGCGGGCCGCTTCCTCGGGGACTACGCGAGCTCCCTGGAACATGATCCGCGTCGGCTGGAGGAGGTCAGGGCCCGCCTGGACCGCATCTTCCGGCTGAAGCGCAAGTACGGACCCGCGCTCGAGGACGTGATCGAGGCAGGGCGCCGGCTGGGGGCTCAGCTCGAGGAGATCGAGACGGGCTCGTTCGACATCGCCGCCCTGGAGCGGCGCATCCGGGAGACGAGGGCCCGCCTGGAGCGGGAGGCGGCCGCGCTCAGCGAGGCGCGATGTAAGGCAGCGCGCATACTTGAGCAGCGGGTTACAGCGCTGTTCCCGGAGCTTGGGCTCGAAGGAGGCGCCTTCTCGGTCGCGCTCAGCCCGTTGGCCGAGGTCGGGCCGGGGGGCGCAGAGCGGGTGGAGTTCCTGGCTTCGCTGAACCCCGGGTTTCCGCCCGCGCCCCTCGGCCGGATCGCCAGCGGCGGGGAGCTGTCGAGGGTGATGCTCGCCCTCAAGTCGATCCTGGGCGCCGCGGACCGGGTGCCGACGCTGGTATTCGACGAGATCGACGCCGGGGTCGGGGGCGAGATCGCCAACGCGGTCGGCGCGCGGCTGCAGGAGACCGGGCGGGCGCACCAGGTGCTCGCCATCACCCACCTCGCCCAGATCGCGTCGCGGGCGAAACATCATCTGCGGGTCGAGAAGCGGATGTCACCGGATGACGGCATGATCCGTACCCGCGCCTTCGCCCTGGAGGGAGACGCGCGCGTGCGCGAGATCGCCCGCATGCTGGGCGGCGATCCGGACTCGGCGGCTTCGCGCGAGCACGCCCGCGAACTGCTGCGCGTGGGGGGGCGCGAACGCCCCGAGCCTCTCCATCGGCAGCCCGCGACGGCCCGCTAGCCTCCGCCGGCAGCGCGCGATGGCCCATTAGCTAGATTAGCTAACCTCCGCCCCACAGCCTCCAGAAAAGACTCGCCCCGAAGCGCACTCTTCCCGTTCTGGGCGTACGGCCTCCGGTGCCGCTGCGCGCGGTTTCCCAGCCGAAGCGGGCCACGACCGGGAAGCCACCTGCCAGAAAGCTGGAATACCTGACGTCCACCCCCATCGACCGCACTTCGGCATCCGTCTCCAGCGAGAGCGGCGCCAGCTCTGCGGCATCGCCTGCGTAGCTGTCCGCCCCCCGGCTGAAGGCCCGGTACACGAAGCCGACCGCAAGCTCGGGCGTCAGGAGCAGCTGCGGAACGATCGCATACTCCAGGTAGTTCCCCGGCTGCCACTGCACCGTCTCCAGGGGCGGACGAGGGGCGAAGCCGGTGTCGGGCGGACCGATGCGCCGGCGGACGTACACGGGGGAGGCGATCCCGTAGCGCACATCGAACGCCAGCTCCACCCGCCGGGCCCAGTCGACGCCGCCGAACGCGCGCACCTCGATGTCCGTCTGCCCCTCGGCGACCTCCATGTCCAGGAATTCGCGGATGGTGTCCTGCGGGGTGCCGGTTCCCAGACGGAGGGTGCCGGCGACGCCCAGCCGAACCCCGAAGCCGCCCCCCGACTCCGGCTCGGCGGCGGCGACGGAATCGGCCGCCTCTTCGAGGTCCGGAGGGTCGGCCCGGCGCAGGGTCAGATTCAGGAGTTGAAGGGCCGCACCCACCTCCAGATCTCCGGGTTCCCAGAGCGCGTCCATTCCCTCGGCCGGAAGGCCGTTCGCGCCGAACACCGGGGCCACCACCAGCGAATCGAAGGCGGCCCCGTCCAGGGGAGAGCCGAGGGGGAGCGGCGCCGTGAAGCTGGTCACGCCGATGTTCGACAGCCCGGTCCTGACCTCCCCCAGGCGCGCGACCAGGGTGTCGCCCGCGGCGGAACCCTGCACGGGGAAGAAGACAGCCTCTCCGAACAGCGTGGCGAGGGATCCCAGCAGTGCGTCGCCCCGCGCGAGAACGTCGCGCCCCGTCCGGCACTCGGGGGTGGTGTCGTCCGACTCGCACTGGCGGTCGATGGCCGCGCGCGCCTCGGAGAGGGCGCTCCGGTACTCGTTCATGAAGGGGGCGCTCACGGACGGGGAGGGGGCCAGGCCGGCATTGGCGTCCCCGGGCGCGTAGACCAGTTCCGAGTCGAGCCTGCGCTGCACCAAGGGGAGGGTCGCCCCCACCGTCAGCCAGCGGAATACTCCAAGCCGGAACCCGAGCGGCACCCGCCGTATGTGGGCCGCGAGCAGGTGGGTCGTGCTGCCCAGGTTGAACCGGTAGTCCGGTTTCGCGAGCAGGGTCCTGAGGCGAGCCTCGGTGATCGCGGCGCCGGGCAGCCGGTCCGATCCCAGCGCGTCGCTGCTGAGGCTCCATCCCAGCGGCTCCACCTCCTCGATCAGCGACCCGCCCTCGGAACGCAGGCCGAAGCGCTCGGCCCAGGTGACATAGTGCGCGTCGATGTCCAGCCGCAGGTGACCCGAAGGGACGACCGGTCCCCCGATGAGCTGCCCGCTGGCGGCCCCGGGCAGCAGGAGGGTCGGGAGAAGCACCAGCAGCCGGCGGAAGAGCGGCGGAATCCCGGTTAGCGCGAGGTGCCCGCGAGCGGGGTGGGGCAAGGGGAAGCGGGGGGAAGATGGTGCGCGCAGGCCGGGCGCCAGCCGCCGGCGAGGACGTGCAAAGGTAGTCACGGGCCGGAGCGGGGAAAACCATCGCGCGGGTGGTTGACACCCATGGTGGCTGTTTCTAACCTCATGATGCTTCATCTGCGGGAATAGCTCAGTTGGTAGAGCACCACCTTGCCAAGGTGGGGGTCGCCGGTTCGAGTCCGGTTTCCCGCTCTTGGAAAGCCGGTATGGGGAGCGCGCTCGTCGGCTCCCCATTCCTTTTGGCGCCGTGGCCAAGTGGTAAGGCAGAGGACTGCAAATCCTCGATCGTCGGTTCGATTCCGACCGGCGCCTCTGCAGGGCAGCGCCGGTTGCCCGCCGTTGCGGGCGCGGGTCTCCGGCGGGAGGCCGCGCGCTCCCGCCCACCTGTCTCCGGCCAGGCGCGGCCGGCGGAGGCGCTCCCGTCGCTGGTGACACTCCTCGTGCGGCTCGCAGCTTCCTTGTATCCGGAAACCCCAGGACAGGTTCGCCGCGCCACCGCGCGGCGGGAGGAGGCGCCGGTGTGCGGGCGCTCACGTCCTCGCCCGCGCGCGGCCGGCCGGGTCGGTGTAGGCCGGCCGGGAGGCTTCCGGGGGGGCCGGCCCACGGCCTCGGGCTTGCTGGTCCTCGTCGCCGCATGCTTCGCCGCCGGGGGATGCGCGGAGCCGGACGACGAAGGACCGGCCCCGCCGGCGGAGACTCCGGCACTCCCCCGCGTGGACACCATGCAGGTCCTGATGGACGAGTATACCATCTCGATGCCGCTCGTCCTGCCCGCCGGACCGCACCCGGTGCGCTTCGTAAACGCGGGGTTCGAGGAGCACAACATCTACTTCCGCCGGAAGGAAGACACCGCTGAAGACGCCGCTCCGGCCTGGGTTCTGGAGCGCCGCCTCAACCCCGGCGAGCGCCGGGTGGTGACCGTGGAACTCGAGCCCGGTGCCTATACGGCGATCTGCGACTTCTCGGGCCATGACGGCCGGGGGATGTTCACCGACTTCACCGTAGCCCCGGCCGCCGATTCGCCGGGACAGCCGCCGGGACAGCCGGACTCGGTGGCTCCCGCCTCCTGAGCCCTTCCGGGCCGGAGCCGCGCATCGTCACCGCCTCCAGGCTTCCGCGCCCGGGAGCCCCAGGCTGAGCAACACTTCCATGCCGGGTTCGGCGGCGCGGCCGGCCCCGTCCATGGCGGCCTGTGCGACGGGCGGCAGCCGGCGCAGGATTCCGCGCACCTGGCCGGTCCGAGGATTGCGCAGGATGGCCATCGGCCGCACCGACTGGTCGTTCAGTGTGTCGGAGCCGCCGGGTCCGGCGAGCGTGATGCCGGCCAGGCTCCCGGCCCACCCGTCCTGCACCGGAAGCACGATCGCGAAGGCAGGCCTGCCGTCGCCATCGGCCGGCACCGGCATGTCGAAACCGAGCGAAAACAGCTCGCGGCCACGCGGGTCGACGCCCGTGATCCGGTACTCGCTGCCCGGCTGCGGAACGCTCGCCGGCGCCTCCAGCACGAAGGCCGGTTCCAGGAACGGCTCGCCTTCCAGGTCCACGCCCCCCCAGAGCAGGATCGAGCGGCCGGGCGCCACGGAACGGGTTGCGCGGTCGGCTTCGTTGCGGATCCGGAAACGCAGCGCGTTGGTGAAGTAGTAGTCGCTGACCCAGGGCGGCTCGCAGTACGACATCAGATCGTGCCGGCCGGGCGCGACCAGCCTTCCGCGGCGGAAGTCGTATCCCCAGGCGCCGATCGATCCGTCCGGTTCGGGGAACGAGGGATCCGGGGCGCCGGCGCCTCCGCAGGGGGCATGGCGCAGATTCACGTTGTGCCCCAGTTCGTGCGCGATGATTCGCGAGTCGGGCACCGAAAAGCTGACGCGGCCCGGGACGCTCGCGATGCCACGCGCGATGGCCGTGCGTCCACCGATCATGCCCATGTAGTGGCCCATCGCTCCTTCCATGGCCCAGATGGCGATGGTCTCCCGGAACAGGTCGTAGGCGTTGTTGGTCGAAATCAGCACCGGCTCGTGGGCCGTCACCCTGAGTTCCCCGACCGGGAGCAGCGTCCGCGTGTCCTGGAGCAGGTCGTGCCCGCCCGGGTCCTCCGCCATGCCGGAGGTCAGTGCCAGGATCGAGGAGTCGGGCGTCTGCTCCAGCAGGAACGGCACCAGGGTAAGGTCCAGCATGGGCATCGCGCGCACGTCCACCGCGGCGCGGCCAGCCGCGGGAATGCGCCCTGCCACGCCCAGCGCCGGGTCCAGCACTCCCTCCGGATCGATCTCGATCACCATCTCAAGGCCCGGCTGGATGACCTCCCCGGGGATTTCGGCGTTGGCGGAGGCCGCGAGGTTGCCCTCGTCCACCTCGGTCGGGATGGGAACCGCGGAAGACGCGATGTCCGCCACGTGCGCCTCCACGCCGCCGAGGTAGAACCTCGCCCGCACCGGGGGCATGCTCGCGCCGCCGGGGCGCGCGGCGGTGACGAATACTCTCAGGAGCGCCGGGCGGCCGGCGACCAGCGGAACGGGGTACGAACGCGATTGCACCGCCTGGGTCAGATACGCCGGCGCGGGCTCGCTGTCGAGGCACCTGATCACCCGCCGCTTGGGCACGGTTCCGAGCCAGCGCAGGAACGCGTCGTCGGGGGGCGCGCAGAGGTCCGTTCCTCCCGCCGCGAGCATGTCCATGTTCAGCTCCGTCAGCCGTTCCGGGAGCGGTCCGGAGAGGCCGGCATTGTCCGTCACGTCGAACTCGCGGAGGTGGCTCATCTCTCCCACCTCGGGCGGGATCGGACCGCTCAGGTCGTTGCGGCCCAGCAACAGTCGCACCAGACGCGCCAGGCCGCCGAACTCGGCCGGGATCGCACCGGTGAGGGCATTGCCTCTCAGATCCAGGTCGATTGCCCCGATCAGGCGTCCCAGCTCGAGCGGGATCGGGCCCGTGAGGTTGTTGTCGGCAAGCGCCAGGTAATCGACGCGTACGAGGGAGCCGAGTTCCGGGGGGATGGGGCCCGTCAGGTTGTTCGCGGCGAGGTTCGCATAGAGGAGGTTGTCGAGACTGCCGAGTTCCGGAGGCAGCGGGCCCGCAAGATCGTTGTTCCAGAGGACGAGGACCTGCAACTCGTCCAGCATTGCCAGTTCCGGGGGGATCGAGCCTGTGAGCTCGTTGCCTCCAAGACCCAGCCGGCGGAGGCTCGACAGGCTCCCCAGTTCCGGGGGGATCGAGCCCGTCAGATTGTTGAGGGCGAGACTCAGGGACTCCAGCGCGGCCAGGTTGCCCAGTTCCGGCGGGATCGCACCCTGGAGCGCGTTGTCGTCGAGCGTCAGCGAGGTGAGGTTGGCCAGGTTGCCCAGCTCCGCGGGTATGGGTCCCGACAGCTCGCTGTATGCGAGTACCAGGACACTCAGCTCGGCCAGATTGCCGAGCTCTGGCGGAATCGTCCCCGACAGGTCGGTGTTCGCGACGACGAGGCTGTTGAGGTTGAGGAGGTTGCCCAGCTCCGCGGGTATGGGACCCCGCAGGCTGTTGTTCCAGAGGATCAGGTCCCGCAATGCGGAGAGGTGCCCCAGTTCCGCCGGAATCCGACCCTCGAGGCCGTTGTCCTGCAGCCGGAGCGCGGTCACCCGGCCCGCGGAATCCGTCTCGACGCCGTACCATTCGCCGAGCTCCGCGTCGGTCAGCCAGTTGTCGCGCTCGGTCCAGTCGGGCCCGCCCGTCGCGTCGTAGAGCGCCACGAGGGCATCGCGGTCGGAGGGAGGAGCACAGTTGACGCCCGTCCCCCGATGCCATTCGATCTCGCCGAGCCAGCCTCTGAAGTATGCGTCAGGCGGGACGCAGAGCTCGGTTTCCGCGTACTCGAACCACCGAAGGGGCACCGCCGAGAGGGACGGCGGCAGACGCCCGGAGAGCGCGTTTTCCGCGACCCGGAGCTCGGCCAGCAGTGTCAGCTCGCCCAGGTTCTCGGGCAGGCGGCCGGTCAGGCCGTTGCCGGTCAGGTCGAGCGCCGTGACCCGGCCCAGCGCGTCCGTGCCGACGCCGTACCGCTGAGACGCGGGGGCGCCCTCGCGCCAGCCGGTGGCATTCGTCCATTCCTCGCCCCCGGATGCCAGGAAGAGCGATTCCAGCACGCGCAGGTCGGACTGGTTGCAGAACGGTCCCTGGGCTCCCCCCTTCATGGCCGAAATCCACGCGGTGAACTCCGGCGAGCCGGGCGCGCAGAGCCCGCTGTCCTGGGCGAAGTAGAAGCGCCTCAGCCGATCGAGTTCCAGGAAGCTCCGCGGAATCAGGCCCGTCAGGCGGTTCCGGTCGAGTTCCAGGTGGGTGAGGCTGGCCAGGCTGCCGAGCTCCGGCGGGACGGTGCCTTCCAGGTCGTTGTTGAAGAAGCCGAGGAACGACAGGTTGGACAGCTCGGCCAACTCCGGGGGAATCGGGCCGCTCAGATGGTTGGACGCGAGCTGCAGCCGGGACAGGCTGGCGAGTCCGCCGAGCTCCGGCGGGAGGGAGCCAGCCAGGTTGTTCCGGTAAAGCTCGAGTTCGGTCACGTTCCCGTCGTCGTCAACCTCGATCCCCAGCCACTCCTCCAATGGAGCGTCGGAGAGCCAGCCCTCCCGGCCGTACCAGTTCGGGCCGCCGGTGGCTTCGTAGAAGAGGATGAGGATCTGGCGGTCGGAGAACGGCTCGACCGTTACGTCGACGATCTGATTGGCCGCCAGCCCGCCGGGGTCGCGGGCGGTCACGGAAACTCTGGCCGTTCCCGGTCCCGCGGCGTAGATGGTGAGCGTGCTGTCCGCCATGGAGGCGGAGGCGATGGTCGTGTCCGAGCTCGCCGTCGTGAAGGTGAGCGGCTGTTGGTCGGGGTCGCTGAAGAAGAGCGCCGCGTTCAGCGTGACCGTGTCCCAGGGCTTGAGGTTCTGGGCGGGAATCGCGCGCTCGGCGGCCGGCGGGCGGTTGAGGGGTGCGACCGGTTCCTCGTCGCCGCAGGACGCGGCCCACGCCAGGCCGGCGAGCGCAAGCACGTATGGTGCGCCCCTCCGGAGGATCGTCCGGTCGCTGCGGATCGGTCCGGTCACTCCGGTGGGGCGCGGAAGGTGGTGGGCACGCTACAGGCCGCCGGGGGGCCGGCGGGGTGGGCGGGTGGGACGCGCGGTCGCGCGTGGGGCCGGGGCCGGTCGGGGTCGTGCGCTGGCTGCCGGGGCCGGTCGGGGTCGTGCGGCCGGTGGTGCCGAGGGGCGTGGCCGAACGGCCGGGCTCGGTCGGGACTGGGCGCGGGGGGCGGGAGTTGGCCGGGAGCGCACGTTCGGTGGTGCCGACGCCTGAGGCCGTGGGCGCGGGGTGCTGGGCCGGGGCTGGACGCGGGGCGTACCGGACCGCGGCTGGGCACGGAGGGCCGGAGTTGGCCGGGAGCGCACGTTCGGTGGTGCCGACGCCTGAGGCCGTGGGCGCGGGGTGCTGGGTCGGGACTGGACGCGGGGCGTACCGGACCGCGGCTGGGCACGGAGCGTCGGGGTTGGTCGGGAGCGCACGTTCGGTGGTGCCGACGCCTGAGGCCGTGGGCGCGGGGTGGTGGGCCGGGACTGGACGCGGGGCGTACCGGACCGCGGCTGGGCACGGAGGGCCGGGGTTGGTCGGGAGCGCACGTTCGGTGGTGCCGACGCCTGAGGCCGTGGGCGCGGGGTGGTGGGTCGGGACTGGACGCGGGGCGTACCGGACCGCGGCTGGGCACGGAGCGTCGGGGTTGGTCGGGAGCGCACGTTCGGTGGTGCCGACGCCTGAGGCTGCGGGCGCGGGGTGGTGGGCCGGGTCTCGACGCGGGGCGTACCGGACCGCGGCTGGGCACGGAGCGTCGGGGTTGGCCGGGAGCGCACGTTCGGTGGTGCCGACGTGCGGGGCTGGGCGCGTGGGGTGCCGGGTTGCGACTGGATGCGCGGCGTCGCGGTCCGTGTCCCGGGACGGGCGGCCTCTGTGGACCCCCCGCTCCCTCGCGGCCGAGCGGTCTTGGGCGACGTGGGCTCCGGACGCACGACGCGCGGTCGCGTGCTCACGCCCGACCGTCTCTCCACCGCGCGCGAGGAGGAGGCCGCCGACCGGTCCGAAACCCGGGCCGCGGTAGTGCGCGGCGCCACCCGCGCCGTGCGCGCGACCGCCGTCCGCCGCGGGTTTTCCTTGTACCGGACCCCCGCGGAGGGAGCGCCCACGTATCCCGACCCGTACGCCAGTCTGCCTCCACTCACGTAGCGGTATCGCGGCGCGTAGTAGTGGGAGCCGTAGCCGTAGCGGACCGGATGGGAGTAGTAGGACGGGTAGCCATGGTAGACGGGATAGCCGTAGTAGGCGGGATGGGAGTACCCCGCGTAGTAGCCCCGACTGCGCCATCCGAACCCGAGCCAGCCGCCTCCGAACCAGCCGCTTCCGAACCAGCCGCCTCCAACCCAGGGGTCGAAGGCGTACCAGGAGCTCCAGAACGGGTCGTTCCAGGCGAACCAGGGGCTGTAATAGCCGGGGTAGTGCCATCCGAAGCCGAACGAGATCGCCAGCCCCCAGCGGCTCACGCGGCGCCGGCAGCGGTGCACCGAGTAGTCGTACCGGTCGATCCAGCCGTAGAGGTAATCCCCCTGATACCAGCGGCACCGAGGTCCGGAATAGTCGTATCCCGTGTACGAATCGACGTAGTAGCGGTCGCTCACCCCTACGCCGTAGAACACTTCCGCCGCCGGGGCGGGGGTCCGCGAGGGAAGGGAAGTCGACCGGTAGGCGAGCCCGACGCCCACGCCGTCCCAGACCGATGCGCCCACCGCGAAGGACAGGGAGGACTCCCCGGCGAACTCCTGAGCCGCCGACGCTCCCGGGGTCCAGGCCAGCCCCGCCAACATCACCATCGCCGCATTGCAGAGGATTCCTCGCATGATTCCCTCCCGGGGCTTCAGGTCATAATGGAGGACCTGACGCAGAAACCGTGCCATCCACAATCTCCTTGAAATGAGCCCCCCGAGCGCCCGCAAGCGTCCCATTTCCGGGACGATGCCGGACCGGGAATGCGACAGGCCCGGCCTATGGACCCCGCGAGCGCAGCCACCACTCGATCATTCCCAGAGCCAGCACGAGCAGGAAGGGCGTCAGAACCAGCACCAGCTTGAAGCTGCCCTGGCGTCGATCCTCCTTCGTACGTCGCACTTCGGCTCCCGTTGATCCCCGGCCGGGCTCATGCAACCCGGCAATCGCTTGTTAGCGCCCTGCGCCCGCGGTAAACTTCGCGGGTCCTTCAGCCCCTGCGAGTTCGCGCTCGCCGGAACTCATTCCTGTATCCTACCTCCCCTGAAGCCTCATGGCACGATACACGTACGCTCAGGTGCCCTCCGCGGGCGAGACCGTCACCGTCGACAACGGCATCGTCAGCGTCCCGGAAAAGCCCATCGTCCCGTTCATCGAAGGGGACGGCATCGGCCCCGACATCTGGCACGCCACCCGCGCCGTGGTCGACGCGGCGGTGGCCCGCGCCTACGGCGGCTCCCGCGAGATCATGTGGATGGAGGTGTACGCGGGCGAAAAGGCGCAGGAGAAGACCGGGGAGTGGCTGCCCGACGAGACCTACGCCGCGCTGCGCGAGTTCAAGGTGGCCATCAAGGGCCCGCTCACCACGCCGGTGGGGAAGGGCATTCGCTCGCTCAACGTGACCCTGCGCCAGCAGCTCGACCTCTTCTCCTGCATTCGCCCGGTGCGCTACATCCCCGGAGTCCCCTCGCCGATGCGCGAGCCGGAGAAGCTCGATGTGGTGATCTTCAGGGAGAACACCGAGGACGTGTACGCGGGCATCGAGTGGGCCTCCGGAAGCGATGGGGCGGAGAAAGTGCGCTCGTTCCTGGTGGACGAGATGGGCGCGAACGTGCGCGAGCGGAGCGGCATCGGGGTCAAGCCGATCAGCCCGTTCGGAACCCATCGCCATGTCGCGGCGGCGCTGCGCTACGCGGTGGCGCGCGGACGCAGCTCGGTGACGCTGGTGCACAAGGGCAACATCATGAAGTTCACGGAGGGCGCGTTCCGTGATTGGGGATACGAGGCCGCGGCCCGGGATTTCGGGGATGAGACGATTCCCGAGTCGGCGATCTGGGAGGGCGCGGATCGCGCGGGCCGCATCGTGGTCAAGGACCGCATCGCGGACGCCATGTTCCAGCAGGTATTGCTGAGGCCTTCGGAATACGACGTCATCGTGACGCCCAACCTCAACGGCGACTACCTGTCCGACGCGTGCGCGGCGCAGGTGGGCGGACTCGGGATGGCGCCGGGCGCGAACGTGGGCGACGAGGTCGCTCTCTTCGAAGCCACCCACGGAACGGCGCCCAAATACGCGGGCCAGAACAAGGTCAATCCGGGGTCGCTGATCCTGTCGGCGGTCATGATGCTCGAGCACATGGCCTGGGACGAGGCGGCGGCAGCCGTCAACCGGGGCCTGGAGGGCGCCGTCGCGGCGAAGACGGTCACGTACGACCTGGAGCGCCAGATGGAAGGCGCGGCCAAGGTGTCGACCTCGGCCTTCGGACAGGCCGTGATCGACCACATGTAGGCGGAGGCACATGCGGGTAGAGGTCGTTCGCGGGCCGTCCGGCCGGCATGACACGCCGCTCCTGGCGGGGTTTCTGTTCGAGGGCCGGGACGCCCCCTCCCTGGCCGTCCCCGGCTCCGTTCTGGCCCGCTCCGCGGCGCGCGCCGCGGGCGATCTGCGCGGCCGCTCCGGAAGCAGCCACCTGTTCCACGCCGACCCCGGCGATGCCGGCCCGCTGCGTCTTCTTCTGCTCGGCGCGGGGAAGCCGGACGACTGCGATCCGGAGGTCATCAGGCGGCTGGCCGCGCGCGCCGTGCGCAAGGCGTCCGAGCTGGGAATCGAACGGGTCACCATCGACGGGACGGGGGCCCCCTCGATCGGGCCGGAGCGCTTCGGCCAGGTGGTGGCGGAGGGCGCCGTCCTCGCGGGCTGGCGCTTCGACGAGCTGAAGACCCGGCCCGGCGAGAAGGACCCGCCCGCCTCGACGGTCACGACCGTGGAGATCGCGGCGGAATCCGACTTCGCTGCGACGAAATCGGGCGCCCGCGCGGGGGCCGTCATGGCGGAGGCGGAGAACTTCGCGCGCACCCTCCAGTCGCGGCCCGGCAACGTGGCCACGCCCGGCCACCTGGCCGACAGGGCGAGCGATCTGGCCTCGGAACCGGGTCTCGGGGTGCGGGTGCTCGGACCCCGCGAGATGCGCGACGAGAACATGCAGGCGCTCCTGGCCGTCGCGCAGGGCTCGGCCGAGGAGCCGCGGCTGATCGTCCTCGAGTATCACGGCGGAACCCGCGGCGATGCTCCGCTGGTACTGGTGGGCAAGGGGCTGACCTTCGACGCGGGCGGCATCTCGCTCAAGCCGGCCAAGGGCATGGAGAACATGAAGTTCGACATGTCGGGCGGAGCCGCCGTCCTGGGCGCCCTGAGAGGCATCGCCCGCCTCGGTCTGGACGTGAACGTGGTGGGCATCGTCCCCAGCTCGGAAAACCTCGTCAACGGAAGCGCGGTCAAGCCGGGAGACGTCATCGGGTCCCGGGAGGGCAAGACCATCGAAGTGATCAACACGGACGCCGAAGGCAGGCTGATTCTGGCCGACGCCCTGTCGTACGCGCGCACCTTCGAGCCGGAGGCCATCGTGGACTGCGCCACCCTGACCGGCGCCTGCGTCATCGCGCTCGGACACCACGCATCCGCGGTACTGGGCACCGATGACGCCCTCGTGGAGGAGCTGCGCGCCGCCGGCGACCTGAGCGGCGAGCGCTGCTGGCCGCTGCCGATCTGGCCGGAATACCGCCGCCAGCTCGACAGCCATACGGCCGATCTGAAGAACGTGGGCGGGCGCCCCGCCGGCACCATCACGGCCGCCTGCTTCCTGCGCGAGTTCGTGGGCGACGCGAAGTGGGCCCATCTCGACATCGCCGGCACCGCGTACGGGGAAGGGAAGCTGCCCTACCAGCGGCCCGGCGGCTACGGGGCTCCGACCCGACTGCTCATCGAGTGGGTGAGGAAGCGGAGCGCGTGACGTCGAGCCGGCAAACCGCAGGTGCGCCCCGCTCCCCCGGAGGCGGGGCGTTCGCGTCTCCGGGCGCGGCCATCGCGATGCCCCGGAGCCTCCTGCGCGCGCTCCGATCCGGCGCCGTCCGGCTCGCCATCCTGTTCTGCCTGCTTCCCGTCCGATCCGCGGCCCAGGAACCCCCGGACACGGTGCCTCCCGCCGACACGGCAGCGGTCGACTCGCTGGCGGCAGCGGCCGACTCGCTCGCGCCGGTGCCCGACTCCCTTGCGCCGGTGCCCGACTCCCTGGCCGCGGACTCCCTCCTCGCCGCCGATTCCCTCGCGGACTCGCTCGTCGTGCAGCTCCTCCCGGAACTCCCCGATCCCTCCCGCGGCGGATGGGCCACCGGGGTGTGGGAATGGGACCGCGAGGCGCTGCTCGGCAACCAGGCGCTCTCGCTCGCGCAGCTTCTGGATCAGATTCCGGGGACCATCGCGTTGAGGGGAGGCGACTTCGGAACCCCCAACATCGTCACCGCCTTCGGAGGTGGCGGCGGGCGCGTGCGCCTCTATATCGACGGCTTCGAGATGGTCCCGCTCCGGGCCGGCGCCCCCGACCTGGCTCAGTTCGGACTGGCCGGATTCCAGCATGTGCGCGTGCGCCGCTCCACCGATGGCCTGCGGGTGGAACTGACGAGCCTCGAAGTGGATGACCCGCGACCCTATTCCCTCGTGGAGGTGGGAACCGGAGACCTTCAGACCAACATGCTGAGAGCGACCTTTTCCCACCCCGCATCCCTGGGAGGCAGCCTTGCCTTCACCCTGGACCGCATCGACACCGAGGGCACCGGCCGCAAGGAGCCTGGAGCCACGACCGGCGGCTGGCTTCGCTACAGCCGCCACCTGGGATCGCGCCTGAGCCTGCGCGGGGAATTGCGCCGCATCTCGGCCTCCCGTCCAAGCGGGCTCTACACGCCGGCGCAGCAGGGCAGGAGCGACTGGAACCTGCGCGCGCGCGCCAACCTGCTTCCCGGCGTCACCGCCGAGGCCTTCACCGGAAGGTCCTCCACGACCGCTCCGGTGGACGAAGCGAACCCCGATTCGACCGTGGCCTCCTTCAGCCGCGGCCAGACGGGCCTCCGGCTCGCCGCCGAGCACGCCCTCGGAGAGCGTCTGGATCTGTGGACCACCGGGCGCTGGGCGTTGATGGGCGGCGACGCGTGGCCCGAGCAGACCCTGGAGGTCGCCGCCGGCGTGAACACGTTTCTGGGAGGGGTCGAGGGCGACTGGAGGAGGGAGAAGTGGCTCGGGGAGAATCTCTCGCTGCGGAGCGTGCGCGCGTGGACCGCACCCGTGTTCGGCCTCTCGTTGTTCGGCGAGACCCGGGACGGCGCGACCGGGGTGCCCTTCCGCCTCTTCGATCCACGGGACACCATCCCGGAGATTCCCCGGCTCGCGGGGCCTCCCGTCTCCTTCACCACCCAGCGGAGCTCCACCCGCATCGGCGCGCAGTTCGAGTGGCGCGGCCTGTCCCTCGGGGCGGCCCAGGTCGAGCTGGAGCAGGACCGGCTCACCCCCTTCGGGTTCCCCATGGACTCCGCGGGCGTGGTGCAGGAGGGCGGAAAGCGCTCGGGAATCGAGGCCAGCGCGCGGGTGCCGCTGTACTTCGACGGCCTCTACGCCGGCCTGTCGTACCAGGTCTGGGACAAGGAAGCCCCCAACTGGCGCTATCTGCCGGAGGAGAGCTGGAACGGGCAGCTCGGATACCACAGGACCTTCCTTGCGACGGAGAACTTCGAGATCTGGACCGAAATCGGGGTTGAGGGACGCGAACCCATGGTCGTGCCGTTCATGGCGCCGGAGGATCCCGAGGGCGGATCTCCCGGAGGAGAGGACGTCGCAGTCGAGACGGCTGCGCCCGGGTTCCTCACGGTGCCCTATCACCAGAGCTGGTATTTTCGCCTGCAGCTCCGGGTCCTGACCTTCCATCTCTTCGTGCTGACCGAGAACTTCACCGCCGAGCGGGAGCTGCAGGACTTCCCGGAGCGGTTTCTCCCCGGTGGACGCTCCATCTACGGGATCAAGTGGACGCTGTGGAACTAGCAGCCCACGGACTGCAAAGGCGGCGCAGGTGATTCACAGCATGACGGGATACGGCGAAGCGGCGCGCGAGACCGAGCACGGCCTCCTGCGGGCGGAGATCCGCACGGTCAACCACCGCTTCTTCAACGCCCATCTGAGGACGCCTCCCGGATGCGAACGTCATCATGCGCGGATCGAGCGCTGGCTGAAGAAGTCGCTGCCCCGGGGGCACGTCAGCTACTCGCTGACGCTGGATCCCGGCGAGGAGGCCGAGCCGGAGCTGCTCGTGGACGTGGAGCGTGCCCGCGCCTGGGCTGGATCGCTCGAGCGTCTCGCCGCGGAGCTGGGGCTGGAGAACCGGATCGGGCTGGATGCGCTGCTGCGGCTGAAGGGCGTCATCCGGAGCAGGGAACCGGCGCGTCGCCAGGTCGACATCGATGCAGACGACCTCCGCGAGGTGACGGAGGACGCGGCGAACGCGGCGGTCCGGATGCGGCGGGCGGAAGGGGAGCGCCTGGAGGCGGATCTCCTGGGCGTGCTGGCCGGCATGCGCGAAGAGCTCGACCGCGTGGAGGAACGGGCTCCGGCGCGTCTCGCCGGGGAGCGCGACCGCCTGAGCGCGGCCATTCAGGAACTGCTCGGCGACGTGGCCCCGGATCCGGACCGGATCGCCCGCGAGATCGCCCACCTGGCCGAGCGATGGGACATCAACGAGGAGATCGTGCGCCTGCGTTCGCACCTGCGGCTCTTCGAGGAGACGCTCGACGGAGCCGACGGAGCGCCGGTCGGCAAGCGGCTGGGCTTCATCATGCAGGAGATGCACCGGGAGGCCAACACCATCGGCGCCAAGGCCAACGACGCCCGCATGGCGGAGCGGGTCATGTCGCTCAAGGGAGGGGTGGAGCGCATCCGCGAACAACTGGAGAACATCCAGTGACGCCGACGCTGCGCGAGGACGGCCCCATCGTGCTGGCGGGTCCCACCGGTGTGGGCAAGACCACCGTGGCGCGCGCGCTGGCCGTGGACCGGGACCGCTTCGTCTTCTCGGTCTCCGCGACCACCCGCCGCCCGCGCCCGGGGGAGCGCGATGGCGACGATTACGAGTTCGTGTCGCCGGAGGAGTTCGAGCGCATGGTGAACGCGGACGAACTCGCGGAATGGGCGCAGGTGCACGACCACCTGTACGGGACCCCGCGGCGCAATCTGGCGGGCCGCGACGGGCGCCGCGTGCTGCTGGACATCGACGTCCAGGGCGCCGCCCAGGTGCGCCGCAACGTCCCGTCGGCGGTGAGCGTCTTCCTGCTGCCGCCCTCGCTCGAGACGTTGCTGGCGCGGCTTACGGGACGCGGAACCGAGCCGCGGGACGAGGTCGCCCGGCGGCTGCGGGTGGCGCGCGGCGAGCTGGCCCGGGTGCCGGAATTCGATCATGTGCTGGTCAACGACGACCTGGACGCGACGGTCGAGGCGGTGCGGGATATCGCGGGCGCGGGCGGGACCGGAGCCGGGTCGATGCGCGGGGGGAGGGAGGCGGCGGAGTCGCTCCGCCGGAGGATCGATACCCTTCTCACGCGAGATTTCGATACCTTACATGGATAACCTCATCTCTGGAGAAGACAGATGCGCGTGTTTACGCCCCAGGAAGTCGCCGAGCCCGCCATGAGCAAGTACCTGGGCGTCCTGATCGCCGCGAAGTACGCGCGGGAGCTCAACGCGATGCCGCGCGAGGCGATGCCCATGGACGAAAAGAAGCTCACCACGAAGGCGCTCGAGGCGCTGACTTCCGACCACATCGAGTACCGGCTGCAGTTCCGGAGCCACGGCGCGGAATAGCCCCGGGGAGGCCTGGTCGGTGTCCGGCGCGCTGGTGCCGCGGCGCCCCTGGCGCGGTCGCCGGATCGTCCTGGGGGTCGCCGGGGGGATCGCCGCGTACAAGTCCGTCCAGCTCGGGCGCGACCTCACCCGGCTGGGCGCGCAGGTGGATGTCGTGCTCACCAGGGGCGCGGGCCGGTTCGTCACCCCGCTCAGCTTCGAAGCGCTCACCGGGCGCGGGGTCCTGACCGAACTCTTCTCGGCCGAGGGGGCGGCCATGCACATCCGGCTGGGCGCCGAGGCCGACGCCGTCTGCGTGGCTCCCGCGACCGCCGACTTCATCGCGCGGGCGGCCGCCGGCCGGGCGGACGATCTGCTCACGACCACCCTCCTGGCCACGCGCGCCCCGGTGCTGATCTGCCCGGCCATGAACGACCGCATGTACGCGCACCCGCAGACCGCCCGCAACCTCGCATACCTGCAGGAAGAGCTGGGCTACGCGGTGGCGGGTCCCGCGACCGGACCGCTCGCGTTCGGGGAGGGGGAGGGGCCGGGCCGCATGCTCGAACCTCACGACATCGTCGAGCATGTGGGGCGGGCGCTCGAACACGACCCCTTCCTGGCGGGCAGGAAGGTCCTGATCACGACCGGCCCGACCTGGGAGCCCGTCGACCCGGTCCGGTTCGTCGGCAATCGCTCGTCGGGGAGGATGGGGCACGCGCTCGCCCGCGCGGCCTGGCGGCGGGGCGCCTGGGTGATGCTGGTGTCCGGTCCCACCCACCTGGCGCGCCCGCCCGGCGTGCAGCGCACCCGGGTCGCCACCGCGCGCGAGATGCTGGACGCCGTATCCGGGGCGATCCCGCGCGCGGACGTGGTGATCTTCGCGGCTGCCGTCGCCGACTACCGCCCCGCGCGCGCCCGCGGCAGCAAGATCAAGCGCGGCCGCGAAGGCGATTCCATGTCGATGGAACTGACCGCCAACCCCGACGTGGCGCTGGACACCATTCCGCTGCGCAAGGCGGGGGCGAGGGTGGTGGGCTTCGCGCTCGAGACCGACGACCTGCTCGCCCGGGCGCGGAGCAAGATGGAGCGCAAGGCGTTCGACCTGGTGGTCGCCAACCACGCCCGTGGTCCCGGCGGCGGTCCCTTCGGCGAACGCAACGCCGTGACGCTGCTGGCCCCCGACGGCGCCGCCGAGGAGCTGCCGGTCATGCCCAAGGACGACATCGCGGAAGCCGTCCTCGACCGGTTGGAGGGCGTCCCCGCGCCCCGCTTCTCCGGGGCTTCGTCGTGAGCCCCCGCGCGGCGCGTGGATAGGCAATCCCTGGCCCGCTACCTGAGCCAGCGGCGCGAGCTGGGTGAGGGCGACATGGTGCTGAGCCGTCTGAGCGCCGACGAGGCGCTCACGCTGGCCCGCGCCCGCCCGGAGGCCCAGGCCGGCGAAACGTCGCTCCCGCTCTCAAGCGACTACGAGGAGGTTCGCCGCACGGCGCTCGCCTGTGAGCGCTGCCGGCTTGCCGGGGGCCGCACGCAGGTCGTCTTCTCCGACGGGAACCCGCGGGGCAGGCTGGTCGTGATCGGCGAGGCGCCGGGCGCGCACGAGGATCGCACCGGGCTGCCTTTCGTGGGCCGGGCGGGCAAACTGCTCGATCTGCTGCTGGCGTCGATCGATCTCTCGCGCAAGGACTCGGTCTACATCTGCAACGTCCTCAAGTGCCGGCCCCCGGCAAACCGCAACCCGCTTCCCGACGAAATCGAGGCCTGCACCCCCTACCTCGAGCGGCAGATCGAGCTGGTGGCTCCGGAGGTCATCCTGGCGGTGGGCGGATTCGCCGCGCAGTTCATCACCGGACGCCAGGTTGCTCTGGGCAAGCTCCGGGGCGAGATATACGATTACAGGGGCGTGCCCGCGGTGGTCACCTATCACCCGGCGGCGCTGCTCCGGAACCGCAACTGGACGCAGCCCGTGTGGGACGACCTCCAGCTGCTGCGGAACACGATGGACCGCACCGGCCGGTCCGGCGGCGGGTAGGCTCGCCCCTCGTCCTTCGACCGCTCACATACAACCGCCGAGGCACCCTGAGTACCACCGTTCTTTCCGTCGCACAGGACCAGGCGCCCGCCTACGACCGCCAGCCGCCGGTATCGCTGGAGGCCGAAGTGGCGGTGCTGGGGGGAATGCTCATCGACCGCGACGCGGTGGCGCGCGCGGTCGAAGTCGTCGCGGATACGATGTTCGCCTCGGAGGCCAACCGGCGCATCTACCGCGCCGTCGTGCGCCTGTTCGAGCGCGGCGACGCGGTCGACGTCATCGTCGTCAGCGACGAACTGCGCAAGACCGAGGAGCTGGAGGCGGCCGGAGGCTACGACTACCTCGCCGAGCTGCTGGACGCGGTCCCCACTGCCGCGAACATCGAGCACCATGCGCGCATCGTGCGCGACAAGGCGCTGCTGCGCCGCCTCATCGACGCCTCCTCGCACATCATCCGGGATGTCTACGATCAGGGCGAACGCTCCGTCGAGCAGCTCGTGGACGAGGCCGAGCAGCGCATCTTCCAGGTGGCCAGCGGGCACGACCGCGAGGGCTTCGTCCGCATCAAGGAACTGCTCTGGCCCGCCTTCGAGCACATCGAGCGACTGCAGGAAGCCAGGGGCGAACTCACCGGGGTGGCGACCGGATTCACCCTGCTGGACTATCTCACCGGCGGCCTGCAGAAGGGCAATCTTGTGATCGTCGCCGGACGGCCGTCCATGGGGAAGACCTCCTGGGCGTTGAACGTGGCCCGGCACGCGGCGCGTGAAGAGGTTGCCGTGGGCGTGTTTTCCCTGGAGATGTCGAACGAGGAGCTGGTACAGCGGCTGCTGTGCTCCGATGGTCCGGTGGATGCGCAGAGACTGCGCCGGGGCGAGCTCACCACCACGGAAATGCAGAGGCTGGCTGCCGCCGCCGGACACCTCAACACGGCTTCCATCTGGATCGACGACTCCCCGGGCAACACCGTACTCGAGGTGCGCGCCAAGGCCCGCCGCCTCAAGGCCGAGAGCCGGCTCGGGCTGCTGGTGATCGACTATCTGCAGCTGATGGCCGGGTCGCGGAACAGCGAGAACCGGCAGCAGGAGGTGAGCGAGATCTCCCGCGGCCTCAAGGCGCTGGCCAAGGAACTGGACGTGCCGATCGTGGCGTTGAGCCAGCTCAGCCGGGCCCCGGAGCAGCGCGCCGACCATCGGCCGCAGCTGTCCGATCTGCGCGAGAGCGGGAGCATCGAACAGGACGCCGACCTGGTCATGTTCCTCTACCGGCCGGAGTACTACGCCGAGACCGACCGCGACGGCAACTCGCTGGCGGGCAAGGCCGAGCTGATCGTGAGCAAGCAGCGCAACGGCCCCACCGGGGTCGTCCCGCTCCACTTCGACAGTGCCCATGCGCGCTTCCTGCCCGTCGCGGCGGAGGAGACCAGCACCGCCCCACCCACCCCGGGTGGACGCAGCGGCGCGCCGGGCGGATTCCAGGGGTGAACCCGGGCGGCCGGCGGCCTCCCTGCCGGGCCGGAGTCGCCGTGCCGGCGGCGGGCGCGGGCCGGCGCATGGGAGGGGTGCGCAAGGCTTTTCTGGAGCTCGGCGGGCAGCCCGTCCTGCTGCGCGCCATCCGTCCCTTTCTGGAGACCCCCGGGGTGGAATGCGTGGCTGTGGCCCTCCCCCCCGACCGGGCCGCGCGTCCTCCGGCGTGGCTGACCCGCGCCGACCGCCGCGTCCGGGTGGTCGCGGGAGGGGCCACCCGGGGCGCGTCGGTGGCGGCGGCGGTGGCCGCCCTCCCGCCGGGGGTGGACGTGGTGCTGGTGCACGACGGCGCCCGGCCGCTGGTGACGCGCGGCCTGGTGGAGCGCTGCCTGTCCGCGGCCGCCGCCGGAAGGGCGGTTGTGGCCGGCGTGCCGGCGGTGGACACCCTGAAGGAGGTCGACGCGCGCGGACGGGTGGTTCGCACTCCCCCGCGCGGGCGCTACTGGCACGCCCAGACCCCCCAGGCCTTCCCGCGGCCTCTTCTGGAACGCGCCTACCGCCGGGCGCGCGAGAACGGGGTGGAGGGCACGGACGACGCCTCGCTGGTGGAACTCCTCGGCGGCGAGATCGAGATGGTCGATGGGTCGCCGCGCAACCTGAAGGTCACCCGCCCGGAGGATCTCGTCCTGGCGGAGCGACTGCTCGAGCTGGCCGATGAGGGCGAGTGAGCGCACCGCGCATCATCCCCTGCCGGAACGGACGGCTCCCCGCCCGGGATCTGCGCGAGGTGGGCCGGCACCTCCGGTCCGGAGGGCTGCTGGCCTATCCGACCGAGACCGTGTACGGGCTGGGCGGGCTGGTCGAGGACGGTCCCCTGCGCGCGTTGGCGGCGCTCAAGCGGCGCGATGCGGACAAGCCCTTCCTCCTTCTGCTGCCCGGCCCCCGGGCGGCCCCCGGGCTCACCCGGAACCGGTGCGCGCGCAGGCTCGCGGAGCGCCTGTGGCCCGGGCCGCTCACCATGGTGTTGCCGGATCCGGGGCGCACCTTCCCGGCGCGGGTGCGGGGCGGGAGCGGTGGGGTGGCGGTCCGGATGAGCCCGGCCCCGGTGGTGCGGCAGATCCTGGACGAAGTGGGCGCGCCGCTCACCTCCACGAGCGCCAACCCGCCCGGCGGCGCGCCCGCGCTTTCCGGGAAGGAGGCGTGGGAGGCGGCCCGGGCGCTCGGCGCCGACGAGCGGCTGTGGGTGCTGGATGCCGGCGAGCTCCCCCCGGCGCCGACCTCGACCATCGTCGATTGCACCGGGCGGGACCCGGTGGTGCTGCGCGCCGGCGCGCTGGATCCGGCGGACATCCGGGAACTGTGTCCCCCGGCGGCGGAGGACGCTGACGTGGACGATCGTCGGCCGGACGCCAGGGCGATGGACGCCGAAACGGCCGACGTCGCGCCGGAGGCTGCGGACAGGGACGTCCGCCTCCTGTACGTCTGCACCGGCAACACCTGCCGCAGCCCGATGGCGGAGGTGATCACGCGCGCCCGCGCCGCCCACCGGGAGCTCGGCGGCATCCGCGTCCGGTCCGCCGGCACAATGGCGTTCGAAGGGTCCCCGGCCTCCGCCGGCGCCCGCACGGCCGTGGGCGAGCGGGGCCTAGATCTGGATCGTCACGCCGCGCGACTGCTCGGCGAGGATGAGCTGGAGTGGGCGGATATCGTGCTGGTGATGTCGCCGTGGCACCTGGCGGCGGTGGAGGCGCTGAGCCGGGGCCGCTTCTACGCGGAGGTGATCACCGAGTTTGCGGGTGACCTGGCTGATGGGGTCGCGGACCCCTTCGGCGGAAGCGATGAGCACTACCGGGAGACCTGCGCGCAGCTCGGGCGGCTGGTCGAGGCCGTGCTCGACCGTCTCGAACCGGGAACGGACGCGTGAGCGGCGAAGGAGGCGCCGTGACGCCGCCGGCCGTCCCTCGAGGCGGCACGCGCGTCTTCGCCGTCCTCGGCAACCCGGTGGCGCACTCGCTCTCGCCCGCGATCCAGACCGCGGCGCTCCGTGCCGCCGGCCTCGACGGCCGGTACGTGGCGATCGCCTGCCAGCCGGAGGATGTCGCCCCGGTGATGCGCACGCTGGCGCGGGCGGGCGGCGGCGGCAACGTGACCGTGCCGCACAAGCGGCGGGCGGTGGCCGCGCTCGACGCCGCGGCCGCCGCGGTCGCACGGACGGGCGCGTGCAACACCTTCTGGGGCGAGGGCGCGCGCATCCGCGGGGACAACACCGACGTGGAGGGTGCGCGCCGCGCCGTGCGCGCGCTGCTGTCGGGGCCCGCCCGGGGCGCCCGCGTGCTGCTGGCCGGGGCCGGGGGCGGTGCGCGCGCCGCGGTCGCGGCCCTCATCGACGAAGACGCCTCGGAGGTACAGGTTCTCAATCGCACCCTCGCGCGGGCGCGGGCCATGGCCGGCGAAGTCGGCGACGCGCGGGTGCGCGTGGTTTCCGACGCCCGGACCCTGGAAGGGCAGGCCTTCGACCTGGTCCTGAACGCAACCTCCCTCGGGCTGCGGGCGGACGATCCCCTCGTGGTCGACCTCGCTCGGCTCGGACCGGTCGGGGCCGTCATGGACATGGTCTACGCTCCCTCCGGAACCCGCCTCACCGCCGCCGCCGCGGCGCGCGGCATCCCCGCCATGGACGGAAGCGAGATGCTCCTGCGCCAGGGCGCCGCCGCCTTCGAGCTCTGGTGGGGGTGCGAAGCTCCGCTCGCCGCCATGCGCGAGGCCCTGGAGCGGGGGCGCACGGCATGAGGATGGCGCCGCCCACCGCGACGCGCCGCAGCGCGGTCCGGGGCGCCCTCGCCCCGCTCGTCGACTTCCTGCTCCCCAGCGCCTGCATCGCGTGCGGCTCGCGCATCGCGGGCGGCGGCCTGGTGTGCGCGCCCTGCCGGGGGCGGCTGCGCCCTCCTCCGGCCCCGCGCTGTGAGCGCTGCGACTATCCGGCGGGCACCGGCCATCGGCCCGGGCGGCCCTGCCTGGAGTGCCTGGACTGGCCCGAGGCGCTCCGCCTGGCCCGTTCCGCGGTCGCGCTGCGCCCGCCGGCGGACGTCCTCGTGCACGGCCTCAAGTACGAGGGCTGGCGCGAACTCGCGCCCCTGATGGCCGAGCTCATGGAGCGCCGCCTGCCGACCGCGCTCGACGATCTGGACGAGCACGTCATCACCTGCGTCCCGACCTCCGCCGCCCACCGCCGGCGCCGGGGTTACGACCAGGCGGAGCTGCTGGCCCGCGCGCTCGCCGCGCGCACCGGCCTGCCGTTCGCGCACCTGCTCGCGCGCCGCCGCCAGAAGCGGACCCAGGTCTCGCTGCATCCCCAGCAGCGCATGGCCAACGTGCGCGACGCCTTCTCGCTCCGGTCCGGCGCCGGGCCGCCGGCCGGCTGCCGCGACGTGCTCCTGGTCGACGACGTGCTGACCACCGGCGCCACCGCCCGGGCGGCCGCCGAGACGCTCGCCCGCGCCGGGGTGGGCCGGGTTGCGCTGGTCACCTTCGCACGGGCTCTTCCGCGTTAGTTTGTTCCTGGAACTCTGACCCGCCAGCGGGGTGCGTCCGGGCAGATTCCCCAAGGAAGCATCAGACACGCCCCGGGAGACAACGCCATCCATGTCGATTCGACTCGCCATCAACGGATTCGGCCGCATCGGCCGCAACGTGCTGCGCGCCCTCGCCAGGGAGGACGCCTCCGACATCGAACTGGTCGCCGTGAACGACCTGATGGACACGCGCACCCTGGCCCATCTCCTCAAGTACGACTCGGTGCACGGCGCCTATCCGGGGTCGGTCGAGGTTGCGGGCGAGGGGCTGGTGGTGGATGGCAGCCTGATCCGCGTCTCCGCCGAGCGCGACCCGGGCAGCCTTCCGTGGGGGGAGCTGGGTGTGGACGTGGTCGTCGAGTCGACCGGCTTCTTCCGCGATCGCGAGGGCGCGGGCCGGCACCTGGCCGCCGGCGCCGGCAAGGTGATCGTGAGCGCGCCCGGCAAGGACGTCGACGTCACCCTGGTGCTCGGCGTCAACCACGACACCTACGACCCCGACCGCCACCACATCATCTCCAACGCGAGCTGCACCACCAACTGCCTGGCCCCGGTGGTCAAGGTGCTGAACGACCGCTTCGGCTTCCGCCGCGGCCTGGTCACCACCATCCACTCCTACACCAACGGTCAGGCGCTCCTGGACCAGCCGCACAAGGACCTGCGCCGGGCGCGCGCCGGGGCGGTGTCGATGATCCCCACCACCACCGGAGCGGCCCGCGCCACCGGCCTGGTCATCCCGGAGGTGCATGGCCGCATCGACGGCATGGCGGTGCGCGTGCCCACCCCCGACGTGTCGCTGGTGGACATCGTGGCCGAAGTGGACCGCGCCACCGACATCACCGGCGTCAACCAGGCCATGAGGGATGCGTCCGACGGCGGCATGCGCGGCATCCTCGAGGTCTCCGACGAGCCGCTCGTCTCGGTCGACTACATCGGCAATCCCGCGAGCTCGGTGGTGGACGCGCTGAGCACCAACGTCATCGACGACCGGCTGGTGAAGGTGCTCTCGTGGTACGACAACGAGGCGGGCTACTCGAGCCGCGTGGTCGACCTGGTGCGCTTCGTCGGCGAGCGCATGATGTCCCCGGCCGCCGTCTAGTCACGCCCGGCCCCGCAACCAGGACACCCCGGTCCCGGCGAGCGAGTGGGCATCCTCCCCCGGCTCCTGGCGGAAGGGCATCGCACGCCCCCCGGAGGGAACCGGGACATCCCGGCCCGGCCGCGATGCGCAAGAAGACCCTGAAGGACCTCGTCGCGCGCGAGGGCGACCGCATCGTGGTGCGCGTGGACTTCAACGTCCCGCTGCGGGACGGGCGGGTCACGGACGACACCCGCATCGAGCGCACCCTGCCGACCCTCCGCAGGCTCACCGCCACCGGCGCCCGCCTGGTCCTCCTCTCCCATCTGGGCCGCCCCGGGGGCCGACCGCGCGCGGAGGCCTCCCTCCGGCCGGTCGCGGCGCGGCTGGCCGAGCTGCTCGGCGAGGAGGTGCGCTTCAGCCCCGAGACGACCGGACCGGAAGCGCTGGCGCGCGCCGGCACACTCGCTCCGGGCGAGATCCTGATGGCCGAGAACACCCGCTTCCTCGAGGGCGAAACGCGCAACGACGCCGAGCTGGCCAGCGCGTTCGCCGCGCTCGGCAACCACTTCGTGAACGACGCCTTCGGGACGGCGCACCGGGCGCACGCCTCCACCGCCGGCCTGGCCCGGGCGATGCGCGCCGGGGGTGGGGAGGCGGTGGCGGGGCTGCTCCTTGAACGCGAAATCCGCTTCCTGGGCGAGGCGCTGGAGGATCCCGGGCGTCCCTTCGCGGCGGTCCTGGGGGGCGCCAAGGTATCGGACAAGATCGCCGTCATCGAGAAGATGCTCGCGCGGGCCGACCGGCTGCTGGTCGGCGGCGCGATGGCCAACACCTTCTTCCGGGCGCTGGGGCTCGAGACCGGCCGGTCCCTCGTGGATGAGGGAGGGGTGGATCTCGCGGCCCGGCTGATGGACCGCGCCGGCGACCGCATGATGCTGCCCGTGGACTGCGTGGTCGCGCGCCGCATCGCCCCCGACGCGGTCACCCGTGAAGTGCCCCGGGCCGAGGTCGGAGCCGACGACCGCATCGGCGACATCGGCAGCGCGAGCCGGCGCTTGTTCGCGGGCGAACTGAGGCAGGCCCGCACCATCGTCTGGAACGGACCCATGGGCGTAAGCGAGATGTCGCCGTTCGCGGGCGGCACCGTCGGCGTCGCGCGATCGGTGGCGGACGCAGCCGCCTCCGGGGCGCTGACCATCGCCGGAGGGGGAGACTCCGCGGCCGCCGTGCATGCCGCCGGGCTCGCCGATCGATTCACCCACGTATCCACCGGCGGGGGCGCCTCGCTGGCGTTCCTGGCGGGCCGGACCCTCCCCGGGGTGGAGGCGCTCTCGGACGCGTAGGAATCCGGGCGGGCGCCGGACGGGCGCGCGCACACACAAGCTGGAGGCTGCATGAAGAAGCCGGTCATCGCCGGAAACTGGAAGATGTACCACGCGCCCGGGGACGCCCGCCGATTCTTCGGCGCCTTCCGCCCTTCCTGGTCCGGAACCGAGCCCGAGATCCTGATCTTTCCCGCCGCAATCTCCTTCGCCGCGGCGCAGTCGGCTCTCCCCCAGCGGCCCCGGGTGCAGCTGGGCGTGCAGAATATCCACCCGGAGCCGCACGGCGCCTTCACGGGAGAGATCTCCGCCCCCATGGCCCGGGCGGCGGGGGCCACCCATGCCCTGGCCGGACACTCCGAACGGCGCCACCTGTTCGGCGAGAGCGACGAGGATGCGGCCGCCAGGGCGCGCGCCGCAGCCGACGCGGGGCTCGTTCCCGTCCTTTGCGTGGGCGAGACCCTTGAGGAGCGCCGGGCCGGCCGGGCCGGAGAGGTCATCGTCCGCCAGCTGGACGCCGCACTCGCGGTGCTCACCCCCGCGGACGACGTGATGGTCGCCTACGAGCCGGTGTGGGCGATCGGGACGGGTGAAACCGCGACCCCGTCGGATGCGACCGCTGCGCATGGGATCCTGAGGCGCCGCCTGGCGGAGGCCTGGGACGGGGAGCGCGCCAACGCGATACACATCCTCTACGGGGGGAGCGTGAACCCCGGGAACGCAGCGCAACTGCTGGCCTCTGCCGACATCGACGGCGTGCTGGTGGGCGGAGCGAGCCTCGACCCCGGGTCCTTCGCCCGCATCGCCGAAGCGGTTCAGCCGTGAACGGGGCCGGAACCGCTTGACAGTGGAGCGGGCCGGGACGATGGTTTTACGCCGATTCCTCGAACCGGGCGATATAGCCGGATATAGACGATGTATGGCTTTCTTCTGTTCCTACTCGTACTGGATGGCCTGATCCTCGGGGTCGTCATCCTCCTCCAGGCAGGCAAGGGAGGCGGACTGGCGGCCATGGGCGGAGGGGCCAGCCCGACGGAAGGGATTCTCGCCGGCCGCCAGGCCGCTTCGGTGCTTACGCGCACCACCTGGACCACGGGCACCATCTTCATGCTGCTCGCGCTGGTCCTGTCCATCATGTCTTCGCGCGCCACGGCACCGAGTTCCATTCTGCGCGAGAGCCAGCAGCAGGTTGCACCCACTCCGGTCCTTCCCGGACTCGAGGAATCCGCCCCCGCGGACGAGGCGGTCCCGGTCGAAGTGCCCGCCGCGGGCGAGACCCAGCCCCCACCCGACGCGCAGCCGGACGGGACACCGCCCCCGCCCAACGGACTCTGACCCGGGCCCGCTCGACGCTGACCGTGGCCGGGCGCGACGATGCTCTCGACCTCTATCGGGCGCTCGCTCTCCATCGGGCCGCCGCCACACGGCTGAAGAGCCTCCGCGACCGGGGCCGGGTTCCGGCGGCCACCCGCTGCGGACGGGGATACGAAGCCGTCTCGGCGGGCGCCGCACGCGCTTTGCGCACCGCGGAAGACGGTTCCGGCGACGTGATCGCGCCCTCATCCGACAATGCGGGCGCCTTTTTCGTTTTCGGCGGGACCCCGCTCGAGTTCTTCCGGCAGCATCTCGCGTGCGACTCGGCGCCGGGCCGCGGCCGGGAGCCTGCGATGTGTCCCACCGATTTCGAGCGCGGGCTGGTGGGTCCGGCCGCGCTCCCCGGGACCATGGTGGAGGTCATGGCGGGCATCACCCTGGCGTTTCGCCTGCGCGGCGAGAGCCGGGTCGGACTGGTCTTCTCGGGCGAAGACGAAACCTCCACCAGCGCGTGGCACGAGGGAATCAACTTCGCCGCCGCCCGGCGCTGTCCCCTGATCGTGGTCGTTCAGGCCGGAACCGGGACTTCGACCGGGGTGCACACGCGCGCGCGCGCTTTCGTGCAGAAGGCGGTCGGGTACGGGGTCGCGAGCGCATCGGTGGACGGCGGCGACGTGAGGGCGGTCCAGCGGGCGGTTGAGGAGGCAGCCCGAAGGGCGCGTTCCGGACGGGGCGCCGCCCTGGTCGAGGCCCGGGGCTGTCCGGTCTCGCGCCGCGCCCTCCGCGCCGCCGGAGAAGACCGGGAGCGTCACCCGCACGAGGTCCCGCCCGACCCGGTAGCCCGGCTCCGGGCCCGGCTCATCGAGGAGCGCACCGCCCGACCCTCCGACCTCGACGAAGTGGCGCGCCGGGCGCGGGCCGAAGTCCGGTCGGCGTGCGAGCAGGCGCTGGGGGAGTCGCCCCCGCATGAAGAACACGCGCTCGGCGGCGTCTACGACGGCGATCCGGGCGCTCCCCCGTGGTATCGCCTCGAGCCCCCCGAGCGCGGGCTCGCGCTGACATCCACAACCTGACCGGGGCCGGGGCAATGACCAGCAACTCCAGGCCGGAGCATCTCGGCAAGACCCTGCGCGGGGAGCCGGTGACGCTGCTCGAAGCCATCAGCGAAGCCCTCTTCGAGGAGATGGAGCGCGACTCCTCCGTCTTTCTCATGGGGGAGGACATCGGCGTCTACGGGGGCGCGTTCAAGGTGACGCGCGGCTTCCTCGACCATTTCGGCGCCGAACGGGTCATCGACACCCCGATCTCGGAGGCCGGCTTCACCGGGGCCGCCGCGGGAGCCGCCCACATGGGCCTTCGCCCGGTGGTGGAGATGCAGTTCATGGACTTCATCTCTCCCGCCTACGACGTCATCACCAATTACCTCGCCACCTCCCGCTACCGGGGCAGCGGCAGCGTGCCGGTGGTGGTGCGCGGCCCCGTCGGCGGCGGCAACCGGGGCGGCCCCTTCCACTCCCAGAACGTGGAGATGGCCTTCTTCCACACCCCCGGGCTCAAGATCGTCTATCCCGGCACCGCCTACGACGCCAAGGGCCTCATGAAGGCCGCCATCCGCGACGACGACCCGGTCATCTTCGAGGAGCACAAGAGCCTCTACCGGGCGCCGCATCTGCGGGAAGTGCTGCCGGCGGAGGACTACACCGTGCCGCTGGGCAAGGCGCGGCGCGCGCGGGAGGGCGGTCACGCGACCATCGTCACCTATGGCGCGATGGTGCACACGAGCCTGGAGGCGGCCGCGGCGCTCGAGAAGGAAGACGGGGTGGCGGTCGAGGTCCTTGACCTGCGTACCCTGCTTCCCCTGGACGACGAAGCGATCGCCGAGAGCGTGAAGAAGACCGGGCGGCTGCTGATCGTCCACGAGGACACCCGCACCGGCGGCATCGCGGGCGAGATCGCCATGCGCGTCAACGAGCAGGCGTTCGAGTGGCTGGACGCGCCGATTCTGCGCGTCACCGCGATCGATTCGCCGGTCCCCTACGCGGGCGGGCTCGAGGACTACTTCCTGCCCCGGGTGTCGGATATCATCACCACGTGCCGCTATCTTGTAGAGTACTGAGGGTGTCCGGGGCATTGCCGATGGGATCCCGGGTTTTGCCGATGACGGGCGCCGAAGCCCGAACGCGCTGCCGCAAGCAACGGAGTGTCTGCCGTGTCCCGCATTGAAGTGCCGATGCCCCAGATGGGCGAGTCGATCGCCGAGGGGACGGTCTCTCGCTGGCTGAAGGCGGTGGGAGACCGCATCGAGGTGGACGAGCCCATTCTGGAGATCTCGACCGACAAGGTCGACGCCGAGATTCCGTCTCCCACCGGCGGCGTGCTGGTGGAGATCACGGTCCCGGAGGGGGAGACGGTGGAGGTCGGCACCATCGTCGGCGTGATCGATTCGGCGGGTGGCGCGGCAAGCGACGGAGCCGCGGCCGGGGCGGCGTCGACCGAAGTGGCCGGCGAGCCCGCCGGAGAGCCCGCCAGCGCGGAAGCGGCTGACGCCGCCGCAACCGGCGGGCCCGCCGGAGCGCCGGACGGGGAGGCCCCCCCCGCGACCGGCCCTTCCCCCGCGACCGCCGACCGCCCCGCCACCCCCGAGACCGGCGAGGAACGCCTCCGCCGCCGCTCGACCCCGGTGGTGCGCCGCATCGCCGCCGAGCACGGCGTCGACATCGCCCGGGTCGCCGGCACCGGCCACGCCGGGCGCGTCACCAAGCAGGACATCCTGAACTTCATCGAGGCGCGCAAGGCCCGGGCGGAGGCGGCGCCGGCCGCGACCGAGCCGGCCCCCGCGACCGCGCCGACCCCCTCGGCCCCCTCGGCCCCCGACGACCTGTGGGCGACCTTCTACGGCGAGGTGCGCAACCCCGAGTTCCGCGCCCGCTCCGCCGACCGCGTGGAACCGATGGACAAGATCCGCCGCCTCACCGCGGACCACATGGTGGTGGCGAAGCGGGTGGCGCCCCACGTGCACTCCTTCATCGAGGTGGACTTCACCCGCATCGACGAGCTGCGGCGGAAGAACCGCGAGGCGTGGAAGGCGCGCGGTGCGCGGGTCAGCTACACCGCCTTCATCGCATGGGCGTGCTCGCGGCTGCTGCGCGAGTACCCGATGGTCAACTCCGTCGTGTCCGGCCGGAGCGTCATCTACCGGGGCAACGTGAACCTGGGCATCGCGGTCGACCTCAACCCCGGCCTGATCGTTCCCGTCATCCACGACGCCGACGAGTTCAGCCTGGTGGGCATCGCCCGGCGCATCGCCGACCTGGCCGCGCGCGCCCGGGCCCGCCGGCTCGACCCCGGGGACATCCAGGGGGCGACCTTCTCGCTCACCAATCCGGGGGTGCTGGGCACGGTGGTGGGCATGCCGATCATCCCCAGGGGGACCGCCGCCATCCTGGGGACGGGCGCCATCGAGAAGCGGGTCGTGGTGGTGACCGATCCGGCCAGCGGTCACGACGCCATGGCGATCCGCAAGCGCGCGTTCTTCTCGCTCGGGTACGACCACCGCATCGTCGACGGGGCCGACGCGGCCCGCTTCATCGCCGACCTGCGGGCCACCCTGAACGAGTTCCCGGACAACGCGTAGGCCGCCCGCCCGCTCCGTGCCTCCGCCCGCCGCGTCCCCGGCCCGCCGGCATCCCGGCGCGACTCCTGCCGCCGCTCGCCCCCTCGCCCGTCCCGGCGGTCGCGCGGATGCATCGTCGGGTCGCCGGGACCGTTCCGCCGTGCCCTCGCCCCTCGAGGTCACCCGCCCGGGCCTGGTCGGATACGCGCGCGCCCTCGACCTGCAGGCCGACCTGGTGCGCCGCCGCGCCGCCGGCGAGATCCCCGACCAGCTCATCCTCCTCGAGCACCCGCACGTGCTCACCATGGGGTCGAGCGCCCACCGCGACCACGTCCTGGCCAGCGACGCCCAGCTGCGCGCGCGCGGCATCGAACTCTTCGAGGCGGGCAGGGGAGGGGACGTGACCTATCACGGGCCGGGGCAGCTGGTCGGCTACCCGATCCTCCGGCTGGCGCCCGGGCGCCGCGACCTGCACCGCTACCTGAGGGACCTGGAAGAGGTGCTCATCCGGACGCTGGCGGCGTTCGGCGTGGAAGCCGGGCGGGCCGACGGCCTCACCGGCGTCTGGACCGGGGGACGCAAGATCGCCGCCATCGGCATCCGGGTCTCCTCCGGCTGGGTCACCTCGCACGGGTTCGCCCTCAACGTCGACCCGGACCTCGACTACTTCGCGACCATCGTTCCCTGCGGCATCCCCGACCGCGAGGTCACCTCGCTCGCCGAGTGCACGGGCCGCCCCGTGCCCATGGCGGCGGTCGAGGACGCCGTCGTCTCCGCCTTCGCGGACGTCTTCTCGCTCCGCGCCGGCGGGGTCACGGCCGCCGGGCGGTAGGCCCCGTGGACTGGACCACCCCCGGATACTCGCGCGGGCGCATCAACCGCGCCGGCAAGGCGCTCGCCACCGCCGACAGGGACCGGGAATCCCCGGAGTACCGCGAGGACATGCGCGTGCTCAACAACTGGAGAGCCGCCCACGGCTTCCCGCTGAGCGACCTGCACGACCGGCTGCGCCCCATGGCGACCCGCATCGCGAGCGACGCCGTAGTCTCCCAGAGGCTCAAGACCACGCCCTCGACGCTCTCCAAGCTCCGCCGCTTCCCCCGCATGCAGCTCGCCCGGATGCAGGATCTGGGCGGGTGCCGGGCCGCGCTCCACACCATCGATCAGGTGCGGGAGCTGTGCGACGCCTACGTGGCTTCGGACTCGGAGCACCAGCTCCTCCGGAACTTCGACTACATCGGCCGCCCCAAGCCCTCCGGATACCGCGGGGTCCACCTCATCTACCGATACAGGAGCGACGACGCCTTCAACGGGCTGCTCATCGAGGTGCAGATCCGCTCCCGGCTGCAGCACGCCTGGGCAACCGCGGTGGAAACCGCCGGAGCCTTCCTCCAGTACGCGCTCAAGTTCAACGAGGGCGAGCAGGAATGGCTGCGGTTCTTCGCCCTGGCCAGCTCGGCGCTTGCGCTGAAGGAGGGATCTCCGCCCGTCCCGGACACACCCTCCAGCGAGTCGGCGCTGCATCGGGAGGTGCGGGAATACGCCTCACGACTGAACGTGGTCGCGCGCATGCGCGAGTACGGGCAGCTCATCCGCAACATGTCGACCTTCAAGCGCATCGGCGCCTGCTACTTCCTGCTCGAGCGCAGGCCGGTCGAAAAGACGACCCTCATCATCCCCTACGACAGGGACGAACTCGAGGACGCCACCGCGGACTACCTCCTGTTCGAGGAGGAGGGGCGCGACGCGGTGCTCGTTTCCACGGACTCGCTCGAGGACGTCAGGCGCGCCTATCCCAACTACTGGCTGGACGCACGCCTCTTCCTGAGGGAGATGGAGGGGATCCTGTGAGGAAACATCCGGGGCTCGGCGTGGGCGCCGTCCGGCCACCTTCGATCGGGTCCCGGCCGTCGGTGAAAATTCATCCGAAATTCGTCCCAACTACCCCTTGACACGGCCGAAACGGACCCTTATCATGGTAGTCCGCTTCGAGCGCAGTTGGCTCACAGTCGATGGCGATGGTCATCCCTGGAGAGCAGTTCGGAGTGGAGGTTCGCTGGGCGGGACGCCGCGACAGCGGACGCGAGCCGGGACTTGAGCCCCGGTGAGCCGGTGGAGGGGTCGCTGTCCTCCACAAGTAGCCCCGAAAGCGAAGGGGCACCTGAGCCGCACGCTGCGCGGCGAGGGGAAAAAGGGACCAGAGCCGGTCGGCCGCACGCGGCCGGGTTCAAGCAACGGAGTTGGTGCCGGCAGCGAAAAGAGGGCCCCCCGGGATCGGCGTGACGACCCGGGGGGCCGCTTTGTTTAACGCTCCCACGCGCGGACTCCCTCGGTCCGCTGGGCGGCGGCCCCTTCCAGTCCATCGGCGACCCCCTTCAGTCCGCCGGCGGCGCTCCCTCGAAGAAATCGAAGTAGCGTTCCTTCTTCTCGCGCTGCTCCTCCAGCCATTCCTCGAAGCCCGAGGGCACCGCGCCGCCGGAGTCCAGCTGCTCGGTGGCGGCCCGCACCGCGAGGGCGTGCACGTACTCGTTTCTGGGGTCCCCCGAGTGCCCGCGCACCCATTCCCAGGAGACTTCGTGGGATTCGGCCAGCCCGAGCGCCCGCTTCCAGAGCTCGACGTTCTCCACCGCGCCCCGCTTGCGCTTCCATCCGCGGGCGCGCCATCCGCGGACCCACTCGTTCATGCCGCGCACCAGGTACTGGCTGTCCGACACGAAGCGGATCGGGCTCGGCCGCCGGATCGCGCCAAGTCCCGCGATGGCGCTCATCAGCGCCATGCGGTTGTTGGTGGTGTCGGGCTCGGAGAGCCAGAAGTCCTTGCGAACCCAGACGTCGCCGCGCCAGAACTCGAGCAGTCCCGCGGCGCCCCCCGGCCGCTGCCGATCCTTGAACTGGTTTCCGAGGCAGGATTCGTCGGCGTGGATGTAGACCATGCTGCAAACTAACGGAACCCGCCTTCCCCTTGGACGCCCGCCCGCTACTTCCTAGATTCCTGCCGACGCTCCTCCGCCCGCGGCCCGCAGTCGCTCCTCCATCCTTCCGTCGCCCTTGATCCGGACCACCCAGCGCGCCGAAGCCTGCCTGCTCCTGGAAGATGGGCGGCGCTTCGACGGCTTCTTCCTGGGGAAGCGCGGCGAGACCCTCGGCGAAGTCGTGTTCAACACGGCGATGACCGGCTATCAGGAGATCCTCACCGACCCGTCCTACACGGGGCAGCTGGTGACGATGACCTACCCGCTCATCGGCAACTACGGCGTAAACGATGCCGACCAGGAATCGGCGCGTCCCGCCGCGGCCGGGTTCGTGGTGCGCGAAGTTGCGCGCGCGCACAGCTCGTGGAGAGCCGACGCCGGGCTGGAGGACTACCTGATCCGCCACGGGGTGGTCGGCATCCAGTCGGTGGACACGCGCGCGGTGACCCGCCACATCCGCGCGGCGGGGGCCATGCGCGCGGCCATCGCCGACGCCCGCACCGACGAGAGGGCGCTGCTCGAGCGCGTCCGCGCCCATCCGCGCATGGAAGGACTCGACCTGGCCGGCGGGGTCTCGACCCCGGAGCGCTACGTGGTCGAGCCGGAGGGCCGGGCCCGCTTCCGGGTCTTCGCCTACGACCTGGGGGTGAAGGCAAACTCGCCGCGGCTCCTGTCCGAGCGCGGCTGCGAGGTGACCGTCGTCCCCGCCGACACGCCCGCGGAGGAGATCGCGCGCGAGCGGCCGGACGGGCTCTTCGTGTCGAACGGCCCGGGCGACCCCGCCGCGGTGGAGATGGCCATCGGGACCATCCGCCGCTGCGCGCAGGAGGGCGTGCCGGTGTTCGGCATCTGCCTCGGCCACCAGCTGATCGCGCGCGCCTTCGGAGCGGAGACCTTCAAGCTGCCCTTCGGGCATCACGGCGCCAACCATCCGGTGCGCAATCTGGACCTGGGCACGGTCGAGATCACGTCGCAGAACCACGGCTTCGCCGTCCGGGGAGGACACGGGGACGAGATCCCGGGAGCACCGGAGCTGCGCCTCACCCACGTCAACCTCTACGACGGCACCGTGGAGGGCATGGCCCACCGCTCCCTGCCGGTGTTCTGCGTGCAGTACCATCCCGAGGCGGCGCCCGGCCCGCACGACAGCCGCTATCTGTTCGACGACTTCGTTTCGCTCATGGAGACGTCCGGCTAGACGGACGGGGCGAGCGCCCCCTTGCACCAGTCGCGTTCAGGCTCATATTGCACCCCGGAACGGCAGGGGCGACCGGCGTAAACCGTATGCCGCATGCGGAAGCCGCCATGCCTTGACGCTCCTCCGGATTGCCCGTACCCTAAGCCCCGTGCTCGCGCATAGGTTCCTGATTCCCCACAGGTTTCGCATGACCAAAGCGGATCTCGTCCAGCAGGTGGCGGACGCCATCGGACCCGGCATCACCAGGAAGGACTGTGCCCGCGTGGTGGACGGCTTTCTGAACGCCATCAAGCAGGCGGTGGCCGGCGGTGAGAACATCGAGATCAGGGGCTTTGGCACCTTCAAGGTGCGGAGGCGCAAGGCACGCATGGCGCGCAATCCGCGCACCGGGGATCCGGTGCGGGTGCCGGCCCGCGCGGTCCCGGTCTTCAAGCCGTCCAGGCTGCTCCGCTCGCAGGTCGTTCGCCTGGACGACGATTCGGGCTGAGCCCGGAGGCCGTCCCTTGCGGGTACAGGCGCGCTTCTTCGCCGCGTATCGCGAGTTGACCGGCGCCTCGCACACCGAGGTGGACCTCCCGAAGGGCGCCACGGTGGCCGATCTCGTCGACGCCCTGCGCGCGCGCGGCCCGTCCTTCAGCGCGCTCCCGCCCAAGCCCGCGGTCGCGGTCAACCTCGAATACGCCCCCGCCGACACCGCGCTCCGCGACGGAGACGAGGTGGCCTTCATCCCGCCTGTGGCCGGCGGATAGGCGCGCGATGCCCTACGCGGACGTCACCTCCGACCCGCTTGATCCCGCCCCGATGCTGGCGCGGGTCGGCTCGCCCGAGGACGGCGCCGTGCTCCTGTTCCTGGGCACGGTGCGCAATCACGCCGACGGACGTTCCGTGTCGGGGATGGAGTACGAGGGCTACCGGGAGATGGCGCTCGAGGTGCTCGGCCGCATCGCCGAGGAGGCGAGCGAGCGCTTCTCGACCCCCAACCTGGCGGTCACGCATCGCCTGGGGGCGCTCGAGATCGGCGAGGTGAGCGTGGTGGTCGCGGTGTCGAGCCCGCACCGGGCGGAGGCCTACGGCGCCTCCCGCTACGTCATGGAAGAGATCAAGCGGCGGCTTCCGGTCTGGAAAAAGGAGTTTTACGTTGAGGGAGCCCCCGAGTGGGTGAGGGGTACGGTTCCCCCTGCCGACGGAAGCCCGGCCCCCGATTCCGGCGCCGGCGACCCGTGAGCATCCGCCGCGCACCCAGGAGCGCCCGATGATTGCTGAGACCAGGCCGGCCTCTTCGAAGGTGCGGAGCCTTCCCGCTGCCGCCGCCTCGCGCTCCATGGTCGACTCCTTCGGGCGGCGCATCGAGTACCTGCGCATCTCGGTCACCGACAAGTGCAACCTGCGCTGCGTCTACTGCATGCCCGTCGAGGGGCTGCCCTGGCTCAAGCGCGACGAGATCCTCGACTACGAGGAGATCGCGCGCGTCGTGCGGGTGATGGCGAAGATGGGGCTCAGGCGGCTGCGCATCACCGGGGGCGAGCCGCTGGTGCGGCGCGACCTCTCATCCCTCATCCGCATGCTCTCCGCCATTGACGGCATCGAGAACATCGCCCTCTCCACGAACGCGGTGCTGCTCGAGGACCAGGCGGAGGACCTGAAGGCGGCGGGGGTCGACCGGGTCAACATCTCGCTCGATTCGCTGCGCTCGGACCGGGCCGACACCATCGCCCGGCGGCCGGGCACCCTCGACAAGGTGCTGCGCGGGCTGGACGCGGCTGAGGCGGTCGGCTTCCACCCCATCAAGCTCAACGTCGTGCTGATGCGCGACTCGAACGACGACGAGATCGCGGACTTCGCGGCCATCACGCGCGAGCGACCCTGGCACATCCGCTTCATCGAGATCATGCCCACCGGCTCGAACACCGACCTGTCCGCGGACAGCTTCATCTCGTGCAACGAGGCGCTCGACCGGGTGCGGCAACTCGGCGACCTGAAGCCCGTGGAGGGCCCGCTGGGCAACGGCCCGGCGACCTACTACCGCTTCGACGGCGCGCCCGGCACCATCGGCGTCATCACCCCGATGAGCCACAACTTCTGCGACCGCTGCAACCGCATGCGGCTCACCGCGGACGGGCAGCTCAGGCCGTGCCTGTTCGGCTCGATCCAGACCGACCTGCGGAGCGCGCTCAGGCGCGGGGAGAACATCCGCCCGCTCGTCGAGGAGACGCTGCGCATCAAGCCCGAGCGCCACTGGCTGGTGCAGGGGAGCACCGAGGGCTCCGGCGGCCTGATCGCGCTGAGCCAGACCGGCGGTTAATCCGAGAATCCCATGAGCGCACGAAAGATCACCGTGGTTGGCGCGGGCCATGTGGGCGAGAACTGCGCCCAGCGGCTGGCGGAGAAGGAGCTGGCGGAGGAAGTCGTCCTCATCGACATCATCGACGGCATCCCCCAGGGGAAGGCGCTGGACCAGTGGGAGAGCGCGCCCATCGAGGGGTTCGACACCCGCGTGGTCGGGGCCAACGACTACGAGCTCGCGGCCGGGTCCGACATCTTCATCGTCACCGCGGGCATCGCGCGCAAGCCGGGGATGTCGCGCGACGACCTGCTCAACACCAACGCCCGCATCGTGGCTTCGGTGTCGTCGGAGATCGCCCGGGTCGCGCCCGACTCGATCGTCATGATGGTGTCGAACCCGCTCGACGTGATGGCGTACGTGGCGCTCGACACCACGGGATTCCCGCGCGAGCGCGTGATCGGGATGGCCGGGGTCCTGGACACGGCCCGCTACCGCTCCTTCGTGGCGCTTGAGCTGGACGTGAGCGTGGCCGACATCCAGGCGCTGGTGCTGGGCGGACACGGCGACACCATGGTGCCGCTGGTGAACTACACCTCGGTGAGCGGGATCCCGCTGACGGAGCTGCTGCCGCGCGAGCGCATCGACGCGCTCATCGAGCGGACGCGCAACGGGGGCGCCGAGATCGTCGGCTACCTGAAGACCGGGAGCGCCTACTACGCGCCGTCCGCGGCCGCCGTGCAGATGGCCGAGGCGATCGTTAAGAACAAGCGGCGCATCCTGCCGTGCGCGGCGTACCTGGAGGGCGAGTACGGCCACGAGGGCATCTTCCTCGGGGTGCCGTGCAAGCTGGGTGCGGGCGGGCTCGTGGAGGTGGTCGAGCTGCGGCTGTCCGACGAGGAGCAGGCCATGCTCGACGGCAGCGCCCAGCACGTGCGTTCGACGATGGCGGCGCTGAGCTAAAGCCCCATCTACGGGCGCGAGAACACCGCCATGTCGAGGTCTGCGGGATTGATCTCCACGTCGCTCATGCGCAGGATCTTCCACACCCGGCCCTGCCTGACGTGGACGCGGGCGCCCACGTAGGGGTAGCCCTCGTCGGTGCGCAGGTCCGTCCACCGGTTGTGGTCGACGCCGCCGGTCCCGCCGGTCTGGTAGGTCACCTCGACCGGCCAGCTGCGCCCGTCCTCGAAGTAGTAGTGCCAGACGTCGCTGCCGACCCCCTCGCCGAAGGTGACCACGACGTCGTGGCGGTCCTGGGCGTCGCGCCCCCGGTAGGCGAGGTGCACGCCCGGGTCGCGGAGCTTGAAGGGGAGCGCCATCCAGTAGTTGACGTCGCCGGAGATGTAGCGCACCTCGTCGCGGTCGCGGTCGCCGGGTTCGAGCGGTTCGCCGTTGCGCACGGCCCAGTCGGCGACCCCGTCCCAGCCCTGCTGGATGTAGTCGTTGCCCTCCCAGCGGTCGATGCGCGCCAGCTCGCCCATGTCGGTGCGCGCGATGGTCACGTAGCGCGGGCGGGCGCGGCGCATGCGGCCGGTCCCGGGGTCGTAGAGCTCGGTGGTGAAGGTGTAGCGGGCGCTGTGAAAGCCGGCGTAGGCCTCCATGCCGCCGACCGATTCGATCCAGGCGTCGACCAGCGCCATCGCCTCCCGGTCGGCGGAGTCGGGGCCGGAGCCGGCCTGGGCGGAGAGTTCGGCGCCGCCGGCGAGGGCCAGCGCCGTGAGCAGCATCGGCAGGTTTGAAGTCACGCGCATCCCGGGCCTCCCTCGAAATCTCTCAACGGTTGTTCACGATTCGGCAAACGACATCGGCGCCAAAATAATGCACGAGCAGCGGGCGATCCAATGCGCCCCGTCGGACTGCTCCGCGGAGCGCCCCGTCGGACCGCCGCGCGGTGGTTTGGCATCCGCGAGCCGCCTCCCTATGTTGCCTCCGCCATCGTCCGCCGCGGGCCGCGCCCCGGCGCCCGGCGGGCCTCCTCCTTGAACCCCATCCCCCCTCGACCCCGCATGCCCATCCGAAGCGACCACTGGATTCAGAAGATGTCGGAGGAGCACGGGATGATCGAGCCGTTCGAGGCCGGACAGGTGCGCGACGGGTGCATCTCCTACGGCCTTTCGTCCTACGGCTACGACATCCGCGTCGCCCCCGACTTCAAGGTGTTCACCAACGTCCACAACGTGATCGTCGATCCCAAGGAGTTCGACGACCGCTCGTTCGTGGACATCCCCGAGGAAGCGTGCATCATCCCGCCCAACTCCTTCGCCCTGGGGCGCACCGTCGAGTACTTCCGCATCCCGCGCGACACGCTGGTGGTGTGCGTGGGCAAGTCGACGTACGCGCGCTGCGGGATCATCGTCAACGTGACGCCGCTCGAGCCCACCTGGTGCGGCCATCTCACGCTCGAGATCTCGAACACGACGCCCCTGCCCGCGAAGATCTACGCCAACGAGGGCATCGCCCAGCTGCTCTTCCTGCAGGGAGACCGGGAGCCGCGCGTGGCGTACGCGGACCGGAAGGGCAAGTACCAGGACCAGAAAGGAGTTACGCTGCCGAAGCTGTAGGCTGCTCAGACGGGCTTGCGCCAGCCCGGCGTCCCGTCGACCCGGCCGGGAACAGGCGACTCAACGCCTCGTGGAAGCGGAGCACACGGCTCCTCCCTCGTGTTGAGGGATGCCCGCCAGCCATTCCTGAAATGCCCGGTCCGCAGGAGAGCAGAGGCCGGTTTCGTTCCAGATGAAGTGGGTGAGGCGAAAACGGACGTATTCCCTGGGAATCGCACCGATAAGTCCGCGGTTGGCGCCGACGTCGAGCTGAAACAGCTGCGGGATTTCCGCCAGTGCGGACGGGAGGGTGCCGCTGAGCTGATTGTGGTGCAACTCAAGGACGTTCAGTGCCGACATCCGACCGAGCTCCCGCGGGATCAGGCCCGCCAGCGAGTTGCAGCACAGGCGCATGCGATACACTGCCTTGAGCCTTCCGAGTTCGGGCGGGATCGAGCCCGAGAGCTGATTCTCGTGGAGCTGGAAGATGCGCAGTTCAGCGATGTTTCCGAGTTGCCGGGGGATGGAGCCCGACAGCTGATTCCGGGCGAGCGAGAGGACATTGAGCCCGGAGATGTCGCCCAGTTCAGCGGGAATCGGACCCGTCAGGGAATTCTCGTCGAGGGTCAGAACCACGAGATTCCGCAACTCGCCGATTTCGCGCGGGATCGGGCCCTCGAGTTCGTTGTGCGTGAAATCGATGAACTCGAGCTCGTCCAGAAGCGCGAGTTCGCCCGGAAGCGATCCCTTCAGACCGTTGTCCCGCATGACCAGCGAAATGACCCGTCCCTCCCTGTTGGTCCCGACGCCATGCCAGTGCCGCAGCGACGCATCGGTCAGCCAGTTTTCGCTGTCGCGCCAGTCCGCCCCGCCGGTGGCGTAGTAGAGGGCGGCGAGGGCGCTCCGATCCGGGAAGACGACGAGGAGCTCCGCGGTTGCCTGTTGCGCGCTCCCGGCCAGATGGACCGTGATTTCGACCGAACCGGGCTCTCGCGCGACGACCCGTCCGCCCGAACTCACCTCCGCCACGGAGGGGTCGCTCGACAACCACATGAACTCGGCCGCCGCAATCAGGTTGTCGTTGGCGTCGAAAGCCTCCGCTGCCAGCTGCAGCGTGTCACGCCGCGCGAACAGCGTTGCCGACGAGGGCGTTACATGGACCGAGACCGCTTCCTGCTCGACGATGAAGGCCGCCGTCGCAGAAACGGACCCCGACGACGCGCTGACGCCGGCACTGCCGTTTCCGACAGCCGACACCAGGCCCGTGGACGTGACGGTGATCACGGATTCGTCGCTCGAAGCCCACGTCACGCCGGCCCCGTCGACCGGGTTGCCGAGTTCGTCGAGCACGTCGGCGGCCATCTGGAGCCGATCGCCAAGGGCCCGGAAGGGTTCCGGATCCGGAGTCAGCCGTATCTCGGCGATCTCCTGTTGCACGGAAAAGTCGGCTGCCGCCTCCTCCGAACCGGCAGTTGCCGTTACCGTTGCGTCCCCATTGCCCGTCGCGGTGACCAGTCCCTCGTCGCTCACCGTCACGACCGCTTCGTCGCTGGACGACCACGTGACGCGCGCGGCCTGCACCCGATGGCCGTTGGCGTCGAGGGCTTCCGCCGACATCTGCAGCGTCTGTCCGATCGCGCTGAAGACCCGGGGATCCGGTGTCAGCCTGACCTCGACGATCTGCTGTTCAACGGTGATCGCCGCACTCCCGGAGGCGCCGCCGCCCCGTACCGTGGCCGTGATGTTGGCCGCTCCGTCTTCCACCGCCGTGACGAGACCGCTCGCGTCAACGGTTGCGACGCCCCCGTCGCTGCTCGCCCAGTTGACGGCCACTCCGGTCATGAGCGTGCCGGTCTGGTCGCGCACGGTCGCAGTGAATTGGACCGTCTGCCCGAGCGAAGCCAGAACGGCGGACGGAGGGGTGATCGCCAGCGTCGTGGGGACCGGAGCCGGCGCGACCACATCGGGTTCGCCCTCTCCACAGGCCAGAATCAGGATGGGCACGAGGAGGAGGCGCAGAGGCAGGCGGGGAGCGCGATGATGAGCGACTAACGCGGATCCCGCGGCAGATGGAGGCATCGCAAGCCCCTTCGCACGAACGCGGATTGTGGCGGTCCGCTAGGACCCCGGGTTCACCTCCACCAGCTCGACCTCGAAGATCAGCACCGAGCCCGCGGGGATGAGGGGACTCGGGGACTGGGCGCCGTAGGCCAGTTGCGGGGGGATGACGAGCTGACGCACGCCTCCGACCCTCATGCCCGGGAGCCCTTCCTCCCACCCGGCGATGACCTGGCCCGCGCCAACCATCACGGGGAACGGGTCGCGCCCGGGGTTGCGGGAGGAGTCGAAGAGCGTGCCGTCGTTCACCCAGCCGCTGTAGTGAACGACCATGACGTCGCCCGCGACGGTGGGGTCGCCCTCCCCTACCTGGAGGTCCCTGATGTAGAGCCCCGAGGGCTGCAGCTCCATCGCGGAGAGGTCGACGCCCAGGGACGAGGCGTAGATGATGTCGGCCGGGTTCTGAAGAACCACCTCCGCGGGGCCGCTCTCGTCGCCGCCGCAGACCGCCAGGGTCAGGGCGAGGGGAAGGAGGATGAGCGTGCGGACGGGGCGGCGGGCTGAGGAGATGAGCATGGGTTCCCGGGTGTTCGGTCGAGTGGCGTTCGATGTGCACACCAAGCTAGCCGCGCCGGTTGAGGATGCACAGGGTGGGGGGTGGCCCTGGCGTGAGGGGTGTCAAGCTGCTCCGGCCACCTCTCTTGCCCGCGCGATGACTTCCTCAGCCGCCTCGCATTCGAGGACTGCCTCGGCGACGGCGGAGATGCGGTCGGGGTCGGAGAGAGGGTCGAGAACCGGGACGAGCCGGTCCGCGGTAGCCGGACCAAACCTCCGAGAGACGAGTCGGCGTACCAACTCTCGTTCCCCTTCGATCCGGCCTCGCTCCACGTCCTCCTCACGCCACTTCCGCACCCGATCGATCAATGTCATCTCTGCTTGCTCCTCCTGCCGGGCCAGGCATCCCGGACCCTTCGGATCATCCTCATTGGGGACGAAGGTCGCTGACCGCGCGACGGATCAGAGCGGGTTCGATTGAGGCCAAGCCTCAAGCCTTAATCGGATCCGGAGCCTCGATGGCCCAGTGCTTTGACTCGTACCGTTCGACTAGGGTCACCAGGATCTCCAGCTTGTCGGACTCCGGCGTCCCGGGGGTGGCCCCCATGAGGCGGTCGATCTCACCCAGCGCCTCGTCGTAGTCGGCTTCGCTTCTGATCGGTGTGATCGCCATGTCGGGTTCCTCCATGTCGGTTGGTTGGATCGCCACCCTGAGTTATGTGACGGGTGTCACGCTGCTCCGGCCACCTCTCTTGCCCGCGCGATGAGCTCCTCAGCCGTCTCGTATTCGATGACCGCGTCTGCGACGGCCGCAATGCGGTCGGGGCCAGTCCGCCAGCGAAGCCAGGAGTTCCTTCAGCTGCTCCGTCGACCGCGCCTGTTCGAGCCGCGCGATCATCGACAGGACGTTGTCGGGCGGCAGCCCCGAAGCATCGAGCATGCGCAACTCAATGAGAAGATACCGATGACGCGGAACATATCCAACCAGCCTCCTGGGAGCGGAGGGGAACAGGTCGCGGATGTCCGTGGCCGCATTCCAGCGCCGTTCGCCATTGTAGACGACGATGGGGAGGACGAACGGGAACTCGCCACGCGGTCCGAGGGCGCTCCGGGCACCCCTGGCCAACCTCCAAGACCTTCTCGACCGACTCGGCATTCGGGCGGGCGAGTTACGCATTTTACGTATTTTGTGTAATCTGCGTAACCTAGGGGGCTGGAGCCCCTCCACCACCAGGGAACGCCAGCACCCGCCCTTGGTTGCTCGGCGTGGGCTCCCCCGATCTCCGATTTCAGTTCCGGAAGACCTGCGCCCGGTGCCAGTCGACGTATGTGCGACGAGGCACGTGCAGCCTGCTTCGCGGAGGCCGAATGAGCTGCCCCGAGTAATCGGAGAGGAGGCTCTCGCTCGGGATGTTCCCCCGGACCTGGCCGGAAACCAGCACGCGATAGCCCGTGCCCTTGGCCTCCAGTCCAACCGCGCCCCGATCGAGCGCCCGGTGATGAAGCAGGCAGAGGGCCAAGCCGTTGAACACATCGTCCGGTCCCCTGTGGGAGTGCCACTGGATGTGCGCGGCCTCGAGTCCCAGCAGTTCATCGTTGATCCGGAGATCGAAGTCGCAGATCGCGCAGCGCTCGTCGTACGCCTGAAGCACTTCCTTGCGGAATATCAGGCGTCGCGGTCTGCGATAGACCACCATTCGCTGCTTCCTGCCGGGCTCGCGCCCGAGCGGTAATCCCGGCACCAACCACGCGTAGGAAAGGCCGACGGCTTCGAGAACCTCGTCGTGCAGAGAGATCGGGAAGTGCTTCGCGAGGAGGAGTCGGGCGGCTTCGAGAGCCAGCTCCGGGTCGGACTCCAGCAACTCGGAGACCTCGCTTGTGAATCCCCCTTCGACATCATACTTCCTCAGATCCGTCAAACGGAGATAACCCGTGCCCCACGAAGGCAGCTCGGTTACTCGGGGGATCTCCCAGATGCCATCGTGCACGAGATACCGAAACGGATACTGAACGAGCCCACGCCTCGGCGGGCCGAATCGGCGCCATAGTTCTCCAAAGCGCGTTTCCGCCTCGCGGAATGGAATCAGGCGTGCCTCGCCCCGGAAGGAGCGTCCAAGCATCAGAAGAAGCAGGAGCGGCTTGTGGGGTGCCCGCTGGCTGCCCTTCTTCCAGATGGTGATGTCGTTCACCAGCCGCAGGAATCGCTCGGGAGTCATCTCGGACTACAGGGAAGGCCTGGTGGACTCGGGGGTGGTCACGCCGGACTCCCTGGCCAGATGCTCCTGGGTCCAGCCGCGGAGCTTCCTGGTCTCGCGAGGCCGTTGCGCGAAGATCGGGGGGAGGCCGTTGATGAGCCTATGCTTGTGTGGTTCATGAGCCTGCGTTGACGATAAGCCGTATGCGTTGAGCGACTTGCGTACCCAAGATGGGGTGATAAGATGGGTCTGTCGATTGGCACGGCAAGCAAGTGCCGCGACACGAGACCGAGAACGCTTGGGCGATGGTGAGCCCCGACCCAGTATCCGAGGATGTGACGCGATATGCCGAGAGTGCCCGCAGACGCCCCTGTCTACCGCGCCGCCGCTCGCTGGAGAGATCGGTGTCTTCGAGACGATGGATCCGTTCTATCGGAGAAGTCGCTTTGGACTGCGGAGAATGTGGGATACCTAGTCACCCATTTTGCGGAGAATCCGGACGAGGGGGAAGGGACGTTCTTCGAGAAGCTGGAATACCAGCTGGCTTTGGCGCCCGGTAGCGCGAAGCAGCTCGCGGCGGAGATGTTCTGGGTGATGTACCTGTTTCCCGTCCCGAAATCGATGCAGCCCGGGACGAAGCGCCAACAGATTCGCCAGGTCTGGGAATGGTCGGATGAGCCGCTCCCCGACGCCCCGTTTGAACTCGAGGAGGCTCTCAATGACGGCCTCGGTCACCCTGGCACGGCTTTCAATACGCAGCGATGGAGGGAGTTGCTTTTTTTCGTCCGACTGATGGAGGCGTGGAAGCGCTCGTCCGTCCCGCAACGGGAGGCTCGACTTGGAGACCCCTGGAATCTCGCGGAATGGCTTAAGGAGCAGGACAAGACGAGAACCCGACAACTACGCCACATTGTGTTGTGCCTTCTCTTTCCCGACCACTTCGAGCCTTTTGCCACGGGGTATCAGAAGCGGATCATCGCGCAGGCGTTCGCCAAGAGATTCGGTGAGGACCTGTCCGCAGTAGACTACAAGGACAGAATTACCGTTGATCGGCAGATACTGGTCATCCGGGAAAAGCTCCAAAAGGACGAGGGCGCCGCTCCGGACTTCGACTTCCACGACGAACCGTACTTGAAGGTCTGGCGGCCGGACGACGAAGAAGTCGATGATGACGGTTATCCAACTCTGGAGGAAGCCGAGCGATGGTATCAGGAGAGGTTCGGCGAGGCCCGGGTGTGGGCGCTGGCGCCGGGTGCGGGCGCGCAGTTCTGGAATGAGTTCCAGAAAGAGGGGATCATTGCGATCGGATGGGATGAGCTCGGAGATCTCCGAGAACTCAGCACCAGGGAACACATTCACGAGCAGATCCGGGAAGCCTACGGCACGGCCAATCCGACGATGGGCTCCCTGGCCTGCTATCAGTTCGCCCGCGAGATGCAACCTGGAGACCATGTGGTGATCAAGCAGGGGCGTACGCTGCTGCTGGGTCACGGGGTCATCGAATCCGACTACGAGTTCGATGAGCGCCGTTCCGAATTCCGAAACACACGTCGCGTCAGATGGGAGAAGACCGGTCGGTGGCCGTTCACGAAGAAGCGTGCCATTACCACCAAGACCCTCACCGATTTCAGTAGCTACAAGCGGTGGCTGCTGTTTGCTTTCCGGCTCATGGAAGGGACAGATCCTCCGCTACCTCCCCCGCCCAACGGAGACCCGTCGCGGTACACTCGCCGGGATGCTCTGGAGGATCTCTTCCTTTCCAGGGCGGAGTTCGACCACATCATCGAAGCCCTCGAACGCAAGAAGAACATCGTCCTCGAAGGGCCTCCCGGTGTCGGGAAGACGTTCATAGCCAAGCGCCTGGCATACCGCGTAATCCGGTACCAGGTCCCCGAGAGAGTGCGGATGATCCAGTTCCACCAGAGCTACGCGTACGAAGACTTCATCCAGGGATATCGGCCGCGCGACGACGGGGGATTCGAGCTGCGCAACGGGGTGTTCTTCTCGTTCTGCCGCGAGGCGGCCGCCAACCCCGACGATCGCTACGTCTTCATCATCGATGAGGTGAACCGCGGGAACCTCAGCAAGATCTTCGGTGAGCTGATGATGCTCATCGAGGCCGACAAGCGGGGTAGGGAATACGCCGTCCCACTGACCTATTCGCCCGATGCCAAGCCCTTCCATGTTCCATCGAACCTCTATCTGATCGGCATGATGAACACGGCCGACCGGTCCTTGGCGATGGTGGACTACGCGCTTCGCCGGCGTTTCGCGTTCATTCGCCTTCCGCCCGCCTTCGGAACCGACCAGTTCAGCAATTTCCTGAACGCCGTGGGTGTGCCCGAGGAGATCGTCGAGAAGATCGTGGTCCGTCTCTCGGCTCTCAACGAGAGGATAAGAGCCGATCGAAAGAACCTGGGCCCCGGCTTCGAGATCGGGCACAGCTTCTTCTGCCCGGGCGACGATGACGGGGCGCTCGACGAGTCCTGGTACGAATCGATCATCCGCAGGGAGATCAAACCCCTGCTGCGGGAATACTGGTTCGACCGTCCCGATCAGGTGGACCAGGAGGTCCGGGCGCTGCTGGCGTGAAGATTCCGGTCAGGAACATCTATTATCTCCTCTGCTACGCCTGGGGCTACGTAAGGGAGGGGGAGACGGTCGATGTCGGATCCGAGCAGTTCGGCGGGCTGGTCGACTTGTTCGCCAAGGTGCTGAACGAAGGCGTCGCGCGGGTCGTTTCCCGCGGTCTCGACCGGGACTACCTCGCCGTCCAAGAGGACATCCGGGGCCTAAAGGGCAAGCTCGATCTCGCGACCACGGTAAAGCGGAACCTGTTGCTGAACGGCAAGACACACTGCGCCTTCGATGAATTGAGCTACGACGTGCCGCAGAATCGGATTCTCAAGGCGACCCTGCGCCAACTGACCTTTGTCACCGGTCTCGATCCGCGCGAGCGCCGCCGGGCCGAACGCCTTTACCGGAAGCTGGACGCGGTCTCCGATGTCCGTGTGACCGCGAGTCTCTTCCGCACCGTCCAGATCCACCGCAACAACCGGTTCTACAGCTTTCTCCTGCACCTCTGCCGCATCATCCACGAGAATCTCCTGGTGAACGAAGAGGAGGGTACGGCGCAGTTCCGCGATTTCCGCGAGGACGAGCACCAGATGGGACTGCTCTTCGAACAGTTCGTGAAGACGTTCTGCGAACGGGAGACGGACTACAGGGTGAGTGCGCCCAGGATCGACTGGTTCGGGGCGGAGAGAAGCGAGACGGACCTCCGGCATCTTCCGGGCATGCAGACCGACATCGTGCTGCGGTCGCCCGAACACACGATCATCGTCGACACCAAGTTCTACAAGAATCCGCTGGATACGCGGTTCGATGGAAGGCGGGTCCATTCGGGCAACCTCTACCAGGTTTTCACGTATGTGACGAACTGGGCCGCGGCGGCCCCTGCGGACGAGCCTGAACCGGAAGGATGGCTGCTGTACGCGGCGGTCGATGGCGATTTCGACTACCGGTTTGAGCTGATGGGGCGGCGGATCCGGGTGTGCTCGATAGATTTGGCGCAGGAGTGGAGGGGGATTGAGAGGGACTTGAGAGGGTTGGTGCGCGTGGCGACGGAGCGCTATAGTGGCTCCGCGATGCCCACCTGATTCCAATGCAGCAAGAAACGCTCCCCGCACGGACATGACGACCACTACGGCCACCACCCCGAACCTCAACTGGATCGCCAACTACATCTGGGGCATCGCGGACGATGTCCTCCGCGATGTCTACGTGCGCGGCAAGTACCGCGACGTCATCCTCCCCATGACCGTCCTTCGCCGCCTCGACGCGGTGCTCGAACCCACCAAGGGGGCCGTCCTCGCCATGAAGGACTCGCTCGACGACATCGGGGTCGTCGACCAGAAAGCCGCGCTCCGCGAAGCGGCCAGGCAGGCCTTCTACAACACGTCGAAGTTCACCCTGAAGGATCTCCGGGCCCGGGCCAGCCGGCAGCAACTCAAGGCCGACTTCGAGGACTACCTCGACGGCTTCTCGCCAAGCGTTCAGGACATCCTCGAGAACTTCGAGTTCCGCAACCAGGTCCCGCGCCTCTCTAGGGCCGACGCCTTGGGCTCGCTGATCGAGAAACTCACCTCGCGCGACATTAACTTGAGCCCAGAGCCGGTCATGAACACCGACGGCACGGTCCGGCATCCCGGGCTCGACAACCACGGCATGGGCACGATCTTCGAGGAGTTGATCCGGCGTTTCAACGAGGAGAACAACGAGGAGGCGGGCGAGCACTTCACGCCGCGCGATGCGGTGAAGCTCATGGCCAACTTGGTGTTCTTGCCCGTAGCGGACCAGATCGAGTCCGGCACTTACCTGCTCTATGATGGCGCTTGCGGCACCGGTGGCATGCTTACCGTGGCCGAGGACGTGGTGCAGCAGATCGCGAAGGAGCGGGGCAAGCAGGTGTCCACCCACCTCTTCGGCCAGGAGATCAATGCCGAGACATACGCCATCTGCAAGGCCGACCTCCTGCTGAAGGGCGAGGGGGAGGCCGCCGACAACATCGTGGGCGGCCCGGAGCACTCCACCCTCTCCAACGACGCCTTCCCGACGCGCGAGTTCGACTTCATGCTCTCCAACCCACCGTACGGCAAGAGCTGGAAGACTGACCTGCAGCGCATGGGCGGCAAGAAGGAGATGCGCGATCACCGGTTCGTGATCGAGCACGCGGACGATCCCGAGTACTCCTTGGTCACCCGCTCCAGCGACGGCCAGATGCTCTTCCTGGCCAACAAGCTCTCCAAGATGAAGGAGGGGACCAGGCTCGGGAGCCGCATCGCCGAGGTCCACAACGGCAGCTCGCTTTTCACCGGCTCCGCGGGACAGGGCGAAAGTAACATCCGCCGCTGGATCATCGAGAACGACTGGCTGGAAGCGATCGTCGCCCTGCCGCTCAACATGTTCTACAACACCGGCATCGCGACCTACGTCTGGGTGCTCACGAACCGGAAGCCCGCGCACCGCAGGGGTAAGGTGCAACTGATCGACGCCACGAAGTGGTTCCGTCCGCTGAGGAAGAACCTGGGGAAGAAGAATTGCGAACTCGGGCCGGAGGACATCGAGAGGATCTGCCGGACGTTCCTCGAATTCGAGGAGACCGAGGAGAGCAGGATCTTCGACAACGAGGCGCTCGGGTACTGGAAGGTGACGGTGGAGCGGCCGTTACGGTTGAAGGTGGATCTGTCGGAAGAGCGGCGGGATGTGTTCTTCGACGCGTGTATCGACGCGGGAGATGTGAAGCTGGGGGATGCGGTGCACACGGTGGGGGAAAGGATGGGTCCCGGGCCGCATTTGGACTACAATCGGTTCCTAGAGATGGTGAAGGCGGAGATGCCGCGGCCTGGGGGCACGATGACGGCAAAGCGGAAAAGGCTCCTGCTGGATGCGTTGGCGGAGCAGGATGAAGGGGCTGCGCCGGTGGTCAAGAAGGTTCATCGAAGGGGGACGGCGGTGGACTCCATCCGGGGCCTGTACGAGCTCGGCGATGGCGCCCAGAAGCGGGCCGTCGAGTACGAACCGGACTCGGGACTGCGGGACACGGAGCAGATTCCGTTGCAGGAAGAGCGCGGGATTGAGGGGTTCCTGCGGCGTGAAGTGTTGCCGTATTCCGGGGATGCGTGGTACGTACCGAAGAGCGTGAAGGTCGGCTACGAGATCAGCTTCAACCGGTACTTCTACAAGCCCGAGCCGATGCGGACGTTGGAGGAGATTCGGGCGGATATTTTGGCGGTGCAAAAGGAGGCTGAAGGACTGTTGGGCGGGATCGTCGGGGCTGGAACAGTGCCCGTACATCCATCCAGCCGATCGCCTTCCGGAGGTGAATCCAGATGGCCCTAGAAGAGAGGATCGTCGCTTGGAGCAAGGAACGTCCAGCTTGGCAGCGCGATGTCATGCGTAGGACTGCTATCGGCGAACTCCTTTCCGACAGGGACTACGATCGGTTGGTCGACGACATAGCTGGCCCGACAGCCAGTCCCGAAGTCACCTTCGGATTGGAGCATTTTCCAAGATCGGCATCGGAGGACCCTTCGGTTCAGGTCCTGTCCATACTAAACACCGCTCATGTAAATGCCCTCTCCTCCGAGCGCCCCCTCACCTTTGCGCCGAATGGCCTGACCATCGTTTATGGCGACAACGGGAGCGGAAAATCTGGCTATGCACGACTCCTCAAGCGTATCACACGTGCACGGCACCAAGAAGAGGTGTTATCAGACGTTTTTCGCGACACAGCGAAAGAAAGGCCCACCGCTAGCCTCTCGGTGCGGGTTGGTGACCACGACAAGGTGGTGTCCTGGCCCGAGCCACAGCAACAGGAACTGCAGCGGGTGCTTTTTTACGACGGAGCATGTCGGGACGCATACGTGGCTGACGAGTCGGATTTTCCATATCGGCCTTCTGCACTCCTAGTCATGGACGGTCTCATCCGTGCCTGTGTCGCCGTACGCAGCCGGATCGATTCAAGGCTGTCCAAGAACCTTCGATCAAGGATCCAGCTACCTATCGCTCAAGCCGAGCTGAGGAACTCCGAAGCTGGTCAGTTCCTCGAACGACTGTCTGGTAGCACTTCGGTCGACAGACTGGACGGGTTGATCTCTCAGCTTGACGGCATGCCAGAGACCATCGATGAACTGAAAGCTAGAGAGGACCTCCTCGGAAGTGCTGACAGGAGCTCCGAACGCCGGAGCTTAACGCACCAAGCCGAAAGATTGCGTGCTCTCCACAGGCATATCAAAGGGTTACAATCGTCAATTTATGGTGATTCGATCGCCTCGTTACAAAATAGTCTCGACGAGTTGAATGCCCTCCAACAGGCGGCAAACGCTACCGCAGGAAAATTCAAATCGGAACCTCTGCGTGGCGTAGGGAGCATGGCTTGGAAGGCACTTTGGAACTCCGCGAGACGCTTTTCGCGAGAATACGCCTACCCCAATCGCCCGTTTCCCATGGTCGAAGACGAGAGCCGATGCGTTTTGTGTCAGCAAACACTCGACTCAGCGGGCCGCGATCGGTTGTCTTCATTTGAGACCTTTGTCAAAGAAGACACGCAAAAGCACCTGGATAGAAGTCGGCGGCAGCACGATGCGCAGGTGAATAGACTGAAGGAGCTAGACATTTCACCAAAGTACATTGTCCAATACTTGCGCGACCTCCACCCGACCCATCCCGATCTCGTCGCGCGGTGCCAAGCACTGATCAACGCCTACAGCAACGTGGTAGATCGGACGGTCGTCGCGCTTGCTGGAGCGGGAGAATTTCCGCGTGTTGATATTGATTCGAGTGCCGTTCTGGATGAAATCGCCGGCGCCACGCGGAGAACCAGAGAGCTTTCCGCTAGTCTTGACGACCCAATTCTTGTGCAACAACAACTTGCACAGGTTGCTGCACGACGAGGTAAGATCGAGTTGCTGCTGGAGATCAAGAAGTCGCGTGAAGCTATTCTCCGTGAGATCCGACGTTTGAGGGAAAGAGAAGCTCTAGAGGCCGCTAAGTCTGCTGCGGCGACGGGACCTATTACGAAGAAGGTGAAGGAACTCTCGGAAGCGAGCATCACCGACGTCATCCGCGATGCGTTCACGCGGGAAACGCAACGTCTCCGACTGGAACGTGTGACCATGTCCCGAACGCGCGGGAAGAGAGGGGCGCTGCTGCATCGGCCCAGGCTAGTGGGAGCGCGACAAGATGTGAAGCTGCCGCGTGTCTTCAGCGAAGGCGAGCGAACAGCGCTGGGCCTAGCGGCCTTCTTTACTGAGGCCCGTTTGGATACCTCGAGGTCTGGCTTGATTCTAGACGATCCTGTAACCTCGCTTGACCATGTTCGTCGTGAGCTCGTGGCCTCGAGAATGGCGGAATTCGCCGAGGATCGGCAAGTCATCGTGTTCACACACGATGTGGCTTTCGTTGGGGACCTAAAGCGAGAGGCGAAGGGGCGCAGCGTCTCAGTTGCGGAACGGTCCGTGGTTCGAAGTCGCGCAGAGGAGAGAAAGCCCGGTGCTTGCACCACTGACCACCCCTGGAAGGCGAAAGAAGTAGGAGCACGCCTCGACGAACTGCGCCGTGATCTGGCGCGGATACGTAGAGAAAGCCAAGAATTGGATGAGAGGTCCTACGAGGATGCTGTGGGCGTCTGGGCTGGGAAGCTATCGGAGACGTGGGAGAGCGTCTTTCGGCAGGAGATCGTCGGAGCGATTCTGGCGGAGGGCGGGCTCGAAGTCCGCCCGATGATGGTGAAAGCCATAGCTCGGTTTTCCGATACAGACCATAAAGAATTTCAAGCCAGCTACAGCCGTGTGTCGAAGTGGGCGAAGCGTCACGATAAGAGCGCAATGGTCAACTATGTCCCGCCCGAGGTTAACGAGCTGGAGCGGGAACTCGAGGGTGTGACGACCTGGTTCAAACGGGTGAGGGGTTACAAGAAGTGACCGAGGGTCTTGGACGATGCCACCACTCAAGGACGGGATGTGGTGTGCCTTGGGCAGGCGAGGTGCCTCGTCGCTGGCAAACGGTTCGGGCCAAGTGGCTGTTCACCAAGATGGATCGACCTGTTAGGCCGGGTGACGAGGTCGTGACCTGCTTTCGCGATGGCACCGTGACTCTTCGCAAGAACCGGCGAGAAACGGGCTACACGGAGTCTTTGAAGGAGATCGGCTATCAGGGAGTCCGCAGTGGTGACTTGGTCATCCATACAATGGATGCCTTTGCCGGTGCCTGTGGCGTTTCCGATTCCGACGGGAAGAGTACGCCCGTGTATTCGGTGTGTGTCCCTAGGGATGGGGCGACGAACTCTCATTACTACGCATATTGCGTTCGCGAGATGGCTAGGAACCAATGGGTCTTGGCTCTTTCACGAGGCGTACGAGAGCGATCGACGGACTTCCGCTTCGCTGCCTTCGGGGACCAACTGGTTCCCGCGCCGTCCAGTTCGGAACAATCGGCCATCGTCCGCTTCCTAGGCCACGCGGAGCGGCGCATTCTACGCTATATACGCGCCAAGGAAAGGCTGATCGAGCTGCTAGAAGACCAGAAGCAGGCCATCATTCACCAGTCCGTCACTGGCCAGATCGATGTCCGAACCGGCCAGCCCTATCCGGCTTACAAGGAATCCGGGGTGGAGTGGTTGAGGGAGGTGCCGGAGCATTGGGAGCTATCTCGGGTCAAGGGCGAATTTGAATGCCTCAACCGGCATCGAGTACCGCTGAGCAGCGTCGAGCGGGGCAAGATGGTCTCGCGCCGGTATGACTACTACGGGGCGTCAGGCATCATCGATAAGGTCGATGACTATCTATTTGATGATGAGCTGCTATTGATAGCGGAGGATGGCGCGAATCTGGTGTTGCGGAACTTGCCGTTAGCGATCATTGCTACGGGAAGGTTCTGGGTGAACAACCATGCTCACATTCTCAAACCAAGACGCGGGAATATTCAATTCCTCGCATGGGTAATGGAGAGCCTGAGTTACTTGCCGTGGATCTCAGGAGCGACACAACCTAAACTCACTCAGGATCGCCTCATGGGGATCGCCATTGCGGTTCCTCCGCGTGGCGAGCAGGATGAGATGATCGTATTGTTGAAGGATCGGACCATCGAGCTGACCTCTGCTGTCACTCGGGTGAATCAAGAAATCGACCTCCTCCGCGAATACCGCACCCGCCTCATCGCCGACGTCGTCACCGGCAAGCTTGACGTCCGCGAGGCCGCGGCCTCCCTCCCAGACACCGACCCTCTTACAACAGACGGCCTGAGCGACAACTCCGAGACACAAGCCACAACCTAGGGCGATATTCCAACCCCCGCCTACCCCCACCCCATCCATGACCACCGACATCACCGACCTCACCGAACGCGGCCTCGAGCGCCTCATCTGCAAGGCCCTCACGGGCGACCCCTGCGATCCCCATGCAGGCGGCACCGTCGGCGAACCGCCGCCCGGCTACGGCGGCGTCGGTTGGTCCCCCGGCAACCATCACGACTACAACCGCGAGTACTGCGTAGACCTCATCCAACTCCGCGCCTTCCTCCACGCCACGCAGCCCGACACCGCCCCCGCTCTCCGCCTCGACGAGGATGGCCATACCCGCCGCAAATTCCTCACCCGCCTCCAGGGCGAGATCGCCAAACGCGGTACCATCGATGTCCTCCGGAACGGCATCAGGCACGGCCCCCACGAACTCGACCTCTTCTATGGCACGCCTTCCGCTCAGAACGAGACTGCTCAGCGGCGCTTCCGGCAGAACCAGTTCAGCGTCACCCGCCAACTCCGGTACAGCCGGGACGACGCTCAGCGATCGCTCGACATCGGGCTCTTCATCAACGGGCTACCCGTCTTCACCTTCGAGCTCAAGAACAGCCTGACGAAGCAGACCTTCAACGACGCAATCCTCCAGTACAAACGGGACCGCAACCCGCGCGAGCCCCTCTTCCAGTTCGGGCGCTGCGTGGCGCACTTCGCGGTCGACGAGAACGAGGTGCACTTCTGCACCCACCTCCGCGGGAAGGCGTCGTGGTTCCTGCCCTTCAACCGGGGCTGGCAGCATGGGGCCGGCAATCCGCCCAACCCGAACGGCCTCCGGTCGGAGTATCTTTGGCGGGAAGTCCTCACCCGGGAGAGCGTGTCCAACATCCTGGAGAACTATGCGCAGGTGTTGGCGTCGAAGAACGCGAAGACTGGCAAGAAGAAGAGGGTCCAGATTTGGCCGCGGTATCAGCAGCTGGACGTAGTGCGCCGGCTCCTGGAGGACGCCCGTAGTCACGGGGCGGGGAAGCGGTATCTGATCCAGCACTCAGCCGGGAGCGGGAAGAGCTTCTCGATCGCGTGGCTGGCCCATCAACTGATCCCGCTTGAAAGGGACAGTGACCCCGTCTTCGACTCGATCATCGTCGTCACCGACCGCCGCATCCTGGACAAGCAGATCCGCGACACGATCCGGCAGTACGCTCAGGTGGGGTCGACGGTCGGGCACGCCGAGCGGTCGGGCGACCTGCGGCGGTTCATCACGCAGGGCAAGAAGATCATCATCTCGACAATCCAGAAGTTCCCCTTCATCCTCGACGAGATCGGCAACGAGCAGCGGGGACGGACCTTCGCGATCATCATCGACGAGGCGCATTCGAGCCAGGGCGGGAAAGCCAGCGCAGCAGTGGCGAGCGCGCTGGGCGAGGCGGGCGAAGTGGCGGAGGACGAGACCTACGAGGACCAGATCAACCGCCTGATGGAGTCGCGCAGGCTACTGCCCAACGCCAGCTACTACGCCTTCACGGCCACCCCGAAGAACAAGACGCTGGAGATATTCGGCGATCCGGATCCGCAGAGCGACGGCACGGTCCGCCATCTTCCGTTCCACAACTACAGCATGAAGCAAGCGATCCAGGAGGGGTTCATCCTAGACGTGCTCAAGCACTACACGCCGGTCAAGAGCTACTACAAACTCGCCAAGACGGTGGAGGGCGACCCCGAGTTCGACGTCTTGAAGGCACGCAAGAAGCTCCGACGCTACGTCGAGGGGCACGGGCACGCGATCCGGCTCAAGGCCGAGATCATGGTCGATCACTTCCACGACCAGGTCATCGCCCAGCGCAAGATCGACGGCATGGCGCGGGCGATGGTGGTCACCAACGGGATCAGGCGCGCGATCCAGTACTACCATGCCATCCGCGACTACCTGAAGGAGCGCAAGAGCCCCTACCAGGCGATCGTCGCATTTTCGGGGGAGAAGGATTACCGCGGGGAGATGGTGACCGAGGGCAGCGTGAACGGCTTTCGGTCGGCCGAGATCGCCGAGAAATTCCAGCAGGATCCTTACCGCTTCCTCGTTTGTTCCGACAAGTTCCAGACCGGCTACGACGAACCCCTCCTCCACACCTTGTACGTCGACAAGCCCCTGTCAGGAGTCAAGGCGGTCCAGGCCCTGTCGCGGCTCAACCGGGCGCACCCCAAGAAGCACGATGTCTTCGTGCTGGATTTCTTGAACGACACGGACACCATCACCGAAGCGTTCTCGAGCTACTACCGCACCACGATCCTGGCCGACGAAACCGATCCCAACAAGCTTCACGATCTCCAAGCCGACCTGGACGGTGCGCAGGTGTACTCGCCCGATCAGGTCAGTGAGTTCGTCAAGCGGTACCTGGCCGGCGTGGATCGCGACCAGCTCGATCCCATCCTCGACCGGTGCGTGGAGGTCTACATCAAGGAGCTTGACGAAGACAAACAAGTCGCGTTCAAGAGCGGAGCCAAGGCATTCGTGCGCACCTACGCGTTCCTCTCCTCGATCCTCCCCTACAACAACCAGGGCTGGGAGGAGCGCTCGATCTTTCTGAACTTCCTGATCCCGAAGCTGCCATCGCCGATAGAGGATGATCTGTCGAAGGGCATCCTTGCGACGATCGACATGGACAGCTATCGGGTCGAGAAGCGCGCGATGCAGAAGATCATCCTGGCGGACGAGGACATGGAGATCGGTCCCGTACCGACCGGCCAGCCTGGAGGCATGCGCGAGGTCGAGATTGACCCTCTTTCGGTGATCATCGCGGAGTTCAACGACCGCTTCGGGGGCATCGACTGGCAGGATGCCGACAGGGTCCACCAGATGATCACGGAGACAATCCCCGCCATGGTGGCGGAGGACACCGCGTTCAAGAACGCGCGGAAGAACTCGGACCGCGAGAACGCCCGGATCGAGCATGACAGGGCGCTCGGCCGGGTGATGATGGGCATCATGAAGGACGACACGGAGCTCTTCCGCCAGTTCATGGATAACCCGGACTTCAAGCGGTGGCTGGGGGGTGTGGTGTTTGAGGTGGCGTATGAGGGGCGGGGGTGAATGAGTTCCAGGACTAATCGCCAGAGACATGCATGTTCACCCAGAGCAACGATTCCATGAGCGAGAAAGCTCTATGAGCAAGAAGGCGATTGATGCGAGCGGCGCAGATGCGTCGAGTCAGCAGGTGAGGGTATCCCAGAAATGGGGGTTCGGCATGGCTCCACCAAGGCCGGAGTTGCAACAACGTCGGCTGGGTTGGGTGTCGCATGTTCTGGACTTGCTGAAGTATGAGAGCCCTCACGAGAAATCACCTATCGCGGTTTCCGAGGTGAAGGGGCTCTTCAACCGCGTTGTCCGGCAGGATCAATGGGATTGGTTTATGGTGTTCCAGCAGTTAGGATGTCCCGGCCGTGTAAAGTCAAGGAAGGTTGCATCCACGCTAGCGGAACTAAGGAAGACCATTACAGAGAAAGGCACACGGCGGGATTTACTAGATACACTGAGAGATCTGGGCGTCATCCGCCATCTGACCGTTTTTCTGTCAGGGGATACAAGCGATCAATACTCAGAGCAGATATACATCTTGTCGACACGAGAGCAACCCCGTATTCTCAAAATCGGATTCACGACAAGATCTGTCTTGGACAGGGTCAATGAAATCAACTCAGCTACTGGAGTGGTAATTCCCTATGGGGTCCGAGCAGTATGGTCTGTCAAGGATGCTCGCGATATCGAAGCAAAGATCCACAGATCTTTGGCGGATTATCGAGTTCGCTCCGACCGCGAGTTCTTCTGCATGGACTATAAGACAGCATTCAAGCGAATCAACAGTTTGCTGAAGCGAGAACGAATCGGCCAAACATAATCTGAGCGGTCCTATTAAGACGGCGTCGTTGTCATCAACAGTGTAAGCCCGGTTCCCATCTGACACCTTTCGCTCAGAATGTAACGGGAAGAGTGATCCCATCACCCTCACTCTTACCCCTATCTCCTCCAGAAACTGTGACGGCCTCTTCCTCCATCTGAAAACACCCGCTCCCCAGTCAACGTGGGTCTCCCGCGCCTAAGGTGATTGCCACGAAACGGCTCTGTCGCCCTCCTGCACTTCCTTGCTCCACTACCTCTGGAGCTCTCGATACGGTTGTGAGTGGCGGTGCCACGCCCTTGGCAAACATCCAGGACTTCTATCGCGAGGGCCGAACGGCACAATCAACCCAGAGGTCAGATGTCGAACTTTTCTGGGGTCACTTCGTGCTTTGGTGCGCCAGCGCAAGAAGTCAAGAGGTATCGTCCCCAATCCTGATCGGCGTGATGGCATCGCGTTAACCGCGATGCTGCTTTAGCTGGTCTAGATAGTCCTCCCATTCCTCAAACAGTGAAGTTGAGGGCGCAGCATCACCTTCGTCCATCTGCTCCATCCGCTCCATGGAAACCAGCATCTTGTCCAGATGCACCCAGAACATGTGGTCATCCTTGATGTGCTCGCCCCGCTGCTTCTGAAGCTCCTTGAGCAAGCGAAGAAAATCAGCTTTCTTGCCGTTGGACACGGCGAGAGCGGCGACAAGATTCGTGTTAGCCCAAACTGCTTCAGCTATGAGGTTAATGACGCCCTGGGTTATCGTGATAGGCCGGTCTGCGTCCTTGTCAGTCATCGTTCCTCCCTGTTGTCACGGTTCCTATGGCTCCGAAGCATAGCAGCCCACTTCTCGGGTCGCCAGATGCCAACGAGAGCGAGATCGCGCAAGAAAACGCCCTGCCGGGAGACACGCTCTCGACAGGTGTACAAGTAGGGTGTTCACCTGACACCCGACCTCACGGAGGTCAGGTCCTACGCTGCGTTCTGCACCTCCTTGCCGGCCGAAGGGTTGCGGGTGCACTTCCGGGCGATCCCGGCCTTGAAGACCGCGAAGACCGCGTAGGGCGTCCGTCCCTTCGTGCCGCGGCCCTGGTGCCAGGTGCCGTCGGTTGTAGGTCTCAAGATACACGTCCAGGTCCTTCTGCAGCTCTTCGACGGTCTCGTGCCAAGTCATCTGCCCCTTGATCCGGAGATGTTCTTCGAGAAGGGTGCGGTGGAACCGTTCGATAAAGCCATTCGACTGGGGCCTCCCGACCTTGGTGGCTCGGTGCTCGATGTCCTCCAGCTGCAGGAAGAGCTCGTAGTGGTGCTTGTCTGGCCGGCCGCAGTACTCGCGCCCTTTGTCGCTCAGGATGGTCCGGACTTGGACGCCGTGCTCCTCGAAGAAGGGCAGCACGTGGTTGTTCAGGATCTGGACCGCCGTGACCGGCATCTTGCTCGTGTAGAGCCGGGCCCAGACGTGGCGACTGAAGCAGTCGAGCATGGTCTGGATGTAGACCTTGCCGACGCCGTTGAGCGTGCCTGCGAAGAAGGTGTCCACGGCCACGAGCTTCCCGGTGGCATGTACTTCGATGTGGCACCCGCGGAACTCGGGGTCGAATCGCTCCAGCGCATGGATCTGCTCATCGGTGAGCTTGATCTTGCGCTTGCGGACCGTCTCCTCCAGCCGGAGCAGTCGCTCGTGGCGGGTCTTGAGGTCGTTTCGGATCCACACCCCCTCGGCGCCGTGCACTTGGAAGTTGCGGCGGATCTCGTAGAAGTGCTGCCGGCTGTAGCCCACGATCCGGCACGCCTTCGAGACGTTGCCGAGTTCCTGGCCAGTTGTAGCAGGGACAGCTTCCTGCGCGCTTCTCTGCCTGGACGGTGGTCATTCTGGTTCTCCTCCGTGGTTGTTGAGTTGACTGGATCTCTTCTCAGTCAACCTCGGTGAGGCCGGTCTGGCCACCGTCCCCTTCGGGGGGCATCTGTCAGGTGATTACCGTACTTGTACAGTCTTCAGCTTCATCGAAGGCTTCTACAACACCCGCCGTCTCCACTCGGCCCTCGGCTACCAGGCGCCCGCGAACTTCGAGGAACTCAACCGTGCCGCGTGAAGCGAACCCGGGCCTGAGCGACCGACGGCCCGCGCCCTCTCTCACTCCCTTGGGAGGGGATAACAGAATTCATTTCAGACACCATCAACCACAGAAACCAACTGTCCGTGAAAGCGGGGCAGGTCCAGGGGACCTCCCATCGTTTCCCTCCACCTCAACTGTTTTGCCCAACTCGAACAGGGCGACAGTTAACACCCCTTTTGATTTTCTGTTCCACATCTCCGGTCAGTAGATCCTTGACACACACTCCACCTATTCACCATATAGGGTGACCTTCTTGCTTTCTAGCAGGATGCCTTCAATCGAATCCGTAGCGTACTCCGACATGATTGCTCGGGCCGCTGCCTGTGCGAGAGCCTCTACCTGCTCCTGCGGCTCACCTCGATCACGAGCGTCCTGTGCAGCCTCGCAGCACTCGTCCATGCATCACACATGCGGTACAGTAACTTCCAGCGGTCCTTCCCTGGGAATCGATGCCCACACGCGCCTGACAGCACCAAACCACTAGCAACACGGATCGTCTCATCCTCCATCCTGTACCACGTCATGCCTGGAAATCCTACCGGCCTATTCCCCGTCAAACCACACCACGATCAGGAAGTCTCTGATGGTGGCTTGATAAAACCTGAGTCGTTCGCTATCTCCATAGCCATTTCCTTCTGACGATCACGATCTGAAGTCTTGTAATCGACATCAGTATGATGTGGATTGTAATAGGGATCCTTGGGGTCTTGGATCGGTGTAAACTTCACGCTACAACCCTCTTTTCGAAAAGTACAGACTTTTGCTGTGGCCCACCCAAAGAAACCTCCCTTACGTTTGGATGCGAATCTGGTAGAATCAAGTATTGTTGATCGCCTAAGCCTATCAGTTGACTTGACTTGCGCTCTTTTGGCTGGGTAGAACTCAGAGGCATTGGCCTTATTTTTGTCCGCATATCTACCTGCTCGCGACTTATTGTTGACACTAGATCCCAATAATTCCAATCCTCGCAGGCATTCCTCTGAGGACGATACTGCTCCAACAGATTTCTTAGATGGGTCCATGATTTTTTAGTCGGATATCTTTGGAAGTGTGGATGTCTTGCTATTTCATCTATCACACCTTGTAGAAAACAGTCACTAAACATAACCGAAATGCTCTTAAAACTCGCCTTCCGAGACCGTATATCGCCTGTTGCAAAGAAACATATAATTCTCCCTCCTGACTCACAGTTAACTGCGAGCGTTTCATTAGGATTTCTTGGAGCTACCTCAACACTCACTGAACCATCTTGCATAGGGTAAACTTCGTATCGAAAGGGTAGCTTTTTATACATATACCCAAGAACAGTGCGTGATCGTTCTATAACCCCCTCTGAGGGGGTTATGTAGTCTTCATCGGATGCTGCTTCATCATACACATTACCAAGATCATGGAGTGCATCCTTAAGCCACTGACCATTACTCGGATCATTTCTCATAGTATTGATCTCCGTAGTGACAAAGATTGAAACACCACATCAATATCAGAGATGGCACCGTTAACACGCATTATGTGTTCATAAAGCTCCTTACGAGAAAAACTCGTATCCCGTATGAGTATAGACATAACCGCCAACTCATCAATCACAAGATCCTGACTGTCCTCCACTATTGGAGGGAGTATGTTGTAGTTAACACGGTGACGTACCATTCTCTCCCTGATATCAAGTAACAGCGCCAGTTTATCAGGAATCACAAGGCTATCGAAATGTTGTTTCTTTGAGTTATCTACTTGGTACCTCCTATATACAGTCAGATAGTCACCAGGGGGACCAATATATGTCACTATATATCCATGGAACGCTTCTGAAATACCCACTGCAAATACTAAATTCGGAGCATCATCATCAGACTCAAGAGATTCTATGGCAATCTCATCAGGTTCCTCATAAAAACTCTTAATCCACCCTATGACAGTTTCCTCCATCATATCCCTGTTTATGCTCATACTGTATACACTCCGATAAGTATCACCTGTGTACCTCCTACACGCTACCAAACCGAATCGATGCTGTCAAGAATCCGCCTCAACGGCGGGCGCGGAGGCTGCCGTAGCGCCTTCGGCTTCTCCGGTCGCTGCCCGCGCTCATCCGTCAGCGACCAACGTTGACATACCAGCTACGGATTCCTACCCATAACACAGGCACGGCTGGGCAGGGTAAGGCAGGGCACGGCGAAGCTCGGCAGGGTAAGGAAGGTAGAGTAATCACACGAAGCCTTCCTTGCTCTGTCCCTCTCCCATGACCTGCTACCGTTCCCGTGCCATGAGTAGGGATCCCATCAGCTTACAACGTCAACGCATCTCTGTTTCTGGAGCAGCTGGGGAAGCAGAGACATAATTCCCTAAGACGGAACAAACGCAGTGGCGGATGGAGTTGGTTGATCCTGGCACGGGCGTCGTGTCCGGTAACTACCTGATAACCGATCCGGATATGGGATCGCTGTCGTTGCCCGGTCCCGTGTCCGGTCGGTACGATTTCCTGGCCGTTTCGCTCGACTACTCGTTCCTGATCGAGGGCTTTTCTGCGTCGTGCGCGATTCGCGCTACCATGGCGGCGTTCGGTCAGAGCATCGCGGCTACGGTGACCTGCAGCGGCTTCGGCGAGTCAGCCGGCGACGCGGTGGACTTACCAGCGTACCACCTAACTCTTCATCGGCAGGCACAGGGGACGGAACCTGGAGTTGTGACCCCCCGTCGGGGCCCTCTAGTACCGGACACCGGACTCCCTCCTACGCGGTGTCCCCGCCAATGGTGAGCCGCGCTGGCAACAGCGGCGGCCCTTCCCACCGCGCCAAACCTGTCATCCAATGCTGGCCGAGTCCGCACACGTAACCGATGGAGGCATCCGAGATGATCCTGCGAGCATGCTGGTGGCAGTGTGCCCAGCCGGACTCAGGCTGCCTTCCGAACCACCCGAGGGCGGCCAAGTCCCTGAGTTCCTCAACTTCAAGGTTGCCGACCATGCGCCGTAGGCGCTCGTACGATTCCAACCCGTAGGATCTGACGCTCCCGCTTGTGAAGTGAAGGCCCGAGTCTCGGTTTCCCGGTAGCGATGCTATCAAGCGCTCCCATTCCACCTCGAAGTCCGAATGGGCCTTCGTCAGTTCCTCGACCTTCTCACGGGTGACCAAGGGGGCCGGATCCCTTTCTGACTCCCGCTTCAGGTGCCACTTGATCTGTTCGGCTCTCTGACGGCGGAGGTCCGCCAAGTCGGCTCTGGCTGGACCCGATTGCCGTAGGTCGAGAGGCCACAGCGGAAACGGCCAATGGTGACAGATCGACCTCGCGTCTTCCGGATCAACTTCCCGGTTCCGTCGTGCCTCACTCACGCGAACCAATGAGTCGTAGTTCCGCCCCGATAGCTCCTGATGGGTTGTCTGCGGCTCCGGCTCAAAGCCGCGCCAGAGATCTGCCACGACGGCCAGCCCTTCCGGCGTCGTTATGCCGACGCGGTGTAGCGCGCGAACTACCGCCAGCCACCGTGGTGTCACGTCATTGTATTCTCGGTACAGGCTATCGGGTAGCGGAGATACCCAGTCGTACTCACCGCCCTCTACGGTGATGTCCTGCACGTAGTCCACGTACATTCGGTTCTCTCTCCGAGCCTTGGCGTAGTTCGGAAGGATCCAGTCAACGTCGTTGGGACCATCAAGGTAGTACGGCCGCCGTTCGCGGTCTACCAGGCTCGTCACCTCCGCAAAATCGACTGGCCTCCAGCGGCAGGAATCGGCGTAGATCTCTTTCGCAAGATGATTGCCGAAGGCCTTGATCGTGCGGGACCTCTCTTCTTTGTTGTTGCGTGGGCATCGGACCAGGTCAACTAGCATAAGGACTTTCGCTGATTCCTCCTTCGCGAGGGCACGAACGATGGCTGCAGCACGATGCTCGTCGATCGCACGGAGACGGACTGCGGTCGACTCCAAGCTCTCGGCATGTTCGACAATGAGCCGAAGGCCCTCGGCAACCTCTTCGAATAACGTGACGTCCGATAGCTGGAGGAGTCTCTCGATTGGCCGTTTCATGTCTGCTCCGAAAGGATCCTCTTCATATGGATTACCATATCGCCGATATGGGAATATGGCAACATCATTCCCGTTCGCCACTCCGGTGGCGCCACGGTGAGAGCGGCTCGCGATGAATCACGCGACGGAGCCCTTGGTTTGCCGAAGGCGGGCTTGAGAGAGTTGCTGCCTAAACCGGTCGACCACCTGGACACTGGTCTCTCCGGCCTGCGCCGCGATCCAGAGTTCCTGGAGGTTCTCTTGAGCCAGAAGCAAAACGTCGTCACGCTCGGCCTTTTCAATCTCGGCCTCGGATAGCGCCTCACGCGTGCTAGCCGTCGCCAGGACCGCGATCACTTCGCTGCCGGGAAGTTGGTTGCGCATATGCTCCGACCGAGCGATGAGCTTGCCCACCTTGCCGCCTGTGTCGAGCGACCCGACCGTACACTCGATCGCGAGCATCAGGGAAGATCCTGGCGCCTGAGCAAGGTGATCGATGGTGTTTCCCCGTCTGGTGTGCCCGGAAAGCGGGTGCATGTGGAATCCGAGGAAGAAGAACAGCAGGCCCACAGCGGCCTCGAACTGCTGCGACTTGTTCTTCCCACGCGCCCGAAGCTGCTTCCGGAAGCGTTCAAGGCCAGGGTCGAGAGCGTCGTGAGCCTTGATCCGGATACTGGACGCGGTAGATGCCAACGGCACGGACACGCGGTCTACGCACCGGTCTCCGACGACGATGAATGCTGTGGCAGTGGAATCACCGTTCTCGACCGGGATGTCCAACTCCGAGAGGAGAGCGCCCCCCTCACGCGTCCATTCGCGCTCCGCGAGCCCGACCGATCCATGGCGAACCGGTTCTCCGATGCTGCTACCTACCGTCCAGATGACGTCCGCTTTCGTTACAAAGACATCTGCGGCAGCCCGGACGGCGACGGTCACGCGGTCCACCGACGAGGATACCTTCTCTGGATCAAAGCGCACGGCGAGGGGGGCGATCAGCTCGATTACGGTAGTGTTGCCCTGGATCTTCAGGCCTTGGGGCCGTGCGCAGAACCTGCGCACCAAGTCGGGCAGGCCATCGTAGGCGTTCGGCCCGCCACGGATCATTCCGTCCAGCTCGAATGGATCGTGACCGGCTTGTCTCAAGACATCGAAGATTGAGGAACCATAGCCTACTAGCGAGTGACAGCTCCACAGGTCGTACTCGGCAGTCCGGTACGCGCCGGCCAACTCATTGAAGCTGTACCTGATGTCGGTCGCAGGCTGATCCGACCGGCCGACGTATCTGACGTACCGGGGCCGCAGCTTCATCCTGCCATTGGCGATGCCGCGGACTATGGAAGGGAGGTCCGCAACGGGACGAACGATCTGCCAGGCATGGAATTGACGTCGCTCGACCGGTAAGAAGCGTGGGACGGATCGAGGCGGACGATGGTCGAGGAAACCCCGGGTAACAAGGTTCATCCAGCGGCGGCCGCTACGGATCGCACAGACGCGCAGATCCACGGACCGCCAGAACCCGCCGTCATTCACCAAGTCGATGAAGCGATCTGCGTCCTCCTCCGGAGAGCGCTCACGTCTTTCTTGTGACATACGAGTCTCCATGGCCTCGGGCAGGGTTCCATCACTACGGCAAGTATCGTGAAACTAACATGCTCCGGTCTAGGTGGCCGAGTAGCGGCAAGGCCAGATCATGGATCAAGCTGCGAGTAAGGGGCAGTCTCGCTGACTAAGCTCGCGGGCATCCGCTTAAGGGTGGAGAAATCGAGCCTGCGGACGGCCCTCACTCACCCACGGCCCGGCCTCCTCCCCGTCCCGCGCAGCTTCGCCACTTTGCTGAGAAGATCGAACCAGAACGGAGCGCCCAGCGATACCGCCGCGGCTGTGAAGAACCACCCAAGAACATGGGCGATCCAGGTCCAAGCACCCCAATCCGGCAAATCATCATCCCGACCGAACGGATCTTCGCCCTCCCATCCAAGCGGAAACGACTGGAGAATCGCGTCCGCGACCTGCGCAGAGTCTGCGCTCACCGTGTCGGAGGCCGCGGCAACCGCCTCCTGGGCGATCGCATACCGCAGGGCGTCGTCCCGCCAGAGGTCCTGCACCACATGCACGGTGCTCGCGTTGGCCGACACGGTCACGACGGCGCCGATCGCGAAGATGATCAGTTGCGTCTGCCGCCTGTACCAACCCGACACGCGGTTCATCCCTTCGTCGAACCAGCCGGCGACCTGGCGGCGAAGGTCGTCCACCGTCTCCGCTCCCAGATGGGTCAGCGCCCGGAGAGGCGGCTTGAGCGCGGAGTCGTCGCCGAGCCGGTCAACCAGCTTGGCCGCCTCGTCGCCCATGGCCACCACGGGATTGCCGTCCTCATCCTGCGCGACCAGGTCCACGAGCGCCGAGGCGAAGGTTTCGGCTCCGATGTACGACGGGTTCTTCTTGCCCTTCGCCAGCGTGTTGACCAGCGGATGTCCATAGAGCCGCTGGGCATAGTCGTCTCCGATCAGCGTCTCGACCCCCTTCCGAAGGTTCTTCGCCCGGAGCGAGAGCAAGGTTGAAACCCACTCCTTGACGACCGAGGCGACAAGGCTCAACACGCTGTAGAGCAGCGCGAGGCCAAGAGCGACATCGACTATCGGATGATCCAGCACTGCGCCTCCTTTTCCTCTTTTAGTCCCCTTCCGCGCCCGCGGACCCCGCCGTCCCTCCTCCGACGGCGAAGCTCAGTCCGGCGCGGGTGGTCTCGATCGGGACGAACAGCGGTGCCGGGCGTCCCATCTGACAGTGCACGCAGGCTCCTGAGTGCCTACTCCTCCGCCAGATTCTCGACGGGCGATAACCCATCCAGATCGATGGTAAGCACCTCGATTGCGCGTTTGCGGACGCCGATTCCGTGTTCGATGAGGAGGTCGACAAGCTTGTCCCCGTCAATGAGGGTGATTGGCGCGGCGCCTTGGGCGAACGCTGCTTCTATCGCACCCTTCGCGAAGCGGGAAGTCGCTACGATCGTCCCTCGCACGGCGTTGAAACGGTAGAGTGAGCCACGCAGGGCGTCCAGGTCCTTGCGTTGCACGGTTCTCTTGTGTCGCTTCGCCTGGACCACCTCACGGACCGAGGTGACGCCGAGTTCGATCTCGGCAACCACGTCGACACCTCCATCACCGGACTGTCCCACGACATCCACATTCTGGTAGTTCATGTGGTCGAGCAGGTGCCCGACGAGCTTCTCGAAGGCTTTGGGATCCATCTGTAGCAGGTGATCACGAAGAGCTGTTCGAACAGCGGCCTCGCGTGCCTTGGCGAGCTTACGGATTTGCTGACGTTCGTCGGACTCAGGCAACGTCACGACGCGCTTCAGGTAGGCGATCCCTCGGTGAGTAGCCGCGTACTTGCCGCGCTCTCGATCGATCAAGCGTCGATCGAGGAGGTTGTTCAGACGGCGGCGAAGTGTATCACGGATGGTCGAATCTGTACCGAAATTGGAATGTTGCTCAAGATACTCCGCCCATGCTTCGATCAGTTCCCCGAAACGGGCGGGTCCGTTTTCCGAGACCATCGCGAGGAGCTCTGTAAGTCCCTCTTGCTCGTCCAGGAAGACCTCTACGCGACCACCTTGATGCTCGATGAAATCACGACCGAGATCCGAGAGAACCAGGGTGCCATCGGATGCTATCTCGACTAGGTTGTATTTCTGGACCAGGAGCCAGTGCCCATAGGTGTGCCTCGGGTTGACACTCTGGCTGCTCTCGGTCCAGATCGCCCTGGCGAGATCACGTGTATCGCCAGTGAGCTTTGCCGGAATCCATGTGTCGGGATCCGTCCATGCAACAGGGTTCTGGGGTGTTCCACGAAGCTGCGCCAAGGTGCTGTGGAGTCCCGTAACCTGCGCCTTGGGACGGCCGGGCCACACCCTTAGCAGGTGTCGCACCTCGTCGTAGATGGGGAATACCGGGATGCGAACTCGCCGAGTGCGCTCAGCTACGCCAGTCTCGTCTTGGCCGCTCTTCCCGCTCTCGTGCATTTTGGGTCTCCATGGTCGATGACGGACCCAAGGTAACTGCGGCACTCCTGACCCGATACGGCAATGGCCAAGGGTAGCCCCCCCTCACCCCCTCACCGGATCCACCACCCTCAGGAACGGAAACCGGTGGAACCCGGTGTCCCGCGTGCAGATCCGGCTCACCCCGTGCTCGCGCATGAGCACCGCGGTGTGCAGGTCGTACATCTGGTTCCCGCGGATGTCGGGCAGCTCCGCCACGGTCTGCTCGAGGATCGCCGAGTGACGGCGGGTCGCGACCAGCATCTCGAACCCCGGTGAGTCCACCAGGGCGGCGATGAAGCGCCGGGCCTCCCCCGGCGTCCAGGGCGAGCGGAACACCCGCCGGTGGGTGCTCACCCGCAGGAACTCGTAGCAGATGTTCCAGGTCAGGAAGGCGGGCGACGGATCGCGCCGGGCTCTCTCGATCCAGCGGCGGCAAGGCTCACGGTACTCGGAGTCCTCGTCCGCCGCGTAGAGGAGCACGTTGGTGTCGAAAACCAGCACTCACTCGTCCTCCATCGCGCGGTAGAGCTCTTCGCGATCGCTGATGTCCACCAGCTGTCCGCCGCTGCTCCAGGAGGGCAGGGGGGGCAGGTCGCCGGTCTCTCCTCCGGCGGCGTCGGGGTCGGCGAGGACGATCCGCAGCCCCGCTTCCACCAGCGCCGTCATCGTGGTGTCGCGCCGGGCCGCCTCCTGCCGGAGGCACCGCATGAGGGTGTCGTCGATGTTCAGGGTCGTCTTCATATGGATTACCATATCCCCGATATGGGAATATGGCAACGGCTCGCCTGTTGAGAAGAGATGGGGACGGCGTATGGAGATGAGGACGGTGGGGGTGGAAGTCCCGCAGATCGCTTGGCCGGCCCCGCGCATTGGTCGCTGCTCGGACGAGTAGGAATTCTGTCACCCTTTTCGCGGGCTGGTCGGCAGCTGTTGCACCCCCGCCCCCCGCGCCCGCCGCACATAGCTGCCGACCGTGCTTGTGGGAGATCCAGAGAATGGCCTCGATCCGCGGGTGGCTTGGGCCGAGTCCGTACTTCAGCCGGAGAACATCTCGAATCTTGCGCATGGACAACTTCTTCCGGGCCACCGTCTTCCTTCTCGCTCAAGGATCGCTCGCGAGGTTGGGAAGAACATCCCGGGCTGGCCACAATCGACGGCGCATCTAGCTGGACGAAACACGTCGGAATGGGTGGACAGCATCCATCGAAACGAGTGGAGGAAATGAATAGGGAACCAGTGGACCGCATCCGTCGGAATGAGTGGTCGAAATGCGTCGGAGTCAGCAGCAGGCTCCGGTGCTGAAGGTTCATTCCTCCGCCCGCACGCGCCGCCCTAGCTCGTTCACGAAGTCCAGGCTCTTCCTCGGAATCAGAACGTTGCGGGCCAATCGGAGTTTTTCCTCCAGGAGGTCGTGGAGGTGTTCCTCGACAGACTTCGAGCCTCGTCCCTCAACGACAGGGTAGTGTACCGTTACCGGACGATCTTGCCCGATCCGGTGCACTCTGTCAGTCGCCTGATTCTCCTTGGCTGGATTCCAGAGGCGCGTGTAGTGGATGACATGGGTAGCGCCAGTAATGTTCAGGCCGACACCGGCCGCCTCGGGTGACAGGATCAGCAGGTCGAACCTGCTACCACGGTTGAACGCTTCAACGATTTCATGCCGATTGAGGCCCGCAACTTCCCCATTCAGGACACTGGGATGGAAGCCAAAGCGACTGGTGACCACCGCTTGGATGATTCGCTGCATGATCTTGAAGCGGGTGTAGACGACCGCTTTCTCGCCAAGGGTGCGTACCTCATCGAGGATGTCCATGGTGCGTCTAAGTTTCGGAGCATCTCTCAGGAGTCGGTCAACGTCCGGTAGATCGGGGCCCTGGTCTACGATTGCCGGGTGCGAGCAGACTGCGATTAGCCGTTGCAGCCCCGCCAGCGCCATGATGGTCCCGTCCTTGACACCGCCTTGGATTTGGGAATAGAGGGCCGCCTGGCGTTCGCTCATGGGCACACGGTAGGTGCGGGCGTTCTTGGGTGGGAGCGCCAGTACTGCCTCCTTGGTGCGACGCACATAGTGGGGGTTTAGCCGCGCTCTCAGCCGTGCGACGTGGCCGCTTTCATCGCCGTCCTGATCTAAGGCGTCGACAAGGGGGCGCTCGAATTCGTCCCGGAACTCTGCACCGCTGCCCAGGCGGCCGGGCTGTGCGAAGTCCATGATGCACCACAATTCGGAGAGTCCATTCTCTACCGGCGTTCCAGTGCATGCGATCCGAAAGGAGGCCTTCATGCCCTTGATCGCGCTTGTGACGTTCGCAGTAGGGTTCTTCACGTTCTGGGCTTCGTCGCAGGCTACGAACATCCAGTCCACTTTACCGAGCATGAGTTGGTCCCGCCGCAGCGTGGCGTAGGTGGTGATCACGAGTTCATGCTGGGCGAGACGAACCGGGTCTCGTTCCCTGAGAGGACCTCGATGCTCGTAAGCAGGCTCGATTCCCGGCGCAAACCGTTTCAACTCCTTCTTCCAATTCACGATTACGGACAAGGGTACAACCAGCAAGGCAGGCTTCAGCCTGCCGCAATCATGCAAGTGTGACATGAAGGCGATCAGCTGCACCGTTTTTCCGAGTCCCATGTCATCGGCCAGAAGGCCACCCCAACCGTTCTCATGCAGGTATCTCATCCACCTGTATCCGACTTCCTGATGCGGGTACAGTGTGGCGCGTAGTGCCTGCGGCGCGTCATAGCTGGGAAGCTTGGGCAACGGGGTTGATTCGTCGTCGGACTCGTCGTATTCCAACACCTCCGTGTTGGAGATAACGTCAAGAACGAGCTGAACCTCGCGCTCCTCGATCCTGCGCTTGCCGTCGCCATCCGTATCGGGATGGTCATCGCAGAACTCCAAGAAGCGTTTGGCTCGTTCGGGGTCAACCTCCATCCAGCCGTTTCGGTATCTCACATAGCGCTCTCCGCTCGCAATAGACTGCTCCGCGAGTTCACGGAACTCTTCCGGGGACATCTCTTCAGCCAGTTGTTCATCCGACGTGCCGAGTTCCTCTTCGCCGGCTTGCTCGGTGATCTCAACCGAAGGACTTGCGTCGAACCAGCCGCGACGCTTTGCTCGCGTCACCGAGATATAGGGTTGGGAGCGGTAGCGTACCGGAATCAGGCCACGCACCCTGTCACTGAAGTGGGCGAGCTCGACATCGACGGCGTCAGGCAGGAATGCCTCGGGATTGTCAAAGAACCTGGGGACATCGGGTCCGCTCAGAATCGCGTTTCCTTGAAGGTGCCTGACAGCTTCGCGTTGGTCTTGCCTCAGCACCAGGCGTCGACGCCCGCCCGCGGCCAGGAACTGCGTGTAGACAGATTTGGCTGGACCGTCGGAGAAGCTTGGGAAGTCGCTCTCGTCAACTCCCCGCGCAGTCGGAGACAGCTTGATCTCCTCCGGCGATGTCACTTCCACACCGACGCTGATACCGTCGGGGACGATGTGCTCTTCCCTCTTGAGAAAGTCATCGAGAGCGACTCGCTTTGACTGCCTTGCTAGCCGCTTGGCCTCTGCGATACGGAGGGTTCGATCAGAGACAGCTTTGGGGAGTTGTTCGTCCAGTAGGAGAACCAACTCTCCGATCGGTCGAGGCGGCAATGCCGGGCCTTGCGGTGTTTCAAACAGGAGCCCTGTGCGCTGGTCTGCAGGCAAGAGGTGATAGCCGGTCGCATCCGAGACATGGAGTTCAACCCAGAGTCGGAAATCCCGCTTGGTTGGCCAGAGATAGGTCTGTAGTTTGCCGAAGAATCGGTCGTCTGGCTGAGGAATCCCCAAGAGATCTCGGTCTTCCTTGTCAAGTTCGTAGACATAAGGCCAGGGCAGGACAACCGTGGACGCAGCCTGCTTGACCAGATTACAGCCCCAGAGTTCCTCAAGCAGCCGGATCACTGGCACACCCCCTGCTGCGGAACCAGGGGCAAGGGGAAAGGTCGGTATGGGTACGCCGTCGTGATCAAGGAACTCGATTCCTGCTTGGACAGGCTTCCAACGTAACCCTTGGCCCTTCATGAGTACCCTGTCTTCCATGCCTTCAAGATGCGCCGAGCCTTGGGTTGCCATTTGGCATGATGAATGATCCGATTGTCTGAATGTTGCGGGATCGGCTGCGGCAGAATCTTCTTAATCTGCGACGGAGTCCCGAACGTTGTCCGTTGTCGAATGCGTTCCAGGATCGGATCGCCGTCAGGATAGATGTACGCGGCATTGCCGACCCTGAAGAACTCGAGGACCGAATAGCCCGGAAAGTCGATCAACGACCACTCCGAATCGCCGGCGAACCCGTGGGAAACGTCGAGCATTTCCCGTCGCATTGCCATCCAGAATCTGTGGCGTGCCGAGTCTCCCCTGAATGCGCGGTCGAGCGCCCGTGAAATAAAATACTCTCGAAAGTCTCCTTTTCGCCTATTGGACACTCGCTTCCAGTAGTTCGGCCGGGAATCACGAGCCCCAGGGAGTCCGTAGCTTCTTCGAATACTGTCCAGCGCGTTTCTGCTCTCATCCCAATAAGAGGGATCAACACGTTCGATATAATTCACGCAAGCTTCCTTCCGGCCCTCTCCGGACATCTCGCTCCATCCGTCGAGAACATCTTCTTCCGACATCCGAAGCAGTTGCCCACTTGAGCCCATCTGAAGAGTTCGGTGAAAGATCCGCTTGATCAATGGGGTGTCGGGGTTAAAGGGAGAAGCGGGGAGCATTGCCAAGTTCTCCCATCCGATGTCCTGACTCGCCGTCCAGCGGACGATGGCGTCAAGCGGCATCTCGTTCTGCAGCCAATTGGCGCCCTCCTCCGCGTAGCGTTCTCCCATGGCAGGCTCCAATCCGAAGCGCTCGCTCATGGCCAGGAGCAGGGTCAGGACCTGCGGTGTTAGAGGGTGTTGTTGCCACGCCTTCCATAGAGCTGGGACAAACGTTCGCTTGGGTCGTACCTCGGCCATTAGGCAGATCTCACGGCGAAGATCCCTCCACGTCCCGATAGACCGAACCACGCCTCGCAGTTCGCGTGGGGTGAGTGCGGCGGCCAGTCTGCGAAGTTCGCGTTCGGCGTCTCGGTGTTGCGCCGCTGCCGCGACTCGATCCCTGAGCGAGGTTGTTTCCGAGCCGCTCAGTTCTCGGGGCTCCGCTCGAGTTCCGGGATGACGCTGTTGGATGTTGCGTCGTACCGCCGGGAGCTTGGTGGGGCTGAAAGCCCACACATCTTGTAACGACCTCACTGTGTCTGCTCGCATTGCGGATCGATTAGGATTGCGCCAAGCTCGAGCACTCGTTGAGCAAGTGTCTCGTCGTCCATCTGGAACCGAATCTCGATCCTTCGAGAACCCACTCTATCGACCCTGCCGTCGGGGAGTAGCTTCAGATCGGCGAAAGAACGCCCGTTCGCAGTGACGAACTCCTTGAGGTCATCCTCATATGTTCCGGCTTCTTCCAACAGCACCTGCATGACGGCCATTGAACGGGCGTGCGACAACCCTAGGTTCAACTCGTAAGTTCCGTCGTCGTTCGTATGCCCCTCAACGACGATCCTATTCAGTTGCTCCCGGAAATCTTGATCCTCTAGCAACAGGGGGAAGTAGTCCCTCGCGAACGAGGCCAACTCTCTCCGCCCGTCCTGTGACACTTCCGCGCTCGCCTGCTCGAAGAGCAGACTACCGGCAAAGTGGACTGTGCCCGCGGAGTCCACGGTCACTCGCATGCTGTCGTTCACGGAGTCACCGTCAAAACGCTCCCGAAGGGTGCCAACGACCCGTTGGCGGGTATCCAGTAGTTCCTTGATCGTGTCAGCCGTAGCTTCGTATACGACCAGTTGACACTCCCGAGTACCTTGCTGAAAAAGGGCTGCCATGAGCATGAGGGCGAACACCATGAGCAATCCGGCCATGAGATCGCTGTAGCTCAGCCAATAGTCCAGCTCTGTGCCCGAAGACCCCGTGGTCGTTCGCCGTCCGAACAACGGCCGCGCCATCATCGACTCCGCCGGCGAGGGAGCCGGAAGAGCCAACGTATGATACCTCGTTTGGCGGTGCGCGGTTCGGCGGGTGCACTACTCGTATCCGGGGGTACCTTCCGATCCTCCACTGTTGTCTCGGGCATCTCTCCTACAGCTCGTCCTCCCTGGGCCCCGTCGCCAGCAGGCTCCCGCGGTGATTCCTCTTGCTCCCTAGTAGGTAGCGTTAGGCCGTCGTTCGATCTCACGCCCGGAGCCTGGTCATCGTCGCGCGTCTCGGCAACCGCTCGACGGCCACGGCGCCGAGACGGCTCGGCGTTCGTAGGCGTTCTGCCAGAGTCCCCATCCATGCGCTCCGGGGGCGGAGTAATGCCACCAACCTCCCGTCTCTGTTCGCCGCTGTCAGACCATCGCTGGGATGCCGCGCGCATCGTCTGGGCCAATTCGTCGATCGAGGCACGGACATTCTTCATGGCTTCATTCATTGGGGCCACCTTCGCCGAGACGCTGTCTAGGCGTTCGGTGGCTCTTCCCGCCGACCTAATCGTCTCGTCAGCGCTGCGCTTGAGACCAGCACTCGCATTCTGGATTGACTCGACGAAGCCACCCATGCCATTGCTGATCTCCTGTGCCCTGGCAGGAAGTGACTCGCTCGCTTGTAGGAACTCCGTCCGCCCGGTATCCAGTCGTGCGGCGATTTCCCTAGCTGTCTTCTCGAACTCCTCGAGGCCTTGAGTAAGCGATTCTTGCTGTTGCCTGCCGGCCTCTTCCAAGCGGGTTGTGACATCGACCAGGCGAGTCGCGATCCCGGGAAACTCCTCAGTAGTCTCTCGCAGTTCGGCAAGAGTCCCGCCGAGGTGCTCGGCGACCCGACCCATTTCCGAGTCGAATGAGTGAAAGACCTCGGCAATCTTCTCGGCCGCCAAGCTCCGGAATTCAAGGATCTTGTCACCCAAATCCGATGTCAGCGCCCGGAGATCCGTCCTCAAACCATCGAGCGCGTCCCGCTGTGCCGTCCAAGATGCGAAGAGTGCCTCAGCTGCCTCCTTTTGGGCCTCCATCTGCTGCCTGGATTCCCCAACGACACCCTCGGCCTCTTCCATGGTCTGCCGAGCCGCAACCCCAGCCCGCTCGATGGCTTGCTCCGATTCGGTCAACGCGGACAAACCCCGGTCGAACGTGGCGGCAACGTTGGCCCCCCTGTCCAACACGTCCAACTGAGTCTTGGATACTTCTTCCAACAGGAGCATGAACGCTTCAATCTCCCCCAGTGTTGCCAACTGATGAGCGCGAGCGCTCTTTATGGCTTCCCCAAAGCGGTGCAACTCTTCGCCAACATGAGAGACCAATGTATCGCGGAATTCCGCAGCCATCCGCTCTAGAGCGTTTGTCTGACGCTCGCCCAGCTCGAGATTCAAGCTCTCGATCGGCTTCGTGATATGCTGCTCAATCAACGGCTCCAGTGCGCCCGCCATGTCTTGCCCCAAGGTCTGTATGCCACCCTTCACGCCATCCATTGCGGTGGCTATGTGCCCTAGAGTCTCTTGCGGCTGCTCGACAGGAAACAGGCGATTTGCGACGTCAACGAAATCTGCCAGGCTGGAAGCCAGTTTGCCCTTGGCCAGCCGGAACTCGAAGATCCACCAAATGGAGCCGGAAATGCCCACTATAGACGTGGAGAACGCGGTCGACATTCCTCCCATGAGAGTGTCGATGCCCAATCTCAGGTCTTCCGCCGACGGCGCACCACCAGTGCCTCCCTCAGGAATACCAGCTAGCCCGATCGCGATCCCGACGAAGGTTCCCAAAAGGCCAACGGCAGTGAAGACGCCGGGGAGAGCATCTGGAATCGTTCCCCCTGTTCTGCTCAGAACCGACTCCCGGGTGAAAAAATCCGCAGAGGACGCGATTCCAACGGCCTGCCCTCGTTGCTCGCGACGGGTCGCGATCCAAGCCGTGGTGAACCGCTCCCACCGTTGGGAGAAACGCGGTTCTCGAGCAAACGCTCTTGGGAGTCGAGAACGATTCTTGCGCTCCGTCTTAGGTATGTCCTCCTGTTGGCTCTTGTATCGGGCCGCTTCGTTCGTTGCCGTTTGTTGCGTCACCGTGCGCTGGGATCCATCAGCACGCGTAGCCGTCTTTCCTTGAGTGTCGCGAACTCGTTGCTTCAGTTCATCCGCAGCGACGCCGAGCGTTTTCGCCGCCCGGGTGCGTGGAATCCTGTACCGGAGCATGGCCCAGGAAAACCCACTGAGGAGAAGAAGAAGGCATGTCCACGCTACGAGCGAATCCGAGTTGGAGACGGTCATGCTGGGCCCCAACCACGTCATGACCACAAGGCTCAAGATGCCGATGGAGATGAAGCCTAGGGAACTAAGTAGATTCCTGAGATAGAACATCGGCTGGCTTGGCGAAGACGTTGCTCGGGGCCCGAACTATGGACGGTTCGCGGAGGCGTAGCAAGGGAGCCCGATGGTGTCGGTCAGAGCGGCTAGTGCTAGTGCTGGCGGATCTTGTCCATCAAGGCCCGATACTGGAAACGTTCACGTTCCCCCCTCACCCCCTCACCGGATCCATCACCCTCAGGAACGGAAACCGGTGGAACCCGGTGTCCCGCGTGCAGATCCGGCTCACCCCGTGCTCGCGCATGAGCACCGCGGTGTGCAGGTCGTACATCTGGTTCCCGCGGATGTCGGGCAGCTCCGCCACGGTCTGCTCGAGGATCGCCGCGTGACGGCGCGTCGCGACCAGCATCTCGAATCCCGGTGAGTCCACCAGCGCGGCGATGAAGCGCCGGGCCTCCCCCGGCGTCCAGGGCGAGCGGAACACCCGCCGGTGGGTGCTCACCCGCAGGAACTCGTAGCAGGTGTTCCAGGTCAGGAAGGCGGGCGACGGATCGCGCCGGGCTCTCTCGATCCAGCGGCGGCAAGGCTCACGGTACTCGGAGTCCTCGTCCGCCGCGTAGAGGAGCACGTTGGTGTCGAAAACCAGCACTCACTCGTCCTCCATCGCGCGGTAGAGCTCCTCGCGATCGCTGATGTCCACCAGCTGCCCGCCGCTGCTCCAGGAGGGCAGGGGGGGCAGGTCGCCGGTCTCTCCCCCGGCGGCGTCGGGGTCGGCGAGGACGATCCGCAGCCCCGCTTCCACCAGCGCCGTCATCGTGGTGTCGCGCCGGGCCGCCTCCTGCCGCAGGCGCCGCATGAGGGTGTCATCGAGGTTCAGGGTCGTCTTCATATGGATTACCATATCGTCGATATGGGAATATGGCAACGTGGCTCCCGTTTGGCACTCTCGTGACGTCGCCCCAGGGGCTGGGGAGGGAGGTGACAGCGCGGCCTACGCCCGAAAACGCTAGATTGGAACCGCACTGCAACCCGGTGACCGCGTTGTGTCGGGGGACGCGGGACGCTGGATGCAGTATCGCTACAAGGTGGATGGCACCATAACCGGGCCGCGGTATCACGTGTTCCGTGAAGCGGCGTTGCGTCAGGCCGCGAGGCTTGCCAACCATGAGGGCGTCCGGTTGTTCGTTTGGGAGAAACCAGACAACGGCACTTGTGGCAGAAAGGGGTGATTCCATGAACGCAACGGTATTTCTCCGTTCATTCTTCCGTCCCACTTCACTCGTCGCCGCGGCGGTCCTTTCTATTCCCGCTACAACCGGCTCGACCTCGGCCCAGGAACCGCCGGACACGGTCTTCGAGGTCGAAGAGATCCAGGTGGTGGTGGGTTCGCGGGCGGGTGTCGCGGATCCCGCAACGCTTCCCGTCCCAGTGGACATCTACGGCGCCGAGGAGATCGCGCGCCTGGGGGAGATCGACCTGGCCGAAGTGCTTGGAAACATCGCACCGTCGTTCAACTCCACTCGCTTGTCCGCCGGTGATGGCGCGGCGCTTCACGTAGCCACGCTACGCGGTATGAACGGCGACCAGGTGCTCGTCCTGGTCAACGGCAAGCGGCGGCACGGGGTAGCGTTTGCGAAGGTGCTGGCGACGGCTGGACAGGGGACGACCGGTACGGACCTTCGCGCGATTCCCGTGCAGGCGATCAAGCGCATCGAGGTGCTGCGAGAGGGGGCGGCTTCGCAGTACGGCTCGGACGCCATCGCCGGTGTCATCAACATCGTGCTCAAGGACGACGCGAGCGGTATCAGCGCCTCGACCCTCCTCGGTCGCACGTCACGCGGGGATGGCATGAGACTGATCACTTCGGCCAACGCCGGGGTTCCGCTCGGAGACGGCTTCCTCAACGTCACGATGGAGGTCGCCAGGCAGGAGGTGACCAACCGGGCGGGTGCGGCACCGACCTGCTTCGGATCCGATCCGTCCTACGGCCCCTGCGCGGACGGAGGGAAGGTGATCCAACTGCAAAGGAACGGCGAACCCGATTACCAGGGTGCGGGCTTCATGGCCAACGCGGCAGTGCCCTTCGGAGAGACAGCCGAGTTCTATGCCTTCGGAGGCTACTCGGGGCGCGAAGCGGTGTCCGACGGACTGTATCGCAAGGCTGACTGGGTGCCGCGTTCCGTCAGCCACGTCTACCCGGACGGTTTCTTCCCGATCGAGGAATCGGACCTTGCGGACAAGTCGGCTGTGGTGGGCATGCGTGGCGACATGGGCGACTGGTCCGGCGATCTCAGTCTCGGGTTCGGACACGGCCGGTTCGCCTTCGGTGCCGCGAATTCGATCAACCCGTCCTACGCAGCCGAGTTTCTGGCGAAGAACCCGGGGGCCGACGGTGCCTCCATCGCTGCCAACGCCGGACCCCGCAACACCTTCAGCGGAGGTCTGAATGTGCGCCAGTGGACGCTGAACGCCGACGCCACGCGGGAAGTGGAAGTGGGTTCGACCCCGGCGTTCCTGGGAATCGGAGGCGCTTTCCGGCGGGATTCGTACTGGATGGAAGCCGGCGACCGCGCTTCCTGGGCGTGTGGGCCGAGCGATACGCCCGGCAGCTTTCCGGCCGCCCATCAACAGAACGACGGGACCGTCTACGCCAGCTGCGGGATACAGGGCTATCCGGGCTACAGCCCGACCTCCGCTTCGCTGAGCGAACAGGATCGCAACAGCTTCGGTGTGTACGCGGACATGGAGTTGCGCGCGTCGGGGGGCCGGACCCTGAGCGGCGCCCTTCGGTTCGAGCACTATACCGACGCCGGAAGCTCGCTTACCGGCAAGGTGGCAGGCCGGATCGGGTTGGGCGAATCGGGCGCTGCGCTACGCGGAGCCGTCTCCACCGGTTTCCGTGCACCGCGCCTTCCCCAGCGGGGTTTCAACACCATTGGCTTCGTGGGCGGCAGCGAGGGTCTGGTGAGCGCCGGCTTTCTGCCCGAAGGCGATCCCATAGCGTGCGCCGACTTCGGGGCGTGCTCGCTGAGGCATGAGACATCGCTGAGCTTCACCGGCGGGTTCGTCTATTCCAACGACGCTGGCTTGCTGGTGACGGCAGACTACTACCGGGTCGCCGTGGCCGACGCGATCGCCCTGACCCAGAGCCTCAATCCGAGTCACGGGCTTGGTCCCGGCGCCCGGTTCCAGGGCCGCCCGGTGGAGGCCGTGGCGTTCTGGACCAACGCGATCGACACGCGCACGCAGGGATTCGACCTGGTCGCGAGCTGGCGCTTCCGTGGCATGAACTGGGGGGCGGCGGATCTGTCGGCAGGCTTTCACCGCAACAGCACCGGGATCACCGCGAACCGGAACGAGAACTTCATCGGTGCCACACAGCAGACCATCATCGAGGAGGCGCAGCCCGGACGGCGAATCGGGGTCAGCGCGGATATACGTTCCGCGCGAGGTCTCGGTGCGAGATTCGGCCTGAACCATATCGGTTCGGTCACCACCCCGTTCATCTTCGAGCAGAACGTCACGATCGACGCGGCGGCGATCGCCGACTTGGAAGTTACCTTTCAGGTGGCCGATCGCATCCAAGTCGGCGTCGGGGTCAGCAACCTGCTGGACCGGCTGCCGAACCGGCTCCCAGACGACTCCGTGGCCCAGCTTTGGGCGATGGAGTACCCGTCCGAGTCTCCCTACGGAGTCGCAGGACGGATCTGGTACACGCGGTTCAACGTCGTCGGAAACTGAACGCGTCCCCACTATCACCGGCGTGAGGCGCGGGCCGGGGGCGGATCCTCTGGACTTGGGCCCGACGGCCAGAAATAATCGCCGAAATCTCGCCCGGACGGTCTGATTCCTCGCCAATAAATCGGATTGGATCCGTTATTTTGGGCGGGATTGCGTTCCCCGCATCCGCCAGTGGATACGCCATGCGAAAATCCTGGGGCTACAGGAAATTTGATGAGCGCAGACGGGCATTCCAGGTCTTCTGAAAAAACTCAAACCGGGGCACCTGAGGGCTTCCTGCCTGGAGAACCCATAGCCATCGTCGGCATGGCCTGCCGGTTCCCGGGAAGCGAAAGGCTTTCCGATTTCTGGCAGCAACTGATCACCGGCGAAAACCTGGTAGTCGAGGGTCCACCCGGTTCCGTCGTCGGGCGCGCAGGCAGGCTCTTTCCGGACTCCGACGCCAAAAACGATGCCGTCCGCTTCGGCGCGTTCGTCGAAGATATAGATCTGTTCGACGCGGAATTCTTCCGCATGTCCCCTATCGAGGCCCAGATGCTCGATCCCCAGCAGCGCATGATGCTGGAGACGAGTTGGAAGGCTCTCGAAGACGCAGCGATTGACCCCGAGAGTCTTAAAGGCAGCCGCACCGGGGTCTATGCCGGCATCAGCAACAACGACTACCGGAACATGGTGATTAACGCCCCGGAAACCGTTGAACCTGCGGGCGGTCTCTACGCCGTCACCGGCACCGCTCTCAACACCGCCATCGGCAGGGTTTCCTTTGCCTTTGGTCTGGAGGGGCCGTCCATGGCGATAGACACGGCCTGCTCATCGTCTCTGGTCGCCATCCATCAGGCTGTGGGGGGCCTACAACGCCGCGAGACGGATCTGGCACTTGCCGGCGGCGTCCATATCTTCCTCGCCGGACGACCTCTGGAGTTGCGCGCGAATGCGGGAATGCTTTCACCAGAGGGACAGTGCAAAACCTTCGACGCCTCAGCCGACGGCTTCGTCTGCGGGGAGGGCTGCGGCTTGCTGGCTCTCAAGCGCCTCAGCGAGGCGCAAGCTGACGGTGATCGCATCTGGGCCGTCATCCGGGGTTCCTCGGTCAATCAGGACGGCGCCAGTCAGGGCCTGACGGTGCCCAGCGGCCACTCTCAGGAACGGGCCATGGAAGAGGCTCTTGCCCGCGCAGGTGCTTCCCCCTCGGAGATAGACTATCTGGAGGCACACGGCACCGGCACGGTGGTCGGCGACCCGATAGAAGTGACTGCTGCTGCCGCGGTTTATGGACATGGGCGCGGAGCAGAGCATCCCCTTCTGATCGGTTCCGTCAAGACCAACATCGGACATCTGGGGCCCGCCGCGGGCGTTGCAGGCCTGATCAAAACCGTTCTGTCGATGAAGCACGGGGTGATTCCGCGGCATCTGAACTTCAAGAACCCGAACCCCCGTCTGGATTGGGACAACCTGCCCGTGCGCGTGACCGATGTCATGATGGATTGGCCTCGCCATCCCGGCAAGCCTCTACTGGCTGGCGTGAATTCCTTCGGCTGGTCCGGAACGAACGTCCACATGGTGGTGGAAGGCTACGGAGAGCCGGAGGCTGATGCCGCCTTCGCAAGAATGTCCTCCCCGGTTGGCGCTTCATTGCCCGTCGCCATATCTCCACGCTTCGAGGAGAAACCCGGTGGGCGGGAAACCCGCTTCCTTCCTGTTTCAGCCAAGTCTCGCCAGGCACTTCGGGACACGGCCTCGCGTTATCTGTCCTGGCTCGATGAGCGCGTCGAAGAGCTTTCACCCGAATCCACAGCGGCCGACCCGACCCTTTCGGACATGGCCTGGACGGTCGCTATCGGAAGGAGTCATTTCACTCATCGCGCCGGTATCGTGTTCAGCGACCTCGCCGGATTGCGAGAAAAACTGGAGGCTCTGGCGGAGGGAGAAGGTCCGGAAGACGGTCCGGCGCAGCAGGCGAAGAGGGTGGCCTTTGTGTTTACGGGACAGGCCAGCCAATGGGTGGGCATGGGCCGGGCACTATACGAGAGGGAACCCGTGTTCCGCTCGGTCCTCGACCGCTGTGACCAACTGCTCCTGGAAGAGCGGGGCGTCTCGTTGCTGGATGTAATGTTCGGGCGGGGGGGAACCGACGGCCTGCTGGACGAGGCGGCCTGGACCCAACCCGCCATCTATTCACTGGAATGCGCTCTCGTGGCTCTTTGGGAGAGCGTGGGCGTAAAGCCGAACGCCTTGGTGGGCCACAGCCTGGGAGAGATAGCGGCGGCGCAGGCGGCTGGAGTCTTTACCCTGGAGGAGGGCCTGCGCTGCGCTGCAGTCCGGGGGGCGCTGATGGGCGCCACGCGCAGCGATGGCGCCATGGCCGCCGTGTTCGCACCCGCCTCTCGCGTCGCGTCCATCGTGACCGAGCACAACGCCGCCTCGGACGACCTGGGGTTGAGCATCGCCGCAGACAACGGACTCCAGCAAGTCGTCAGTGGCCCTGCAAAGGATATCGAGGCGCTGCAGGATATTTTCGAGGCCGAAGGCATCAAGGTGGCGCGATTGAGGCGGAGCCCCGCTTATCACAGCGCCCTGGTGGAGCCCGCTCTGGATGATCTCGAATCTGCCGTCAGGGGTATCGCGCCCGCTCCTCCACCCCCCTCCGTGCCTCTGGTGAGCAACATTACCGGACATCTGCTGGATGAAAACGCACGGATGGATGCCGCATACTGGCGACGGCATGCGCGTGAGCCGGTGGCCTTCCGCCAGTGTGTGGAGACCTTGGCGGAATTGGGCGTGGACGTCGTCGTGGAGATCGGTCCCCACGCCGTGCTCGGGCCGTTGGTTTCGATGACATGGCCGGAATCGGCACCCGCCGGGGGCCCGGTTGTCCTTCACAGCCTGCAACGTCCGCCGCGCGACGCCGAAGAGTCTGAGGCAGCCACCAGTGACGGCTTCGTAGAGGCGACCGCCGGAGCGTACGAGGCGGGTCTGGAGCTCGACTTCGTCGGTTTGTTCGCAGGTGAAACCCGGCGCCGGATATCGCTTCCCGGCTATCCCTTCCAGCGTGCCCGCCACTGGGTACGGACGTCGAAGCCCCGTCGACAGGCAGCTGGACATCCGCTCCTCGGTGCACGGCATGAGTCGCCCCGAGGCGAGATGACTTACGAAACGGTGGTGTTCCGCACCGATCCCGCCTGGATGGTGGATCACCTGGTGTATGAACGCGTGGTCGCTCCCGGGGGACTCTATGGCGCGATGGCCGTTTGTGTGTCACTGGCCAACGGGAACGGTCCGGCGATCGTGGAAGACATGCAGATGCACAACGCCCTTGTTTTCGAGGAAGAAGACGCCGATGACGGGGCGGACGACGCTGGCCGAAAACTGCAGTTCGTTCTGGACGGCCCCGGTGACGCCCTGGCGCGTCGTTTCGAAATCTTCAGCAAAGGGGAAACGGAGGAGAGTTGGACCCTCCACGCCGGAGGAAAACTCTTCTCGGGCGCGCCGAACCTCGAAGAAGGCGACTCCCTGGATCTGGATGAACTAAAGGCCAGACTGGTGCCCCGGGATACGGCGAAGTTCTACCGGATGCGTTCCGCCGACGACATTTATCTCGGTCCCTCCTATCATACGGTCAAGGCCGTCTGGGCCAGGGAGGGCGAGGCCCTGGGCGAACTCGTCCTCAAGGAATCCGTGGATGCGAACGGCATGGAAATGCATCCCCTTCTCCTGGATGGCTGTTTCCAGGTCTTTTCGATGTCGCGCTATCTCACTGGAGTCGAGCACGTTGAAGTCTACATGCCTTTCGGATGGGAACGCCTGTGGGTGTCGGGCCCAATGCCGGAGCGGATAATCTGCCACGCCGTTTTGAGGAATCCCGCATCGGAAAACGTGGCAAACACGACATCGAACGCGCCGCCCGAAGTCGTGACCGGAGACGTTCGGTTCTATTCGACGGACGGCGCCCCGATTGGCGGCTTACTCGGCTATACTGTCAAGCGGGCGACTCGAACCGCACTTCTCTCCGCCAAAGAGGGCCTCAAGGATCTGCTCTACGAGGTTGACTGGCGGGAGAAGCCCCTGAGCAGGGGCATGCCTCCTACGGATTTTCTGGCTGACCCCGCAGCGGTTGCGAGTCGGTCGCGGTCATTCGCCGACTACCTGGCGGATGAAGGCGTCGAAGCCCCGGAGAGGAGCGCTTTCCTGAGAGACCTCGAGCGGTTGTCCCGGGCATACGCCCTTGCGGCGCTTGAACGACTGGGGTGGGAGCGCAATGCGGGAGCAACGATCAAGCCGGAAGGTCTTCGCCGTGAGCTCAAAATCGTTGACGAACACCAACGCCTGTTCGGTCGGCTTCTCCACATGCTGTCCGATGCTGGTGTCCTGGCTCCTGTTGACGAGGAATTCGTGGTCGAAGCCGGAGCGGGGGAACCGCTCCCGGACGAGTCCTTTGCGAACCCTGGAACCTTCGTCGAGCAACTCGCCGGTCGGCATCCTCACGGGGCCAGCGAACTCGGTCTTCTGCGCCGATGCGGTTCGGCTCTTGCAGAAGTATTGCAGGGCCGCGCCGACCCTCTGCCCTTGCTGTTCAGCGAAGAGGGGCCTGGTGCTGCGGATTTATACCGGAAGGCCCCTGCGTCACGGGCCGCGAATCGAATGCTGGGAGATGCGGTGGCGGCCGCCGTGTCCGCTCTTCCCGCGGATCGGCGGCTGCGGGTGCTCGAAGTCGGCGCGGGAACCGGGTCGGCGACGGCGGCTATCCTCCCGCTCCTGCCTGACGGGCGGTTCGAGTATACCTTCACGGATATCTCGGCAGGCTTCTTTGCCCAGGCCGAAGAGCATTTCGAGATAACCGGCGCATCCATCGAATACCAACCCCTTGACATCGAAGCCGACCCCGTATCCCAGGGCTTCGATTCACACGGCTACGACCTCGTGATTGCCGCGAACGTGCTCCACGCCACACGCGACCTTGGAGAGACGCTCGTTCACTGCCGGGACCTCCTGGCTCCATCCGGCCAGTTGATAGCCCTGGAAGGACTGCAGCGCCGGGCCTGGCAGGATCTGACATTCGGACTCCTGGACGGGTGGTGGCGCTTCGATGATGCCTACCGGCCCGACCATGCCCTGGCAGACCCGGTCGTATGGCATCGCGCCCTGAGCGACGCCGGTTTCTCCGATGTCGAGTTTCTCGGACCCGCGAATGCCGATTCCGGCGAAATTCTGGGTTCGAGCGCAATAATCGCCCGCGGACCGGAGGAAGTCGACCCCGCCCCAGGGGTTTGGGTTATCGCGTCTGACGAGGACGGAACGGCGGCGAAGCTGGCGGTTGATCTCGCCTTACGAAATCAAATCGTGTTCATCGCCGGTGGAGAGCGAGAGTATCACGAGGTACCGGATGAAGGCGCAGGCGTTACTACGGCGACTTTGGACCCGAAGCAGCGAGAATCCTGGCGCTCCCTCCTGGAGGGATTGCCCGGGGATGCGCCGCTTAAGGGGGTAGTGCACCTCATGGCGCTTGATGGGCACGGTGCGGCGGCGACCACTCAGGAAATGGAGGAGGATGTAACACGGGCCGCGTCCACTGCTTTGGCCCTTGTGCAGGGCATGAGCGATGTCGGCGCGACTCCAGCCGACGGCGTCTGGTTCATTACCCGGGGCGCGCAAGTCCTGGATCAGGATTACCTTTCCCGAGTATCCGGGGAACTTGCCGGCGCGACCTTGTGGGGCCTCGGAAAGGTCTTGGCTCTGGAAGCAGCCCACTTGCAGCCGAGATTGATCGACCTGGATCCTGCTCCGGGGGAGACGGCAACATCCAGCCTCATCGATGAACTCCTGTCTCCCGACCCTGAGACCCACATCGCCTATCGGGGAGGCTCCCGCCATGCCGCCCGCCTGATTCGCTGCGGCGCTGACGACACAAGGTTCGCCTTACCGGAAGACGCGGAGTGGTGCATCGGCTCTGACGACCCGGAAGCCGGATTGGCGGCGCTCCGGGCGAAGCCTCGGCCCGGAAGCGCTCTCGAACCCGGCGAGGTCCGAGTCGCCGTGGAAGCGGTGGGGCTCAACTTCGCCGACATGCTCAAGAGCATGGGAGCAGTTCCGTACGACCGGGAAATAGGCCGCGAGATGTACGGACGAGTGCTGGAAACAGCCCAGGATGTCGAAGGCCTTTCGGTCGGCGACCAGGTCGTCGGGATCGGGTTCGGCTCATTCTCACCCGAGATCGTCACCCGGGCGGTCATGACGGTTCCCGTTCCCGCCGGGTTCTCCCCGCCCGCCCTCGCCACCGTACCCATCTGCTTCGTTACTGCCGAACTTGCTTTCGAGCTTGCAGGGCTCAAGAGCGGCGAGCGGGTGCTCATCCACGCCGGGGCCGGGGGAGTCGGCCTTGCCGCCATCCAGTTGGCCCACGCCGCTGGTGCGGAGGTGTTCGCAACCGCCAGCCTGCCCAAACAGAAGTTTCTCCGTTCTATGGGGGTGGAGCATGTGTACGACAGCCGCACGACGGCGTTTGGGCAGGAGGTCCTCGAGGCCACGGGCGGCGAGGGTGTTCACGTGCTGCTGAACAGCCTCACCGGAGAGGGATTCATTGAGGCGAGCCTGTCTTGTCTCGGCACGGGCGGCCGCTTTGTGGAGATTTCGAAGCGGAGTATCCGGGGCGAGGAAGAAATGGCGACGTCACGTCCGGACGTCGCATATTCCATCCTGGATCTGGATGCCCTGAACTCGGATGACCCGGCACGTACCGGTGCTTCCCTTTCCCGGGTCATGGCGCGCCTCTCGGCAGGCGAATTGACTCCTCTGCCCCATACCGTCTGGCCCCTTTCCGAGATCCGATCAGCGATGGAGGCAATGCGTGACGCCCGGCACATCGGCAAAAACGTATTCAGGATGCCGTCCCTCGTCAGAAGCAATCTCCGAGAAGACCGCACGTACCTGGTAACCGGGGGCATGGGCGGGATCGGTTGCGCGGTCGCCCGCTGGCTGGCCGAAAACGGCGCGGGCACAATCGTCCTGAACGGCCGCCGGGACCCCGACCTCGCCACCGAAGAGGTGATCCGGGAGTTGCGGGAAAGCGGCGTTGACGTCCGGGTGGAAGTGGCCGACGTTACGGACCTCGCAGCCGTTGACGACATGCTCGCCCGAATCGATGAAGACTTGCCAACATTGGGCGGCGTCATACATAGCGTGGGCGTCCTCTCCGACGGCGTCATCGAGAACCAGACCTGGGAGCGGTTCGAGCAGGTCATGTGGCCCAAAGTGCTTGGAGCGTGGCATCTCCACCAGGCCACCAGAACCAAAGACCTGGACATGTTTATCCTGTTTTCCAGTGTAACCGGCGTTGTGGGAAACTCGGGCCAGTCGAATCACGCCGCCGCCAACGCCTTCCTGGATCAACTCGCCGCCCACCGGCGCACCCTGGGCCTCCCCGGCCAGGCCATCGCCTGGGGCGCGTGGTCGGGTATCGGGGAAGCGGAGGAGCAAAGGAAGCGGATTGAGCGTCAACTGACATATGCCGGCGCGGGATGGCTTACGCCCCAGCAAGGCATGGAAGCCTTTGACTGGCTGGTCAGACAGGACGTTACCGCGCCCACCGTCACCATGGTGAACTGGTCCGTAGTCGCAAGAGGACTTGAAACTCATCCTCCATTCTTCGAAGACATCCTGGTCGCGACGAAGCCTGAAGACCGTGAGTCCGAAGACTCCGCCCCTTCCGCCAGCCTGTTGTCCCGGCTTCGGGATACTCCGGCTGCAGAGCAACAAAATCTCCTGGAGTCCTTCATACAGCAGGAGTTGCAGGCGGTGCTCCGGCTGTCTTCACCCCCATCAACGACGGTCAGCTTCTTCGATATGGGAATGGACTCCCTGATGGCCGTGGAGTTGCGGAACCGGCTGAACCGCGCTTTCGACGACGAGTATACGGCTTCGAATACAGTAGTGTTCGACTTTCCGGACATCACTGCTCTCGCGCGTCATCTGGCAGCCGAAATCGGCGGGATCGGCGCCACGGCCGCGACCTTGAAGCCGCCGACCCTGAAACGGCAAAAACCCAGGCGCCGCGAGCATGATGGCGATGACATAGCAATCGTGGGCATGGCGTGCCGTTTCCCCGGCGCACCCGATCTGGCGGCTTTCTGGCGCCAGCTCGAAGCTGGAGAATCCGCAGTCATGGACGGGCGTCGGGACGCGGGTCCATGGAACGGGGCTCTCGGAGACCCCGGTGCCGAAGCACCCGTGCACCGCATCGGCGGTTTCGTTGACGGCCTGGATCTGTTCGACGCGGGGTTCTTCGACATTCTCCCCATTGAGGCGCGGACCATGGATCCGCAGCAGCGATTGCTGCTGGAAACCAGTTGGCAGGCGCTTGAGGATGCGGGCATGGACCCCGCCCGTCTCAAGGGCAGCCGCAGCGGCGTTTACTTTGGAATCGCCAACAGCGAGTACGGGCAACTGCTGAAAGACGACGTGCATGACGACTATTTCGGTAATTCAATGGGCGTGGCGGTGGGCCGGGTTTCGTTCATATACGGTATGGAGGGGCCGGCGATGCCGGTGGAACTCGCCTGCGCGTCTTCGCTGGTTTCGATACATCATGCCGTCGTGAGTTTGCAGCGCGGCGAGACGGATATGGCCCTCGCGGGCGGCGTGAACGTCATACTCTCGGCGGAAAGCACCACCAGGATGGCGGATTTCGGAATGTTGTCGCGCTCAGGCAGATGCTGGTCGTTCGATGCGGCCGCGGACGGTTACGTGCGCGGCGAGGGTTGCGGGGTGATCGTCTTGAAGCGGCTGACAGACGCGGAAGAGAATGGCGACAGAATCTGGGGGGTCATTCGCGGGTCGGCGACGAATCAAAACGGTGCGAGCGGGGATTTGGTGATGCCAAGCGGACCAGCGCAGCGGCGGGTCATTGAAGAGGCGTTGACGCAGTCGAATCTGAAACCCTCGCAAGTCGATTATCTCGAAGCGCATGCGAACGGATCGGAAATGGGCGATGCGATAGAGGTTCAGGCGGCGGCGGCGGTATATGGAAACGGGCGCGAGCCGTGTCGTCCGCTACTTCTCGGCACCGTCAAGACGAACATCGGCCATCTGGAATCGGCGGCGGGGGTCGCCGGCCTGATCAAGGTAATGCTCTCGATAAAGCACGGGATGATTCCCAAACACCTTAATTTCGAGAACCCGAATCCGAACATGGCCTGGGACGAGTTGCCGGTACGGGTGACGTCGAAGGCGGCGGACTGGCCCCTTGCTCCGGATAGCCCGCCCCGGGCGGGCATAAGCGCATTCTCCATGACGGGGACAAACGCACACCTCATTGTTGAGGGATATGGCGCGCGCGTCGAGGACTCTGCTCGAAATGCCGAGTGGTCTTGTCCTTCAGGTTCCGCGCAACCTGTCGCCGTCTCGTTGTCGGAGGAGATTCCCGAGTCACCGACGGCGGAGGGGTTGCGCCCCCGCCGGACGCGTATGTTGCCACTCTCGGGTAAATCGGACGAAGCGCTTCGTGAACTGGCGGGACGATATCTTTCCTGGTTGGATGAGAACGCCGGGGAGCTTTCCGCCGAAGATGATGCGCAATCCCTCTTGTCGGACATGGCGTGGACGGCGGCTGAGGGGCGGAGCCATTTCGCGCACCGCGCAGGCGTCGTATTCGAGGATGCCGCGTCGCTGCGGGAAGGGTTGAGGGCGCTCGCGGAGTCGGAAGAGGGAGCAAAGCCACAGGCGCCGGTGAGGGTGGCATTCGCCTACGCCGGAGAGGAGGGCCACCGGGTCGGCATGGGCGAGGAACTCTACGAGTGCGAGCCGGTGGCGCGGGCGGTTCTGGATCGCTGTGACGAGGTGCTCCGGGTGCAGCGCGGCGCTTCGCTGCTGGACGTGATGTTCGGCCGTATCGGAGAGTTGAGCAACCCGACGTGGTCGCAGCCAGCGGTCTTTGCGCTCGAGTGCGCGCTCACGTCGCTTTGGGCGAGTATCGGGATTCGGCCGAACCTGGTGTTCGGCGCAGGCTCGGGAGAGATAGCGGCGGCGCATGCGGCGGGCGTGTTCACTCTGGAGGAAGGTTTGTGCTTTGCAGCCAGACGCGGCGCGCTCATGGAGGCAATCTCCGATGCCGATGGAGCCGGGAAGGCGCTGGACGATCTGGAAACAGCGCTCGAGGGCGTCGTGACGGCGTTACCCTCGCTCACGATAGTGAACCAGCGGACGGGCCTGGTCCTCGGGGCGGGTGAGACCATGGACGCGGCCTACTGGCGTCGTCAGGCGAGCGAGCCGGCGGTGCCGGGCGAATGCGTGAGGACGCTAGCGGAATTGGGGGTGGAGGCCATTGTGGAGATCGGGCCGGATGCAGTGATCGGCCCGCAGGCGCTCTCGGTCTGGCCGGAACCGGCAGGCGACGCGGGGGCGAGCGCAGACGGTGCCGGGCCGCCTGTCGTGTTGACAAGCCTGAAACATCCCACGGGGGATGCGCCGCAGAGTGGACGCGCGTTCATCGAGGCGGTGGCGCGGGCGTATGAGGCGGGGTTCACGCTCGACTTCGCCGGGCTGTTCGCCGGAGAGGACAGGCGCCGGATTTCACTGCCGGGCTATCCATTCCAACACCGGCACTTCTGGTTTGAGGCACTTTAAACCATTGACACTCACGCCTGTTGCTCTTAGGATCAAGCCACATTTCAATTGTTACTGGTAGCTTTCTGGTACCTTTTCAAAGGGAGACGCTGCGATGGCAAGTGTTGAAGAACGTGTAGGAGTTCTCGTGGAGAAACATTTGAACATCTCGGATCGGGCGATGCTGGATGCGGACTTCAGCGAACTCGGCGTGACATCGATGGCTGGCGTGAAGTTTTTCCAGACCGTCAACCAGGAATTCGGGGTCGATATTCCTCCCGAAGATGCCAGTGGTTTCCGCAGTTTCAGGGACTTGATCAACCATCTCGGTAGTTGAAACCGGCACCGCTGGGTTCTGGCCGCCCTACCGGCGATCCGCATCTCACTCACCAACTGTGTTCCACAGCCACGGACAGTTCCCGCGGCCGCCCGAAAACCAACTCGATGTAAGCTGCGGAAGTCGCGAACGCGGAGTTGCCGGTTACCAGGTAACGCTCGTTCGTCAGATTCCGGGTCGCAGCCACGATCGCCCATCGGCCATCGCCGGTTCCGACGGCCACGGACGCGTTCAGCAGGTGGTAGTCGTCCTGAAAGAGCTGGGGCGTGTTGATCGCGTCATGGTGCTGCGCTCCAGTGAACAGCCAACTCACGCGGGGCGTCACGACCACGCCGCGCGGAGCGCCGATCTCCTTCGCGACAGTCACCGAGTGGCTCCGATTCGGTGTCTTGGCGAGCCGGTAGCCGGGAAGCACGGGGGTCGCGTTGTTCAACACGCTCGGACTGAGGCTTTCGTAGCCGGCCCGCATCGCACCCAGGCTGGCCCGAACGTCCCAGCCGCCGCCCGGCACCCACGCGGCCTCCAGTTCGGCGCCCCGGATGTCGGCGGACCCTCCGTTGAAGGTGATCGGGTTGAACGATTCGCGCACGATGATCTGGAGATCCTCGTAGTCGGCGTGGAAGAGCGCGAGGTTGATCCGCGCCCGGCCGCCGGCCAGGAGCGACTTGAGGCCGACCTCCCAGCTATGGACCGTTTCCGGCATAAACATGCCGGGGGCTGCGGCCGCGGAGTTGGGTTCGTTGCCAAGATAGCGTACGTCGTATCCTCCGCTCTTGAACCCCTCGGAGAAGCCCGCATAGCCCATTACAGCGGATGTGAAGTGGTACCCAAGCTTGGCGGTGACGGTCAGCGCGCGGAAGTCCTCTTGGAAGTGCCTCTGCGGGAGCATGCGGTCACCTGGGCGCATGGGACCGGTGGGCGAGACATACACGCCCGCCAGCAGCGGCCAGGTGGGACCGAAGATGCTGCCGGCGCCCTGCGAGGCGTCGCCCCGGGCATAGTTGTCGGGGCGGAGCCCCTTCCGGTCCATCGTGTAGCGGCCGCCGACCGTCAGCGACAATCGGTCGGTCAGGTCACCCGTAACCTGTGCGAAGCCGGCAACGGAGGAGTTGTCGTAGTCGCCCCCGCTGCTGAGGGCCCCGGGCGGCACGATGACATCGGTCCGCTGATACCCGGATTCCCGGAAGAGGTAGAGGCCGGTCTGCCAGTGCACCCTCCCTCCGCCGGCGATCCCGCCAAGCTGGAGTTCCTCGCTGAGTTGCGCGTGGTCGAGCAGCTCCTGGGTGGACAGGATGTTCGCGGGAGTGTTGTCGGCGTCGCGGGACGCCGACAACCGCATCCCCCGATAGCCCGTGAGCGATTTCAGGGTGCCCCACTCGCCCAATGTCCAGGTCAGTTCGGCGCTTCCGCCCCATGAATCGAGATCGGCGAAAGCGGGAAAGCTCCCCTCGGCGAGGTATTCCCCGGCGAAGCTGTCCGGCCCGAAGCAGCCTTCGGCCCCGCCGGCGCCGTTTCCCGGAGGAGGGAACGAAGGCGGTCCGTCCCCGGGAAAATCGGGATTGATCCGCACGGCGGTACATTCGTCGAGCAGCGCATTGCCGAAGGTCCCGAACGCCATCAGGTCGTTGACTCCACCCGAAACCGTCGGTGCGCCGTTCTCCCTCTGCCGGGTGTAGTCCGCCGTCGCGAACAGCTCCGCGCCGTCCCGAGGCCGCCACACCAGCGAGACCCGCGTGGCCTGAGCGTTGTCGTCGCCCATGTCGAGGCCGTCGTGAATGCGCGTCACATAGCCGTCCCGGTGTCGGTGGGACACTGTGGCGCCCGCTGACAGCCGGTCCGCCAATCGACCGCTCAGGGCTGCGGTCACGTTGGTCATGCGGTCGTTGCCGAAGGTCGCGCGGACGCTTCTTCGCGGTATCTCTCCGGGCCGTCTGGAGTGCAGCGACACGGCGCCTCCCATCGCGTTGCGCCCGAACAGCGTACCCTGCGGCCCGCGCAGCACTTCCACGCGCTCGACGTCGAGGAGTTCCATGACCGCTCCGACCGAACGCGCCATGTAGATCCCGTCCACGTAGACCGCGACCCCGGGGTCCGTCACGGGAAGGTAGTCCGTCTGCCCCATGCCACGGATGAAGATCTGCGCCGCCGACTTGGTGCCCGCGAACGCACCGGACGAATTGAACGTGAGGTTGGGGGTGATGTACGTGAGTTGGTCGGTCGCGCCGATGTGCCGATCCTCAAGGTCCCTGCCCGAGAACGCCGAAATGGCGACCGGGACATCCTGCACGGGCTCGGCCCGGTTCCGGGCGGTAACGACGATCTCTTCGAGCGCGACCACGGTGTCAGGGCGCGGCAGAGTGTCTTGTGGGAGTGTGGTCGCGCGTAGGGTGCTCCACGCGGCAGCAAGGCCGGAAACACCCGAAGCGGAGAGAGCCGGGGCGGTCAAGAAGGACGCCGCCGCGATCAACAGCGCCGCCGCAGGAGATCTGCCCGAGATGCGTGAATTCATCGCTATTGCTCACTAGGAGTCTGCGCCGCAGGAATCTCGCACTACTACCTATGGTAGGTTAATACGCCCATGCTACTACTTGTCGTGTGTTCGGGGGCTTTGGATCGTTCTGTGGCGCAAGCTGCCAGTCTCTTTCAACGAAAGATAGCTGAACCCGGGAGAGATGAGACCCGAGCCCGGGGCCGGTGAGTTGAAGGTCCTCCCACCAACTCGTACACCACGACGTTCTCCACGTCCATTTCGTCCCTGAGCACGCCAAGAACCAGCCCTCCGGTCACATCGAGGATTCGGAACCTGGGCGGAGTCCCGACCTGTCCCAGCCACTCCCCGACCGGGGAAATGACGGTGTACGGCGAGCCCTCTTCCGGGTAGGCCGGCCGGTAGGAGGGCAGCCACACGTTTCCGTCGGCGTCGGCGAAGGGGGAACCGAAGAGCGGCACCGGCTGGCCGATCATGGCGCGATACCGGGACATGTCTGCCTGAACGATCTCATCGAGCCGGGCCTCGGATACTCCGTAGTTCAACCAGCCGATCATGCGCTCATATGCCTCGACGGGCTCCAGGAGTTCCTCGGTCAGCAGGGTGGGCTCGGGCCGCCAGCGCACGATCTGCCTTACCGTGCCGTCGGGGAGACGCCAGGTGATCTCGGGCCTGTCGGACCTCGTTTGGACGAACCGCCCGGTGGCGACCGTGACGTTGCCAACGGCCCGGATGATCGGGTTCATCAGCCCCGACCGCTCTCGCGGCCAGTGGTCGTACGACGCGACCGTGTCCAAGGCTCCGGTTTCAGTCGCGAACCGGTACATGTGTCCGGCGAGCCACTCCTCCTCTATGTCGAACCAGGAACGGTGGGGTGTTCGGTGCATCAGCAGCAGCTCGCCGGACGAGCCGATTCCTGCCACACCGAGGTAGCCTAGCCGAGGGAGGCGCGCGATGCGCGCGACCGAATCGCCGACGAAGAAAGTGAGGCGAGACAGACGACGATCAGGGACGAGGACGCTGTCCTGACCCAGGACGAACATGGAGTAGGGGTAGATGACTTCGCCCGGTCCCTCTCCACGGCTGGCGAGGACCTCGTGTGTCGTGCCGTCCGGACTCAAGACGACCACGTCGCTGTTTCCCCGGTCAGCAACGACCGCGCCTCCATCCGGGAAGAGCCGACCGACGTTGATCCCCTGGAACTCGTAGTCTCCCGGGTTCGCTCCGTGGCGGTACACCGGCTCCTCGGCAAGGACGAGGTGCGGATCGACCTCGGGCACGCCTGCATACTCGACGATCCGCACGCCGGCGCTGTCCTTGATCTGCATCTGGACATCGGCGGTGCGTTCGTGGTCTCCGCCGCAGGCCGTCGCAGTGCCGACGACCGACACCGCGAACAGCACGACGCATCCCCAGGGAACGTTCCTCATGATACGCCTCCCTGTGACGGAGTTGATTGGGGCTCGACCTTTCCAACACTCGGAGAATAGGCAATCCGGATGGCCTCTCATAGCCCTGGCAAGGCGTACTCATGTCTTCCGGCTGTCGTTGGCCTGCCTGGCCGTATTGCCCTGGCAGGTTCAGGCGCAGGAGGCACCGGGCCGTCAGGAGGAACCGGGCCTCTTCGTGCTCGAAGCCGGGATCGTCGGCGGCAACAGCGTTGCGTGTCCCGGACACTACGTCGGCATCAGCGGGCGGGTCGCGGGGCCGGTGTCGCTGTACGGGATGGTGGAGAACTACCGTTGCGTCGACTTCGCCGGGTCGGCCAACCGGATCGGCGCGTCAGTCCGGCTCGGACGTTCCAGTTGGCTCGTTCGCCCGGCGTTGCGCGCGGGCATCGAGTACGACGGAGGGAACGTCTTGCCAACCGCCGGTGCGAGTCTGACGTTCGGACGTCGCTACGGGGCACGCTTCATCTTCCACGTCGGAGACGAATCCAGCGGCATCGTGCTCTTCCAGATGGGCGGCTACGTCTCGTTCTGAGCCATCCACGACCGGCCCGGAGGCGATTGCTTGGGGATCGCCAATTTTTCGGCTGATCGCTGCGGGACCAGTCGGTATGCTCCCGGTGAGGTGCCGCATCAATCTCGACGGAATCCTGGGCGTTTCCATGGCGGCATCGGCCTGGCCCCTGCGAGCAGAGAGTCAACCATGACGGTACGTCAGGCTAAGCTCGTCTTCGGGGAAATCGGTTGGAACCAGAATCGGATAGCCCTCCCCAGGCCCGCAGCACCTGACCGGACATGGTTCCCTCAACGGCTTCGACGTAAAAACGTGCGCATTGTTCGGCGGTGACCAGACCCAATCCCTGTCGTCCAGGTTCAACAACAGGCGCGGGGCTCACGACATTCACCCGAATCCCTCGTGGCATCAAGCGTGCAACATTTTGCACATAGGTATCGACCGCCGCATTCAGTGGACCGATCGCAATGCTGGCCGGGTTCGGATAGTGGCTGAGGAAGCCGCTCGTCAATGTAAACGAGCCATTGTCTCGAATGCTGGCCTGCCCGAGTCTCACTAGCCGAATCTGACCGAGGAACTTACGGTCGAACCCGTACCGATAGTCGGCACTGTCCAGCTGTTCGAATTTCTTGAAAACGCCATCGCCGCCCACGACGGCAACGAGGGCATCGAACGGACCAACCGCTCCAAACATTTCCCTCACCGAATCCGCATTCGTGTAGTCACACTGAATGTCACCGCTCGTTGTACCAATGCGAACAACTTCGTGGTTGTTGGAGACTGCGATGTCTATCTTGCGTCCAATGGTGCCGGACGCGCCAACTATGATTACCTTCATTAGTTTTCTATCCTCGCCGGGGTCGCCGTGGAAAACATCTCATCAACCTGCCATACTCTGGGCACATGTCCTCCAGGTCTCCTGGTTATCTAACGAATTATAGGACTAGTCGGTTCGATGCCCCAAGTCAAGTTCACAAGCACGGATTCTGGCTCCGACGCGCTCCGTCGTCAGATTTGAGCGGGACCGTTTCAATCACGATCGGCGTTCGGTGGGGGGTGGCCGTTGATGATGACGTCGCAGCAGTCTCCTCGACATCCACTGACCGCCGCGATGGCGAACAACGCCAATGGCGTGACCGGTGTGCGAGATCCCATCCTCTTCTCCTCGCGCAATCCTGCCCCTCGCCGTCACCCTCCGGCCCCCGCCGTTCCTCCTCCCACGGCGAAGCTGAGTCCGGCCCGGGTGGTTTCGATCGGGACGAACAGCGGTGCCGCGCTGCCCCTCTGGTATCCCACAAGATAGGTCACCCCGCCCATATCGACTTCCACGGCCAGGTCCCAGAGCGTGTGGAAGTCGCCGCTGGCGCCGTCCGGACGGTTCCACAGGCCGGCGTGGCGGATGTTCAGCAGCATGTTGTCGGAGACCGGAAGCCGCCACCAGGTCTCGTAGCCGACTCGCCGGAACGTTGCCTCCGGAGTCGAAGGGGGCAGGGTGCGGGCGCCCGAGTCCGTGGGCTCGCCGGGGCGGACGAGTCCCCGGCCGTAGGCCGCGATCACGTTGAGGCGGGGCGACGCCGCGGGACGGTAGGCGCCCGACTGAAGGGTCGGATTGAAGGGCAGCACGTAGGCGAGCCGGGCTTCAGCGGACATGTCGACGGCGTGGAGCCCCTGGTCCGACTGGCCCTTGGCGCTGACGGTGAGGGGCAGCCAGTCGCCGGGCAGGAGGTTGAACGCCGCGCCGGCCTCCAGGGTCAGACGGTTGAAGCTGGTTTCGGCCCGGGTGGCGACATCGCCCGACCACCGGGCCTGCGTGAGCCAGCGGCCGTGGGCCTGCTGCCGGTAGACGCCTCCTTCGAACGACAGGCTCAGGTCCTGGAACCCGCCGCCCGCGGACTCGTCGCGTGTGAAGGGGTTGGCGTTGAATCGCAGGAACGGCCGCTGTTCCAGGTACTGGCGCTCGACGTCGGAGGGGGCCGGGAGGGGCACGACGAGTTCGGGCGATTCCCCCGTCACGGGGTTCCCGGCCGGGTCCCGCTTCGCGATCAGCGGCCCGTCGATGTCCTCGCACGCGCATCCGGTGAGGGTAAAGGCCCCGCGGGGGAGCGTGAGGCGCAGGAACTCGCCGGCCCAGTCCATGTCCAGGGGCGGCAGTTCGATCTCGACCCGGTCGCCCCAGCAGTCGGCCGCCGCGTCGCCGCATCCTCCGATCCCGATGGACGCCGGGGGATCCAGGGGATGGCAGACGGTGCCGCGCTCGACGACCCGGCAGCGCTCGACCCGCGCGTCCGCGGTCCCGGTGCCCCCGATCCCCGCGCCCCGACTTACCGCGAACACGAATTCCTCCGTCGACCTGTCGTCGGGGAGAATCACGTCGGCCACGAGATCGGAGACCTCCGGCGCGCGCGCGTAGAAGTAGAGGTCGACGATCAGGTCCTCCCGGAAACCGGCGCCTCCGGCGAGCTCGGTCTTGGCTCCGACTCCGGGCGCGGGTTCGGAGTAGAAGACGTCCTGGCCGCTGGCTTGCCGGGGACCCGCCGCCGCCAGCGCCAGGGCCAGGAGCAGCCCGGAGATGCGGCCGGCGTGATGCCGGCACCAGCGCCGCCACGTCCAGTCCTCGGTGCACAGCCGCTGCAGGTACACCCGGACGCGCTCGTATCCCTTATCCCCGAGGGCGGCGACGCAGCGCGCCCGAAAGGTCATCAGGGTGTCGTTGTAAGGGGGCGAGATCGGGCAGCTGTCCGCGGACGCCTCGACGAGCTCCACGCATGGACGATCGAGGAAGAGGTCGCTGTCGGGGTCGGAGACGTGGGCGTAGAGCCCGACGCGTTGGCAGGCGAGCAGAGCGCATTCGCGCACGTCGGATTGGCGGCTCATGGGGTACGGTCGCCCGTCATCCCCATCTCCCGCAGGAACTGGGACGCATCCTTCAAGTAGCCGTAGTACGTCATCGATCTCGTCAGGGTCAGCGTCTTGCGTGCCGTCGGTTAGCCGCCTGCCGTCTCTTCGCGCATGCCAAGCTAACATGCGTACCCGCGGTCGCCGTCAGCGTCCTGTCATCGAAGTACCCTCGGAGCGGATCCAGTCGTAAAGGTATCGCATCGCCGCACGTCATATGGATTACCATATCGTCGATATGGCAATATGGTAACCACTCCCGCACCCTTCCTCCCTTGTGCCTCCCGCCACCCCATCGGCAACCTCCACCCGACTCCCCGACCCTCATCCCCGACCCCGGGAGACCCCCATGCGACAACCCTCTCCATTCCCGGAACGAATCGAACGTGCGGTGATCGCGGTCATCTGCCTGGATCTGGTGTTCCAGACCGCGGAGACGGTGGATGCCCTGGCCGGTGCGGCGACGTTCTTCCATTGGGCCGGTGTGGGCGTCTGGTTGCTCTACACGGTCGAGTGGTGCGTTCGCATCCGGCGGGCGGAGAACTGGAAGAAGTATGCGTTCAGCTTCATGGGGATCGTGGACTTCCTGGCCGTCCTGCCGTTTTGGGCGTTCACGGGATTCGATCTGAAGGCGCTTCGTGCCTTTCGCCTGTTTCGCCTCTTCGTCTCGACGGCCAAGCTCGCCACCCGCACCAGCGCCGTGGTCAAGCTCGCGAGGGCGTTCCGGTTCGCCATGGACGAGGCCGGTGCGCTGTTCGCGGGCACGTGCATCCTGGTGATTACGGCCGGGTTGGGCATGTACCACCTCGAGCACGACGTGCAGCCCGGGGTCTTCAGCTCGGTGTACGATGGCCTGTGGTGGGCGGTGGTCACCCTGACGACGGTCGGCTACGGCGACATCCAGCCCGTGACCGGCGGCGGCAGGATCCTGGCCACGGTGGCGATGTTCGCCGGCATCGGGGTCATCGGATCGGCGTGCGGGATCATGGCGGACGCGCTGCGGGAGGCGGGGGACGGGAAGCGGGCGGCGTAGGGGACGGGCTGCGCATGCCGGTTGTCGACTTGGAGCGAGCCTCTGGCCCAGAAGCCAAATGGGCACCTACCTTGCGAAATATGGAGAAGTGCTACCCGCAACCGCGACCTGAAGATGTCAGGTGGCAGCCCTCGAGGTAGAACATGGATTCCCGCGAAGACTACAACTGGCCGCCGCTGCACCGCGCTGCGGTGGAGGGAGACACTGAAACCCTGTCGACGCTTCTGGAGACAGGTTCCAACGCGGATGCGCGCGCGAAAGACGGCGTGACTCCGTTGCACCTTGCTGCCAGCGCGGAAATCGTTGAGATCCTGCTGAACGCGGGGGCGGATGTGAACGCGCGGGCATCGAACGGTCGGACGCCGCTTCATTACGCAATGCTGAAAGGAAATAGTGAGGTTCTGGACGCCTTGCTGGAAGCGGGTGCGGACCTGGATCCGCGAGACGAGAACGGCGCGACACCCCTTCACGCTGCGGCGTACGAAGGAAAGGACGACCTTATCGCGCAGTTGCTGGAAGCGGGCGCGGATGCGGACGCGCGTGCGAACGAGCAGGAACAAGTGCTCCTTCATCTGGCGGCAGGCACCCCGGCCCAGGCGATCGTGACAGCGTTGCTCGCGGCGGGAGCCAGCGTGGAGGCTCGGGACCGCGATGGCTTCACGCCGCTGCATTGCGCGGCTCAAACGGGCAGTCTCCCCGTCATCTCGGCCTTGCTGCGGATGGGCGCGGACGTGAACGCCCGCAGCAAGGAGGGCTACACGCCGCTATATGGCGTCAAAGGCGACCGGGAAGCCGCGGAAGCACTCCTGTCGGCGGGAGCCGACGCTACGGCACAGGCAGAGGGCGGAACCACGCCTCTGCACAACGCTGCGGCGGGAGGCCGCGCCGGGATCGTGCAAGCCTTGCTGGGCGCCGGAGCGGATGCGGACGTACGGACCCCGGAAGGCGTGAGGCCGTTACATTTAGCGGCGATCACGGACCATCAGGCAGCCGTCGAGGCCCTTTTGTCGGCGGGAGCCGACGTGAACTGCCGAAACGAGAACGGAACCACGCCCCTGCTCTCCGCGGCGGCCAAGGGCCATGCGGGAGTCGTGCAAGCCCTATTACGCGCTGGAGCGGATGCTGAAGAGTGCAACGACGATGGCTTTGCACCCCTGCACTTGGCGGCTAATGCCAGTGCCAGCACCGATGTAGTCACCGCCTTGCTGGAGGCTGGTGTGAGCGTCAATGTCCGCAACAAGGACGGTTTGACGCCGTTGCACGTCACGACCGACCCTCACGTCGTCACGGCCCTCCTGGGAGCGGGAGCGGCAGTCAACGCTCGTATGAGGGACGGCGAGACGCCGCTTCTTTGGGCGATCAGGCAAGAAAGAGGGGAAGTCGTGAGTGCCTTGATCGAGGCTGGAGCGGATGTCAACGCCGCGAGAAAGGACGGTGCCACGGGCCTTCATCTGGCGGCGGCGGACGGACAGACCGAGCTTCTTGCTCTCCTGCTGAGGGCGGGTGCCGACGTAAACGCCCGCGACAGGATCGACTGGACGCCCCTCCACTGGACTACAGGCGTGGAAGACCTGATGGCTTTGCTTGACGCGGGAGCCGACGTGAATGCTGGCTTCAATACTCCGCTTCATCTGGCAGCGGCCATCGCTTCGTCGGAGGTCGTGGGGGTATTGCTGGCGGCAGGCGCGGACGTAGACGCCCGGGGCGACAACGGCGCGACCCCCCTGCACAGGGCGGCAGCCGAGGGAGACCCCGGTGTCGTGTCTCTGCTTCTAAAAGCGGGCGCGGACGCGAACACGAGAGACTGGGACGAGAGATCACCATGGGACGTCGCCGAGGAGCGTGGCGAGAACGACGACGACTTCCTCTTTTCCGACGGCTATTGGCTGCTGCACAAAGCGAGCTTGCGCGGTGGCCGCCTGGACGATGGTGACCTGGAGCCGGTGGCCGTGCCCGCCCCCGCCGCGCCGCCGACGGGGCCCCGACTGGACAGGGAAGAGCCGCGCGACGGGGGCTGGGGATGGTTGCTCGCCGTTGTGGGGGCGATTGTGTCGGTGTTTCTGGTGCTTTTGAGTTGGACGTTTGAAGCGAGTGATTGATTCCCGCCGCTAACGGGATGAGGCCAGGCGGGCGGGGGTAGCTGCTCGTCTTATTCCGTCCTACCAGTCTTCTTCCGGCTCGTCCCAGGTCTGGGCCCAGAACTCGTCCTCCTCGGCCCGAGCTCGCTCCAGGTCCACCGGCTCGACATCTTCCGCGTCTACGCGACCGAGCGTCTCGATTTGGCGGACGATCTCATCCGTCACCCCGCTCCGGGTCTGGTGACGCAGCCGGCGCCGGACCCCCCAGCCGGCCACGGCCACGAGCACCGCGAGCGCCACGAACAGATATCCGGTCACCGCTCGTCGAGATCCGGTCCCGAAGCCTCAGCCCGTCTGCAGCTCCCGAACCCGTTCGGCCAGTCTGGACCAGAAGTCGCGCAGCACGGTCTGCGCCACGAAATGATTGGTGAGGTTCCGCTGACTGGTCAGCTTGGAAAGCAATGACTCGACCTCTTCCCACTCTGGAAACCCTTTCGTAGCAACGACCTTCAGCGACACCAGACGGCTTGAGTGCCGGCCCAGACCGAAGTGAATCTCGGGAAGCTCCGTCTCCGTCAACTCGATCTCTTCCTGGTCGGTGAGGTAGCGGAGTTGGATCAGGTAGCTCTGTTGGTGAGGGCAAAGCAGCCGGACACCGTCCGGCACGTCGTAGGGTGAGATGAAGGCACCCGCGTCCAGCTTGAGCCCCTGAACTTCGTGGACCTCGTCGTACTTGGTGGGATCGATGTCCGTCCAGCGGCTGCTCACAGCTCCGCCACCATGTGCCTCAGCGACTTTTTCCATAGGTCTCGAAACTCCTTCGCGATTCTCTCCCCGTTGATATGGGGATCCTTGCTGTCAACGACAAGTACGCCCCACGCCGTTCCGTCCGGCTGCTCGACCGTGAACCCGATAATGGAACGGGCCAGAAGCTTTTGCTTCTTCACGCGCCTCCGTACCCACCCCGGTGACACGAAGCTTTGCTTCGCGTATTCCTCTACGAGTGCATCGCCTTTCGGATTCCCGACTTCCGACAGGTCCGGCAGGCCGAGAGCTTCGTACGCTTTGCTGTTGGCCCCCCAAGCCTTACCCGCGATCCCCTCGATCTTGTTCGGATGGTCCGGCGTACGGAACACGGAATAGGATCGCTGCGAGGCTCGACCCGGCCGGGAGACCGGAACGAGCCATCCACCCCACGGTGCCCTCGCCCGTTGCCAGATGGCCCTCCAGCACGTCTTGCGGTACTGGAACAGCGTGACGCGGTGGTCCCCCTCCTGTCCCTCGGCATCGCCGAACAACTCGTCTCGAAACTCCGCCAAGATCGCGTTCAGGGCCTTGGTCACCGTCGTCGATTCCTTCGACTCGATCCAGATGATTCCGCCCTCTCCCGCGAAGACGCCGAGGAGAATGACCCACCATCCGTACTCCTGGATGAAGACGACGATGGTCGGCCAAACGGACTCCCCCTCAGCGGGCGGCAGTTCAAGAACCCGGGCAACGACCACGACGACGACGGACAGCGCGAGATGGCTGCAATCCATGGGACGGCACCATAGCTGAATGGGACAGCTCAGTGTAACGGCCTTAGATAAACTATACGGGCCACTGCAGCTTCATGACCGCTACGGACGAGGCGGCAACCGACCTGCCGAAGATCGCGTACGGTCACAGCTCGTCGAGGCTCCTGAATCAAGAAAGCTGCGGGTGGCCCGGCAGGCCCTGCAAACAACATGTCGCGCTCGACGCCGGACGGCATCCCGAAACCGCGGCACAGGGGCTCCCGAGCCTCCCGCACCCTTGCGCCCCGAGCCCCGATCCCCGCACCCTCCTCCCCGTTCCTCTCCTCACGACACCCGCGAAAAAAGCAGGGCACCGCCCGATGCACCCACCCGTCCCACCAACCGGGTCGCCTCGAAGCACAGCCTTCCGCCCATGACCGACCTCTCCTCCATCCGGCAGGAGCTCGAGAAATCCCGCCGCGACGTCCTCGATCTCTCTCTCCGGAACCCGCTGCTCAATTTCCGTCCCTCGAAGCGGCGCGGCATCGAGGTTGTGGATGAGCGGTCGCGCGAGCTCTTCAGGATCCTCGTGGGCGGGCCCGCGCCCGGCGGATCCTCGTCCCGCAGCCCGCGGGTCATGTACTTCCTCCCCGGCTCCCCCGAGGCGGCGCCCGTGGCGACCACCGAACCGGCCGCGGACGACCTCGACGACATCCCCGCCGAGCTGCTGGCCATGCTGGGCGAGCCCGACGAAGACCCCGGCGGAGCCGCCGAGCGCCACACCGACAACAAGCTCCAGACCGCGCTTCCCCGCGCCGCGCTCAATCTGCGCCTGCGCGCGACCTTCCGTCAGGCCCGCCTCTCGATCGAGGAACAGGGGGTCAACATCCTCTATCTCGCCCTCGGGATGCTCCGCTGGTACGAGTCCGACAGCAGCGGCACCGAGCGCCGTGCGCCGCTCATCCTGATCCCGGTTCGGCTCGACAGGTCCAGCGTGCGGGAGAGCTTCAAGCTCAGATGGACCGGGGACGACATCGAGGCCAACCTCTCGCTCGAGGTCAAGCTCAAGCAGGACTTCGGCGTCCGCCTGCCGGAGATGCCGGCCGAGGAGGATCTCGACGTGGAGGACTATCTGGCCCGGGTCGAGAAGGCGGTCGCACGCAGGGAGCGCTGGGCGGTCGAGCACGACGAGGTCCACCTGAACTTCTTCTCCTTCAGCAAGCTGCTCATCTACAAGGACCTGGATGCCGAGACCTGGCCGGAAGGGGGCCGGCCCGCCGACCACCCGCTGGTGCAGCAGCTCTTCGGCGGCGAGGGCTTCGCGCCGGGCCCGCCCGACATCGGCGAGGACGAGCACATCGACGATGCCGACGGGGTGGCGGGTCTCCATCCCGTGATGGACGCCGACAGCTCGCAGACGCTTGCGGTTCTGGACGCGATCCGGGGCCGCAACCTGGTGATCCAGGGGCCGCCGGGCACCGGGAAGTCGCAGACCATCACCAACCTGATCGGCGAGGCGCTGGCCGGCGGCCGCACGGTCCTCTTCGTGGCGGAGAAGATGGCCGCCCTGGAGGTCGTGAAGCGGCGTCTGGACACGATCCACCTGGGCGACGCCTGTCTGGAGCTGCACAGCCACAAGACCAACAAGCGCGCCGTGCTGGACGAGCTGAAGCGCACGCTGGCGGCGGGCCGGCCCAGGGTCGAGCCAGGGGCCGCGGACGGGGTGCTTCTGGAGGAGGCCCGGGATCGCCTGAACGACTATGCCCGGGCGGTCAACTCGCCGGTCGGACGGAGCGGGCTGACCCCGCACGACCTGGTCGGCCGCCTGGCGCAGTTGAAGGAGGACGGGCTGGAGGTCGACGGCCCGGGACTCCCGATCCGGGATTCGGTGTCGTGGAGCGAAGAGGAGTTCATCCGCAGGCGTGAACTCGCCCGCGAGTTCCAGGAGCTGATGCGCGCGACCGGAGTTCCCTGCCGGCACGTGTGGTGGCCGTGCGGCCGGCTGCACTTCGTTCCCACCGACGAGCATGGCGTGCGCCACGTCCTGGAGGCCGCATCGGCGGCGTTGCGCCGGCTGGGGCGCGAGACGGAGGAGCTGATCGGGCGGCTTGGCCGCGACCGGACGTTCGGAGAGCTGAAGCCCGCGGACGTGGAGAGGATGATCCGCACCGCGCGCACGGCCCTGGACGCTCCGGCGCTCGCTGGCGCCGATCATCGCAGTCCGGGCTGGGTCGCCGATGCCGCGCGCATCGAGGAGGTGGCCGATACCGCGCGCTCCTTCGCCGGGATCCGCTCGCGGCACGACGCCGTCCTGATCCCGGAGGCCTGGAACGAGAGCCTGCTGGCGGAGCGTCAGGCCCTGCGCGCCTTCGGCGACAAGTGGTGGCGCTTCCTGTCGGGGCCGTTCCGCGCCGCGCGCCGCAGGCTCGCGGGACTCTGCCGCGGGGAGATGCCCGGCACGGTCCGTGAGCAGATCGAACTGGTGGACGCCATCCTGGAGGCCGGGCGCCTGCGGCGGGGTGTCGAGGAAGCCGGCGACCTGATCGGCCGGCTGTGCCCGGGGCTGAGCCTGGGCGACCGCCCGGAAAAGCACCGCGCCTTTGCGGAGGCCGCGGCCTGGCTGGTGGAGCTTCACCGGGACGAGGCCGCGGGGCTCGTGGGAGGCGAGGTGCACGACCTGCTGGACCGCCTGCACGGGCGCTCGGGCGGGCCTCCCTCCGGGCATTCGTCGCGCCCGTCCTCCACTGGTTCCCGGGCTCCGTCCTCCTCTGGTTCCCTGGATCCCGCCGAACTGCGCACCGCCGCCGACGCCTGCGTGCGCGCGATGGAGGCGCGGGCGGACGCACTGGACGCTCTCGCCGACGCGGTGGCGCTGCGGGCGAACCGCCTCGAGCCCGGCGAGTCATGGGAGGAACGCGCCTGTGGTGCCCTGGACGCCTGGCTCCGGAGCGCCCTTGAGCGGATTCCATCCATGCACGACGTGGTGCGCTTCAACCAGTTGGAGGAGCGCGCCACCGAAATGGGCATCCCCGAAGTGGCGGGTGCGGCGGCGTCACGCCCGGACGCCGCCCGCCGGCTCGCGGGCCTTTTCGACCACGCCTGCTACGCCGCCTGGCTGGACGCGGCCTTCCGCGACCAGGAGGCGCTGGCCCGGTTCGACGGGGCGACCCACGGAGGCCTCATCGACCGCTTCCGCGAACTGGACATGGCGCAGTTCCACCGCAACCGGGCGGTCATCGCCGAGCGCCACTGGCAGCAGCTCCCGCGCCAACACGGCGGCGGCCAGCTGGGCATCCTCAGGCGCGAGTTCCAGAAGAAGACCCGCCACCTGGCCGTCCGGCGGCTCATGCGGGAGGCGGGCAGGGCGATCCAGAGCATCAAGCCGGTCCTCATGATGAGCCCTCTCTCGATCGCCAAGTACATTCCGCCCGGGTCGGTCGACTTCGACCTGGTGGTGTTCGACGAGGCGAGCCAGGTCCGGCCCGTCGAAGCCCTCGGGGCCATCATCCGGGGCAGACAGGCGGTCGTGGTGGGCGACAGCAAGCAGTTGCCCCCGACCAGCTTCTTCGACCGCATGGCCGACGGCGGGGAAGACGAAGCGAGCCGGACCGCCGACCTGGAGAGCATTCTGGGCATGTTCTGCGCCCAGGGGGCTCGAGAGAGGATGCTGCGCTGGCACTACCGCAGCCGCCACGAGTCGCTGATCACCGTGTCGAACCACGAGTTCTACGACAACCGCCTGGTGGTCTTCCCGAGTCCCGACGCCGGCAAGGTCGATACCGGGCTGCTCTTCCGCCACGATCCCGACGCCAACTACCAGCGCAGGGGCATCAACGCGGCCGAGGCGAAGACCATCGCCCGGGCCGTCATGAAGCACGCGCGCGAGACCCCCGAACTCACCCTGGGCGTCGCGGCCTTCAGCAACGTTCAGGCGCGCCGCATCGAGGACGAGGTCGACATCCTGCGCCGGCGCGATCCCTCGCACGAGGAGTTCTTCGCCGCCCATCCCGAGGAGCCGTTCTTCGTCAAGAACCTGGAGAACGTCCAGGGCGACGAGCGGGACGTGATCCTGATCAGCATCGGCTACGGCAAGATCGACGGCGCCTATCTCCCGATGAACTTCGGACCGCTCAACCGGGACGGCGGCGAGCGGCGCCTGAACGTGCTCATCACCCGGGCCCGCCGGCGGTGCATCGTCTACTGCAACTTCGTCGGCGCGGATCTGGACCTGAAGCGCTCCGGAGCCAGGGGCGTGCGGGCGCTCAAGACCTTCCTGGAGTACGCGCAGCACGGGGTCATCGACATCCCCACCGCCAGCGGCAGCGAGGCCGACTCCCCGTTCGAGGAAGCGGTCGCCGCCAGACTGCGGGCCATGGGACACGATGTCGACCACCAAGTGGGATCGGCCGGCTTCTTCGTCGATCTGGCGGTGGTGGACCCCGAGCGGCCCGGACGATACCTCCTGGGAATCGAATGCGACGGCGCCACCTACCACAGCTCCCGCTCCGCCCGCGACCGGGACCGGCTGAGGCAGCAGGTGCTGGAGGGGCTGGGGTGGAGGATCCACCGCATCTGGAGCACCGACTGGTTCCGCAACCCGCACCAGGAACTCGAACGGGTCGCGGGCGCGGTCCGATCCGCGAAGATGAGCGGGGCGCCGCGGCCCGCGCCGAAGCCCTCGCCCGCAAAGCCCCTCGAACGAGCGCCCGAGCCCGAACCGGAGATTCCCGCTCCCACCGCTTCCTACCGGACGGCCCGGCCCGGTATCGGCTTCCTCACGACGCCGCTCCACGAGGTCCCGCCCGGCCGGCTGGCGAGATGGATCGCCCAGGTGGTCCAGTTGGAGAGCCCGGTTCACTTCGAAGAGGTGATCCTCCGCATCCGCAAGGCCGCGCGCGTGGGCCGCGCCGGGTCCCGCATCCGAGCGCAGATGCGACTGGGTGCAACCGTGGGCGCGAGGCGCGGGCTCTTCATGATGGACGAGCGCGACTTCCTCTGGCGGCCCGGGCACGAAGCCGTCGAGGTACGGCGCCGGGACGGCGACCTTCCCTCGTCCCTGCGTGACCCCGCGCGGATCGCCCCCGAGGAAATCGAGACCGCCCTGGTCCACGCCGTCCGCGTGAGCTACGGCATCAGGCCCGCCGACGCGGCAGCCGAGGCGATCCGCCTCTTCGGCTTCAGGAGATCCGGTCCAAAGATCGTCAGGCGCTTCCGGCAGGTACTGGACGACCTTGTGAAGCAGGGAACGATCCTGCGCGAAGGGTCGCTGTTGAGGGTGCCGGACGCCGCCGGGGGTGGATGAACTCCGCCGGTGCAATGGTCTCGTCTCCTCACAGATAGGGCCTGAGCCTGGGGCCCACGGAAACGATGACCTCGAACTTGCCGCCGGGCAGGCCCCACACGCCGTCGATCTGGACAATGTCGTGAAGCGTGCCGAGCCCCACACCAGCGAAGGCGCGCGCCCCGCCCGCGGGCTCGACGCCCCACTCCCGGACGAGCGAGCCGGGGGTGCCGCCGACCGCTCCGGCGCCGGCCAGCAGCCGCCCCGTCAGCCATCCCGGCACGAAGGCGAACCCCGCCTCGCCTGTCATGAGGACGAAGCGGTGTCCCCCGAACGCCCGGAACCCGTGGCCCGGCAAGGTTCCGCGCCCACCGAGGAAGAACAGGAGCTGATGCGGCAGGGAGCCCCAGGAGGCGCCGGCATCCAGCTGCAGGTTTACGCGCCGTGAGAGATCCCGTGCGGCCGCGCTGGCGTCCAGGCGGGTCAGCAGGGTCAGGTTGCCGCCGCCCTTCCAGCGCCCAACGGTGGCCGCCGTCACCGCCTCGGCTCCCCGGGCGGGGAACCGGCCCCACCGGTAGCGCAGTTCGGCGCCGGTCCCGACAAAGGTGCCCTCGCCCACGGGATTGAGCGGACGCTGGTGTACCCCCGAGCCGAGCCCGTGCGACCAGACAGCGTCGGCTCCGCCGAGTTCCTCCACGCGGCCGCCGATGGCGATCGCGGCGCCGCCACCCAGCTGGTGCTCGACATTCAGGCGGAGACCGGTGGCGAAGTACGGGTCGGTGTGGTCGATTCCCCGCAGGAGAGTGGACAGGGTGTTCACGATCCCGGAGGCGCCCGCACGCGGGCCCGCATCGCGCAGCTGCCGGCGGAATAGTTCGAGTGCCGCCACGGTCGAACCGCCTTCGCTGCTCACCCGGCCGCGCACCATTCCGGACAGGGTCCCGGAGGCCGACTGGTAGCCCGCGAGGGCCTGAAGGCGGGTCCCGTAGCGCGGCGCAAACGAGGTCCCGAGTCCGAAATGTAGGCCCTCGGCGCGGTTGACCCGCAGGACCGACGAGAAGTCGTCCACATACAGCCGCACACGGGGCAGCCCGCTGCTCAGCTGAGCGCGGGCCTGACGCCGAACCTCCGCTTCGATCCGGGTCATGCTTGCCGGAGAGAGCCCCTCTTCAGCCATCCGGTCCATGAGGCCGGCACGAAACTCCGTCGAGTCGGCCTGGCCGTAGGGCACCAGGGTCACCCGGGGCCCGAGGAAGAACCCCGGATCCAGCAAGGGATCGAACTCGTAGTCCGTAACCTCCAGGATCGCCCGGATCACCGTACCCACCGGGAGGTCGAGCTGGGGGATCTCGCGCCGGACCTCGACCACCTGGCGGTAGGGGAGCCACTGGGGCTCCTCCCACCTGGTCTCCGTCCACCGGGCGTGCTCCAGTCGCACCGTTATGCGGTCGCTGCGGGGGTCCACATAGGATGCCGGCGTGAACGTGAACACCATTCGTACGAGCGCACCGGTCCGCGATTCGACGAATACGCTGCCGGTGAAGCCCGGGAGGCCCTCGTCGCGAGGCTGTACCTCGATTTCGTACACCGTGACCGGCCTGGGCAGCGTAGGCGCGCTGATCCGGATCGAATCGGTGATCCGAAAGCGGTAGGTATCCTCGCCCTGGCTCCCGAGCGGATGCGGCACGTCGCGCACGTCGCGGCCTTCGCCGATCGAAATGCGGTTCCCGAAACCGTTCTGGACCGCAGTGAGCCTGTCGATGTAGTACCGGAAGTCCTGTACCGGCAGGAATTCCTGGCGCCGCAGCGCGCGAATGTCCTGGCGGGTCCGGCCGTCGGCGCTCCTGTAGACGTCCACGGCGACCTGGTCGACGCGCATGGGCACGGGCTCGCCGCCGTCGTCGCGATCCAGGTAGAAATAGATGTGGCCCTCGGCGCGCGCCTTGTAGGCCACCGATGCGGTCCTCGACCGGGAGGTCTCGCGCAGCTCCCGCGCCTGGCGCACCAGCGAGAGGACCCTGGGACTATCGAATTCGGCGTCCTGCGCCAGCGCCGGCGCGCCACCGGCGGGCGCCATAAGAAGGGCCGCAATGTAGCGGAGGGATGCACCCTGACCGAAGGCACGGAGCACCGTCACGTTCTGACGGCTCAGCGGCCCTCTTCTACCTGGGCGTATGCGTCGTGCTCGTGGATCGACTCGTAGTTGACCACATGGACCCTGAACCAGGTGACCTTCGTGAGCGCCCGCAGCCGGAGCGTGACCTCGCGCACCAGGTCCTCCACGAAACGCGGGTTGTCGTAGGCCCGCTCGGTGACCCATTTCTCGTCCGACCGCTTGAGCACGGGGTAGAGGTCGCACGACGCCGATTCGTCGACCAGCTCCACGAGGTCCTCGATCCAGAGTTCGCCGTCGAAGCGCACCTCCACCGTCACGGTCCCGCGCTGATTGTGGGCGCCACGGGCGCTGATCTCGCGCGAGCACGGACAGAGCGTCGTCACAGGCACCTTCACCGTCAGCACGAAGTCGTCCTCCGCTCCGCTGGAAGCGTCGAAGACGCAATCGTACGACAGCAGACCCCGGGCCCGGGTGATCGGCGCCCTCTTTTCCATGAAGTACGGGAACGAGATGCGCAGGTGCGCGGTTGCCGCGTTCAGGCGCTTGCGCATGGTCCGCAGAATGACCGGCAGGGCCTCGACCGAGATCTCGCCGTCGTGGGAGTTCAGGATCTCCATGAAGCGGCTCATGTGGGTCCCCTTGAAGTGAGAGGGGAGATCCACGGACATGTCGACGGAACCCACGGTATGCTGCGCGGTCTTGCGCCGGTCCCGCACCGCGATGGGGAAACGGATGTTCTGAACGCCGACCTTGGCGATGGGAACCTCGCGCAGGTCGGGGTTCGCCTGCACGTCCGCAAGCGGCGTCTGGAGCGTCTGTGTCATGTGCCTTCCGACCCGCCGGCGGGTTCCGGGCTGGCCACGCGTCGCCCGTCGATCTTTCGCATCTTCCGCTCCACGACCGTCGCGAGGTTGATTCCGCGGCTGTTCGCGAAGTTGATGAGCGCGATACACACGTCGGCGGCCTCGTCTTCGAAGGCCGCATCGTCGACGCGACGGCCCTTCCACACCTTCTTTTCGAGGTTCGCCAGTTCGCCGGTTTCGCCAGCCAGTTCGAGGGCGAAGAAGCGGGGCGGGCGGAAGGGGAAAGCGGCTGCCTGATAGCGCCGAAACTCCGACTGCAGGGTTCGCAGCCCGCTGTAGCCGGAAGGCAGCATTCGGCTGGCTGCGTCCGGCGAGGCGTTGTCGGTCATGTGAACTCGCATCCGGTCAAGTCGGGCGGCCGCTCCGCCCGTACCGTGAAAAAATGTCACAAACGTTGCATATTGTCGAACATGGACACTAACGACGGAGGCAAGGGGATGACCGGGGGCGAGGAATCGGACGGTCCTGGGGGAGCGCCGGTGCGGATCGGCATTGTCGTCGTTTCGGATCGCGCATCCCGCGGGGAATACGAGGACCGGGGTGGCCCTGCGGTGCGGGCGTATCTGAGCGACGTGGTGACGACTCCGTGGCGCGGCGTCACGCGCATCATTCCCGACGAGGTGGACCTGGTGCGCGACACGCTGGTCGGGCTCGTGGACGACGAGGGGTGCTCGCTGGTGATCACGACGGGCGGGACCGGACCTGCGCCCCGGGACGTGACCCAGGAGGCGACCGTCGCCGTCCTGGACAAGGAGCTTGAGGGCTTCGGCGAAGCCATGCGGGCCGTGTCGCTGGCGCATGTGCCGACCGCCATCCTGTCGCGCCAAACCGCCGGTGTGCGCGGGTCGGCGCTGATCATCAATCTGCCGGGCTCGCCCAAGGCCGTGCGCGAGTGTCTGGATGCCGTGTTCGCGGCGGTGCCGTACTGCGTGGACCTGATCGGCGGACCGTATCTGGAAACGGATCCGTCGCGGGTGGTAGCCTTCCGGCCACGCTAATGCGCCGCCGGCAGTGGCGCGCCGGCTTTCCCGTTCCGCTTCGCGGACCAGCGCGAGGCCCCGATCCGGGACCAGCCGCTTTGGCATAGGACGGGATCCTCGCCCCTTCGGGGAACCAGGAGATGATAACGAGAATACAATATCATTCAGACGCCTGCACTGTTGTCCCTGTACGCACGCAACCCCCCACCGGTTCCTTCACGATGAGCTTCACCACACTCGATCGACCCCAGGTCCGCTCCCGTTTCGTCGGGTGGACGATCCCGTGCCTTCTGCTGTTCGTCGCATGCGGCGGTTCATCCTCCCCGGATCCTGGTCCCCCACTTGTCGAGGGCGAACGGCTGGGGACGGCCGGGGCCCACGAACACGGCATCGCCCGACTGGGCCTGGCCGTGGACGGCACCCGCCTCACCGTCGACCTGGAACTCCCGGCAGAATCGGTGTTCGGCTTCGAGCACGCCCCCCGCTCGGAGCAGGAGCGGGCCACCGTAGCGGAGGCCCTCGACAGACTCCGAACCGGTGGCGCGCGTCTCCTCGCCTTTCCGGAGGGGACGGCCTGTACGCTGGATTCGGCGGAGGTGCAGGGGCCCGAAGGTGCAGAAGACGACCATGCCGGCGAGGACGAGGACGCTCACGAGGAAGAGCACGCTCACGACGAAGACCATGCTCACGAGGAGGAGCATGCTGACGAGGACGAGCATGCCCACGAGGAGGAGCACGCTCACGAGGAAGAGCATGCTGACGAGGACGAGCATGCTCATGAGGACGAGCACGCTCATGAGGACGAGGGCACCGTCCACCAGGACGTGCACCTCCTCGCCTCCCTCACCTGTTCCCGTGAGCCCATCGGACCGGCGAGCCTGCGGTTCGCGGATCTCCTGCCCGACGTGGCGCAGGTGGACCTGACGGTGTTCACCGCGCTGGGGGAGGCGGCCGGCCGCGTCGCGCCCGACGCCTCGTTCCGGTTCTGAGCGAATGTCGAACATCGATCCCGCGAACAGCCACCGGACGCCAACCTGCTCGCGCGGCGAATCGCGCACCTGCCTCCCTCGGCCCGCACCCTGCCGCGGGGATCGGGCCCTTTCGCGGCTCGCGTCCAGCGGGCCGTTCCTGACGTCTCTGGCCCTCGCCCTCACTGCCGCCTGCGCCGCACCCGCGGAGGACGCCGCGAGCGCCGCCGCTGCCGGCAGCTCGGCCGCCTCTACGGCTCAGCCCATCGAGGCCGACCACTTCGTCCCCTCGACTCCCGAGAACCTGGCCTGGGGATGGTTCCCCATCGACAAGGAGCCGGTGCTCCGGATGCAGTCCGGGGAGACCGTTCGCGTGAACACGCTGACCTCCGCGGGAGCCGGTCAGGATGAAGAACCGGTCGCCTTCCTCACCGGGCTGGGCATCGCGCGGGAGGAGATCCACCAGGACGTGCTCGACTTCTGGGCATCGCGCGACGGACGGCGCCGGGACCGGCAGGGCAGCCACGTCATCACCGGCCCCATCCATGTCGAGGGCGCGGAGCCCGGGGATGTGCTGGAGATCGAGATTCTCTCCGTCGAGACGCGGGCGAACTGGGGCATCAACAGCACGGGCGCGCGCAGCGGCGTGTTCTCGACCTCGTATCCCGGCTTCCGGGAGGGCGATCCGGCGCTGGACATCCCGCCGGGGAGCGGCCGCCACGTGATCCACTCGGGCGTGGTGGACGGCGTGGAGGTCGCGTTCCTCGCCGACGACATCCACGTGCCCCTCGAGCCGTTCATGGGCATCCTGGCCGTGGCGCCCGATCCCGTGGTGGGCCAGCCCGGCGTGAGCGAGCCCGGCGTCCAGGGGTCGACGCCGCCCGGAGCCTTCGGGGGCAACCTGGACGTGAAACACCTGAAGGCAGGCACCACCGTCTACCTGCCCGTGTTCCACCCCGGGGGCCTCTTCTACGTGGGCGACCCGCACGGCGCGCAGGGCGACGGGGAAGTGAGCGGCACGGCCATCGAGCAGTCGCTCACGGGCACCTTCCGCCTCTCGGTGCGCAAGGACCGGTCCATCGAGTGGCCGATGGCCGAGAACGACGAGCACTACATCCTGATGGGCATCGACGTGGACCTGGACCGCGCCACGCGCCACGCCGTCCGGGCGGTCGTCGACTTCCTGGTCGAGGAGAAGGGGCTCACGCCGGCGAAGGCGCTCTCGCTCGCGAGCATCGCCGTGGACTTCCGTATCAACGAGGTGGTGGACATCACGCAGGTCGTCTCGGGGTTCATCCCCAAGAGCGTTTTTCTGCGGTAGGGGGTTGGCGTGCGAGCCTGGCCGCCGCTGTAGATCAGTCTAAGACGCGGCAGGCACCTCCACCAACCTGACCGACGTCTGCGGCTCGGGAATGGGATCCCCGTGCTCTCGCATCGCGTCCAGATGGATTGCGACTGCCTCGCGAATCAGCTTCTCGGTTTCCCCCTGAGAGTCCCCGGCCGCAACGCACCCGGGCAGGTCCGGAACGTAGGCTGAGTAGCCGTTGAGGGTTCGCTCAATGACGATTGCGTATGTCATGGTGCTTCTCCTTATCGAGTCCGGCCTGCCGAAGAATACTCTTCCAGGTTCCAGGGGCCAAGTCCTTGCTCATTCTGCCTGCGATCGTGACAGCTCCGGGCTTGATCGGGTGCCAGTATTGACGGTGGCTTCCACGCGTTCTCACAAGAAACCAGCCGTCGGCTGTAACAAGGCGTATCGCATCTCTCACCTTGGGCATGGTTCTCGGATCTCCGGCCTGAAAGGGGGAAGCCGGTCAGGATCGCGGGCGACCGGTCGGGCTCCATCTGGCGGGTGCCGGAAAGGATGGCTCCAGAGGTGGGGCGAATGAATGGCAGGATGGGACTACAGGACGCGGAGCGTAGCGCGCCTCCGCAGGACGGGCGCAAGCGGTGGTTGCGAGCACCGCCAGATGCACAACTCAGGGGCCATGGTATTTCACGCGAAGCCAAACGCTTAACCCATGGGATGACGATGCATCGCGCCATGGGATGACGATGCATCTGGTGCACAACGTCGCAGGTCGTGACGACCGGCGGCCCAGGGCTGGAAACCTTCGGGTCGACGGAACGTAAGCGAGCGCGGGCACGCGAGACCGGCAACCAATATGAGGAGGATAGTCGTCGTGACTATACCGTTTATAGTCGGACCACCAATTGCATCGCAGTTGAGGCATATGGCGGCCGGAAGCCTGGCGCTGGCCGGGTTCTTCGCCCCGGTCCTCGCATTCTCCCCCGCCGGCCTCGCCGCCCAGCAGGTCCGCGTCAACCTCCGCCCCACCGTCACCTGGACCGAGTGGGACGAAACCCTCGGCCTCGGGGACGCGCGGTCCCTGGGAATCTCCGCCGGGCTGGGATTCGGGGACTACGTGGACCTGGCGGGCTACTTCAGGAAGAGCGACGACCGCTCGACCCACCTCTCCCGTCTGCCGTTCGCGGCCGGCGTGCGCACACCGCTGGCCGATCAGCATCTGCAAATCGCCTCATACGGCGCGGAACTGGCCATCGGGCTGGCCCGGGGCTCCTTCGTTCCGGTCGTCACGGGCGGAGCGGGCATCCTCAGGCTCCGGCCGGAGTTCGGAGACGAGGTCCAGCGCGTCCAGTTGAAGTACGGGGTGGGGTTCCGCACCCGGGTGCTGGGCGCGTTCGACGGGGAAGTGGTCGTGGAGCGCAGCCGGTACTATCTGGACCCGCTGGACCTGGCCGTACCCGTGTCGGTGGGAGATCCGGCGCTCCCCGAGGATCCCGGCGCGGGCACGCTGCGCCGAAATCTGTCGCTGCGCGTGGGCCTCGGTCTGGAGCTGGGCGGACGGGACGACTACGGGCGCTGGGAGCGTGACCTGGACGACGATCCGCGATACCGGCGGTCTCCCTCCAGCGCCGCGTTGACGCTTGAGCCCTTCGGCGGCGGGCAGGCCTTCGACGAGAGCTTCGGCGTCGACGACCAGGGCATCGCTGGCTTCCGCGCGGGTTTCGAGGTGGGCCGCTCCCTCGGGCTGCGGGGCTTCTACTGGCGCGGCGTCGAGGACGGCTACAGCTCGTGGGAGGACGACGCCATCAGGGGCTACGGCGGGGAGGCGCTCTTCCACCTGGGCGGCCTCGGGCCGCTCTCGCCCCACCTGCTCGCCGGCGCCGGCAGGATGGAGTTCGGTCCGGACCTTGTCCGGGGCCGGGAGGCCATCCCCGCCGATCGCACGGCGCTGATCCTGGGTGGAGGCATTGAACTCGGACTGGGCCGGCATCTGCGGCTGACGGCGGCCGCGCGCGACCACATCATGTCGGGGCCGGACCTCGATGCCGGTGCCGTGGACTTCGAAGATGTCAGGGATCCGCGGCACCTCGTCCACAACTGGCAGCTGTCCGCCGGCCTGAAGATCCTCGTTGGGGGACGCCGCGGCCCCCGCCGTCCGGACTTCAGCCGGGACGACCTGGCGGAGATGGAGGACCGCCTGGCGGACCGGGTGGACGCGCGCCTGGATGAGATGGAGAGGAGGCTCGAGGAGACCGCTCGCGACGAAGCCGCCACCCCGGTCGAGGCCCGGCCCCAGGAGGTGCCTCTGACGCCGGTTGAGCCCGGGTTCGCGCCCGCGCCAACCGAACTCCGGCCCGAGCCCGCGCTGGCCGAGGCGGCACCCTCCCCCACGCTGACCGGCCCCGAGCCCGCCCCCGTCGAACCCGACCTCGATCTCCCCGAACAGGTCCGCGATGGCAGCCGGCTCGATCCTTCCCTCGGTTTCCCGGCCCGGGAACTGCGCCCCTACACGGGCGTTCTGGGCGGGCCCCACACCCAATGGATCTTCGGCGTCGCCGCGGACTGGGGCCCGAGCGACCGCCTGACGGCGTTCAACGTCGTCCCGGAAGCATCCCTCTCCTTCGGGCAGGGGAAGCCCAGCTGGATGGTGGCCGCCAACCTGCAGTACCGGCCGCCCTGGCTCTACCAGCGCGCCACCTGGTGGATCAGCCCGGTCACCTCGTTCGGTCTCGGGGTCCTCAACCAGGACGGCTCCGAGCTCGTGGTGAACGCCTCCTGGAGCGTGAACATCCAGCTCTCCCGCGTGCGCGGCCCCTGGGGTGAGCCCCTCAACCTCTACATCGCCCACCAGGGCATCGATCTCTTCAGAGAGGAGCGCCTGATCCTCGGGATCAGCGTGGAGAGATAGCGTCCAGGTCCAGGGTCTCCATCTCCCCGTAGACGCCCTCGAGGCGGACGAGAAGTCCGGCGTCAAGGCCCTGCGGATAGCGGCTCAGCAGCCGCAGGCGTTCGTGGATGGCGGGGTCGGCGGCGACATCCTGTATGACCAGGGGAAGCGGGTCGGGCGGGTCGGGGGGTCCCCAGGCGAAGGTGAATGCCCAGAAGCTGTAGTCGAAGCCGCCCGCGTTCATGAATTGGGCGGTGTGGATCCCGGTCAAGGGGATCCGCGCCAGCCTCCCGGCCATCGCGTACTGCGGCGTCCGGTCCACCAGGACGATCAGCGCATCGTCGTCCAGCGCCAGGATTTCCGCCCGGAGGGTGTCGCTTCCCAGGTCGAGCACCGCCGCGATGCCGGCCGGTCGGGTGACGGGCGCAAACTCGTTGACGTCCGGCCCATAGTAGGGGATGCAGGCCGACATCAGCGCGGACAAGAGGCCGGCGAAGGCGAGTTGGCTGGCTGGACGCGACATCGTCATCTCCCGGGCGGTCATCTGAAGGACAGGCCGGCGGCGATCCCCACCGCGACGGCAATCAGGGAGGGCAGGACGCTGTACTCGAACGTTCGATCCGGATCGATTTCGGTGTCGACGCTCTCGATGGCGATTACGCTGTCGCGCGCCACCCCGGAGACGGAGCCGACCGGACTGAGGCGAATGTCATAGCGATCTCCGTCGCCGGTCACCTGCTCCTGTTCGATCGTGACTCCATCCGGGAACAGGACCGTGGATCCGTCAGCCAGGTGGGCCTTCACGGATGACCGGATCACACGCGGGGCATCGTCCAGTTCGAGCGGCTCATGCCTGAGGGCCGTGACGCTCATGCACGAGACACCGGCTCCCATGAGCAGCACGGCGCTGACGGCGGCAACGCTTCTCATCGACATTCCCTCCTTCTCATCGCAATCGAACGAAAGGACCGACCTTGCGCGGGTACATCGCTTGTGACTCCAGCCTCGCGCATCGGGTTGCCTCGCATCGGGTCATCGTCGTCCCATGCGTTAAGCGTTTGAACCCCGGTGGAATACCATGGCGCGGCGACCGGTCGGCGCCGGTCACCCAGGCAGGTCGCGCAATTCGCCGGGAATCGTCCGCCGGACCCCTCAATCCGCCAGGAGTCGTCGGGCGGGCCGTTCAGCCCGTCAGGAGCCGTCCGCCGGACCGGTGCGTCCGTCAGGAACGCGTCCGCCGACCGACAGTTCAGCCCGTCAGGAGCCGTCCAGCGAACCGTTCAGCCATTCAGACCAGGCTTCGCGATCCGCGCCGAAATCTTCACCGCTGACGGCCTTCAGGAGATTCAGCGCGGATTCCCGCGTGCGCACATGCTCGGCGCCGACGTGCGCAAGCAGGAGGTCCGGCGCTTCCCGGATCAGCTGCTTCCCCAACGCGGGCTCGATCCCTGTGGCGGCCAGGACCTCGACCACCGTCTTGAACGCGAACGGATTGGTGCCGTCGAGCACCGCCGCGATCGATTCCCGCGCCGCATCCCAGCGGACCGCGCGGCCGCTCTCCATGTGGGCCAGGCTCCCGAGCACGGATGTTGCCGCGCCCGAAACCTGCCCGATGGGGTCGATCGTCGCCGAGATCAGGTCGTGCCAGACCGCGTCGTGTTCGCCGAAGTTGATGAGGACCGTCGCCGCAAGCGCTCGCGACATCCAGGCCGCGTCGTTCGCGAGTATCTCCTGGGCGAGGAGCCGATCCTGCTCGCCATCCAGGGCCGCGATCAGTTCCCAGAAGGGCTCGATGGCGGCCAGGTCGACGTCGAAGAGATCGGCAAACTTCCGCACGGTCTCGCGGTCCTGTCGCAGATCAAACCACTCCCGTGCCATGCCCAGAGCCGGAAGGTCCTCTTCGGCTGCGGACTTCAGAGCCTGCCAGGACTGAGGCAGTGCGATGGTCTCGCTTCCTGCGGTACGGTAGCGGACTCGGGCCCGGTCTTCGATGCCGACGATGACCGTGTATCGTTCGGACCTGGATGTAGTCGACTCGACGTAGCCGAAGACGCCGGCGTCGGCGAAGCCCAACTCACCCCTCATGGTGACCGCGCAGGCGTGGATGGGCTGGTCGGGAGCGGTCTGCTGGATCGCTTCGAGCAAACCCTGTGCAGTCCAGCGCTCCAGCCCGATGAATTCGATGGGTCCATCCGGCCCCTGGAGGACCTGACCCGTGCCAGGTGACGCCATCGCGGCGAGGAGAATCACCACGGCAGGAATGGTTCGCAGGATCGACACGGTTGCACGTCCTCTCTGAAGTGCTGGTGAGCCGCCGCCCCTACCGCCCGTCCCCATGCGGTCGCCGCCCGCTCGATGCCGAACTCCTTCACAGAGATGTGCGACGCCGGTTCCGTAGTTCTACCAGCGTTCAGCCTATGGGTTTCGGGAGGTTCGGATCCCGGCCCTTCCCAATTCCTGGTCGATGGCCCTCATCTGCCCCAACAGTTGACGGCCATCGACAAGCACCACGGATGGAATGAAACCCCACGTCCCCCTTGTCGAGAAAGAGTTGCCAAACAGCAAATCTCCCCGGGGCCCATGACCCAGGAGTTGGTACCACCCGTCGATGGTCACCCGAAGACGTGCCTCTTCCGACCCGTATGCCGTGATCGAAGTCGTCGAATCACGCTCCTGCACAGCCCACAGCACAAAGCCGTCAACCAGCGCGAGTCCTGCCGGGAACGGAGGTTCCGCCGGGGTGACCTCGATCGTTCCCGACTGCAGTATCTCTGCCCTCTGTCCGGGGCCAAGGGGATCCAGGGTGATCTCTCGGAGTGTTTCGCCATCACAACCGATACGAAGAAGACGAGGACGCCCGGCCTCTTCAGAGTACACCAGCAGCCCGAACGCGTCTCCGTGGCTGAACCAGGTGTGATGCGCCCTGCCATTCAAACGTGATGGGGCGAAGACGAGGAGAGTGTCAAGCGATCCTCCCGGCGTGATCTCCCCCAGGACCGCGGCAGCTTCCGGCAGGGTGGCCCGCGTCACAGCGAACAGTCGGCCTGAACAGGCCTCGACGGCTCCCATTGCCGCGTACGCTGTACGCCGAGTGAATGCAAGCAACCGGCCCTCCGGGTCGAAGCGAGAGACTCCGAGTCGGTCGGTCAGGACGAAGCCGTCACCACTTGCGGTGGCCAGCGAAGACGGACGAACGGCTTCACCAGGTCCTTCGCCGCCCGAGACCCACGCCTCCAGGAACTCGCCATCGCGCTTGAACACGCGAATCCATGGCGGCGACTCATCGAGAATGAGGACATTCTCCCCACGAATGACCGCGTCACGGGGCCGTCGCAGAAGCGACAGCCAACCGGCTTGCTCCGCTTCCCCGAACGTCGAGATTACTCCGACGTCATCCCACGTCAGAGGCGCTTGCGCCTCAACCCGGCCCTCCTCGGAAGTGCAGGACGCCATGCCAAGGAGACCGGCGACCATCACGAACAGGGGCACTGAAGAGCGATACTCCAAGAGCGCCCTCCTCAGGTTATTCATGTCGTCATCACAAGCGGAGGGGGTGGAATTCGCAGCCGAGGATGCGGAGCCTCCGCAACCTCAACCCTGGGTTCGAATAACAGGTAGCCCTGCCGGTGAGCTGGAGGGCGACCGGGGTGGGATTCGCAACCGAGGGGCCGCGACAGCGGCGCCGAAGGTGAAGCGAGGATGCGAAGCACCGGAGCTTCCACCCTGGGTTCGAATCACAGCCTCTCAGGGGCCGGGCTTTGCCCGGCAACGGAGGGGGTGGGATTCGAACCCACGTGGGAAAAACCCGCCGGTTTTCAAGACCGGTGCAATTAGCCGCTCTGCCACCCCTCCATCTCCGCAAGATAGAAACCCCCGCGACCTGCTTCAACGCCCGGTGAAGCCCGCGTGTCCTTACGAAGTGACAAAACGCGGGCTGAGGCGGGGCGTGTGCGCGGGTGGAGTTACGTGGGGCACCAGTGGGAACGGGTGCCGACGGAGTGGGAAGTCGCGCACGCCTCGCCGCCTTGCCGCGTCCCCACCCGAACCTTCGATTAACAGCGTCGTCCGAGGATCCCGGACATATGCGGAACATCTCCGAAACCCGGCGGGAGGGCCGAGTCATGAAATTCCTGTGCAGTGTGATGGTAGCGGTGTCCCTGATGCTGCTGGCGATGCCCGTCAGCGGGTTCGCGCAAGAGAACGACCCGACCCTGGAGGAATGGGTGGTGCCGTGGGAGCAGAGCCGGCCCCGTGATCCGTACGTGGCCCCCGACGGCCGTGTCTGGTTCGCCGGCCAGCGCTCCCACTACGCCGCGGTCCTCGACCCAGAGACCGGCGAGATGGAGAAGTTCGACCTGCCCGACGGCGCCGGCCCGCACACCGTGGTCGTGGCTGACGACGGCATGGTGTGGTACACCGGCAACCTGGTGGGCAACCTGGGCCGCCTCGATCCGGAGACCGGCGACATCGAGATCTTCCCCATGCCCGACGAGCGCGCCCGCGACCCGCACACCTTCGCCTTCGACGCCGCCGGCGACCTCTGGTTCACCGTCCAGGGCGGCAACTTCGTGGGCAAGTTCTGGAAGGAGAGCGGCGAGGTGCGGCTGGTCGAGATGCCGGACAACCCCGGCGCGCGCGGCGGGTCGACCCGCCCCTACGGGCTGAAGATGGATTCGCAGGACCGGCCCTGGGCGACGCTCTTCGGCACCAACATGCTGGTCATGGTCGACCCCGAGAGCTTCGAGCCCACCTACTTCGAGCTTCCGGAGGGGGCGCGCCCCCGGCGGCTGGTGATCGACTCCAACGACATCGCGTGGTACGTGGACTACGCGCGCGGCTTCCTGGGCCGCGTGGACCCGGCCACCGGCGAGGTGACCGAGTGGGCCAACCCGAGCGGCGGCGATGCGCGTCCCTACGGCGTCGCAATCGACGGCGACGACCGCGTCTGGTTCGTCGAGACGGGCGTCCAGCCCAACATGTTCGTCGGCTTCGACACGCGCACCGAGGAGTACATCAGCTCGGTCGCGGTGGAGAGCGGGGGCGGGACCATCCGCCACATGTACTACGACCCGAACACCAACGTGGTCTGGTTCGGCGCCGACACCAACACCATCGGCCGGGCGGTGCTGCCGCCCTCGCGGCCGGTCAGCTTCTAGACGTCCACGCGCTGCTGGACGGCGGACGCTGCGGCCGGGTCGGTCAGGGGGGCCGGCCCGGCCGGTCGCGTTTTACGTATTTTGCGTAAAATGCGTATTTTGCGTATTCGGAACCGGTGGCTCATCGCCGGTGTGGCCGGTTTGGCGATGGTCGGCGCGGGCGGTTCTCCCGCCGCCGCTCCCCGCGCCCCGATCCCCCACGCGGACGGTCCGCCCCTCGCGCGCACCGGCGGGTTCGGCGAGCTCACCTGCATCGAGTGCCACCTCGACCTGGAGCTGAACGCCCTGGGCGGAGCGCTCCTGATCGACGGCATCCCCGGCTCGTTCACCCCCGGCGCGCCCTACGTGATTACGGTCGTGGTCGAAGGGGAGGGCATGGGGAGCGCCGGCTTCCAGGCCGCCGCACGTTTCCGGGAGGGAGAGCGGGCGGGGGAGATGGCGGGCAGCCTGGCTCCGCTCGACGGGCGCACCATCGTGCGCGGCGAGGACGGCGTCGACTACATCAACCACACCGTCGAGGGGAGCGAACTCGGTCCCGGCGACATCGCCAGCTGGAGCTTCGAGTGGGTGGCGCCCGCAGACGCCGCGCCCGTCGTCTTCCACGTCACCGGCAACTCCGCGAACGGCGACAACTCGCCGCTCGGGGACCTCATCTACACGACGGAAGTGATTGTGCCACCGGGCGCGTAGGCCGAACCCTTCCCGGACCCTCCGCCGCCTGCACTCGCACTCGCCTCCGGGCGGGCCACGAACCGTCCGCGGACATCACCTCCCGGGCGCTCCGCCGCCTGCGCTCGCAGGCGCCCCTCAGCGCGCCAGCGCCAGAAGCGAATTGTCCAGCTGGCGTTCGATGTCCACCAGCGGCGCCGTGTACTGCCCCGAGAAGCAGGCGTCGCAGAACGGGCCGAACTCCTCCACGGCCCTCGTCATCCCCTCCAGGGAAAGATAGCCGAGCGAATCCAGCCTCAGCTCCTCGCGGATCTCGCTGACGGTGTGGCCGGACCCCATCAACTCTTCCTTGCTGGGCATGTCGATGCCGTAGAAGCAGGGGTTGCGCACCGGGGGGCTGGCGATGCGCAGATGCACCTCGGCGGCTCCGGCGCCCCGCACGAAGCGCACCAGGCTCCGGCTGGTGGTGCCGCGCACGATGGAGTCGTCCACGAGCACGACGCGGCGTCCTTCCAGCACCTCTCGCACCGGGTTGTACTTGATGCGCGCCCCGAAATCGCGATCCGCCTGCGAGGGGCGGATGAAGGTGCGGCCGACGTAGTGGTTGCGCAGGAGCCCCAGCTCGAAGGGGATGCCGGTTTGCTCGGAGTATCCCAGCGCCGCCGAGTTCGCGCTGTCCGGGACGGCCACCACCGCGTCCCCCTCGACCGGATGCTCGCGCGCCAGCTGGCGCCCGAAGGCCCGCCGGGAGCGGTCCACGCTGGCTCCCCAGATGCGCGAGTCCGGGCGGGCGAAGTAGACCAGCTCGAAGATGCACGGCGAGGGACGGGGCGCGGCGCGCAGGCTGCGCAGCTTCTCGACCTTGCCTCCTCGAATGCGCAGCAGTTCGCCCGGCTCGACATCGCGCACGTACTCGGCATTGACGATGTCGAAGGCGCACGACTCCGAGGCCAGGATGTGGCCGCCGTCCTTGCGTCCGAGCAGGAGCGGGCGGAACCCGCGCGGATCGCGCACGGCGTAGAGGGCGTCTCCCACGGTGATCACCAGCGAGAAGGCGCCCTCCAGATGGGCCAGGGCGTCGTCTACCTGCTGCTCGACGTCGCGGTGCCGGGAGCGCGCCATGAGATGGACGATGACCTCCGAGTCGCTCGAGGTCTGGAAGAGGGCGCCCTCGTGCACCAGCCGGTCCTTGAGGTCCAGCGCGTTGGTGAGGTTGCCGTTGTGCGCGATGGCGAGCGGGCCGTTCGCGTAGCGCGCCACGATGGGCTGGGCGTTCTCGCGCAGGCTGCCCCCGGCCGTGGAATAGCGCACGTGGCCGACCGACGTGCCGCCCGGGAGCCCGCTCAGCTTTTCCGCGTCGAAGACATCCGACACGAGCCCGAGGCCCTTCGTCACGCTCGCGCGCCCGGCGCGGTCGATGGAGTAGATGCCGGCGGATTCCTGTCCCCGGTGCTGGAGCGCGTAGAGCCCGAGGAAGACGAGTTCCGCGGCCCTGTCGATGCCGCTGACCGCGAAGATGCCGCACTCCTCGCGCGGGCGGCCTTCCAGCAGCGCGCCGGGGATGTCCTGCGGGCGCGGAGGGCGGGACCGTGGTTCGGCCTTGCCGGCCATTGGAAGCGATCGCTGTGTGGGCTTCATGTGCCGCCTCCGGGCGCCGGCAGTTCGTGGATGCACCGCCGCTCGCATGCCGGGCGTGGTTCGTCCACGGGCTGCCCTCTCCTGCTACTGCGCGTCCATGCGCTCGGGCAGAGCCCCGAAATACACCGCCCCCACCTCCCCGATGTCCGCCTCGATGCGAGCGTCCGCGCTCTCCACGACGAAACTGCCGCCGATTCCTCCGACCGTGCCGATCTCCGTGCAGGGCACGCCGTACTGACGGGCCAGCCGGCGCACCCGGTCGAGGTTCGCGGGGTCGCACGAAACCACCACGCGCCCCTGCGCCTCTCCAAAGAATAGTGCGGTGGAGGGCAGCGGGTCCGCCAGTCGGACGTGGATGCCGACCGGGTCCTCGCCCTCATGCAGCGCGCTCTCGGCCAGCGCGCACGCCAGGCCGCCCTCCGAACAATCGTGTGCCGAGCGGAGCAGCCCCTCGCCGATCATGGCCAGCAGCGCCTGCTGGAGCACGCGTTCCGCGAGCAGGTCCACCCGCGGGGGCTTGCCGCCCACGATGCCGTGCATCGCGTACAGGTACTCGGAGGCGCCCAGCTCGTCGGTGTTGCGGCCCAGCAGCACGATGACGTCGCCTTCGGCCCGGAACGCATGCCGGGTGACGCGCTCGAGGTCCTCGACGATGCCGACCATGCCGATGACGGGCGTGGGATAGATGGGCGTCCCGCTGGTCTCGTTGTAGAGCGAAACGTTGCCGCCGGTCACCGGGGTCTCGAAGAGCGCGCAGGCCTCGGCCATTCCCAGCACCGCCTCCCGCAGCTGGTAGTAGATGTGCGGCTTGAGCGGGTTGCCGAAGTTGAGGTTGTTGGTCACCGCCAGGGGCAGCGCCCCCGCGCACGCCAGGTTGCGCGCGGCCTCGGCCACGGCGATGCGGGCGCCGGTGCCGGGCTCCAGGTAGGTGTAGCGGCCGCTGCAGTCGGTGGTCACGGCGATGCCGCGCGGCGTGCCGCGCACCCGCAGGACGCCCGCGTCTCCTCCGGGCTGGACCACGCTCGCCGTGCGCACGGTGGTGTCGTACTGGTCGTGGATCCAGCGGCGGGAGGCGAGGTTGGGGGAGGCGAGCAGGCGGAGGAAGTCGGCGGTGCGGTCGCCCTCCCCGCCGGCGTAGGGCGACAGATCCATCTCCCTGAGCGCGCGCACCTCTTCACCCTCGATGCCGGCGCGCTCGTAGGTCGGGCATCCCTCGGTCAGCGGCAGGGCGGGGATGTCGGCGACCGCGCGGCTGTCCTCCAGGATGCGGAAGCGTCCGTCGGAGGTGACGTGGCCCACCTCCGCCGCCTCCAGCTCCCACTTGTTCAGGATCTTCCGGACCTCGTCCTCCCGGCCCCGGTGCACGACCACCATCATGCGCTCCTGGCTCTCGGAGAGCAGGATCTCGTACGGCGTCATCCCCGGCTCGCGCACCGGCACCAGCGCGGTGTCGATCACGACGCCGCTCCCCGAACGCCCCGCCATCTCCGCGGCGCTGGAGGTGATGCCCGCGGCGCCCATGTCCTGGATGCCCACGATGTGGCCGCTGCGGATCAGCTCCAGGCTGGCCTCGAGCAGGAGCTTTTCGGTGAAGGGGTCGCCCACCTGCACCTGGGGCCGGCTGGCGTCGGAGTCCTCGCCCAGCTCCTCGCTGGCGAAGGTGGCCCCGTGGATGCCGTCGCGCCCGGTGCGCGCGCCCACCGCCATCAGCGTGTTGCCCTCCCCGTGGGCCTCGCCCCGGATCAGCTGCTCGCGCTTCATGATGCCGAGGCACATCACGTTGATGATCGGGTTGCCCTCGTAGCCGCGGTCGAAGTAGGCCTCGCCGCCGAGGTTGGGGATGCCCACGCAGTTGCCGTAGTCGCCGGCCCCGCGCACGACGCCGTCGAAGAGGTAGCGCACGCGGCTCGAGTCCAGGTCCCCGAAGTGGAGCGAGTCGAGGACCGCGACCGGGCGGGCGCCCATGGTGAAGACATCGCGCAGGATGCCCCCGATGCCGGTGGCCGCGCCCTGGTAGGGCTCGACCGCGGAGGGGTGGTTGTGCGACTCGATCTTGAAGGCGAGCGCGTATCCGTCGCCGATGTCGATCACGCCCGCGTTCTCGCCGGGGCCCTGGATGACCCAGGGGGCCTCGGTGGGCAGGAGCCGGAGCAGGCGCTTCGAGTTCTTGTACCCGCAGTGCTCGGACCACATGGCCGAGAAGACGCCGAGCTCGGTGAAGGTCGGGGTGCGCCCGAGGTGGCCGACGATCTTGTCGTACTCCTCCGGCGTAAGACCGTGTTCGGCGACCAGCTCCGGGGTGATTTCCGGGTCTCCGGGACGCGGCTCGGGCGCCGCGGGCCCGCTGCCGTTGCCTCCGCTCGCGGGCGCGATCATGCCACCCTCTCTCGCGCGCAGTGCGCCACCAGGGACTCGAACACGCCGAGCCCGTCGGTCGAGCCCAGGACGCCTTCCGCGGCCCGCTCCGGGTGGGGCATGAGCCCGAGCACGTTCCCGGCGGCGTTCACGATCCCGGCAATGTCGTTGGCCGAGCCGTTGGGGTTGCCGCCGGCCTCGCGCGCTCCCTCGCGGGTGGTGTAGCGGAAGACGACGCGCCGGTCGGCCTCGAGGCGCTCGAGGGTGGCCGGGTCGGCGATGTAGTTGCCCTCGGCGTGGGCGATCGGAATGCGCAGGACCTGGCCGGGGCGGTACGCGCGCGTGAACGCGGTGTCGGTGGTCTCGACGCGCACGTGCACGTCGTGGCTCCGGAACTTGAGCGAGTCGTTGCGCCTGAGCGCGCCCGGGAGCAGCCCGGCCTCGCACAGGATCTGGAAGCCGTTGCAGATCCCCAGCACGATGCCGCCGCGCCCGGCGTAGCGCACCACGGCCTCCACGATGGGGCTGAAGCGCGCGATGGCGCCGGCGCGCAGGTAGTCTCCGTAGGAGAAGCCGCCCGGAAGCACCACCAGGTCGGGGTCGCCCAGCTCGCGCTCGCGGTGCCAGATGAAGCGGGTATCGACCCCCATGACCTTGCGCAGCACCTGCAGGCAGTCGTAGTCGCAGTTGGAGCCCGGAAAGGTCACGACCACCGCTCTCATGTCGCCGCCTCCGCCTGCGCGGCGGCGTGCGCGACTTCGATGGCGAAGTCCTCGGTCACCGGATTCGCGAGCAGCTTGTCGCACATCCGGGTGGCCCGGGCGGCGGCCTCATCCGGAGAACCGGCTTCGAGCTCGATCACGAGCAGCTTGCCGGCGCGCACCTCCCCGACACCCGCGAAGCCCAGGGAATCGAGGGCGTGCCGGATGGCCTTCCCCTGTGGGTCCAGCAGTCCGCGGCGGGGGGTCACGCGGATCTCGATGGCGTACACGCTCAAGTTGATTCCTCCGTGCCGTTGCCGTCCGGCGGGGTGGTCCGCCGGCGCCGGACGAGTCGATTGCGCCTGCGGGCGCGGTAGCGGGGGCCGAGGCCGCCGTAGTCGAGCGGCCGGGCTTCTTCGTCATCCCCGGGCTCGTCGTCCTCCTCCTCCTCATCCACTTCGAGGAGAGGGTCGCGCTCGGGGAGCCGGTCCAGGAAGCCGATCACCACCGACTTCAGCAGCCCCCAGACGGCGTATCCGAACAGGGCCGGAAAGAAGTAGTAGCGGGGGACGGCGATCGCGGTGACGGTCGCGGCCACGACGATGGCGCTGTTGATGCGGGTCCTGGGGGTGCGCAGCCCGACGCGGGGCATGCGCGCGTAGGGGACGTGGCTGAGCATCAGCGCGGAGAGCAGCACCATCAGGATGCCCATGATCTGGGTCCAGGGCAGGGTGCTCAGATAGGCTTCGAAGAAGGCGGTCTGGGTGAAGGGGTAGGAGGTCGCCAGCATCATCCCCGCAGCGGGCGACGGCAGCCCGTGGAACGAGCGCTTCGCCTCTCCGCCCTGCTCCACGTTGAACCGCGCCAGGCGAACCACGACCGCGGTCACGAAGAGGTAGGAGAGCAGCCAGCTCCAGGAGCCGTCGGCCCAGTAGAGCTGGTACATGACCATCGCCGGAGCCACGCCGAAGCTGACCGCGTCGGCCAGCGAGTCCAGCTCGGCGCCGAAGCGCGAGCCCGTGCGCGTGAAGCGCGCCATGCCGCCGTCGAAGGTGTCGAGGATGCCCGCGAACACGATGAACCAGGCGGCCCACTCGAAGGCGCCCCGCGACGCCATCACCATGGCGAAGACGCCGAAGAAGACGTTCCCCAGGGTAAAGGCGGAGGGGATGATGATGACGCCCCTCTGGAAGCGCCTGCGGCGCGCGCGCTTGCGGATCATGAAGTCCCCGGGGGGCGAAGGCGCGGGGTGTGCGCCGCCCCGGAGGGTGTCCGGCCTCGGCCTGCGGCCGCGATGGCGGTCATGGCGTCATCCGAAGCCGGGGCCCCTGTACTCGGCCAGCGGAACGCCCACCAGCCGCTGGAAGATGTCCAGGTAGCGGGCCGTCGACTCCTCCACGATGCGGTCGGGGAGGTCGGGCGGGGGCGGCATCTTGTCCCAGGTCGTCTCGTGAGCCAGGTAGTCGCGCACCGGCTGCTTGTCCAGCGACGGCTGGCCCCTTCCGGTCGCGTAGTGCTCGGCGGGCCAGAAACGCGAGGAGTCGGGGGTCAGCACCTCGTCGATGAGGAGGAGCCGGCCATCTGAGTCCATCCCGAACTCGAACTTGGTGTCCGCGAGGATGATCCCCCGCTGGCGCGCGGTCTCGGATCCGGCGCCGTAGATGCCGAGCGAGAGGTCGCGCAGGGTCTCCGCCATGGGCCTGCCCAGCAGCTCCACCACCTGGTCGTAGGTGATGTTCTCGTCGTGGCCCTCGTGCGCCTTGGTCGAGGGGGAGAAGATGGGCGGGTCCATGCGGTCGCTCTCGATCATGCCGGGTGCGAGGGGCTCGCCGGCGAGGGTGCCGCTCCGGCGGTACTCCCGCCATGCCGACCCGGTGATGTAGCCGCGCACGATGCACTCGACCAGGATCGGCCGGGTGCGGCGCACCAGCATCGCCCGGCGCGCCCAGCTGTCGACGCTGTGCGCCAGTTCGGGGACCCGGTCGATGATCTCGTCCCGCCGCACTGCGAGCAGGTGGTGGTCGATGCCCCCCCGGGCGCCGGGCACGGGCGAGCGGGCGGAGAAGCGCGCCAGCCACCACGCGGTCAGCTGGGTGAGCACTTCGCCCTTGTGGGGGACGGGCTGGGGCAGGACCACGTCGAAGGCGCTCACGCGGTCGCTCGCCACCATGAACAGGGTGTCCGGGCCCGCCTCGTAGACGTCCCGCACCTTGCCGCGGTGGAGAAGGGGGAGGGGGAGGGCGGAATCCACGATGGTCGTCACGTTCTCTTCGGGCTCCATGGCTGGGGGGTCAGGTTCTCCTCGGGCTCCATGGCCCCGGTGGGGTCAGACACGAATGTCGGGGGTGCCGAGTCGGGCGCGGGCTTCGGGGCCGAGGCGGTCGATGACCGGCTGCGCGAAGTCGTCGAGGAAGCGCTCTACCTGTTCGGGGGCGCGTCCGATGAAGCGCTCGCCCCGGAGAAGGTCGGCCAACTCGGGCGCGCCCAGGCCGAACGCGTCGTCGCCGGCGATGCGGGCGATCAGATCGGGGTCTCCGCCTTCCTCGCGCGCCTTCCGGGTGGCCGCGTGGGCGTGACGGCGGATGCGCTCGTGCAGCGCCTGGCGGTCGCCACCGCCCCGGGTCGCGCGCATGAGGATGGTCTCGGTGGCCATGAAGGGGAGCTGCTCGTCGAGCGAGCGGCGGATCACCGCTTCATTGACCACCAGCCCGGAGGAGACGTTTTCGACCAGAACCAGTATGCCGTCGAGGGTGAGGAAAGCGTCGGGGATGCTGACACGCCGGTTTGCGGAGTCGTCGAGGCTCCGTTCCAGCCACTGGGTGGCGGCCGTGAACGCGCCATCCTGATACAGGGTGATGACGTGGCGGGAAAGGGCGCAAATCCGCTCGGCGCGCATCGGGTTGCGCTTGTAGGGCATGGCCGAAGAGCCGATCTGGGTGTCCTCGAAGGGCTCCTCGACTTCTCCCAGATGTGAAAGCAGGCGCAGATCGTGGCCCATCTTGGACGTGGACGCGGCGGTGCCCGCGAGCGTCGCCAGAAGCGCGGCGTCCACCTTGCGCGGGTAGGTCTGACCGCTCACCGGGTAGCGGTGCTCGAAGCGCATGCGCCGGGCCACGGCGTCGTCCAGGGCGTCCACCCTCGCGGAGTCGCCGTCGAAGAGGTCGAGGAAGGAGGCCTGGCTGCCGGTGGTGCCGCGCACGCCCCTGAACCGGAGCGAACCGAGGCGAAACCCGATCTCCTCGATGTCGAGCAGCAGATCCTGGACCCAGAGCGTCGCCCGCTTGCCCACCGTGGTGGGCTGGGCGGGCTGGAAGTGGGTGTAGGCCAGCGTTGGGAGCGACCGGTGGCGGCGCGCGAAGCCTGCCAGCGCCTCGACGCAGCGCACCAGCCGGTCGCGGACCAGGGTGAGGGCTTCGCGATGCAGGATCAGGTCGGCGTTGTCGCCCACGAAGGCGCTGGTGGCGCCCAGGTGGATGATGCCCCGTGCGGCGGGCGCCACCTCGCCGAAGAGGTGGACGTGCGCCATCACGTCGTGGCGGAAGCGGCGCTCCAGCTCCGCGGCCCGGTCGAGATCCAGGTCGTCGACGCCGGCCCGCATCTGGCGGAGCGCTTCCGCGGAGATGTCCAGCCCGAGTTCGCGCTGCGATTCGGCCAGCGCGATCCAGAGCCGGCGCCAGGTCGTGAACTTGCGCGCCTGCGAGAAGATGTGCTGCATCTCGCGCGAGGCGTAGCGTCCCGAGAGGGGATGCACGTAGCCGCCGGAGGCGGACTTCGCTGTTCTCGATGCCCCGGCCGCGGCTGCGCGGCCCGGGTCGCTGGCAGCCCGCGGACTGCTAGAGGTCACGTCCCAGTTTCTCCCAGTCGGCCAGGAAGGCGGCCAGCCCGAGGTCGGTCAGCGGGTGGCGGATCAGCTTGTGCAGCACGCCCGCCGGCAGGGTGGCGACGTCGGCGCCCACCTCCAGCGACTCCACAACGTGGCGGGGGTGCCTGAGAGAGGCGGCCAGGATCTCCGTCCGCATGCCGTAGTTGTCGTAGATGACCCGGATCTGGCGGATCAGCTCCATGCCGTCGTGCGATATGTCGTCCAGGCGTCCGATGAAGGGCGAGATGTACGCGGCGCCCGCCTTGGCGGCAAGCAGCGCCTGCGGGGCCGAGAAGCAGAGGGTCACGTTGACCGCGATGTCGCGCGAGCTGAGTTCGCGGCACGCCACCAGGCCGTCCTCGGTCAGGGGCACCTTGACTGCGATGTTGGGGTGGACGGCGGCCAGCCGGGTGCCTTCGTCGATCATGGTCGCGGTGTCCACTCCGACGACCTCGGCGCTGACCGGGCCGTCGATGGCTTCGCAGATCTCAAGGAAGATCTCCATCGGGTCGCGGTCGCCGGCCACCCTGGCCAGCAGGGAGGGGTTGGTGGTTACGCCATCGATGAGGCCGGCGGCGGCGGCGCGGCGGATCTCACCCAGGTCGGCGGTGTCGAGGAAGATCTTCATGGGGGGTTGGCGCTCCCTGCGAGTGGGCGGTCGGTGTCGGAATCTAACAGGGCGGGGTCGTCGAACGGGACGCTGCGGGGGGATGCCGGAGGGGCGTCGGCCAGCGGAGCGGTGTTGTGCGCGACCGCCTGCGCCGGGTAGTGCACTCGGCGCAGGAAGAGGCCCGCGGCGGGAGCGGGCGGCGACGTGACCAGGCCGTCTCGGTCCCCGTCGAGCATCGCGCGCATGTCGTCGAGCGGCCGGCGTCCGCGGGCGATGTCGACCATGGTGCCGACCAGGTAGCGGACCATGTGGTGCAGGAATCGGTTCGCGACGATGGTGAACTCCATGCCGAGCTCCCAGCGGACCCAGCGCGCCTCCGTGACGGTACAGCGGTCTCCCCGATGTTCCTGGCCGGCGCGGGCGAAGGCGGCGAACGACTTCTCTCCCGGCAGCAGCGCGGCCGCCGCGTGCAGGGCCTCGACATCCAGGTCGGCCGTGGTCGAGGCGGCATCGCCGGTCAGGCGCGCGAGAGGCCAGCACCACGGCCGGTGGAACGGCGAGCGGGATTCCACGGCCAGGCCCAGCCGGTACCCGTACTCGCGCGCCGTTGCGTTGTAGCGCGGGTGGAAGGCGGGCGGAGCGGAGTGAGCCTCCGCAACCCAGATGTCCCGCGGCAGTCTGGCGTTGAGTGCCCGCCGAAGGGTGGCGGCGGACCAGCGCGGCGGCAGGACGAGAGCGACCACCTGGCCGGTGGCGTGCACCCCCCGGTCGGTTCTGCCCGCCGCCGTCACCGTGCGGTGCTCGCCGGTAAGTTGCTCGAGGGTGGTCTGCAGCTCACCCTGCACCGTGCGCACTTCCGGCTGCATCTGCCAGCCGAAGAAACGGGTCCCGTCGTAGTGCAGCGTGAGTCGGAAGCGGCGTTGTCCCCGGGCCATGACGCCGGGAAACTAGGATTTCCGGAGGCGCAACTCAACATCCGGGCTCGTTCCTGCAAGCTCCGGCTCCTTCCCCAGGGTTCCCACCAGGCTTCGCTCGTCCTGCACGGCACCGCGGCGCGAACCGCCACCGCCGCGTTGACCGGGTACGGCCCGCTTGGTACCATCGCCCGAGCCTTCTCTCTCGCCGCCGCCGACCCGGACACGACCATGGCCCCCGAAACGAAGCTGGAACTCACCCCCGTCATCGCCCGGGTGTCGGAGGGGGGCAACCTGACCGCGGCGGAGGCGGAGGGCGCCTTCGCGACCATCATGTCCGGAGAAGCGACCCCCGTCGGGATGGCCGCCTTCCTGATCGCGCTGCGCACCAAGGGGGTGGTTCCCTCCGAGATCGCCGGAGGCGTGCGGGCGCTTCGCCGAGCCATGCGCCCGGTGAGTTCGGAGCGGACCCACGAGCTGGTCGACACCTGCGGCACCGGGGGCGGCAGCGTGCGCACCTTCAACGTGTCCACCGCGGCTGCGCTGACCGCGGCGGCGGCCGGCGTGCGGGTCGCCAAGCACGGCAACCGCTCCTTCACCTCGCAGAGCGGGAGCGCGGACGTCCTGGAAGCGCTCGGGGTCCGCATCGAGCTGACACCGGAAGAGATGAGCCGGGTGTTGGCGGAAACCGGCATCGTCTTCATGTTCGCGCCGCTTCTGCATCCCGCCATGCGCCACGTCGGCCCGGTGCGCGCGGAGCTGGCGGTCCCGACGATCATGAACCTGCTCGGGCCGCTCACCAACCCGGCCGGGGTGACGCGCCAGCTGGTCGGGGTTTCCGACCCTTCCTGGCTGGAACTGATCGCGCCGGCGCTACGGGAGCTCGGCCACCAGCGCGCGCTGGTGGTGCACGGCGAGCCCGGGATGGACGAGTTGAGCCCGGTGGGGACCACCACCGTGTCCGATCTTTGCGACGGCGAGATAACGACCTACGCTGTAACCCCGGCCGACCTGGGCCTGAGGCCGGGCAGCCTGGAGGGCCTCGCCGGCGGAACCCCCGGCGAGAATGCGGTCGTGATCGTCGATGTACTGGAGGGCCGCCGCCGGGACTCGGCGCGCTCGTTTGTTCTCGCCAACGCGGGCGCCACCGTCTACGTCGCCGGTCTGGCCGACTCGCTTCCGGAGGGCGTTGCCATGGCGGCCGAAGCCATCGACCGTGGCCGCGCGATCCGCAAGCTCGCGGAACTCCGCGAAGCCACGCGCGCCCGGGGCAACTGAGGCGCGCGCCCACTCCGGCATCCCGCCCGCCGATCTGCTCACACCGTCCGTCCCGGCCAGGGACGACCGGCATCTCGATCCTCAGGCTGGCCGATTCGCGCTCCGGCGGGGCCGCGGTCGGAATCGAGCGGGCGTGCGCGTCATCCGCGCCCCGCGAAAGAACGGTACGTCGCCCGGCCCGCAGTCCTCTCCGATCAGCACAACTTCCGTGAAATCGCCTTTCAGTCTGCCTACCGCAAACGGAATCCTCATTGTCGCCTCCCTCCGGCCGCGGCCGGTCAGGTGACCGCACCCTGGTCCGGCTCCCCGTGAGCCGGACCGTCCCGGTCGGTTATCTGTGAATCAAGCCTCAGTACTTGCGGATCACGCCGACCACGACCCCCTGGATCTGCACGTCGGCCGCGTCGACGATGATCGGCTCCATTGCTTCGTTGGCCGGCTGCAACCGGATCCGGGAGTTCCCCTCGCGATAGAACTTCTTGACGGTGGCCGAATCGCCCCCGACCAGGGCGACCACCGTCTCTCCCTCATGTGCCGCCTGTCGCGCGCTGACCACGATGTAGTCGCCGTCGCGAATCTGTTCGTCGATCATCGAGTCGCCCTCGACCCGCAGGACGTAGCTCTCGGCGCCGCTCGGAACCATGTCCCGGGGAACGGACAGGGTTTCGGTGTCCTGAATGGCTTCGATGGGCAGCCCCGCGGCGACCGCTCCGAACAGCGGCAGCGCGAAGACGCCGGCGCCTGTCTCGCGGCGCACCAATTCGATGGAGCGACTTTGGTTGTAGGCCTTCCGGATGTAGCCCTTGCGCTCCAGATTGCTCAGGTGCTCGTGGACCGTGGCCAGGGAAGCGTATCCGAAGGCATGCGCGATTTCCTCGAAGTTGGGCGCGTATCCCCACTCGTCCAGGTAGCCTTCGATGAAGTCCAGGATCTGTTTCTGTCGCTTGGTCAGGGGCATCGAATGCACGCTCCGCGAGAGTGGTGACCGAACAGGACCCGAATAACATACCCGAAGGTATCCCGAAGCGCAAGATGCATCCCGAAAACTCCGGAAGGGCATCCGCCCCCGGCGGTCGACGTCCGGTCCCACGCGCATGAACATCCTCGACCGCATCGTCCGCACCAAGCGCAGGGAAGTCCGGGCCCTGAGGTCTGCGCGAGCGGAGTTGGCGCGGGCCGCCCGTTCGGCGCCTCCACCCCGCGATTTCCGCGCCGCGCTGAGAGAACCGTCGGGGGAAGTGGCGATCATCGCGGAGGTAAAACGGCGTTCTCCCGGGGCCGGATCCATTCGCGAGGATCTGGATCCCTCCGGTCTGGCGGCGGATTACGCGGGCTCGGGCGCATCGGCCATCAGCGTGCTGACGGATCGCACGTACTTCGGGGGCGGGCTGGATGATCTGCGCCGGGTGCGCGCGCGCATGCGGCGGCCTGTTCTGCGGAAGGATTTTCTGGTGGATCCCGTTCAGCTCGCCGAGTCGCGCGCGGCGGGAGCGGACGCGGTCCTGCTCATCGTGCGCATCCTTGAGGACCCGCTTCTCGCGGAGCTGCTGAGCGGGGCGCGCGAGTTCGGGATGGACGCGCTGGTTGAGGTTCATGACGCCGCGGAGCTGGAGCGGGCGCTGGCGGCCGGCGCCGAGGTGGTGGGGATCAACAACCGCGATCTGAGCACCTTCCGCTCGAGCGTGGCCGTCACCCTGGAGCTGGTCCGGCGCATCCCGCCCGAGGTGGTGGTGATCTCCGAGAGCGGGCTGGCGACCCGGGAGGACCTGGCAACCGTGGGTGCCGCGGGCGCGGACGCCGTCCTGATGGGTGAGGCGCTCCTCCGGAGTCCGCGCCCCGGCGACGCCGTGGCTGCCCTCACCGGCGTCCCGTGCGGACCGCGCGCCGTCGCCACCGGGCCGCACGCGCAGCCCCCGACCCCCGCCCGGCCCGGCCCGTCTCCCGCAGCCGCCCCACCCCCGACCGCCGCCCGGCCCGCACCTCCCGGCGGCCGTGCGACCGCACCCCCCGCCCAACCCGAACCACCCACAACTCCCGCAGCCCCCCAACCGCCACCCCCCACCCCCGGACCCGCCCCGGTGCCCGAAGTGAAGATCTGCGGGATCACCCGCCCGGCCGACGGCCGCCTCGCCGCGCGGGCGGGCGCGACCTGGGTGGGCACCGTGCTCACTCCCGGCTTCTCGCGCAGCGTGGACATCCCGACCGCGCGGGCGGTGGCCGAGGCCGCCGGCCTGCCCCTGGTGATCCTCCTCGTGGACCCGAACCTCGACCAGGCGGTGGCGGCTGCGCGCGCCACCGGGGCGTCCGTGGTGCAGCTGCACGGCCGCGAGAACCCCGACACCGTCATCGGGCTGCGTGCGGCCGGGCCGTGGGCGGTGTGGAAGGCCGCGCCCGTGCGCGACGCCGCGGACGCCCGGGCCGCGCTCGACCGGTACGGAGCGGCCGCCGACGGCCTCCTCTTCGACGGATGGCACGAGAAGCTGCCGGGCGGCACCGGCACCCGCTTCCCGTGGCGGAGCCTGGCGGGCATCCGCGACCGCTTCGCCCCCGGGCAGCGCTTCGTGGCCGCCGGCGGCCTCAACGCCGGCAACGTGGCGGAGGCCGTGTCGATTCTGCGCCCGCATGTCGTCGACGCCAGCTCCGGTGTGGAGCGGCGGGTGGGCGTGAAGGATCCGGGGAAGGTCCGCGCCTTCGTGCGCGCCGCCCGCCTCAACGGGGGTGGCTCGTGACCCCGGCCGCACCAGCGAACCGGGACCGCTTTGGCCCGTACGGGGGCCGCTACGTGCCCGAGACCCTCATCACCGCGCTGGACGAGCTCACCCTGGCCTGGCGGGACGCCTCGGCCGACCCGGGCTTCGCCGCGGAGCTGCGCGCCCTGCTAGAGGACTACGCCGGCCGGCCCTCTCCCCTCTACCGCGCCCCCCGCGTGGAGGAAGCCATCGGCGCGGGTCCCGTCTACCTCAAGCGCGAGGACCTCAACCACACCGGCGCCCACAAGATCAACAACACCCTCGGGCAGGCGCTGCTGGCGCGCTGGATGGGCAAGCGCCGCATCATCGCCGAGACCGGCGCCGGACAGCACGGGGTGGCCACCGCGACCGTGTGCGCGCTCTTCGACCTCGAGTGCGTCGTCTACATGGGGACGGAGGATGTCGAGCGCCAGGCGCTGAACGTCTATCGCATGGAGCTGCTGGGAGCCGAGGTGCGTCCGGTGGACTCGGGTTCGTGCACGCTCAAGGACGCCACCAACGAGGCGATCCGCGACTGGGTGACCAATGTGCGCGACACCCACTACATCATCGGTTCCGTGGTGGGGCCCGACCCGTTCCCACGCATGGTGCGCGACTTTCAGGCCGTCATCGGGGACGAGACCCGCGCCCAGCTGGAGGCCGTCGAGGGCAGGCTCCCGGGCTCGGTCGTGGCCTGCGTCGGCGGCGGATCCAACGCCATGGGCATCTTCCACGCCTTCGTTCCCTTCGGGGATGTCCGGCTGGTCGGGGTCGAGGCGGCGGGCGAGGGACTGGACAGCGGCCGGCACTCGGCGCCGCTGGCCGCGGGCGCGCCGGGGGTCCTGCACGGGTCGCTGAGCTACCTGCTCCAGGACGCGGACGGCCAGGTGGCGCCGGCCCACTCCATCTCCGCCGGGCTCGACTACCCGGGCGTGGGACCGGAGCATTCGTGGCTCCTCGACGAGGGCCGTGCGGAATACGTGACGGTTACCGACGATCAGGCGCTGGCCGCCTTCCACCGCCTCTCCCGCCTGGAGGGGCTCATTCCGGCGCTCGAGAGCGCGCACGCGCTGGCGCACGTCTTCGAGGCCGGGGCGGAGCTGGCCCGCCACGGGCCCATCGTGGTGTGTCTGAGCGGCCGCGGGGACAAGGACGTCGCGCATGTGGCGCGGCTGTCGGGGGCGGAAGCCGATGAGTGACCGGGTCGCTGCCCCGACCGGCATGTCCCTCGCACAGTGTTTCGCGCGCTGCCGTACCGAGCGCCGCGCCGCGCTCATCCCCTTCCTGACCTGCGGCTATCCGGATTCGCCGCAGTCCCTGGAGCTGCTGCGGGGGATGGCGGATGCCGGCGCGGACATCATCGAGCTGGGCATCCCGTTCAGCGATCCCCTGGCGGACGGGCCCACAATCCAGCGCTCCTCGTTCCAGGCGCTCGAGGGCGGCATGACCACCGAGGGCACGCTGGAGGTGCTGCGCGCGTTCCGAGCCGGACACGACACCCCGGTGGTCCTCTTCGGCTACCTGAACCCAATCCTGCGCTACGGGGTGGACGACTTCGCACGCGCGGCCGTCGACGCCGGCGCCCAGGGACTGCTCCTCACCGACGTGCCGGCCGGTGCGGACCCCGCGCTGGAGGAGCGGCTGGCGGCACACGGCCTCGACCTGATCCGCCTGATCGCCCCGACCACCTCCCCGGAGCGGGTCGCTGTCGTCGCCCGCGCGGGCGCCGGATTCCTCTACTACATCTCGCGCACCGGGATTACGGGCGCGCGCGAGCAGCTTCGGCGGGCGCTCGGGCGGGAAGTCGAGGCGGTCCAGCGGCGGGTCGCGGGCATCCCGGTCGTGGTAGGGTTCGGCATCTCCACCCCCGAACAGGCCGCCGACGTGGCCGCGGTGGCGGACGGGGTGGTGGTGGGGAGCGCCCTCATTGACCGCTGCGAGCAGGCAGGGGCGGAAGGCGTGCGCGAGTTCGTCGCGGCGCTCAAGGGGGCGATGGAGCGGGACGGCCCGGATCCTCCCTCAGCCTCTTAACCAACTCCGCATCCGGGGCCACGAACACCGTCTTCTCGCGCTCCAGGGTGACGGTGCCGGGCCGGGCGCCCCGCGGCTTGCGCACGTACTTGCGCCGGGTCCAGTCCACCGGGACGGTGGCGGAGGTGCGTCCCTTCGAGTGGACTGCGGCCAGGACGGCGGCTTCCTCCAGGTCGCGGGGCGCGGGGCTGCCCTCTCCGCGCCAGCGCAGGATCACGTGCGCGCCGGACGCGTGACGGGCATGCAGCCAGATGTCGTCGGGATCGGAGTGGTGGAAGGTCAGCTCGTGGTTGCTCGCCGCCCCGCGGCCTACCCGGATTTCGGTTCCCAGCGAACTGCGAAAGCGGTGATAGGGGAGACGGGCAGGAGCCTTCCGCGACCTGGTGCCCGGGGCGGGCAGTCCCAGCCGCCGCTCAAGTTCCCCGGCGTCCACCGACCCCGCCGCCACCTCCTCTGAAAGCCCGTACCAGGCCGCCAGCCGGGTGCCGGCTTCGCCGATCTCCGCCGGGAGCGTGGCGGCGGCCCGCTCCGCGCGGGACGCACGGGCATAGTAGCGCGCCGCGTTCTCGTGGGGCGCCAGCGTGGGATCGAGCGAGACGCGGATGGTGCCGCCCTCGAAGTCGTCGAGCGAAACCCGGGCCGCCCCGCGCGGGATGAGCTTCATCCTCGCGAGAAGCAGATCCCCGATCCCCCGCATCCAGACCGGGTCCTCGAGCCGGGCGAGCTGTTCCTGCAGGCGCACCAGCCGGCCCTCGGCGGCGGCGATGCGCTTCTCCAGGGCCGACATCACCTCGGAGGGCACGAGGCTCGCGTGGGCAAGCGCCTCCGACCCGTCCGTCAACGCGGCGAGAAGTGTCTCGCGCGCGCCGCCCTCCATCCCCGGAAGGGGATAGGGGTAGGGCTGAAGCCCCTGGTCCGAGGAAAGCAGCTGCGGGTTCGCATGCTTCAGATCGCGCCATTCGCGCCAGCGCCGCCAGCCGGCCTCCCCCTCCTCATCCAGAAACGCACGCGCGTTCATGCGTGAGGTGTAGGCGACGTTGCGGACGAGGGTGGCCACCCGTCGCCGTGGCGCCACGTCCTCGAACAGTTCCAGCCACGACGCCAGCGCCATCGGGCGACTCGCCCCCCGGCGCTTTGACGGGCGCGGCAGTTCGTACACCGCGCCCGGCAGCAGCTCACGCTCCCCGGCGCGGCGTGGTCTGAGCACGCTCCGGATGCGGTCGTCGGGGCCCTCGGTGAGGATCGCGTTCCAGCGGCCCGGCGAGAGCTCCAGCACGAGTCGCGTGCGGCGCGTCCGTCCCCGCAGGCGGGTGATCTCCACCAGGATGGCGCGCTCGTCCGCCGGTGCGGAGACATCGCGGACGATCCCCGCCAACGGGACCGCGCCCGCGGGAGGCGTCGCCTCGTCCACGACGGCGAGCCCTGTCGAGGTCGGGTGCAGGGCGAACACGACCGTCCGTCCCCGCAGAAAAAGCGCGGCCCGCCCCGCCCCGCGATCCAGGTGAAGGGCGCGCGTCCGTCCCGCGCGCAGCTCCCTCGCGAGCTCCCGGGCGGTGGCCGCCACCAGCAGACTGTCCCATTGCATGACGGCAAAGCTATCGGCAACCGGGAATCGACGCGCCATCCCGGGCAGGGAATCCCGTTCCGGCATGTGCCTGCCGGGGTTGATTCCTCCCGGCCCGATGCGCAATCTAGTCCCCTGTATGACTGCTCCCCGCAACCATCCTCTTGTCGTCCGCGCCGCCGACGGGCTTCTCCCCTCCTGGGCGCGGGCGAGCGACTCCCGGCGCCGGCACATGACCCGGGTTTCGAACCTTATGCGCGAATGGGCAGTAGTACGCGCAGAATGCGAAGACGAAATCGTGCGATGGGCGGCGCTGGGGCATCTTCACGATGTCCTGAGAGACGGCGATCCCGCGGAGCTCAGGACGATGGTGGACGATGAGTTCGCCGCGCTCCCCGGGAAGCTGCTGCACGGCCCCGCAGCCGCCGGACGCCTCGCTCGCGAGGGGGTCGGGGACGATGGCCTGCTGCGGGCGGTGGCCTTCCATACTCTGGGTCATCCCGCGCTGGACACCGCCGGCGTCGCGCTCTACGCGGCGGACTTCCTCGAACCCGGCCGCGCGGTCCGGGCGGAGTGGCGGGCGTCGCTCCGGCGGCGGATGCCCGGCAAACTCGACGAGGTGGCGCTGGAGGTGGCGGGTGCGCGCACGAAGCACCTGCGGGAGATCAGCGAGTCGGTCCGGCCCGAAACCACCGCCTTCCTGGAACTGCTGAGGGTGCGGGCCGATGAGTAGGCTGCTCCGCGGGCTGGCGCTGGTGGCCGTGCTCGGGGGACTGGCGGCGCTGGCGGGCTCCGCGGTGCTGCAGTGGTGGGAGCCTCCCGAGACGACGCCCGTGACGGTCGACGCGGTCGCCAACCCGCGCGAGCGAGTGCGCGTGGAGGTCCTGAACGCGGGTGGAGTCGCAGGGATGGCGCGGGCGGCTACCGGGCTTCTGCGCGACGCCGGCTTCGATGTGGTCGAGGTCGGCAACGCCGATGCGTTCGACCGGGACAGCTCCGTGGTGCTGGCCCGTCTGGGGCGCGTCGACCTGGCGTCGATGGTGGCGGATGCCCTGGCCATCCCCGCCTACCGGGACGAGCCCGACTCGACCGCCTACGTCGACATCACGGTGCTGCTCGGGAGCACCTGGGATCCCGCCATCGTGGCGGAGCGCGAGGCTGAACCCGCGCAGGACACGATTGTGGGACCCGCGCCGGAGCCGGGATGGCGGGGGCTTCTCTCGCGTCTCAGGGGGTGGGCGGACGGTCTGAACCAGGGTAACCAGCGATGAAGAAGAAGAAGCGCACGTCGAGCCGGCCGGCGCGGGCGAAGGGCGACAGGTCCGAGGGAACTCCGGGCGAATGGCTCCGCGTCCTCCTCATCTGGGCCGGCCTCTTCTTCCTGATCCGCTTTTTCGTCCTGCAGACCTTCGTCATCATCTCCGGTTCGATGACGGACACGCTCCTGCTGGGCGACTTCCTGGTGGTGAACCGGGCCGCGATCGGTTCGCCCATCCCCGGCACCTCGCTTCGCATCCCGGGCTATTCGAGCCCGAAGCGCTTCGACATCCTCGTGTTCGATCCACCGCACGAGGAGAACATGATGCTGGTGAAGCGTCTGGTCGGCCTGCCCGGGGACACGCTGGAGATGCGCGACAAGACGCTCTACATCAACGGGTCGGTGGCGAATGAGGCCTACGCCCGTCATATCGCGGCGAGCCCGGACCACTCCGACATCCGCATGACCTGGCAGACGCCGTTCCTGGTGCCCGGCGAGGATGCGGACTCCTATCGCCCCAGCCGCGACGACTGGGGCCCCATCATCATCCCGCCCGACAACTACTTCATGCTGGGCGACAACCGCGACGAGAGCCAGGATTCGCGCTACTGGGGGCTGCTGGAGGGCTGGCGGCTCGAGGGCCGCGCCATGTTCATCTACTACTCGTACGAACGCGGGACCATGACGCCCTTCCCCTGGATCCGCCGCATTCGCTGGGACCGCATCGGGGACCGCATCCGCTGACGCGTGGATGGGGCCACGGGGCTCGGCGCGCCTCGGTCGCCCCTGGATCGCCGGCTGCCGTCGGGTCACCGGGCGGCGCCTTCGCCTCGCGTTTCGGGACCCCGCAGGTCCTACCCGGTCAGCACCGCCAGCCGGCTTGCCCGCAACTGACCGCACGCCGCGTCGATGTCGCGCCCGCGAGGCTCGCGCACCTTCACGGCCACTCCGCTCTCCTCCAGCTTCCTGCGAAACGCCTGCACCCTGCCGGGCGCGCTCGGACGCCACTCGGGCTGGTAGGGAATCGGGTTGAACGGGATCAGATTCACAAAGGCGCGAATGTCGCGCGCGAAGCCGGCCAGGGCGGGGATGAGCGCGAGGGCGTCGTTCACGCCGCGGATCATCGTGTACTCGAGCGTGATGCGGCGGCCGCGCACCCGGCGGAATCGTTCCAGGGCGGCCTTCACCTCCGGCAGCGGATAGCGCTTCTCCAGCGGGATCAGCTCGCGGCGCAAGTCGGAGTCCGGGGCGTGGAGCGAGAGGGCGAGACCGAACTGCTCCGGGCGCTCGGCGAGCGAGCGGATGCCGGGCACCACGCCCACGGTCGACACCGTGATCCGGCGCGCGCCGACCTCGTAGCCGCCATTCAGGATGGTGAGCGAGGGCAGGACCGCGCGCGGGTTGGCGAGCGGCTCGCCCATCCCCATGTACACGATGTTGGAGATCTCGCCCATGTCCCGTCCGCGCGCCCACCGCCGGGAGGCGCGGTACTGGGCCACGATCTCGCCCGCGGTCAGCTGGCGCCGGAAGCCCGACCACCCGGTCGCGCAGAAGGTGCACCCCAGGGGGCAGCCCGCCTGCGACGAAATGCACAGGGTGAGGCGGGAGCGGGTGGGGATGAGCACGGACTCCACCAGTTCGCCGTCCCACAGCCGCCAGAGGTGCTTCACGGTGCCGTCGCGCGAAACCGACACGCTGGCGGTGGCGGGTTCCTCCAGGCGAAAGGCCGCGGCCAGGCCGTCGCGTTCCTGCGCGGGCAGGTCGCTCATCTCCCCAAAGCCGCGCGCATCGTTGCGGAACACCCAGCGCTCCACCTGGCCTGTACGGAACGCCGGCTGCCCGCGTCCGTGGAAGTGGCGGCGCAGGGCTTCGCGCAATTCCGCCGGGACCAGGCTCAGCAGGTCGGGGCGCTCGTCGCCGTTCGCTTTTCGCACCATGGCCGTCCCGCGGGGAGTCATCGCACGCACGCTCTCATGCACCGTCCCGAAACAGGTGAAGTCGTTTTGCTTGAGCCGGGGGCGCACGCTGACTAACTTAGCGCGATTTCGCAGGAGAGGGGTCCTCTGCTTGCCCTTCCGTCCCCGCTCGGGAGATTCTCGACGAGCACTCCCCGAATGTCCGAGTCATCGGCTTCCAACCGCTCTCATCCCAGGCCTACATGACTGATCCGAAGCTGGAGCGTACTTCCTGGCGGTCGCGCATGGCGGGAAGCCTCCGCGAGCAGGACGCGGACCGCACCCACCAACTCGCCGGCTGGGTGCATCGGCGCCGCGACCTGGGAGGCATGGTGTTCATCGACCTGCGCGACCGCTCGGGCATCGTGCAGGTGTCCTTCGGTCCCGACTGGACGGACCCGGAGTCGTTTGCAGCCGCCGGGAAACTCGGTGCCGAAGACGTTGTCGCGGTGCGCGGCGACGTCGTGCGGCGGCCCCCGGAAGCCCGCAATCCCGATATGGCGACCGGTGCGGTGGAGCTGCAGGCCACGAGCTTCGAACTGCTCGGAGACGCGGACACGCCCGCCATCCCGGTGCACCAGAACCCGGGAGAGGAGCCTCCCGCGGAGGAGCTCAGGCTTCTGCATCGGCATCTGGACCTGCGGCGCGCACCCATGCAGGCCGCGCTGGAGCTGCGCCACCGGCTGGTGCTCGAGACCCGCAACTACCTCGACCGGTTGGGCTTCCTCGAGATCGAGACCCCGATCCTGACGAAGCCGATGCCGGAGGGGGCGCGCGACTTCCTGGTGCCCAGCCGGGTCCACCCGGGAGAGTTCTACGCCCTGCCGCAGAGCCCGCAGATCTACAAGCAGATCCTCATGACGGCGGGGTTCGACCGCTACTTCCAGATCGCCCGCTGTTTCCGCGACGAGGATCAGCGCACCGACCGGCAGCCGGAGTTCACCCAGATCGACGTCGAGGCCTCGTTCATCGCGCCGGACGATCTCCTGGGGTGGATCGAGGGGCTCATGGTCCGCCTTTCGGAGGTGGCCGGGCTGGGTATCCCGGCGCCGTTCCAGCGCCTGGCCTACCGCGATGCCCTGGAGTGCTACGGAAGCGACCGTCCCGACCTCCGCTTCGGGCTCGAGATCGAGGACTGGTCGGAACCGTTCGCGGATGTGGACTTCCGCATCACGCGCTCGGCGCTGGATGCGGGCGGGCGCGTGCGCGGGTTGCGCGTCCGGGGAGGCGCGTCGCTCTCGCGCAAGCAGGTCGGGGCGATCGAGTCCGCCGCGAGGAAGGCCGGTGCGCCCGGACTGCTCTGGGTGAAGCGCACGGAGGACGGCGGCGCCGGCCCGCTCGCGCGCTTCCTGGCCGACGGGCACTACGACGCCCTCGGCATGCGTCCCGGTGATCTGGCTCTCGCCGCCGCCGGTGCGGACGCCGTCACCTCGCCGGCGCTCGCGGCGGCGAGGCTGCGGGCGAGGGAAGTGGCCGCCATGCCCCACGACAGGAAACACGCATGGGCGTGGGTGCTCGACTTCCCGCTGTTCGACCCGCTTCCCGACGGAGAGGGGATCACCTTCAACCACCATCCCTTCGTGATGCCGGCGGAGGCGGACCTGCCGCGCCTGGAGTCCGCGCCGCTGTCGTGCGGGGCACGCGCGTACGACCTGGTGTATAACGGTTCGGAGCTCGGGTCCGGCAGCCTGCGCATCCACGACGCGGCGTTGCAGGAGCGGGTGCTTCGGGCGCTGGGGCTGGGCGAACGGCAGATCGAAGAGCGCTTCGGCTTCCTCCTCAAGGCACTGCGCTCGGGTGCGCCGCCGCACGGGGGCATCGCCCTGGGGATGGACCGCATCGTGCAGCATTTCGCCGAAGCCGCAAGCCTGAGAGACGTGATCGCGTTCCCGAAGACGACCGCGGCGAGGGCGCTCTTCGAGGCGGCGCCCGGACGTCCGGGAAGAGCCGAGCTGGAGGCGTTGAAGCTGGCATGACCCCCCGGACCATGGTGGAGCACCGCCTCGATACGGAAGGAGCCGATCCGCTCCTGCTGGCCGGAGTCAACGACGCCAACATGCAGGGGTTGGCGCGTCTCTTCGACATCCGGGTGATCCTGCGCGGTGACCGGCTGCTGCTCTCGGGCGCGCTGGAGGGGGTGGAGAGGGCCGTCCCGGTCGTGCGCCACATGATCGAGCTGGCGCGCATGAGGGTCTCGTTCGACGCTTCCGACATCGCCCGTTTCGCCGAGGAGCGCGCGACCGGCAGCCCGTCCGCGCCCGCCGAGGCGGGGGAGCCGTCCCGGATCGCGCTGCCCGGGTCGCGCCGGGTCATCAGCCCGCGCTCCGAGGGGCAGCGGCGCTACGTCGAGGCCATCGACCGCTTCGAAATCGTCATTTCGATCGGTCCGGCCGGAACCGGAAAGACCTACCTGGCCGTGGCCAAGGCGGTCGAGGCCCTCTACCGCAAGCGGGTGCGGCGCATCGTGCTGGCCCGCCCGGCGGTCGAGGCCGGAGAGAACCTGGGCTTCCTCCCCGGCGACCTGCAGGAGAAGGTCGACCCCTACCTGCGGCCGCTCTACGACGCGCTGGAGGACATGATGCCCTCCGAGCGCGTGCGCCGCGCCCTCGACGACCGCACCATCGAAATTGCCCCGCTCGCCTACATGCGCGGCCGAACCCTCTCGGACGCCTTCGTCATCCTGGACGAGGCCCAGAACGCCACCCGCGCCCAGATGAAGATGTTCCTGACTCGTCTGGGGCTGAACTCGCGGGTGGTGATCACCGGCGACAAGACCCAGATCGACCTCCCCAGCCGGGCCGATTCGGGTCTCCTCCAGGTGGAGAACATCCTCCGCGACGTGAAGGGCATCGCGCTCGTCTATCTGGACGCCGTGGACGTGATCCGCCACCGCCTCGTGAAGCACATCATCCGCGCGTACGAGAACGACCCCGCGGAAGGGGAGCCCGGGTGAACCTCTGGCGCGTCCTGTCGAGCCCGCCCGAGCGCCTCTGGCCGGGGGTCGTGCACCACGGCGCGCGCGTAGTGATGCTCCTCGGACTCGCCCTCGTGGTAGCCGTCGGGTTCCCGCCCAACCCCCGGGTCGCCGACGTGAGCGGGTACCAGGCCGGGGTGGTCGCGACCGACGACCTGATCGCCGAGGTCGAGTTCGCGGTTCCCAAGTCCGCGACCGAACTGGAACGCGACCGGGCGGCCGCGGTTGCCGCCGTGCCGATGATCTACCGCTACCGCCCGGAGGCGGGCGACTCCACCGCGGAGGCCCTGAACCGCTTCTTCGCCACGGTGGAGGAAGCCGTGGGGCGGGACCCCGCCGCGCTCGATTCCGTGCTGGCGGCTGAAAACATCGCCGCAACGCCGGCGCTGGTGGAGGTGCTGCGCGACCCGGCAGTCCGCGAAGCGATTCACCGGGCCGCGCTGCGCGCCGCCCGGGAGCTCATCCCTGCCGGTGTGGTCGACGCGACGACGCGGGACTACCTGGGTGACCGCATCACGGTACTCGAAGAGGGCGGCGAACGGTTCGTCCCGGCCCAGGGGCTGCTTACGGCCACCGACCTGTACAACCGCTCCACGGAACTGCTCCCCGCGGACGCTTCCCCGGAGGCGACGGAGATCCTGCGCCTGCTCCTCATCCACTTCCGCGAGTTCAGCTATCTGCCCAACCAGGAGGCGACCGCGGCCCAGCGCACGGCGGCCCGCCTGTCGGTCGTCACCACGCGCGCCAACGTGCTCGCCGGCGAGGCCATTCTGCGCGCCAACCAGCAGGTCACGGAGGAGGACCTGATCAGCCTGCGCGCCTACGAAGAGCAGTTGCGCACGCTCGGGCTGCTCGGCGCCACCGCCACGGGGTTCCTGCCGTCGCTCGGGGTGTACCTGCTGCAGGTCCTGCTGCTCGGGATGCTCTGGATCGTGCTTTGGGCCTATCGCGGCGAGGTGTACACCAACTTCCGCTGGATGCTGCTTCTGGCCCTGCTGCTGGCCACCTACTTCGCTTCCGCGATCGTCATTTCGCGGGTTGCCATCTTTCCGCCCGAGCTGCTCCCCATCGCCTTCGTTACGCTTTCCGTGGCAGTGGTGTGGGACGGTCGCCTGGCGCTCATGCTCGCGCTGGTGCTGGCGGCCGTCACCGCGTCGCTGACGCCGTTCCAGGGCGTGGGCGTGATGGTGACCACCATGGTCGGGGGCGGGGCGGCGGCGCTCAGCGTCGGCGTGGTGCGCCGGCGCTCGCAGAGCTGGACCTTCATCGCCATCATCGCGGCCTCCTACGCCTGCGTCACGCTCTCCCTGTGGCTCAGCCGGATGCAGCCCGCCGCCGGGGTCCTCCCTTCCATCGGCTGGACCACCGGGAACGCCATCGTGAGCGCGGGCCTGGCGCTCCTGTTCGTGCCCGCCTTCGAGTGGTTCACGGGCGTCACCACCGATCAGACCCTGCTCGAGTTCGCGGATCCCAACCGCACACTGCTCAAGCGCCTGTCGATGGAGGCTCCGGGGACCTACGCCCACACCATCAACGTGGCCAATCTCGCGGAGGCGGCGGGCACCGCCATCGGCGCCAACGGCCTCCTCTGCAGGGTGGGCACGTACTACCACGATGTCGGCAAGGTGCTCGAGCCGCAGTACTTCATCGAGAATCAGCACGGGGGCGTAAACCCGCACGACCGGCTGGAACCGTCCATTTCCGCAGCCATCCTGCGGCGTCACGTGGTCGAGGGACTCCGGCTCGCGCGCCAGGAGAAGCTGCCGCCGGCCATCTCCGCCTTCATCGCGGAACACCACGGCACCCAGCGCATCGGCTACTTCTACGGCAAGGCGCTCGAGCAGGCCGGGGGAGAGGACGTCGACGCAACCGAGTTCCACTACGCCGGGCCGAAACCGCAGTCCAGCGAGACCGCGGTGCTGCTCCTGGCGGATCCCGTGGAATCGGCCTCGCGCACCTTGCGCGATCCTACCCCGGAACGCATCCGGGCCATGATCGACGCGATCGTGGACAGCCGCCTGGCCGATGGCCAGCTGGACGAGGCGCCGCTCACCTTCGCTCAGATCTCGCTCGTGAAGGAGCAGTTCGCGACGGTGCTTGAGGCGATGTACCACCGCCGCGTCGATTACCCCGAAACCGCGCACATCAGCAAGGCCGCCGGGAGCGCCGTCGCGTCCGCCGGGGATGCCGCCGCGTCCGCCGGGGATGCCGCCGAGCCTGCCAGGGCCGGGGACCCGCCCGAGTCGGGCGAAGAAGCCGACCCGGCCGCACCCTCCTCCAGCTCCTGACCCTGCCCCGGGGAACCGTGACCGGGCCCGAGCTGCTGATCGACGTCGACGTCCGGGCCGCGGCGCCCGCCGGGACCTCGGCGCGAACCCGCGCGCGCCTTGTCCGTGCCGTGCGCGCGACGCTCGCGGACGAGGGAACGAAGCACGGGGAGGTCTCGCTCACCCTCGTCGGGGACGACCGCATCCGGGACCTGAATCGCGAATACGTCGGCCACGACCGCGTCACCGACGTGATCTCCTTCGCCCTGCACGGTCCCGGTGAGCCCTTGCTGGCCGACATCTACATCGGATACCCGCAGGCCCTGCGCCAGGCAGCCGGACTCGGCCTGTCCGCGCACGAGGAGCTGGTGCGGCTCGCGATCCACGGGACCCTCCACGCGCTCGGGTACGACCATCCCCAGGAGGATCGCTTCGCGAGCGACTTCTTCCGCCGCCAGGAAGCGCTGGTGGAGCGGGTGCTTGCCGCCGGCGACGGGTCGCGCGAGAATTCCCGCGCCTCGTCGAACCCGTCGTAACCTCCGGACCGGACACCGTGTCGTCTCAAGATTCGCTCGCACTCCGCAAGGAGGTTCTGCTGGCCGCGATCGCCGAAGGGAAGATCGCGGAGGCGAACCATACCCTGGCGAAGCTCCATCCGTCGGATGTGGCGGATGTCCTGGAGTCGCTCTCGGAGGGCGACCGCCTGGTCGTCCTGCGCGCTCTCCCCGCCGAGCTGGCCTCCGAGACCCTGGCCGAGATGGAGGAGGACGAGCGGGCGGCCGATCTGCTCGCGGCCATGACTCCGCACCGGGGCGCGAAGCTCCTGAGCGAGCTGGCCGACGACGACGCCACCGACCTGGTGGCCGACCTGCAGCCCGAGGAACGGGCGCGCATTCTGGCGGAGATGCCCGTCGAAGAGGCCGGCGAGATCCGCGAACTGCTCGCTTACCCGGAGGAGAGCGCGGGCGGCATCATGACCGCGGCGCTGGTCGCGGTACGCGAGACCCTTACCGCGGGCCAGGCGATCGAGGAGGTCCGCCGGCAGGGCAGGGAGGTGGAGGACTTCTACACCGTGTGGGTGGTGGACGGCAGCGGGCGGCTGGTGGGGACGGTCCCCCTGGACGACCTCATCCTGGCCGAACCGGGCGACCCGGTGTCATCGCTGGTCGAGCCCGTGGTCGCGGCGGTGCGCCCGGACGAGGACCAGGAGGAAGTGGGTCGTCTCATGGCCCGCTACAACCTGCCCACGGTGCCGGTCGTGGGACCTCGGGGAAGGCTCGTCGGCCGCATCACCTTCGACGACGTGCTCGATGTCATGGAGGCCGAGCAGACCGAGGACATCCTGCGCTTCGGCGGGGTCTCGGACGAGGAGTCGCTGGGGGCGAGCTGGCTGGCGGCGGTGCGGACCCGTCTTCCGTGGCTGGTGCTGAACCTGCTGACCGCGAGCGCGGCCGCTCTGGTCGTGTATTCCTACTCCGATACGGTACAGAGCGCCGTGATCCTCGCGGTCGTCATGCCCGTCATCGCGGGGATGGGCGGGAATGCGGGGTCGCAGGCCCTGGCGGTGACCGTGCGCCGGCTGGCGTTGCGCGACGATGTGGGCGCCGACCCCCGGGCGGTGGTGGGCAAGGAGGTCCTGGTGGGGCTCGTCAACGGGGCCGTGCTCGGAGGCATCGTGGCCGGCGCGAGCCTGCTGGTGCCGGGAGGAGATCCTCGCCTCGGGCTGGTCGTGCTGGTCTCCATGTGGGGCACGATGCTGATGGCGGGATTCGGCGGGGCGTTCATCCCCATGCTGCTTCACCGCCTGGGATTCGATCCGGCGGTGGCATCCTCGGTCTTTCTGCATACGACCACCGATTTTCTGGGCTTCATGCTCCTGCTGGGCCTCGCCACCGCCCTCCTGATGTAGCAGATCTTGAACGTCCCGCCCGAGATCCTGATCGACGGACACTCGCTCACGCTTGAAGCGGTGGAGGAAGTGGCGCGCGCGGCCCCCGGAACGCTGCGCCTGTCCCTGGACGTCGCGGCCGCCCGGCGCATGCGGGCCTCCCGGGCGACGATCGAGCGGCTGATCCGCTCGGGCGAGCCGGTCTACGGCATGAGCACCGGGTTCGGGCGTCTGGCCGAGGTTGTGATCGCCCCGGAAGACCGGCGCGCCCTGCAGCACAATCTCATTCGCAGCCATGCCTCGGGGGTCGGCGAGCCACTCCCCCGCGAGTGCGTGCGCGCGATCATGCTGTTGCGCGCCAACGCCCTGGCCCGCGGACACTCGGGGTGCCGCACCAGGCTCGTGGAGCGCCTGCTGGACATGCTCGACCGCGGGATTCACCCCGTCATCCCGGAGTTCGGCTCGGTGGGCGCAAGCGGCGATCTGGCTCCTCTGGCGCACGTCGCCCTGAGCCTTCTGGGTGCGGGGCAGGCCGAGACGGACGGCGAGCAGCGCCCCATGGACGATATCCTTGTCGACATCGGCCTCGCACCGATCGAGCTGGGACCGAAGGAGGGCCTCGCGCTCATCAACGGAACCCAGGCGACCTCAGCGCTCGGCGTTCTGGCGCTGCTGGCCGCGGAGCGGGCGCTGGACGCCGCCGAGGCGAGTGGCGCGATGTCGGTGGAGGCGCTCCTGGGGACGCCCGAGGCGTTCCGTCCGGAGATCCAGGCCGCGCGCCCCCATCCCGGACAGGCGGCGTCCGCGGCCCGCCTGCGCGCGCTCATCGCGGGATCCGAGATTCGGGAGTCGCACCGAGTCGGCGACCCGCGGGTGCAGGACGCCTACTCGCTTCGCTGCATTCCGCAGGTGCACGGGGCCGCCCGCTCCGCGCTCGGCTACGCCCGCGGCATCCTCGAGGTGGAGATCAACAGCGCGACCGACAACCCCCTCGTGTTCCCGGAAGCCGGGGAGCGCTCCGGCGCATCCCGCGAGGTTCTCTCCGGAGGCAACTTCCATGCGCAGATCGCGGCCCAGGCGCTCGACTTGCTCGCGATCGCGGTCGCGGACGTGGCGTCCATGTGCGAGCGGCGCATCGAACGGCTCATCAACCCCGACCTGTCGCTCGGACTGCCCGCCTTTCTCGCCCGTCGCCCGGGACTCGAAAGCGGCCTGATGGTGGTGCAGGTGGTCGTCGCCGACCTCCTCTCGGAGATGCGCGTGCTCGCCCACCCGGCGAGTGTCGACTCGGTGCCGACCAGCGCGAGCCAGGAGGATCACGTCTCCATGGGGCTCGCGGCTGCGCGCAAGGCCCGGCGGGCGGTGTCCTGCCTCGAGCGCGTCCTGGCGGCGGAACTCCTGTGCGCGGCCCAGGGCATCGACTACCGGCGCCCGCTGCGCTCGAGCGACGGCGTCGAGGAGGTTCACGCGCTCGTCCGCACCCGGGTCGCGACGCTTGCGGGTGACCGGTCCCTTACGGCGGACCTGGAGGCTCTCGCGGACCTGGTCGCATCGGGTGCGATCGCCGCCATCACCCGAAGCGCAGGGGGAGGCTCATGACGCACACGCGGACACCCCGCACCGTGCGGGCCCCCCGGGGAAGGCGCATCTCGTGCCGCGGCTGGACCCAGGAGGCCGCCCTGCGCATGCTCATGAACAACCTCGATCCCGAGGTCGCCGAAGCCCCCGACGCCCTCGTGGTGTACGGCGGCACGGGCAGGGCGGCGCGCTCATGGGACGCCTTCGACGCCATCGTGCGCACCCTCCGGGAGCTCGCCGACGACGAAACCCTGCTGGTCCAGTCCGGGAAGCCGGTGGGGGTGTTCCGCACCCACGCCGAGGCGCCGCGCGTACTCATCGCCAATGCCAACCTGGTCGGCAACTGGGCGACCTGGGAGCACTTCCGGGAACTGGAGCGGCGGGGCCTCATCATGTTCGGGCAGATGACCGCGGGCTCGTGGATCTACATCGGCACCCAGGGCATCCTGCAGGGCACCTACGAGACCTTCGGCGCGCTCGCCCGCAAGCACTTCGGGGCGTCGCTGCGCGGCAAATGGGTGCTCACCGGGGGGATGGGAGGCATGGGCGGAGCCCAGCCGCTCGCCGCCACCATGAACGAGGGGGCCATCCTGTGCGTCGAAGTCGACGCCGAGCGCATCGGGAGGCGCATCGAAACCCGCTATTGCGACCGCATGACCCACGACCTGGACGAGGCTCTGGAGTGGGTGCGGAGCGCGGCGCGGTCGGGCACGGCGGTCTCGGTCGGGCTGGTCGGCAACTGCGCCGAGGTGCTGCCCGAGCTGGTCGCGCGCGGGGTCACCCCGGATGTGGTCACCGACCAGACCTCCGCGCACGACCCCCTGGGCGGGTACGTACCGGCCGGCCTCTCCCTCGAGGACGCGGCCCGCCTGCGCGAGGCCGACCCGGAAGAATACCAGCGGCGCTCGCTTGCCTCCATGCGCGCCCACTGCGCGGCCATCGTCGCGATGCAGGAGGCCGGCGCGGTGGCGTTCGACTACGGCAACAACCTGCGCGGGTTCGCCCGCGAGGCCGGGCTGGAGAACGCCTTCGCCTATCCGGGCTTCGTGCCCGCCTACATCCGCGACCTGTTCTGCGAGGGCAAGGGCCCCTTCCGCTGGGCCGCGCTCTCCGGCGACCCCGCCGACATCCACCGCATCGACGATCTGGTGCTGGAGATGTTCCCCGGCGACGAGCATCTGTGCCGCTGGATCCGGCTGGCCCGCGAGGAGGTCGCGTTTCAGGGCCTCCCGGCGCGCATCTGCTGGCTGGGGCAGGGAGAGCGCGCGCGCTTCGGCTGCGCCATCAACGACCTGGTGGCCAGCGGGGAGGTGAGCGCACCGGTAGTGATCGGCCGCGACCACCTGGACACCGGGAGCGTCGCTTCCCCCAACCGCGAAACCGAGGCCATGCGCGACGGAAGCGACGCCATCGCCGACTGGCCGATCCTGAACGCGCTGCTGAACACCGCATCGGGAGCGAGCTGGGTGTCCTTCCACCACGGCGGCGGGGTCGGCATCGGCTACTCGCTGCACGCGGGCCAGGTCGTGGTCGCCGACGGCACGCCCGCAATGCGCGCACGAATCGAGCGGGTGCTCACCAACGACCCGGGCATCGGGGTCGCGCGCCACGCCGACGCCGGCTATCCCGTGGCCCTGCGGACCGCCCGGCGCGAAGGCATCCGCATTCCGATGCGGGAGTAGCCGCGGTCCCATCAACCCATTCCAGCGCCCGTCCTTCGGCTGCACATTGGTTCATGAGCGCAGCCGGAGATCTGGGACGCGAGGGCGAAGCCATCGCCGCGCGCCATCTCGAGGACGCGGGCTGGACCGTGCTGGAACGCAACTACCGCGCGGGGCGCAACGAGGTCGACCTGATCGTGAGTCGCGGGCGCACGGTGGCTTTCGTGGAGGTCAAGGCGCGGCGGGGAGATGGCTTCGGTCACCCGCTCGAGGCCATCACGGCACGCAAGAAGGGCGAGATCGCCAAGGTCGCCCGCGCGTGGTTGCGGGCGCGCGGAGGCCTCAGGGGATTGTCGTTGCGCTTCGACGCGGTGGCGGTCCGGTTCGGCGCCGCCCGCGATCCGTCGGAAGCTCCGCGCATCGAGCATGTCGCCGATGCGTGGCGCCTGTAGCCGCAGCTCGGGATTCCATTCGCTCGAGCGCCGGCGGGAGCTCCGTCAACGGCTGCGCGTGACCGCGCTTCCGCCTTGACGCGCGGCACCCCCGAATCCAGATTGCGGCGTGCCCCAGGTCCGCAGAGCGAAGACCCACCGAACCCCGTCAGGGCCGTGCAGGCAGCAGCGGTACGTGCGGCGATCGCGGCTGCGGCTCACCTGGGGCATTCCCTTTTCTCCCGCAGCTGAATCCGCGTGTCCCATACCGCGCTAGCCCGCAAGTACCGTCCCCGGCGCTTCGCCGAGGTGGCGACCCAGGAACATGTCTCCGAGACGCTGCGGCGGGCGGTAAGCACGGGGCGCGCCGGCCACGCCTATCTTTTCTGCGGTCCGCGGGGCGTCGGCAAGACCACCCTGGCGCGCGTGTTGGCCATGGCGCTCAACTGCCCCGAGCGCAGCAGCGAGGGCGAACCCTGCGGGACCTGCGAGAGCTGCACGCTCATCTGGAGCGGTCGCACATCGCTGGATGTCGTGGAAATCGACGCGGCCTCCAACCGGGGTGTCGACGACGCCCGCAGCCTGCGCGAGCGGGCGATGTACGCGCCCTCCGACGAGCATCGCTTCAAGGTCTATATCGTCGACGAAGCGCACATGCTCACCCGCGAGGCGTGGAACGCCCTCCTCAAGATCCTCGAGGAGCCGCCTCCGCGGGTGATGTTCATCTTCGCCACCACCGAACCCCAGCGCATCCAGCAGTCGGCATCGCCCATCCTCTCGCGCTGCCAGCGGTTCGACTTCCGGCGCGTCGGGGTGGCCGACATCGTGGCCAGGCTCGAACAGGTGATCGAAAGCGAGCAGGCCCGGGCCTCCAGCGAAGCGTTGCGCATCATCGCTCGCAAGGCCGATGGCGGGATGCGCGACGCCCTCTCCCTTCTCGATCAGGTTCTGGCGCTCACCGGGGGCGAGGTCGCGGCCCGGTCGGTGCGGGAGGTGCTCGGTCTGGTCGAGGAGGAACGATTTCTCGAGCTCTTCGACATCATCCACGGGCATCGCCACCGGGACGTCTTCGCCTTCGTCGAGGCGCTCGTGGACGAGGGCTACGACCTGGTGGAGTTCTATCACGGACTGGTGGAAAGCCTGCGCCTGCTCCTGCGGGTCCGTCTGGACGGCGAAGGATCCGTCGATGCGGGGAACGAGTACCGCGCCGCCCTGGAGGCGCGCGCACGCGACTTCGAAGCCGCCGATCTGGTGCGCATGCTGGCGATGGCAGCCGATCTGGAGTCGCAGGGCAGCCTGAAGCGGGTGAGCCAGCCGCGCGTGCTGATTGAACTGCTTCTGCTGCGTCTGAGCTATCTGGATCGCACCGTCCGAATCGAGGATCTGATCGAGGCGCTCGGGGGCGCGCCCGCGCGCGCGCAGGCGGACCCGGAGCCGACCCCGTCCCGCCCCGCACCTGCGTCCCGCCCGAAGCCCGGGCGGAAGCCGCGCGCGGCGACGCGCACCACGGCCTCCGCAAACTCCGGTTCCAGCCCTCCTCCATCCTCGGACGCCTCCTCCGAGCCTCAGCCCGCGAAACCCCGGCTGGCTTCGTCCGTGGTCGCCTCGCCGGCTCCGGAGCCGGTCCCGCCTTCCGTCGCCGCCGACGGGGATCCCGCCGCGGCGTTCGAGCGCCTGCTTGCCACGGGCCGAGGCATGCTGCGCGGCGGCCTGACCACCGTCCTTCGGGGTGCCCGTGTGGAGAACGCCGGGGAGCGCGGACTCCGTGTCGCCCTTCCTCACGGCATGACGCGCGAGGATCTTCCCCCCAACTCCGTCCCGTCCCTCCGGAAGGCGCTGGCCGATCACCTCGGCTACGCGCCGGAGATCGACTTCGACGAAGGCCCGAACGAGCGCCCTTCCGGACCCCCCCCGGCGTCTCCGGAACAGATGCGGCAGGAGCGTCTCGAGGAGCTGGTGGAGCGGGAACCACTCCTGGCACGGGCGGTAGAAGAACTCGATCTCGAACTGGTGGATTAGCACTCCCCGGATGCATCTCCTTCACACCCTCGCCTTGAGAATCCCTCGATGAAAGATCTGCAGCGGCTCATCCAGTTGGGACAGCAGATGCAGAGCCGGGTCACCGAGCTCCAGGAGACACTGGACCGCCAGGAGCTGAGGGCGTCCTCCGGCGGAGGCATGGTCACCGCGGTGGTGGACGGCAAGGGTACCGTGCGGAGCATCACGATCGAGCCTTCGGCAGTGGATCCCGACGATGTCGAGATGCTGGAGGATCTGGTTCTGGCCGCGGTGGCGGAGGCGCAGAACAAGGCGCGCCGGCACTACGAGGGCGAGATGAAGAAGATGACCGGCGGGTTTCCGATGCCGGGACAGCTTCCCAAGCTCTTCTAGAGCAGTTCACGGGCTGCTGGTATCCTGTTCCCGCTGGCGGACGACCGGGCGGGCAGCGGGCGCCGGGCAGACTTGCGCGGGAAGCCTCCATGTCGGTAATCGACCGGGTCACCGGCGAGTTCTCCCGGCTCCCGGGGGTCGGTCCCAGGACGGCGCTCCGCCTGGTGCATCACCTGCTGCGCACCGGCCCGGACGAATCCCTGAGGCTCGCCGCCGCCGTCAAGACCCTGGCGGAGCGCGTGCGTCCCTGCGCCAGATGCGGGAACTTCGGCGACGAAGAGTTCTGCGCGATATGTTCCAACCCGCGGCGCGACGCCTCCACCATCTGCGTGGTCGAGGGGAGCTTCGATGTCGGGGCGGTGGAGCGCACCGGAAGGTACGGGGGGGTGTACCACGTGCTGGGCGGTCGCCTGTCCCCGCTGGACGGGATCGGGCCCGAGGAGTTGAACCTGCGGGCGCTGTTCGAGCGCATCCGTTCGACGGAGGGAGGAGTACGCGAGGTCATTCTTGCCACCAGCCCGCGGGTTGAGGGCGAGGCGACGGCGGTGTATATCGAACGTCAGCTCAGGCCGACGGGCCTGAGGGTGACGCGTCTGGCCACGGGCGTTCCGGTGGGCAGCGACCTGGAATTCGTGGATGGAACGACGCTCGCACAGGCACTGGAGATGCGCCGTGAAATGTAGGAACCGGAATCACCGCCCGGGGGGTGGAGCCAGCAGATGAACAAGAAGCTGAAGAAGGCGGGGCTGGTGGCGTTGCTGGTCGTGGCGGTCGGAGGTGTCGCGGTTCTGATCGCGCACGACCAGATGACCCGGCACCAGAGGGACCTCTTCAGCCCCCGGGTCTTTCGTCGGCTGGCGGCTCTGGGACACATGGCGCGCGCCCGCGCCTCCGTGAACACGGTAAACCTGCTCAGGGACTACATGGCCTGGGAGCCCCGCAAGCTGCTCCGCGACCGGGCCCGGGCCATCGAGACGCGGATGGAGCGCGAGCTGGCGGTTCTGGACACCGGACTGAGCGAGAAGATGGCGTGAACCCATGCCGATGACGAACTACGCCGGCCGGGAGGTCAACTGCAAGATCCTCTACTGCGGGCCGGGGCTGGGAGGCAAGACCACCAATATCGAGTACGTCCACCGCCGCGTCGATCCGCGAAACCGGGGCAAGCTCATTTCCCTGGCCACCCGGCAGGGCAGCACGCTGCTGTTCGACTTCCTGGCCCTCGACCTGGGCGTCGTAGGAGGCCTCCGGACGCGCTTCCACCTCTACACCGTGCCTGGCCAGGCGTATTTTGAAGGCAGGCGCCGGCTTCTGCTGAAGGGCGTGGACGGGGTCGTCTTCGTCGCGGATTCACAGATCGATCGAGACGAAGCCAACGCGGAGGCGATGCAGAGTCTATACGAAACCCTGGACACGGGCGGCTGCGATGTCTCCCGTCTTCCCTTCGTGATCCAGTACAACAAGCGCGATCTGCCCGGCATCCTTCCGGTGGAAGAGTTGCGCGCGCACCTCAACCCGGCCGGCATGCCGGACTTCGAGAGCGTCGCCACGGAGGGCAAAGGCGTCTTCGAGACGCTTGCCGCAGTGAGCAGGCTGGTGGTGAAGTCGCTTCGCTGAGGTCCGGCATGGCGAGCCAACGGAATCTGCCCAATATCATTACGCTTTCGCGGATCGCGGTCTGTCCCGCGATCTTCTTCCTGGCCCTGTCCTCCGACGGCACGGTCCTCGCGGCCACGTTCGGGCTCTTTCTGGCAGCGGCGCTGAGCGACGTGTGGGACGGTTACCTGGCGCGCAAGCACAACCTCATCAGCGACGTCGGCAAGCTGCTGGACCCCATCGCCGACAAGCTGCTGATGGCGTCCACCCTCGTGCCCATCTATATCGTCTCGCACCGTCCGGAGGCCGGAGGCGAGATCCCCTGGTGGGGCGAGCTTCCCCTCTGGGTGCTCGTGGTGCTTTTCGGGCGCGAGCTGATGGTGACCCTGCTGCGGGGCTTCGCCGTGCGCCAGGGGGTGGTGATCGCCGCGGACCGTTCAGGGAAGTACAAGGCCCTCCTGCAGAACGTGTTCATGGGGGCCGTGCTCCTCTGGTATGCCCTGGGCCGCTTCGCCGAGCAGGAAAGCTGGAGCGGGACCATCTGGGATGCGTGGGTCCACTTCCACAGCGCGATCATCGGCCTGACCCTGCTGCTGGCGCTGGTGCTGACGATCTACTCGATGTGCCTCTATTTCTGGCGCAACCGGGGCCTGGCCGGGAGCAACCGCTGACCCGAACGGCGCTCCCTCCCGCCAACTGCGCCATCGTGGCGGTGGGCGACGAGCTTCTGGCCGGCTTCACCGTCGACACGAACGGTGCCTGGATGGGCCGGCGCGCGGCGAGCCTGGGACTTCCGGTGCGGGCGCGGTTCGTCGTCGGGGACAGCGCGCGGGACATTCGGGGGGCTCTCTCTCGCGCCCTCGATGTTGCCGATGTCGTGCTGGTCACGGGGGGCCTGGGTCCCACCGGCGACGACATCACGCGGGAAGTCGTGGCCGAGGCGCTCGGCAGGCCCCTTCACCTTGACGAGGTTCTGCTCGAGGAACTCAGGGCTCGATGGGCGACCTGGCGCCGGACTCCGCTGCCGGCCGGCAACGAGCGCATGGCGCAGGTGCCCGAGGGCGCGCTGGTTCTTCCCAACCGGGTCGGGACCGCCCCCGGGCTGGTGCTGGACGTGGAGGGACGGATGGTCGTGCTCCTTCCCGGCGTGCCCGCGGAGTTGCGCGGGCTGTTCGACGAGGGCCTGGCGCCGCTGCTGCGCGCGCGGCTGGGGGACCGGCTCCTGCCGCTGGTCCACCGCGTCTTTCACACCACCGGCATCGCGGAGTCCTCGCTCGCCGAGCGCATCGACGCAGGGCTTCCCGGCAACATCGGTCCGGTGTCCATCGCCTTCCTGCCGCGGCTCACCGGGGTCGACGTCCGTTTGAGCGCGCGCGCGACCCCGGATGATCCCCGGGCGACCCGCGGGCTCGATCGGGTCGAGGCGCTGGTGGAGCCGATCCTGCGCCCGTACCGCTACCCGGCGGCGAGCGGGGACATCGTCGAGTGCATCGCGGCGGAGATGACGGCGTCCGGGCGCACGCTCGCGGTGGCGGAAAGCTGCACGGGAGGGCTGGTGGCGCGGCGCATCACGGAGCTGGCGGGATCCTCGGCGTATTTCCTGGGCGGGATGGTCACCTATGCGGACGAGGCCAAGCGCGCCCATCTGGGGATTCCCGGCGAGCTGCTGGCCCGAAAGGGGGCCGTGTCCGAGGAGGTGGCGCGCGCCATGGCCGAGGGGGTGGCGCGGGCCTTCGGCGCCGATGCCGGGCTGGCCGTGACCGGGGTGGCGGGGCCGGGCGGGGGATCGGACGAGAAGCCCGTCGGCACGGTGTGGTACGCGGTTCACCTGGACGGTCGCACCAGGGCGCGCCGGAGCATCTTTCCCGGCGCGCGCCGCGCGGTACGCGAGCGCAGCGCCCAGGCGGTGCTGGCGCTTCTGTACCGGATGCTGCGGGGGCGCTGAGTTCGTCCACCGGTCCCGGCGCGTCCCGCGATACCCACTACCGGTAGTGGCATCCCCACTACGGGTAGTGGTTTCCGGTTCGTTCCGCACCTCGGCGCGGCTCAGCGCAGCCAGTCCTCCAGGGCGGTGGCCAGATCCGTTCCGGCGTCCCGGTACTTGACGATGACCGGCGCATATAGCGACAGCCCGTGCGCGCGGCCCCACTCCCGGGTGACCGCCCGCCCCCCGGACACGACCACGGCGTCCTCGGGAATCTCGAGCGGCCGGGAGGGACCGGCGCGATACACCTCCTCGCGCACCAGGTCGAAGACCGGCGTCCCCCGGGTCAGGACGACCCCCGCCGCCAGGACGGCTCCGCACCGCACCACCGTCCCCTCGTAGACGCCCGCGTTGCCCCCCACCAGCACGTCATCCTCGATCACGACCGGGGCGGCTCCCACGGGCTCCAGGACGCCACCGATCTGGGCCGCCGCGCTCAGGTGCACGCGTTCGCCGATCTGGGCGCACGAGCCTACCAGCGCGTGCGAGTCGATCATGCTGCCCGCCCCCACCCAGGCGCCCACGTTCACGTACATGGGAGGCATGCACACCACCCCCGGACCGACGTAGGCCCCGCGGCGGACGGCCGAGCCGCCGGGCACCACCCGGACGCCCTCGCCGGCGGCGAAGCGGCGCACGGGCAGGTTGTGCTTGTCCAGGAAGGCGGAGGGAGATTCCGGATCGACCGGCTTCCCGCCGGGGGCGGCGACCGGCGTGATGCGCCCGCTGCGAAACGCCACCAGGATGCCCCGCTTCACCCACGGCACCGCCGCCCATGAGCCATCGTCCCTCTTCACCGCGGAGCGCAGCGATCCTTCCTCCAGGTGAGCCAGCAACTCGCCCACGACCTCCCCGGCGGTCTCCGGAAGCGTCTCTCCGGCGGGCCAGCCGTGGAGCGCGTCGATGCGCTCTTCGAGGGTTGCCCCCGGCGCCGGAGCGGCTGCGTTGCGGCTCATGTGCCCTCCGCGGCCCGCACCGCCGCCGCAACGGCCGCGCGATTGGCCTCGGCAAGCGGGGCGAGGGGCAGCCGGACCCGCGGATGGATGCGCCCCATCATTCCCAGCGCCGCCTTGACCGGCACCGGGTTCGACTCCACGAACGCCATCCGCATCCAGTCGGCGAGGCGGTAGTGCAGGGCGCGCGCGCGCTGCAGATCAGCGCACGCCATCGCGCCCACCAGCTCCGCCATTGCGCGCGGTGTGGCGTTGCTGACCACCGAGATCACCCCGTCGGCGCCCAGCGCCATGAACGGGACGGTCATGGAATCGTCCCCCGACAGCAGGGTGAATCCGGCGGGCCTTCCACGGGCGATCTCCGCGACCTGGTCGCAGCTGCCCGCGGCTTCCTTGGTCCCCACGATGTTGGGGTGATCGGCCAGCGCCAGGGTGGTGGCCGCGGCGATGTTGCCGCCGGTGCGCCCCGGAACGTTGTAGAGCACCACGGGGCAGGGCGCCGCGTCGGCGACGGCGGTGAAGTGCTCGATCAGCCCGCGCTGCTGCGGGCGGTTGTACGGGGGCGAAACGTGCATCAGGTGGGTGACCCCGGTCGACGCGATCCTGAGCGAGAGGTCGATCGCCTCGGCCGTATCGTTCGATCCCGCTCCTCCCATGACGGGGACGCGTCCGGCGGCCTGTTCGACCGTGACCGCCACCACCCGCTCGTGCTCCTCGACCGAGAGTGTCGCCGCTTCCCCGGTGGAGCCCGCCGGCACCAGGAAGTCGACGCCCTGTTCGATCTGCCAGTCGACCAGCGACCGCAGCGCCGCCTCGTCCACCTCCCCCGATTCCCGGAACGGCGTCACCAGCGCCGTTCCGCATCCCCTGAGCATCTCGTGCTTCACCCTGCCTCTCCCGCGAGAAGATCCCGCATGGTGTAGACTCCCTCGCGACCGACCAGCCACGCCGCCGCCCGGAGCGCGCCCTCCGCAAACACGTCGCGGTCGCGCGCTTCGTGGCGCAGGACGAGTCGTTCGCGGGGACCGTCGATCAATATCTCGTGTGTGCCGGGAACGTGCCCGGTCCGGATCGATGTCATGCGCGAGCTTCGGCCCAGTCCCTCTCCCAGCGACGCCTCCAGGGCGATGGCCGTGCCGGACGGGGCGTCCAGTTTGCCGGCGTGATGGGTTTCCACCACGTGCGTGTCGAACCCGCCCACACCGGCCAGGAGTTCGCCTGCCCTGTGCGCCAGCAACTGAAGGGCGACCGCGCCGAAGGAGAAATTGGGCGCCCACAGGAGGGCTCCTCCGCGCTTCTTCACCCATGCGGCGACCGCGGGCAGCTGGTCGGACCACCCCGTCGTGCCGGAGATGACGGGACACCCCGCCTCCACGCACAGGCGAATGTTCGAGGCGGCCGACGCGGGCGTGGTGAATTCGAGCGCCACGTCGGCCCCGGCGATCCGGTCCCGGGCCGCCTCCCGGCGCGATTCCACATCCCGGCGCCCCAGCCGGGCCAGCACGTCGAAACGGCGAGACCGCGCGAGCGCGTCGATCGACCGGCCCATCCGCCCGGACCCGAGGATCACGATGCGGCGCGCAGGGTCGGTCACGGCACCCGGTTGAATGCGCCCGTCATCCGCCGCCACGGGCTCTCCGCAGCTCCACGCCCCTCGTTCGGCCCGACCTGCGACTCCGCGCCGGCGCGACGTGCCACGCCCTCCCTCCGCTCTCTCCGCGTGCGTGCTCCCGGACGGACCGACGCCGTCCGGGGGGAATGCCGGAATCTACCCTTTGGAACGCTGGTCGGTCCCCCGGGGTGGGGTAAAACCCACCCACTGGACATCTCGTTCGGTACCGGGGTATCGTTGCGAACCCGAAGCGCCGTCAACGCCTCAACTCGAATCGAGAGAGATGAGTCTGAACACTTCCGACAACCACATGGACCCGGCGTCCGCAGCCGGTTCCGGGCATCCTGGGGATGAACCGGAAGCGAGCGCCTCGCCGGATGACGCGCGAGCCGATGCCCCGGGGCCGGAGACTTCCCGCGATGACGATTCCGCCGAGGGCGGGCCGCAGGGCGATGCCGACGCGGAGGCGCCTCTGGACGACGACGAACCCGGCGCGGACTCCCCGGACGGGTCCGGCCGGTCCAGGGGGTATCTCGAACGCGAGATCGACCATCTCAACGACCGCCATCTGCGTCTCGCGGCGGAATTCGAGAACTACCGCAAAAGGGTTCGTGCCGAGAAGCGGGAAACCTGGGCGCGCGCCCAGGCGGACCTGGTGCGGCGCCTGGTGGACTCGGTCGACGACCTGCAGCGGGTCGCCCTGCTGGACCCGGAGACCGCGTCCGTGCAGGACATCGTGGAAGGCGTCGACCTGGTGGAACGGAAGCTGCTGCGGGCGCTTGCGGACGCCGGCCTCGAGGTGCTCGACCCGGCCGGCGAGGACTTCGATCCCAACGTCATGGAGGCCGTCATGACGGCCCCTGCCTCCTCGGAGGACGAGGACGACACGGTGGACATGGTGCTACAGCGGGGATACCTGCTGGAGGGCCACCTGGTGCGGCCCGCGCGCGTCAGCGTGCGCAAGCACGACTAGGGCGGCCGCGCTCGATGTCGCCGGCGACGAAAGACTACTACAAGGCCCTCGGCGTCTCGGAGAAGGCGACGCCCGAGGAGATCAAGAAGGCGTATCGCCGGTTGGCGAAGCGATACCATCCGGACGCCAACCAGGGCGACTCCTCGGCGTCCGAGCGGTTCAAGGAGGTGGGCGAGGCCTACGCGGTGCTCTCCGACGCCGCCAAGCGCAAGCAGTACGACCAGATGCGGCGCCTGGGCGCCTTCGGCCTCGGCGGCAACCGGCGAGGGCCGGCCTCCCCGGGCGCCGGGCCGGCGGGGACCGGGCAGGGGTTTTCCTTCGACGATCTGGGCGGGCTCGGCGACATCTTCGGTTCCATATTCGATCGCGGAGGCCGGAAGACCACCCGGGAAACCTCCACGGGCCCGCGCAAGGGCAACGACGTCGAGTACGTGGTGGACATCGGCTTCGAGGTGGCGGTGACGGGGGGGCGCGTCACCATCTCGGTGCCCATGACCGAGGAGTGCGCCACCTGTGGGGGCAACGGCGCCAAGCCGGGAACGACCACCACCCGCTGCAAGGAGTGCTCGGGAACGGGCACCGTCTCCTTCGGCCAGGGCGGATTCGCCGTGAAGCGACCCTGCCCGGCGTGCCTGGGGCGGGGCAGGATTCCCACCGATCCGTGTGAAGCGTGCAAGGGGACGGGAACGGTGCGCCAGAACCGCAAGATCGAGGTGACCGTGCCGCGGGGCGTGGACACGGGCTCCAGGGTGCGGCTGAGCGGGCAGGGCGAGCGCGGCGCCAGGGGCGGGGCTCCGGGCGACCTGCTCATCACCTTCAAGGTGAAGCCGCATCGGTTCTTCCGGCGGGACGGGCGCGACATCCACGTCACGGTGCCCCTCAACATCGCGCAGGCGACCATGGGCACCCGTATTCGGGTCAGGACCGTGCACGGCAAGAGGGTGGTGCTCAAGATCCCGGCGGGCACGCAGCCGGGCGCGCGCTTTCGCGTGCGCGGGCACGGGATCCGGAAAGGGACGCGCGTCGGCGATCAGATCGTCGAGATCCAGGTCGAGGTCCCGGAGGCGCTTTCAGAGGACGCCCAGGAAGCCATCCGCCAGTTCGCGGAAGTCGCCGACCTCAACTACTGAGTCTTTATCGGATGCAGCGTCTGATTCGCAACGGGTCGTTTCGCAGGTGGGAAGCCTTTGCCACCACCGGCCGCCACGGGCTCGCGCATCCGGGGCGCGTGGCATTCCGCTGCTGTTCGGATCCCGCCAGGCGCCCGAGGGTCGCGGAAGTTCCGGCGGGGAAGGCCGGAGCGGAAGCGCTCGTGAACGGCGCGAGCGATGGCGAGCTGCTCCGGCTGCTGGAGGGAGCCGAGCTGCTGGACTGACGGCGCGGGCCGGGCCGAGGCGCTGCCGAGCGTCGGGCTCTGCGCGCGCCGGTCCGACGCCCGGGAAGCGATGTCGGCGAGACACGCGAACGGTCGAGTTCTACGCGCGCCGATCCGACCCGGCCATCCCTGCGTGCGCCGATTCGCCCGCGTTACTCGGGAAGCGTGGATGCCACCTGCCGCGCAAATCCTCCTGCGGTCCCGCCCGCCATGGACGCGGTGGCGATGCGTCCGCCCCCCAGGATCCGGTCGGTTCCGTCGAAGAATACCGCCGACTGCCCGGGCGTGACCGCGAGCACGGGCTCCCCCAGTTCGATGCTCAGCGAATCTCCCGTGCGGCGGATCCAGCCCGGCACCGCCGGGGCCCGGTAACGGAGCTGGGCGCGCACCACGGTTCCGTCCGCGGGCCGCTCGGCCGTGAGCCAATTGAGTTCGCTCACCCGCAGCTCGCGGCACTCCAGCGCCTCCCTCGCGCCCACCACCACCTCGCGCGTGTCCGGACGGATCTCGACCACATACAGGCGCTGGTCGAAGCCGCCCCCCAGGCCGCGGCGCTGGCCCACGGTGAAGGAGGCGTAGCCCTGGTGGCGGCCCACCACCCGGCCGCGGGTGTCCACCAGGTTTCCCGGCCGGAGCGCGTCGTGGCGCTGGCCCAGCCGCCGCCGCAGCAGGTCGCGGTAGTCGCCGGTGGGGACGAAGCAGATCTCCTGCGACTCGGGCTTGGCCGCGGTAATGAGGCGGAGTTGGCGGGCGCGCGCGCGCACCTCGGGCTTGGTGAGCTCGCCCAGCGGGAACCTCAGACGCGGCAACAGCGCACGGGGCAGGCCCCACAGGAAGTAGGACTGATCCTTCGCCGGGTCGCGTCCCCGGAAGAGGGCCGTCTCGCCGTCCACGATCCCGGCCCGCACGTAGTGTCCGGAAGCGACGGCATCGCACCCGAGCAGCTTTCCCCGCCGCATCAGGTCGCGGAACTTGGTGTTCGAGTTGCACCGGACGCAGGGGTTGGGGGTGCGTCCGCGCGCGTACTCCGAGACGAAATCGTCGATGACGTCGCGGGTGAACTCCTCCTCCACGTCGAAGACGTAGTGGGGGATGCCCAGCGCATCGGCGACCCGGCGCGCGTCCATGATGCCGTCGAGCCCGCAGCAGGTGCGCGACGGTCCCGGCTCCTCCTGGTAGCAGAAGGTCTTCATGGTCGCGCCGACGAGCTGGTGGCCCTGCTCGGCCAGCAGCGCGGCCGCGACAGAGGAGTCGACCCCTCCGGACATCGCCACCAGGATCCGCTCGCCCGCCATCGTCAACCTGCCCTTGCGCCGGCGAGGCCGCAGGCGCGGGTCACGATCTCGATGGTGCGGTTCGCGGCCTCGCTCACCTCCGCCGAGGTGGTGGTGCGACCGAGGCTGAAGCGCACGGAGGCCAGCCCCTCGGCGTCCTCGCCGTAGAGGGCGCGCAGCACCGGGCTGGTGGTCGTGCTGCCGGACGCGCAGGCCGATCCCCCCGATACCGCCACCCCTGCCAGATCGAAGGCCATCACCAGGGTGGCGGGGTCCAGCCCGGGGAATCCCAGGTTGAGCAGATGCGGTGCCCGCTCGCCCTCCCCACCGAACACGCGCGTGCCCGGCAGCGCCTCCACGATGGCCGCCTGCAGGCGGTCGCGCTCCGCCGCTAGCCGCTCCGCCTCTTCCGCCTGCTCCTCCACCGCCAGGGTGAGCGCCCTCGCCAGCCCCACCGCCCCGGCGACATCCTCCGTTCCCGGCCGCAGGCGGCGCTCCTGCCCGCCACCGAAGAGGAGGGGGGCGAGCTCCACCCCGCGGCGGCGGTAGAGCAGCCCCACCCCCCGCGGGCCGCCGATCTTGTGGGCGGTCATCGAGGCCAGGTCGAGTCCGGCCCGGCCGAAGTCCACCGGCACCTTGCCGACCGCCTGCACCGCGTCGGAGTGCACCACGACCCCCGCCGCCCGCGCCCGGGCCGCCACGCGCGCGACCGGCAGCACCGTGCCGACCTCGTTGTTCACCCACATCACCGAGAGCACGCAGGCGCCCCGCGACAGCGCGCCATCGAGGGCGTCGTCGTCGAGCTCTCCCGTCGGGTCGACCGCGACGTGCACGCTCTCCCCGCCGCGCGCGGCCACCTGGTCGCACGCCTCCCGCACCGCAGGGTGTTCGATCGTGGTCGCGACCGCGCGGGGTCGCTCTCCCGCGGCCATCGCGACCGCGGCGCGTCCCAGCACGGCCATGTTGTCGGCTTCGGTGCCGCCCCGCACGAAGGCGATCTCGGCCGGCGCGGCCCCGACCGCCCGCGCACACTCCGCCCGCGCGCCGTCCAGGGCCGCGCGCGCCTGCCGCCCCCACCGGTGCGCACTGGACGGATTGCCGAAGGCGCCGGTAAGGTGGGGGCGCATGGCGTCCAGCGCCTCCGGTCGCAGAGGCGTTGTGGCGGCGTGGTCGAGATAGAGGGCGGGGCGGTCCATCGGAACGGCGTCGGCTGATCATGGCGGGATGGGTTCCGGCGCCTAACTTTAGCCGCCCCGGGGTTTCGATTGAAGGTGTGCATCCGAAAAGGGAATCGCCGATGAGCCAGGCATCACTTCCCGCGGGCCCGCCCGCGCGGTTCCGCTCGACCGTCCACGGAACCGTCTTCGCAGGCCGCGACCGCCATCTCGATGCCCTAAGCCCCGGCGACTCGCTGGTACTCATCCCCGATCTGCCGGAGGGCGGCCAGGGTGTGGTGTGGGTGCATCTGCCCGCCGGCGATCCGGTGGGCTACCTGCCTCGCGAGATCGGTGGCTGGCTGGGTCCCTGGCTGCGGGCAGGCGGGCGTACCCGAGCGACCGCCCTGCGTGTGGGGAACGACCGCGTGCCCAGTTGGCGGCGGCTGGTGGTGGACGTGCGCTGCCTCGGCGGAGACGGGCAAACCGCCTCCGGCGCGTCGCTGGCGATCTGACGCCCGGAAAGGGCGGCCGGCCCGCGAGCCTGCCTACTCGAACCGCAGCGCCTTGACCGGCGTCATGCGCGCGCCCCGCAGGGCCGGGAAGAGTCCGAACAGCATCCCGGTCACGATGGCCGATGTGAGCGCGGCGACGATCGACCAGATGGGAATCGACGCGGGGATCGGAGTCCTGGCTTCGATGAAGTCGGCGAGGCCCGCGCCGAGAGCCAGGCCCAGCGCCCCGCCCAGGAAGGTCAGCACCGACGCCTCCACCAGGAACTGCCAGAGGATCTCGTTGCGCGTGGCGCCTACTGCCTTGCGGATGCCGATCTCACGTGTCCGTTCGGTTACGGAGATCATCATGATGCCGATCACGCCGATCCCGCCCACCATGAGCGCGACCGACGAGAGGGCGATCATCACCAGAAAGAACGCTGCGGTCAACTGGTTGAACGACTCGACGATCTGCTGCGACTCGACGAGGGCAAAGTTGTTGTCGTCGGCCGGACCAAGCCCCCGCATCGAACGCAGGACCGTGGTGACCTGATCCTTGGCCTGCTCCCGGCCGAACGGTTCTCGCGGCACGACCGTCAGCATGAGGAAGTTGAAGCGATTCCTGGCCTTGAGCCGCTTCTCGGCGGCGGTCCAGGGGAAGATCGCCCAGTGATCGATGGTCTCGGCGAAGATGTTGTCGTCCGCCCGATAGACCCCCACTACCCGGAACAGTGGACTGACGGCCCGCCTTCCCGCGGTCACCCGAACGTTCCTGCCGATCGGATCGCGCTGGCCGAAGAGTTCCTCGGCCAGCCCGGGTGAGATCACCACCACCGCGCGGCCTTCGTCGACCTCGGTCGGCACGAAGTTGCGGCCCGCAATGAATTCACCCGGTTGGGCCGCCGTCCAGCCGGCGGACATCCCGTTGCCCTGGAACGCCCGCACCCGACGCCCCTCGAACGAGAACGTCGGCGAGAACTCGAAGTTGACAATTGCCTCGGAGACAGCCGAAAGACGCTCGATCCGGTCGATCTCCTCGTGGGTCAGCTCGGGACGATCCCACCAGGGCGGGCGACCACTGCCGTCGCCGACCAGACGGACATCCGTGAAGTCGAAGGGGGTCAGATAGAAGTTGTTGGCCCCGCCCGCTTCGAACGGCGAGAGTATGCTCGACCGGATCCCCGTGATCATCGCGGCCATGGTCACGACCACGCCTACCCCGATCGCCACCCCGCTGATGGTCAGACCGGCTCGAATCTTGGTCGCGCGAATCGCTTCCAGCGCGATGCGGATTCCCTCGCTGAGGGTATTCAGCCGCGCTCTCATCACTCGTACCTCAGCGCGTCTACCGGATTGAGTTTCGAGGCTCTCGCAGCCGGGTACACACCGGCGACCACCCCGACCGTTATCCCGAGCGCGACACCGAGCCCGATCCACTGAGGCGCGACCGCGGCCGGCAGAGGCGACACGGCGCGGACGACCGCGGTGAGCGCGACTCCGATACCGATGCCGACCAGCGCGCCTACCGCCGACAGGGTGGCGGTCTCGATCAACACCTGGAGCAGTATATCGCGCCGCCGAGCGCCGATGGCCTTGCGCACTCCTATTTCCCGGGTCCGCTCCATGACCGAAACCAGCATGATGTTCATGATCACGATGCCGCCCACGACCAGTGATATGGACACCAGCCCGGGTAGTGCGACGAAGAGCACGCGCGAAATGGTGTCCCAGAAGCTGAGCGCTTCTTCCGCGGTCTCGAGGTTGAAGTCATTCTCCTCGCCGGGTCGGAGGCCGTGGCGCGCGCGCATGATTCCCTCGGTCTCGGCGGTAGCCTGGCGCAGCAGTTCCGGACTCGCGGTCTGGATCACGACGCCGTCCACGACATTTCGCGGATTCACCATTCGCCGGATGGGAGAGCGGGCCGGGGCCAGCACCATGTTGTCACGCGACAGCCCCAGCATCGAACCCTGTTCCTCGATGACGCCGACGATGCGGAAGGGAAAATCCCGGATTCGCACCTGCGCACCGACCGGATCCTGATCCTCGAAGAGCAGGTCCGCGGTGCTCTTGCCGAGCACGGCGACGGCTGCGCCGCGGTCGGCCTCCTGTGCGGAGAAGGGCCGGCCGAGCTCCATGGCGTACGCACGAATCGTAAAGATCTCCTCGGAGGCTCCGAAGAGGAGTACGTTTTCAACCTTGAGTCCTCCCGGACCCTCTACTTCCCCCTGGGAGATGGACTCGACCGCGATCGTGGCAGGTGTCTCGAGCCGGTCTCGAATCGCGTCCGCGTCATCCATCTCGATGCGGGGACGTCGCGCCGCGCGCCGCAGGGACACGGGGTCTCCGTCAACGATGTTGGGCCGGCTCCGCTCAAGGGTCACAGTGTTCACACCGAACACCATCGACGAGAAATCGTCCCGGATGTAGCGGTCGATTCCTTCGACGATGCTGACCACCACGATCAGGAACATGATGCCGACGATGACGCCGAGGAGGCTGAAGAAGCTCTTCAGCTTCTCGCTGCGGATGTAGCCGAGCGCCAGTCTTACGCCTTCCCAGAGCTGCATGACCGCCTCAGGTCCGTCCCCGGGTCACGAGGCCGGTTCGTCCGGCTCTACCGACGCACTGTCGGTTCGCACTTCCTCACCATCCGTGAGTTCGCGAATGCGCTGGTACGGGCCGCTCACCACCGTGTCGCCCTCCGCCAGTCCGGAGAGCACCTCGAAGTACTCCTGTCCCGCGATTCCGACGGCGACCGGAACGAAATGCGCCTCGCCGTCGCGTACGATGAAGACACCTTCCTCTTCTTCCTCTTCTTCCTCCTCGTCCTCGTCTGCCGTGCGCGTGTCATCCGATTCCGTCGAACCGTCGCCGGCCTCGTCGTTCCCGAATTCCCCGTCGCCATCCGAGCCGTTCCCGTCCGCCTCGTCCTGTTCCGAGCGGTCCCGAATCGTGAGGGCGATAATCGGAATCGCCAGCGCCTGGTCGCGCGTTTCGGTGACGATGTCGGCCGTGGTCGAAAGGTCCGGCCGCAACTCGACCGGCGGGGCGTCCAGCGTAATCACCACCTCGAAGTCGATGGTGGGGGTCTGGCCCGTGCCCGCCGCACTCGACGGAGGCCGGATCGCGGAGTTGCCGATCTCGGTCACGGTCCCGGCGAACTCCGTGTCCGGAAACGCGTCCAGTTCCAGCGCGGCGCTGTCGCCGACGCTGATCTCCGGGACGTCGGTTTCGTCGACCTGCATCACCGCCTCGATCACCGACAGGTCGCTGATGGTGAGCAGGAGACTCCCCGGGTTGTTCATCGTGCCTACGATGGCGGTCTCACCAAGTTCGATGTTCAGCCGGGTGACCTTCCCCGAGATGGGAGCCCGGATGGTGGTCTTGGACAGGCGATCCTCGGCCTCGGCCAGCGTCGCGCGGGCCTGGTCCACGCCGTGCTCCGCGGCGGTGTAGAGAGCCTGCGCGACCTCGGCCTGCGTCCCGGCGTCGTCGACTTGCTGCCGGCTGACGAGCGTCGAGTCCCTTGTCCAAAGCCCCTGCATGCGGTCGTACTCGCGCGTCGCCTGGATCAGGCTGGCGTTCTGCTGGGCCGCCTGCGCCTCCCGCTGGGACAGCCCGGCCCGCCACTGGGCCACGGCAGCCTGGAACTGCGTCTGATCGATGCGCAGAAGTACTTGTCCTTCTTGCACATCGTCGCCTTCGTCGACGTTGAGTTCAACGATGCGGCCCGAGACATCGGAGCTGATGTCTACGGTTCGCCGCGCCCGGATGTTGCCACTCGCGGTGACGATCGCTTCCAGGTCGCGCCGGCCTACTTCCTCCGTGCGCACCTGCGTGCCGGTGTTGCGCGACTGCAGGGTGGTCAGCACTCCGGCGACCACGAGGACGGTTACCACGAGCACGCCGATGGCGATTTTTGCTCTAAGCGTCATTTGGATGTTGTTCCCGAAATGCGGTTCAGGATCCTGGGCATGCCTGCCGTCCCGCCTCCCCGTGCATCCCGGCAGGCGTCAGGGCCGTAGCCTTGCGCCCACCAGTGCTTCCAGGTCGGCGAGCAGGTCGTGATAGGAATATATGGCGGCGACGCGTTCGCGGTCGGCCTGGGCCATGACCGTTTCCGCCTCGACAAGGTCCAGAAAGCTCGCGGAACCCACGCGATACTGCTCGGTGGCCAGGCGCAGCTGCTCGGCCGCCACCGACTGGTTGCGCTGCTCGATGAGCTCGGTCTCGTACGCCGTCCGGACAGCCGCCAGACCGGAGGCGATCAGCGCCCGAAGATCCAGTTCCGCGCCTCGCCGGCGATGGCGTGCGTCTTCCCGGGCGGCACGTGCGCTCTCCACCTGCAGCTGCCGGCTGAAGCCCTGGAAAACGGGAACGCTCACCGTCAGGGAAGCCCGGGGCGGCTGGCGGGTGAAGTCGAACGGGAACGCGCTGTTCTGCGCGGTGATGGCCTCTGCCTGATCGGGCGTAAAGACGAACGCGCTGCAGTCCTGCATGGGAAGCGGATCGACCAGGCGCCCGTACACCTCGTTCAACAGGTGACACTGCTGGCGCTGACCCGTGACCCGGGCCCGGGACTGGCTGATCAGCGATTCGACGCTGGAGGCTTCGCGCGTGAACCCGCTCAGACCCGCGCTCAGGGACAGGGACGGGTAGTAGGAGGATTGCGCCATCCTCACGTCGCTCGCGGCAACCGCCTCGTTGGCCCGCTCGGCGATGAGCCCGGGATTGCGTTCGAGCGCCATCGTCACCAGGTCCTCCTCCGACCAGACCGGCTCCCGGACGTCGAACGCGCTTACGACCGTGAACTCCTGCGGCACCTCCGCTCCGAGGATGACCAGAAGCGCGATGCGCGCATTGCTCACCGCGAATTCGGACTGCAGCAGGGTTACCTCGGCGCGGCCGACCGACACTTCGGCCTGGCGCACGTCGCGCGGCGTCGCGGTTCCGACTTCAAGTTGCCCCTCGGCCAGGCGCAGGTTGAAGCGGGCGCGCTCCAGCTCCTGCTGGGCAAGCAGGAATCCCTCCTGCTGGCGCAGGACGTCCAGGTAGCGAATGGTCACGTCGCGAACGAGGTTGGCCTCCGCCTGATCGATGAGTGCGACGGTTGCGTTGCGGGCGGCCTTCTCGCGCCCCGGACGAAACAGCGACTCGGCGCCGATGGTGTAGTTGAGCCCCGCGTTGTAGCTGGAGAAATAGTAGGAGGGCTCGTCGCCGAACCCCAGCTGGCTCGTCGTCAGGCTGCCGAACTGCTGTTCACCTTTTCCCTGCCAGGAAAGGCTCGAGCTCAGATTGGCGAACGGCAGCAGGTCGCCGTAGGCGGAACGAACCGACCAGTCGGCGACGCGAGAGTCGTTGCGAACGGACTGGAAGGAGGGGTTGGCGAGCCGGGCGATGCGGATTGCTTCGTCGAGTGTGAGGCGGGAAGGCACTTCCTGCGCCTGCAGCAGGGATGTCCCGGAACACAGGAGAAGCGTCAGGGCGCACATGACGGCTGGGATCATTCTGAGCACGGATGGTTCTCCCCTGGGTGGCTGACGGTCTTCGGCCTGACGCGGCCGCGAGACATACGAGCCCCTCTGCGGAGGGGTTTCAAGCTCGAAATCGATGTTGCCGGTACCGGACCCCCCATCAGTGCTGCGAAGCAAACCGGGGACGGACGTCTCACGGACCGGGGCGGGCGACTCGGGTGGCAGACGATCCCGTGGAGTTCTCGAGAACCCGCAGGACCCTGCCTGCCGTGTCATGCCATGCCTCCCAGAGCATCGCTCCGGCACGTATCCGGTAGTGCCGCGCCGATATCGTCTCCGTACCGATGCGCACCGCCCCGGTTCCGGCCAGGGTCACCTCCGCCTCCGTCTGAAGTCCGTCGCGGGGAACGATGACGGGCACGCGCGAGGGATCGGGGTCGGGTCCGGGCGCCAGAAAGTGAAAGTGATGGGCGACCCCCCGCTCCAGGATCCTGGTGCCCGGCGGGGCCCGGTACTCCTTCACCTGTTCCCCGGCATCGGATGTGACGCGCGACTCGAAACGGCTGCCGCGAAGTTCGAAGCCGATCTGCTGCGCTCCATCGCCCCCGACCTTGTTCTGATAGGCGGACGGCATCCACCCGGTCCCGGTCAGCTCCATGAGGATGTCCATCGTGCTCGGACCGCGGGGCAGCATGGTGCGAATCTGTCCGGCGGCAATGACGCGAGTCTCGTCCCCGGTCCCCACCTGACGGATCGAGAAGGTCTCGCGTCCGACGACCCGTCCGTTGATGGCAACCTCGAATTCGCCCCGGTCCAGGATGGTCACCTGGGCGGCTGCGCGGTGCACGGGAAGGGACCCGGCAAGGGTGAAGAGAAGTACAGGGAAGAGAATGCGTCGCACGGGCGAAGCCTCGTTCGCGAGTGATCGAAACGACATCCGACTACACCCCAGCAAAGGGACGGATCCTGCGAGCCGGCTCCCGGAAGGCCCAGATCCGCAGAATCGCGGAGCGCGCGCGGGCCTCCCGCTCCAGCCGCGGGGACCCGGAAGAGGATGCGAAGAGCTTCAGTGACTCCAGGCCGTGAACGGCGTTTCTTCTTCGCTTAGCAGCCTCCTGCGGGTGGGGGCATGGTCACGCGAGCCCCTCGCTTCGTTAGTGCTGTGGCTCAGCGTGGCGGCGCTCGCAGTATGGACGCGCTGGTCCGCCCCCGGCTGGCTGTTGGCGAGTGCGCTGGCGGGTTCCCTCGGCGCGCTCCACGCGCTCTCCCGCGCTTCGGGCCGGCATCGATGGGTGCTCGCCGCCGCCTTCGCCCTTCTGGCGGGCATGGCGAGCGGGCTCGTCGGCTCGGCGCGGTTCGGCCAGATCGCCGGCGACTGGGACCGTTTCCGCAGCGGACGCGAGGCCCGGCTGGAAGCGGCTCTGGACGAGCGCTTCGAGGCCCTGATCGACCGCGGGACGGGGGCCGTTGCCCGCGTCGCCTCCCGGGAGTTCGATGCAGAGTCCCAGGGCTACTGGACGTTTCTGGAAGAGGTACGGCGCGAAGCCGATGTACAGTCGGTTGCCGTATTCGACGCGCGAACCGACCTCATGGCCTGGGCGGGCAACCACCAGGGGGTGGTGCCGCTCGACGCCCGCTCGGGCTGGGATCGATACGTGTACGGGCAGGGTCCCGTATACACGTACCTGTACTTTACCGAACGCGTCGGCGTGAGCGGCGCGACCGTGGTGGCCGCCGCGCTCCTGCAGAGCGACATGCCTCCCGATCTCCCGGATGAAGCATCCGCCTTTGCCACCCGCTTCCAGTCCGATGTCGGAAGGGCGATCCGGATCACGCGCTCCGAACAGGCGGCGGGTCCCGTCATTCGCGACTTCGACTGGCAGGGAAGGACGCTCTTTTCCATCTCCTTCGAGGAGGTGACGCAGGGAGAAGCCTTCGAGTCGGTTCGGAGGGCATGGAGCCGGGTGGTCGCCGGTCTCGCAGTGACGGCCTGGTTGCTGCTGCTCATGGGCCTCCGAGGCACGCCACATCACGCGATCCTGGCCGCCGCGACCCTGGCCCTTCTGGCGACAGTCCTTCCATTCGGCGATCTGCTGGGTGTTTCCGGTCTGTTTTCGCCGGCAGGCTTCCTCCTTCCCGGAACCACGGAGGGCACGCTCGGCCGTGTGCTGGCGCTCGGGCTGGCGGGAGCGTTCATCGCGGGACTGTTGCCTCAGGGTTCCCGCGGGCGCGGCGCCCCCGTGGCCGGCGCGGCTCTCGCCGGCATCGGGTTCGCCGCAGTGATCCACTGGTTCTCGCTGGCGCCAACGACATCGCAACTGGGCGGAAGGGCGGACTACTGGCTGGTGTACCAGTGCGCCCTGACCTCCGTGCTGGTCATCGTGGCCGCTCTTGCGCTTCGACTCGCCACCCGGCCCTCGCCGGCGCCGGCGCGACCGTTCCTTGTCGCAGCCGGCCTGCTTCTGGCGCTGGTACTCGGGCTGCTGGTGAACGGCGTGTCCCTTGGTTCGCCTCCCACGGCCGCGTGGGCGGGTGCTCTGTGGGCGCTCCCGGTAGCCCTCATCGCACTGGGCCTTCGGTCCGCCACGACCTGGCGTGGCTCGGTGACCTCGGCGGCCGCCGCCATCGTGCTCGCCGCCAGCGCGGCTCTGCCGTTCACCTGGGGCGGGCGGGTCGCGGCGCAGCTGGAGGTTGCCGAGGAGCGCCTTTCCACCCTCGGAAACCAGGTGAATCCCTATCTGCAGTTCCTGCTTGAGGGTCTGTCCGAGAAGACCGACTCCCTCTACCGGATCGGAGCCCGCGGAACCGGACTTCTGTACGACACCTGGCGGGCGAGCGGTCTCGCCCAGGAGGGCGTCGCCGTCTGGATCGACCGCTGGACCCCCGGTGGATTGCCCAGCGACGCGCTGCGCATGGGCGTTTCCGGTCCCCGACCCGCGATCGTGGACGACTATCTTGACGAAGCCGCTCTGGGAACCACCGTCGTTCAGCTTCAGTCGGAGGATGTGCACTACCTCGGTCTGGCGGTGCTGCCGGACCGATCGGTAATCACGGTCGCGGTTCCTCCGCGGCGGGGGTTCACCACGGCTCTCTCGCCGGATGTGCCGTTCGGGAGGGAGCATGCGGACGCGGGAACCGTCACCCTCATGCCGCTCAACGAAGACGACCCGGTTCCGGCGGAGGAGGCCCCGCTCTGGGAGCGAATCGCCGAGGGATGGCGTGGCGAACAGACCATTCTGTTCCCCGAGGGGTGGTACAACGCCCACTACGAGGTGGAACTCCCCGGCAGGGCGGTGCTGGTGGCGGGAACCGTGCTCGTCCTGCTGCTCGATCTGCTGATCGTGGCCGGTCTGTGGAGCATCGGCTGGTGGAGCAGCCGGGGGCACCCGCGCCCGCCGATTCGCCTGGGTCCCGGGGCCGGCCGCAGCTTCCGGGTGCAGGTCACGTTCGCCCTGTTCCTGTTCTTCCTCATCCCCGCCTTCGCGTTTGCCGCCATCGCCTCCCGCACTCTCGACAGGGCCGTGGTGCGAACGGCCGAGGCGCTGGCCGACCGCGCGGTGGCGGACGCCGCCGAGAGCTTTCTCGCGGTACAGGGCCAGGTCGGGCTGCTGCCGACCAGTACGGGCACGGTCCTCCTTCTCTATCAGGACGGAGAGCTGATCCGGAGCTCCCGCCCGGCGTTCCTCGAGCTGGGCGTACAGTACGCGTGGCTGCCCGCGCAGGTTCATCGCTCGCTTGTGGATGGCGACGCGGTGCTGGTGCACAGGACAGTGCGTCGGTGGGGTGGCGAATACGCGCTCGCCTATCGACGACTTCAGACCGGACAGGTGCTGGCCTCGGCGGCCCCGCTGGACGCCGGCGCGACGGCCTTCGAGCAGAACGATCTGGTCCTTCTGCTGGCGTTCGCCGTCGTCACCGGGATCGCGCTCTCGCTGGGTCTCGCACTCCTGGTGGGCCGTCGGCTGGCCAACCCGATTCGCACCCTCCGCCTGGCGTCGGAGCGAGTGGGGAAGGGCAACCTCGAGGTGCGCTTGCCGGAGACGCGGACCGATGAATTCGGCACCGTATTCCTGGCGTTCAACCGCATGGTGCAGAGGCTTCATCGGGCGCGCAGCGCACTGGTGCGCACCACCCAGCGCACGCAGGCCATCGTCGAGGAGGCGGCGACCGGGGTGATCGCGCTGGACCAGGCGGGGACGGTCACCCTGGTCAACCCGCAGGCTCAGGCGCTGCTGGGAGCCTCGGTAGGGCCGGGAGAGCCGCTGCCGGCCACCCCGGGACTTGCGCGCGATCTGTCGCGCTGGGTGGAGGGCTTCTTCCGCGACGGCAGCGAGGGGGCCGACCACGAATTCGAGCTTCCCGGCACCGCGCTCACATCCACCGCCCCCGGTTCGCGGGACTCTTCGCGCAGGGTGCGGGTGCGGGCGCGCCGCATCACGCGCGAGGGACCCTCGCGGGGCGTCGTGCTCAGCCTGGAGGACGTGACCGACGAGCTGCGCAGCGAGCGCATCGTGGCCTGGGGGCAGATGGCCCGCCAGGTGGCCCACGAGGTCAAGAACCCGCTTACGCCGATCAAGCTCAGCGTCGAGCATGTCCGCCGGGCCTGGCACGACCGCCGGCGCGACTTCTCGGCGATTCTGGAACGCAACGTCGAGTCGATCCTTCGGGAGATCGACCGGCTCGCCGAGATCGCCCGCAGCTTCTCACGGTACGGCTCCCCGAGGAAGGCGAGCGAACTCCCCCTGGAAGGCGTGCGCCTCAACGTGGCCGTGGAGGAGATCCTCGCGCTCTACCAGAGCGACGAGCAGGGAATCGTCATCCACACCGATCTCCCGGCCGGCCTTCCCCCGGTCCGTGCCCGGGAATCCGAGTTCAAGGAGGTCCTGATCAACCTGCTCGAGAACGCGAGGGAAGCCGTCAAGCCCAGCGGCCGCGTCCACATCGGAGCCTCCGGCGGGGACCGGAGCGTGCGCCTTCAGGTCAGCGACGACGGCCGCGGCATCGAACCGGAGCTGTTGGGACGCATTTTCGAACCGAGGTTCTCCACCAGCTCCACCGGCACGGGTCTCGGCCTCGCGATCGTGCAGCGACTGGTCCGTTCCTGGGGCGGCCGGGTATGGGCCGAAAGCACGCCCGGGGTCGGCACGACCATGTCCATTCGTTTCGTGGCATGGGCGCCCGCGCCGGGCACGCTGGTCTCCGCGGCCGGCACTGGACGGGCGGTGCCCGACCCGCAAGATTAAGTACGGACCGGCCCGGAGTTGGCCAGGTCCGCGACCACGGCCTGCACATCACCCCGATCCCCGGCACATCATCCCCACCCGAGATTCCGCCGCCGACATATTCCATCCCCCCGGGCAGTCCCCGGGGACCGGACCCTCGCTCGCACAGCTCGACCCCGGCGAAATGCAGGCCTGGGTGGCGGCCAGGAGCGAGAAGATCGTCGCCCGCTGGCTGTCCGAGGTCACCAAGAGGCTCGAACGGCGACCGCGACAGCTGGTCGACCTGCTCGGAGACTTCTACCGGACCTTCGTCGGAATCCTGCCCGAGATCCTGGGGCCGTACCGCCGCCGGGTGCGGCCGGTCTGGCAGGAAGCCGCGAACCTGTACGGCCAACTCGCGGCCGAGCGCGGGCTGGTGGCGGGTGAGGTCATCGAGGAGTTTCAGGTTCTTCGGGTGTCCCTCATCCGCGTCCTCTACGCGGAGCCGCTCATGCCACCGGATGTCGTGCCGGGGATGCGGGAGGTGCTGCGCCTCAACCGGCTCGTGGACCAGGGCGTCACGCACGCCTCCATAGGGTACACCGACAGCCTGGTTTCCGCGCTGGTGGCCGGTCCGGGTGTTCCGGAATCGGTGACCGAGGAACTGCTCACCCGGGTCGCGGAGCAACTCCACGCGATCCGGAGCGAATTCCGCGACATAGTGGGAAGCGGCGGCGGCTGAGTCCATGCGACCATCCGACGCCGGCCTCCCGGCCCCCCCTGGTGCGGGTCCGCGGGACATGCCTCCCGAGGAGTTCCTGGTCCACGGCCGGAAGATCCTCGAATGGATCTCGGAGTACCTTGGCTCGGACGGACGATATCCGGTTCTGGCCCGGGTGCGCCCGGGCGAAGTGCGCTCCTCTCTGGCGCCCTCGCCACCCCGGGAGGGCGAGAGCTTCGAACATATCCTGCGCGACTTCGAGGAGCGGGTGGTGCCGGGCCTCACGCACTGGAATCATCCGGGCTTCCTCGCGTACTTCGCCAACACGGCTTCGTCACCGGCCATACTCGGCGACCTGCTGGCCACGGCCGTCAACGCGAACGCCATGATCTGGAGGACGTCTCCGGCCGCAACCGAGGTGGAAGGCCTGACGGCGGACTGGCTCAGGCAGCTGCTCGGCCTGCCCGCGGAATTCGCGGGATTCATCAACGACACGGCTTCGCACAACTCCCTGTACGCGCTCGCGGCCGCCCGCGCCCGGGCGTTTCCGGAAGCGGGCGAGCAGGGGCTTCACTCGCTGCCGGCGGGCAGGGTCTACGCCTCGGAGCACGTCCATTCCTCCATCGACAAGGCCGTCGTCACCCTCGGTCTGGGCCGCCGGGGCGTGCGCCATCTTCCCGCCGACCGCGGCTACCGGATGAAGCCGAGGGCCCTGCGCGCCGCGATCGAGGAAGACCTGGCCGCGAGGGTGCGTCCGGTGGCGGTGGTGGCCGTAGCCGGCACAACCTCTACCGCGAGCATCGATCCCCTGCCGGAGATCGCCGACATTTGCCGGGAGCACGGGATCTGGATGCACGTCGACGCCGCCTACGCGGGCGTGGCGGCCATCGTTCGGGAGCTGCGCCCGCTCCTGGCCGGGTGGGAGCGCGCCGACTCCATCGTGCTCAATGCGCACAAGTGGCTCTTCACGCCGATGGACTGTGCGCTCCTCTACTGCCGGCGTCCCGAGGCTCTCGCAGACGCGTTTTCCCTGGTCCCCCCGTACCTGCGCACGCGCGATGCGGACGAGGCGCGCGACCTGATGAACTACGGCGTGGCGCTCGGGCGCAGCTTCCGTGCCCTCAAGCTTTTTTTCGTTCTGCGCTACTTCGGTGGCCGGGGGCTTGCGGACCGGCTGCGCGAACATTGTCGCCTGGCGCGCCGGTTCGCGGGGTGGGTGCAGGCTTCGGACCGGTGGCAACTGATGAGTTCGACGCTGCTGGGCCTGGTCGTCTTTCGGTACCGCGACCCGGAGATGGGACCCGACCGGACCAACAGGGCCAACGAGCGCATCCTCGACGCGGTCAACGCCTCGGGGGACGTGTTCCTGTCGCAGACGGTCCTTGATGGGCGCTACGTTCTCCGGCTTTCCGTCGGCAACCTGCGTACCCGGCGCGAACATGTGGAACTGGCGTGGCGAAGGCTCGAGCAGGAGGCAGCGCGGTTGAAGTAGAGACCGTCCTGCGGCGCCACCCGCGCGCCCGTTGCGGCCATCTCGCGGGCTCGTTATCTAATGGGGGGTTTTTCCCGGGGGGACGCCGTCGGGACGGGTCTCCGGACCCGTAGAACGGGCACATTCTGACATTCCAGCGGAGAGGCGGATGAAGGTCTGCGTATTGCGGGAGAGCCGCGCGGGAGAGCGCCGGGTGGCGCTGGTTCCCGCCGAAGTCGCCGCGTTGGCGAAGGTGGGCGTCGAGGTGGCGGTGGAAGCCGGTGCGGGGGAGGAGGCCTCCTTCCTCGACGACGCCTTCCGCGAGGCGGGCGCGTCGGTGTGCGAGAGTGCCGCCCAGGCGCTGGAAGGCAGCGACGTGGTCGTGAAGATCAACCCGCCTTCCACCGGCGCCAACGGTAGCGCCGACGAAATCGCCGACCTGCCCGAAGGCATCGTGCTCATCTCGTTCGTCTCCCCGGTAGCGAACCTCGAGCTTGTACGCCGACTGGCGGACGCCCGCGTTACGACGCTGGCCATGGACCAGGTGCCCCGCATCACGCGGGCCCAGAAGATGGACGCGCTCTCCTCCCAGGCCACCGTGGCCGGGTATCGCGCCTCGCTGCTCGCGGCGACCCATCTGAGCAGGTTCCTGCCCATGTTCATGACCGCGGCGGGCACCATACCCCCCGGCAAGGTCCTGATTCTCGGCGCCGGCGTGGCCGGACTCCAGGCGATCGCGACCGCTCGCCGTCTGGGCGCCGTGGTCGAAGCCTTCGACATTCGCCCCGCGGTCAAGGAGCAGGTCCAGAGCCTGGGCGCCAGGTTCCTCGAGGCAGAGCTGGACGAGTCCGCCGAGGACGAGGGCGGCTACGCGCGGGCGCTGTCGGAGGAAAAGCACCAGCAGGAACTCGAGCTCATCGGAGGGCGGCTGCCCGACACGGACGCGGTCATCACCACCGCCAACATCCCCGGCGCGCGGGCGCCGGTGCTGATCACCGCAGGCATGGTGGCGACCATGCGTCCCGGATCGGTAATCGTCGATCTTGCGGGCGAATCGGGTGGAAACTGCGAGCTGAGCGAGTACGGCAGGGTCGTGGTCCACGACGGGGTAATCATCGTCGCCCCGGAGAATCTCCCCAGCGAGCTGCCCACCCACGCCAGCCAGATGTACGCGCGCAACGTGACCTCCTTCCTCCAGGACATCGTCGAGGACGGGGAGCTCAAGCTCGACTTCGACGACGAAGTGGTCTCGGGCTCGTGCGTGACGCACGAAGGCGAGGTCGTACATGCCCGCACTCTGGAGCGCCTGTCGAGTTGACCGCGACCACGGCCGTAGCCAGCCGGACTCCCCGGCCGACGGTGGCCCGCCTCCTGGCCGACCGCACGCCCGGTTCGGCCGCGGCGGCCACCTCCGAACTCCCGGAACCCCCAACCCAGCGGAGAAACCATGGGTGAGTTGATGATCGGTCTCTATGTTTTCGTCCTGGCCGTAATGGTCGGATTCGAAGTCATCACCAAGGTGCCGCCGACGCTGCACACGCCGCTCATGTCGGGAGCCAACGCGATCTCCGGAATCGCCGTTGTCGGCGCCCTGGTGGTCGCGGCCCGCGCCGACGATACCACTGCGGCCGTACTCGGCGTGGCGGCGATCGTCATGGCCATGGTCAACGTCGTGGGCGGTTTCATGGTCACCGACCGCATGCTGGAGATGTTCAAGCCGGGCCGGAAGAAGTAGCGCCGGGCCGCGGCTCGTGCCGGCATTGTTCTCCACCATCCCGCATGAATACCCGGATTACTGAGGAGTCACGGTGAATCCCGATACCCTGATGCAACTCGTCTATCTTCTCTCGGCCACGCTCTTCGTGTTCGGGCTCAAGCGCCTCGGCTCGCCCGCCACCGCCCGGCAGGGGAACCGGCTGGCCGCGCTCGCCATGCTGGTCGCCATCGTCGCGACCCTGGTCGAGCAGGACATCCTGAGCTGGCAGCTCATCGGCCTCGGGATCATCCTGGGATCGCTGATCGGCGCCTTCCTGGCACGCTCCGTCAAGATGACCGACATGCCGCAGCTGGTCGGGGTCTTCAACGGTCTCGGCGGCGGTGCCTCGGGAGTGGTGGCGGCAGCCGAGTTCTTCCGTCTGGGCGGAGGCGACCTCGGCATGGAGGCCGGGATCACCATCCTCCTGTCGACCCTGATCGGGACCGTGACGCTGTCGGGCAGCTTCATCGCCTTCGGCAAGCTGCAGCGCTTCATTTCCGGGGCGCCGCTCACGTTCCCCTTCTCCAGAACCCTGAATGCCGCGCTCTTCGCCGCGATTCTGGTCATCGCCGCAATGCAGGTAACGGGCGAGGCCACTGTCACGATGTACCTGGTGCTCACCGGGCTCGCCCTCGCGCTGGGGATCCTGCTGGTCACGCCCATCGGCGGCGCCGACATGCCGGTGGTCATCTCGCTCCTGAACTCGTACTCGGGGCTTGCGGCTTCCGCGGCCGGGTTCGTGCTCGGCAACATGATCCTGATCATCTCCGGAGCGCTGGTGGGCGCGGCCGGCCTGATCCTCACCAACCTCATGTGCAAGGCGATGAACCGGTCGCTCGCCAACGTCGCCTTCGGTGCGTTCGGCGCGGCCGATTCCACCGGCGCCCAGGTCACGGCGGGCGAGGGCAAGACCGTGCGGGACGTGGATGCCGAACAGGCGGCCATGGTGCTCGCCTACGCCCAGTCCGTGATCGTGGTCCCGGGCTACGGGCTCGCGGTCGCCCAGGCGCAGCACGACATTCGCAAGCTCTCCGACCTGCTCCAGGAGCGCGGCGTGGAGGTCAAGTTCGCCATCCATCCGGTGGCGGGCCGCATGCCGGGTCACATGAACGTGCTCCTGGCCGAGGCCGACGTGCCCTACACCCAGCTCTTCGACCTCGACGAGATCAACGACGAGTTCAGGACCACGGACGTGGCGCTGATCGTGGGAGCCAACGACGTAGTCAACCCCGATGCCCGAAATCCGGACTCGGTCATCGCCGGCATGCCCATCCTGGACGTGGACGAAGCGCGCAGCGTCATCGTCATGAAGAGGAGCCTCAGTCCGGGGTTCGCCGGGATCGACAACCCCCTGTTCTATCTCGACCGCACGATGATGTTCTTCGGCGATGCCAAGGGCTCGATGGTGGACCTGGTGCGCGAGACCAAGGAGGTCTAGCAGCGCCCCGGGGGAACCGCCCGTCGGCCAACCCGCGCAGTGCGTCCGGTGTCTGGCACGATGCATGCAGCCTATGGCTGCCGTGCCCTCCGGGACCATCCCTCGGTGAGGCACCGGTCCCCGGTACTCGGAGGTGGGCACATGCGCGGCGTTCGTAGCGTTCTGGTGCATTTGGCGGCGATGACGGCCCTGGCGGCGAATGCGCACGCACAGGCGTCCGGGGAGCCCGTCCCGCAATGGTTTCTGGGCATCGGCGGGATCGTCAGCGAGCCCCGGGGACAGTTTGCCGAATCCGTGGGGACGGCGCCCGGCCTGGCCCTCAACGTGCGTTACAGCCCGCCCGGGGCGGGGGGATTCGGGTTGCGCGCCGATTTCGGTTTCATCCGCTACGGGTCCAATACCAAGCCTGCCTGTTTCAGCGTCACCGTGGGGTGCCGGATCCAACTGGACGTGGTGACGGCGAACGACATTCTGCTCTTCAACCTCGGCCCCGAGTGGGTCCTGCCGGGCGGGCCGGTGAGGCCGTATCTGGCGGGGAATGTGGGCCTCGCGCACTTCTACACGCACTCGTACGTGAAGGGAGTGGACGAGTACGACGAGGACGGCTTCGGCGAGACCACCAACTTCAAGGATTCCTCGCTGGCCTGGCGCGGGGGTGGCGGAATTCTGGTAAGGCTGGCTCGTGGAGACGTCTTCCTGGATCTGGATCTGGCGGCGTTCTACCATCGCAACGGGGTGGCAGAGTACCTCACCGAGGTCGATATCGAGGATCTCCCCGGCGGGGGCATCGACATGTTCCCGCGGCAGGGCAACACCAACTTCCTTTCATTCCGCCTCGGCCTCGCGCTCGGTCTCAGCGGCCAGGGTCCCTACTAGCAGCCACGCGGACGGACTCCCCCCGGGCGCCTCGCCGCTCTCGGTGCTCGCGCGGATTCATCCACGGACCGTGCGCAGCCCACGCACGAAGTCCCGGCGGCACTCGAGTGGCGATTCATCCACGGACTGCCGGCTCGTTCGTCCCGGTGCGCAGATCGCGCGATATTGTCAGTAGATGTCAGTTGATGTCACCTGCGGCCGGAGGAGCGGCGTATGACCAGGTGTTCCCATCGTGCCATGGGGACGCCCCTGCAACGTCGCCACCTTTCTCCGGCGCGGGGAAGGTCCCCGCCGTCCGGCACCACTTGATGCATGGCTGCGGGGGGCGATGTTCACTCAGGTCCGATCGGCCGCCCTGAGCGGGGTCGACAGCTTTCCGGTCAGCGTCGAGGCGAGCCTGACCTCCGGCCTCCCGTCGTTTTCGATCGTCGGCCTGCCGGCCGGGGCGGTGCGCGAAGGCCGCGAACGGGTGACGGCCGCGCTCGCCAGCGCAGGGTTTCCGATCCCGCACCGCCGTGTCACGATCAACCTGGCGCCGGCCGACGTGCCCAAGACCGGCAGCGCCTTCGACCTCCCCATTGCGGTTGCGCTTCTGGTCGTGGCCGGGCACCTGCGGGCCGAGGAAGTCGAAGGGCATGGGTTCGTGGGCGAGCTGGGGCTCGATGGCGAACTGCGACCGGTGCGGGGAGCGCTGTCGATCGCAAACGGTTGCCACGGGATGGAGGGTCTCGTGCTTCCCGGCGTAAACGCGCGCGAGGCGGCGGTGGCAGGAGCCGTGGAGGTGATCGGGGCGTCCTGTCTGACGGAGGTGGTCCGGCATCTGACCGGGGACCACCGCATTGCCCCGGCCAACGTGGACGGCATCGCTCTTCTGGATGTTGGGGCGGCGGACGCGCCCGACCTGGCCGACGTCCGGGGCCAGGCTCATGCGAAGCGCGCCCTGCTGGTGGCGGCCGCGGGGGGGCACAATGTGCTTCTGAGCGGCCCGCCCGGAGCCGGCAAGACCATGCTCGCGCGGCGGCTGTCCGGGATTCTGCCGGCGCTTGGCCTGCGCGAGGCGGTGGAGGCGACCAAGGTGCACTCCGTAGCCGGACGGCTGCCCTCCGGCGATGCGCTTCTGACGCGCCGCCCCTTCCGCGCTCCCCACCACACCATCAGCGACGCGGGCCTGGTCGGCGGCGGCCGCGTGCCGCGACCCGGCGAGGTCAGCCTCGCGCACCAGGGGGTGCTCTTTCTCGACGAACTCCCCGAGTTCCGCCGGCACGTCCTCGAAGCTCTGCGCCAACCGCTGGAAGACGGAACGGTTACGATCTCACGTGCCAGTCAGGCGGTGACCTATCCCTGCCGCTTTACCCTGGTCGCCGCGATGAACCCCTGTCCGTGCGGGCTCCACGGTGATGGATCGGGGCGCTGCTCCTGCAGCGAGCCCACGATCCGTCGGTACCGAAACCGGGTTTCCGGGCCGTTGCTGGACCGGGTCGACCTCCACGTGCACGTGCCGGCCGTGCCGGTCGGCGAACTCGAGGGGCGCGAAACGGGGACGTCGAGCCGTGAGGCGCGTGTCCGGGTCGCGCGCGCCCGAAGCCGCCAGCAGCAGCGGGAAGGCCGGAACGGAAACGCTCCGTGCAACAGCCGGCTCGGACCGGAGGGGATGCGACGCTGGTGCATTCCGGGGCGGGAAGGCCGCCGGCTGCTGCGCACGGCCGTGCGAGCCCTGGGCCTCTCCGCGCGCGGCTATCACCGGATTCTGCGCGTGGCCCGCACCATCGCCGACCTGTGCGAGAGTGAGCGCGTGGGTGCGCCGCACATCGCGGAGGCCATCCAGTACCGGAACCCCGGCGATCGGTCCGCGGTGGGGAGTGGCGTCGACGCGGGCGACTAGCGACCGGCGGTCCGCCGGCGAAACGCTACCTGGCCTTCGCCCGCGGCAGGACGATGCCGAACTCCGTGTACTCGCCCTCCCTGGTGTCCACCGCAAGCTGCCCTTCGTGTTCGCGCACGATCTCATGTGAGATCGACAGCCCCAGTCCGGTGCCCTGAGTACCGGACTTGGTGGTGAAGAAGGGGTCGAAGATCTTGCGGACGACGCTCTCGGGCATGCCGGTGCCATTGTCTCGAATCCTGATGCGCACGGCGTCGCCCTGGTTCTCGGTGGAAACGAGCAGGGTGGGAGAATACCCGCGGCCTTCCGCCTTGCCGCGCATCTGGGTGGCCTGGCAGGCGTTGGTGACGATGTTCAGGATGACCCGGCTGAGGTCGCGGGCGATGCCTTCGACACGGCCCGCGCCGGGGTCCAGTTCCCGGTTGATGGTCACGTTGAAGGTGGCGTCCGTGCCGCGCATCCCGTGGTACGCGAGCTTGGTGTATTCCTCCACCAGCAGATTGATGTCGATGGACTCGATCTGGCCGGCCTCGTCGCGGGAGTGGGCCAGCATGCCGTCAACGATGCGGTTCGCGCGGTCGCCGTGCTCCTTGACCTTGGAGATGTTGAGCTGGAGGTCGCCCAGGATCTCATCGACGATTTCGCTCAGCTCGTCATCACCGGCCGCGGCGAGCGGCCCCGCGCCATCACCGTTGCTGCTCTGTTCCTCGAGCCCCAGCTCCTCCCGCAACTCGTCGATCAACTCGACGGAAAGCGCCGCGAAGTTGTTGACGAAGTTGAGAGGATTGCGGATTTCGTGCGCCACGCCCGCCGTCAACGCGCCCAGCGACGCCAGCTTCTCCTGGGTGATGACCTGTTCCTGCGTGCGCCGGAGTTCGTCCAGTGTGCTCTCGAGCTCCGCGTTCTTGTCCTGGACCTCGGTGGCGAGCGCCTCCACCAGGTTCAGACGCTGAACTTCGATGGCGTGCTGCCGGAAGACCTCGAGGGCCCCCGCCATGTCGGTGACCTCGTCGTTGCCGGCGATCTCCAGCTTCGCTTCCAACTCGCCCCTGGACATGCGGCGCATCACGTCGGAGAGGTGGCGCAGACGGACCAGGAGTCGCTCACCGAAGAACTTCCAGCCTCCGAAGACCGCCGCCAGCACGGCCAGGACGTTGACCGCGAGGATGGTCCACCAGCCGACCTGCAGGAGAGTGGCCGATCGGTCCGCCGCCTCCTGGGTCGAGATCTCCGCGTTCTCCACCAGCGGCTGAACGAGCGCGGCCAGGTCGCTGGTGGTTGCCTCGTTCAGGGCCAGATACTCCTCGGACTCGGCCAGCTCGGCCAGCTCGAGGGTGCGGATGGTGTAGATTCCGTTGGCGGCCGAGTAGAGTTCGCCCAGGGTCTCGAAGGAGGGGTTGAACAGGGCGGCGGTCACGGGGCGCAGGTCGCCCAACGCGGCTTCCAGGTCGCCCATCGCCGCGGTCACCCTCTCGCGGTTGGTCTGAAGCAGGCCCGGATCGTCCTGCGTGAGCGCACGCTGGATGAGTACGGAGACCTCGTTCTGCGTCGCCTGGTAGTTGAGCAACCCTCTGTACTGATCCAGTTCGCCGGGCGTGTTTCTGGCTGAAATCGGCGCAGGCTGGTCGGTGAGTTCCCGCAAGCCCGTTTCCATGAAGAACTCCTGATCGTCGATCTCCGTGACGAGCAGGAGTTCGGTTCCCAGCGTGACCTCCAGCACCTCGCGTTCCAACTCGCTTACCTGAGCGCGATAGGTCATCCGTCGAGCCGCCGATTCCCGGATGAGGTCGATGCTCTCCACCAGGCCGGAGACGAGCCGGACCACCGAGTCCTGGAGCTCTCCCTCGAGTCCGGCGCCCGTCATCTGCCTGATGCGGGTAAGCAGGAATTCCTCTTCCCGCGCCACATCGAGGTCGACCAGTTCCAGGTCTTCCGGGGTATCGGCCGCGATCAGCCTGGGCGAAGCACGCACCAGTTCCGAGCTGCTTTGCGCTACGTCGAAGGCGGCGATCATCCCCGGCATATAGGTGCCGGTGACGTTCCGCTGGCTCGCGTTGACGATCGTCATGAGACCCAGCGCCAGCACGCTCGCCACCAGAGTCAGTGTCACGCCCCCGCCCAGTCCCACCCAGATCTGGCTCGCGATGCCGAAGCGGTCTCCCGTGGCTTCGCGGATCCTGTCGCCCAAACGGGAGGGCAGTTTGGCCAGAATCCACTCGAAGGTGGCATGGATTCTGGAGTCCAGACCCTCCTGAACGGGAGGATTCATCGCGACAACCGCTCCATGGCCCGAAAACGCCCCGCCTGTATTCGGGTCAGAAACACGCGATCCGATCCCTGGTTGTCGCGCAGGCCATACTCGACCTCGAACCCGCCCAGATCGATGGGCCCGGCTTCCCGCAGCGTCCGGAGGAAGCTCTCGCGCGTCGGTTCGGGGCCCGTCCTGTCGAGTCCCTCGACGATCAGGAGTCCCGCCAGGTAGCCCTCGAGCGAGACGAAGCCGGGACTTGAATCGGCGTCCACCATCTCCAGCGCCTCGTGGTAGCGGGCCACCACCGGAACGGAGGTGTCCTGGGGGAAGGGGACGACCTGTGTGACCACGACACCTTCTCCCGCCGTCCCGAGTTCGTTCAGCAGCGCGTTGCTGCCTACGAACGAGATGTTCACGAACACGGCGTTCACGCCGATGCGGCGCGCCCACCTGATGAAGGTCGCCGCGGGCTGATAGGCGCCGATGATGATCACCGCCTGCGGGTTGCCCTCCCGGATGTCGAGCAGAGCCCGCTTGACCGCGGTCGTGTTGCGGACGTACGCGCCCTCGGCGACCAGCACCATGTCACGCCTTCCCAGCGCGCGGCGCACGCCGGTCAGCCCGGCGTTGCCGTAGTTGTCGTCCTGGTACAGGACCGCGAAGCGCGTATGGCCCAGGTCCGTGGTGAGGCGCTCGACCATCTCCTCGGTTTCCTGGAAATAGGATGCGCGCAGGTTGACCACGAAGTCGGGTCTCTCCCGCAGGAATTCGGCTCCCGTGAACGGGCCGATGTAGGGTACGCCTCCGGCGGTAGCGACCGGCTCCGCCGCGGTGGAGGTGGGCGTCCCGACCGCGCCCACGAGTCCGAATACCCCCTCGGCGATGAGCGCGTGCGTGTTGTCGGAAGCAGCTTCGGGCTCGTATCCGTCGTCACGCGAACGAAGCCGCAACATCCGTCCCCGGATCCCGCCCCGGCGGTTGGCTTCCTCGAACGCCGCGAGTATCCCGAGCCTCATGTTCGATCCGAGCTCGCTCGTGGGGCCCGTGAAGGCGGCCGACTGTCCGAACACGATCGAGTCCGGAAAGACGCCCTCCGCTTCGGACTGAGCCGCCAGCGACGAGTTCGGCAGGAGCGAGGCGATGATGGCCAGCAGTGCTCCGAGCGCAGCGCAGCGAGGCTCCGGGGCACGGGTCCCCGGTCTCGCTTCCCGGAACGCTGTCCCGCGTCGCATCAGTTCCCCCCATAACGGAGCGCCAGGCAGGTCAGGTCGTCGGACTGGGGTGCGCCGCCCGCGTGCTCGTGTACCGCGTCAACCACCCGGCGCGTCATGTCCTCGGGGTTGGCACCGGCGGCCTTCCCCAGGACCTCCAGCAGCGTGTCGTCTCCGAACTGGTTTCCGGCCTCGTCCATCGCTTCGGTCACGCCGTCCGTGTAGAAGAAGACGACGTCGCCCTCCTCCAGCTGCATCGAGTGTTGCTGATAGGGAAACTCGTCGATCACGCCGAGGACGATGCCGCTGTCTCCCGGCAGCCACGTCACCTCGCCCGAAGGCTTGACCAGACAGGGGAGGTTGTGGCCTCCGTTTACGTATTGCAGAAGCCCCGACGCCGGATCGAGCACCGCGTAGAACATGGTTACGAACATCGACTCCTTGTTCTGTTCGTAGAGTAGCTGGTTGACCTCGGTGATGCACTTTACGGGCTCACGTTCGCCAAGGGCGGATCCCTTGACGAGGGTTCGGCTCACCATCATGAACAGCGCGGCCGGCACCCCTTTGCCGGAGACGTCCGCGACCACCACGGCGAACCTGTCATCCTCCACCGGGAAGAAGTCGTAGAAGTCGCCGCCCACTTCCTTGGCCGGGGTCATCCATGCGTACAGGCCGTACTGCGGATGCTCCGGGAAGACCTTGGGCAGGATCGAGTCCTGCATCTGCGCCGCCACCCCGAGCTCCTGGCGCAGGGCGACGAGTTCGTCGCGAGACCGGAGCGCTTCGCGCATCACCTCCAGGTGCCGGATCGTCTTGTCGATCGTGGTCTCGAGATCGTCGAAGTTGATCGGCTTGGTGAGGAAGTCGAACGCGCCGCGATTCATGGCGGTGCGGATGTTCTCCATGTCCCCGTACGCCGTGACGATCACCGCGCGCAAGTCGAGGTCGAGGGAGTTGATCTGGCTGAGAAGCGTCAGCCCGTCCATCTCGGGCATGTTGATGTCCGACAGCACCATGTCGATGTCTTCCTGCTCGTTCAGCTTGTCGAGCGCTTCGACACCATTGCCGGCGAACACAAGCTCGATCTCGCGCCGACGCACCTTGCGCCGGAACTTCTGCCTGAGCAGAAGCTCGAGATCCGGCTCGTCGTCCACCACAAGAATCTTCTTCATACGTCCTCCCGGGAGAGCAGAGACCCCGATTCCTTCCGCTGGGCCGGCGACCGTCCGGCGCAGGAGCCTGATCGGGCGTGGGCGTCGCCCAAAACTACTCGTTGTGAGCCCGTTGGCAACAAGGATCGTCGCTTGTCTGCGTCCGTGAATTGCCGGAGATCGGGTTCCGTTCCGTGCCGCCTCCGGGTCATGGCGGTTCCGGACTGTCGAGGGATGCGCATTCGAGCCTTCCGTGATAGGTTGTTAGGCCGGCAAATCCGGGAGGCCGTCGGCAGGCGGAAGCACGCCGGCGATGATGCATGGCGTGGAACAGAGGAAGAATGGCGTAGTCGTTGCGGAACAGCGGCGGATCGACACATGGATGTCACGCTCGGGATTGATGTGGGGACGGACCAGCAGGAGCCTCGCAGGGTCGTGGAGGTTTTTGAGCGCTTTGCCACGGCAAACGGCATAAGCGACCTCGTGGTTCAGCGGTTCTGTCTGGCCCTCGACGAGGTCCTCACCAACGTCATCTCATACGGCTTCGAGGGAGTACGCGGGGAACCGAAGGTCCGAGTCGACTTCGGGTTGGGAGACGACCTCCTGGAAGTCCGCATCCAAGACAACGGAAGCTCCTTCAATCCGCTTGCCGACGCACCGCTCCCGGATTTCACGCTGTCCGTGGACGAGCGACCGATCGGTGGGCTCGGAATCCACCTTGCCAAGAACCTCGTTCACGACATATCCTATCGGCGCGAGAAAAACCGAAATTGCCTTACCCTCACACAGCCGCTGTAGGCGCGACAGGGGATCCAAATCCGTGAAAGTCACAGCCAGTCAGTCCGGGGACGCCGTGATCGCGGCCGTAAGCGGCCGCGTTGATTCGGTCAACGCGACCTCCTTCGAACAGGAGTTGAGCAAGGCCATGGAGGGCGGTTCCAGCCGCTTGGTCGTGGAATGCGGCGAGCTGTCGTACATCAGCAGCGCCGGCCTGCGCATTCTGCTTCTCGCCGTCAAAAAGACGCGTGCCCAGGGCGGGGGAGTCGCGCTGTGCCAGGTGCAGGACCACGTTCGGGAGGTTCTGGAGGTCAGCGGGTTCACGCGCATCATGACGGTCCGCGACACCGTCGAGCAGGCACTCGAGAGCTTCTAGGGGGATTACGGGAGCCGGCGCGCGATGCAGCTGCCGGCGCGACGGCGCCTCCTTCCGACCGGTCCCCTCTCCCATCCAGCCGCGTGACGCGCGGCCTCCCTTCCGCTCCGGCGATGGTTGCCGGTGTCCCCGCCTCTCGATTCCGGTTTCCGGGCTAGAAGTACGTGAACGCCTGGACCTTGAGCGACCACTCGGTGCGGTCGAGCGATGAGCGGTAGATGTCCAGGTTGGTGGATATCCCGTTCTTTCCGAAGGCGTACAGCATGAAGCCGGGGGTGATGGTGAAGCCGGAAAAGTCCTCGCCATCGGCATCCGCTGTGCTGGCCCAACTGAGGCGCAACAGGGGCTCGATGGCTTCGAACCGGGCGGTCTCCGGCAGCCGCGCATACCAAAGACCCATCGCCTGGAATGCCGTGAACGGGGTATCCCTGTCCACCTTCCAGTTCCGTCCCCGGATGGCCCCCAGCAGCAGGTGACCTCCGTCGCGCCACGTGCCTGCCTCGAACTCCAGACCGTAGGCCGGGGTCCAGCCCGACCCGTAGTCGAAACGGGTCTCGTCGAATGAGGCGTAGACAGCGAAGCGGCTGGCGTCGGTGAGGTCGAAGGACAGCTGCGTGGTGGTTGACTTCCAGTTGTTCGTATCCCGGTTGTCGATGCCCTCCCCGTTGGTGAGCGTCACGCGGTAGCTCGCGCGGCTGCCCAGGCGGCCCGTCATCAGCAACCCGGGCTCGTACCCGTTGAGTCCGAGCCGGAACGCCAGGTTGCCGAAGGAACAGACTCCTCCGATTCCCGGGCAATCGTCGACGCCCGAGACCCTGGCGTCACGTTCGATAAGGGGCAGGTCGGAATTCGGAACCAGCCAGAAGTAGGAGATTCCGCGCTTGAACTGTCCCATGTTGAGGACGAAGGCTTCCGAGAAGCTCAACGTGAGCCATGCGTCCAGCACGGTCCCCCCCCGGAGAGCTTCGAACTGGAGGCGGCCGGAGACGAAGTCGTTGTAGCGCCCGTCCAAGGTGATCCAGCCGCGCCGCATGGAGAACGACGAGACGGCACCCTCGGCGCTCGGTGCCTCGTACTGCGCGTGCACGCGCGCATCAAATGAAACGCTGGAACCGCCATAGGACCTGAACGGGGGATCCTGGGCTTCCAGGGAGGTGGCGAGAAGACCTGCGGCCGCCAGCAGGACGGTAGCGAGCGCCGTCCGCCGCGACCGCGACCGTCCCGTCCCCGTCCCTTTCCGCCGGTTCCGCTGGACGCTGCCGCGCGCAGCCGTCTCGACGCCGGCCCTTCTCGCTGTGTGCATCGTCATCGTGGTCTCCTCGACGTTGTGCGGGAGCGATCCCGCGGCATCTCCGGTTCCCCTGTATCAGAAAAGGCCGATCACCCTTCCGGTGTCGGCATCCAGGTCGACATCGTAGAAGGACGGGCGGGTCGGAAGGCCCGGCATCGTGCGCATCTGCCCCACCAGGGGGTAAAGGAATCCGGCTCCGACGGACGCACGCACATCCCGGATTGGCAGCCTGTACCCGCGCGGCACGCCCTTGCGCCGGGGATCATGGCTGATGCTCAGGTGGGTCTTGGCCATGCATATCGGCAGGTTGGAGAAGCCCTGGCGCGTGAAGAGATCGATCCGCTCACGGGCGAGCGGCTCGAACTCGACCCCGTCAGCACCGTAAACCTCTCTTGCGATAATCTCAATCTTCTCGCGCACCGGGAGGTCCAGCGGATACAGGAAGCTGAAGTCGGAGGGTTGTTCGGCGGCACGCACCACCGCCTCCCCGAGCGCCACCGCCCCGGCACCGCCCTCGGCCCAGTGCCTGGACACCACGGCGTCCACCGCCCCCGCCGCCTGCGCCGCCTCGATCACCAGCTCCACTTCCGCATCGGTGTCGGTCGCGAAATGGTTCACCGCCACCACCACCGGCACTCCGAACTTGCGGGCCGTGGCGATGTGGTGCTCCATGTTGGCGCAACCGCGGCCGAGCAGCTCCAGGTTCTCCTCCGTGTAGGCCCGGTCCAGCGGACGTCCCGCCACCACGGGCGGTCCGCCCCCGTGCGTCTTGAGAGCCCGGATGGTGGCGACCAGCACGACTGCGTCGGGCACGAGTCCGGAGTATCGGCACTTGATGTTGAAGAACTTCTCCATGCCGATGTCGGCTCCGAAACCCGATTCGGTGATGACGTAGTCCCCCAGCTTGAGCGCGATTCGGTCCGCGATGATGGAGCTGTTGCCGTGCGCAATGTTGGCGAAAGGACCCGCATGCACGAAGACGGGCGTCCCCTCGAGCGTCTGCATCAGGGTGGGCTGAATGGCGTCGCGCATGAGCACGGCAAGCGCGCCCGCGGCCCCGATGTCCTCCGCGGTTACGGGTTCCCCGTCCGCCGTCGCGCCGATCACCATGGCGCCCAGCCGCCGCCGCATATCGGCCAGGTCGGTGGTCAGGGCAAGAATCGCCATGATCTCGCTGGCGACCGTGATGTCGAAGCCCGTGCTGCGGGTGAAGCCGAACTCGTCCGGTCCCTCGCCCACGGTGATCTCGCGCAGCATGCGGTCGTTGGTGTCCATGACGCGTCGCCACGTGACCGTGGCCGGGTCGATACCCAGGCGCACGAAGCGGCTGCGCTCCTCCGGCGTCATCTCGTCGGGATCGTCCGTGGCGATGCCCAGTCTCTTTTTCCTCACCTGCATGCCTCGCGCAAAGAAGCGCCGGCCGTTGCGTGCCGGGAACAGGCGCTCGAACAGCAGCTCGTCGCTCTGGCGGGACTCGTGCAGCATCCTGATGTCGATGGCGGCCGCCAGCAGGTTGTTGGCGGCGGTGATGGCGTGGATGTCGCCGGTCAGGTGGAGGTTGAAGTCCTCCATGGGGATGACCTGGCTGTACCCACCACCCGCGGCGCCGCCTTTGATGCCGAAGGTGGGCCCCTGACTGGGCTGGCGGATACACGCGACGACGCTCTTGCCCAGGTGGGCGCCCATCGCCTGGGCCAGTCCCACGGTGGTGGTCGTCTTCCCCTCGCCAAGTGGAGTCGGGGTGATGGCGGTTACGTCGATGTACTTGCCGTCGGGCGCGCCGGAGAGCCGGTCGAGCACGGAAAGCCTGACCTTCGCCTTCCAGGACCCGTGCATCTCCAGCTCCTCACTCTCGAGACCGAGGCGCGCGGCGACCGAGGCGATGGAGGTGAGCGGGGCTTCCTGGGCGATCGCGATGTCCGAGGGGACGGGCGAGCGAATCGTGAGCGACGTACTGCGGCCGTTGTCGGTCATCGGTTGGAGGTTTTCCATGGTTCGGGGGCGCTGGCGTCGAACGCCGCGGGACTCCTCGGGCGACAACCCGACGTTCCGCGCGGGTGCGCCAGAAAGATCCCCTCACCGGAGTGATTTGGGAATAGGCAGTGATGATGAGCCTGGCGGGACGGTGATTTCCTTGATTCGGTCCCGCGGTTGCAGGTACATTAATTTCCGCTTCGCGACAATTGCTGCGTAGCGACGCGTTCCTGCAACCATCTCCGGCCACCCACGCCTTCCGAGTCCCGCATGCGACTTTTCATCGCGCTGAATCTGACCGATGGCGCGAAGGAAGGCGTTTACAACGCGGCTCGACCCCTAAGGGAAGCCGGTCTGCCCGTGCGTTGGCTGGATCCCGCCACCTACCATCTGACCCTGAAGTTCCTGGGCAACCCGCACCCGGATCTGACGTCCCATCTGTCGACGGCAATCGACGAAGTCGGCGGCAAGAACCGGCCCTTCTCGATGGAGATCCGCGGGTTCGGCGCCTTTCCCACGATTCGCCGCCCAAGGGTGCTCTGGGCGGGCGTGGAACCGGTTCTCGCCCTTCGCTGTCTCAAGCAGGACGTGGAGTGGGGGCTGGCCAGCCTGGGCTTCAGCAGGGAGACGAGCGCCTTCCATCCTCACATCACCGTGGGGCGCGCCAGGGCGGAGACCGGGGCCGGCGCCTTCCGGGGACTGGATGCACTGGCTGCCGATCTTGACTTCCGGCATCAAATCGACGTGACGTCCCTGGAGCTCATGCGCAGTCACCTCTCCCGCGCGGGAGCCCGCTACAGCGTCCTGTCCTCGGCGGCGCTCAAGCCCGCGGAGTCGGCGCGGTCCGGCGCCTGACGACCACGATCCCCCGCGAGATTCCCGGTACTCCGCACCTGACACGACTTCATGGCAAACATCCTGATCGTCGACGACGACGCGTCCGTCAGCGGCGCATTGCGCCAGGTGTTTGAATACGAGTCGCACCGCGTGATCATCGCCCCCAACGGCCCCGCTGGCCTCGAGCGCCTCGTCGACGACAATCCCGATGTCGTCTTTCTCGACGTCAAGATGCCGGAGATGGACGGCCTGGAGGTCCTCACGAGGATGCGGAAGCTGGATTCCCGGACCCCGGTGATCATGATCAGCGGCCACGGGAACATCGATACCGCCGTGGAGGCCACGCGCAGGGGCGCGTACGATTTCCTGGAGAAGCCGCTCGACACGGCGCGCCTCTTCGTCACCCTGCGCAACGCCCTGGACATGCACGGGCTCAAGCGCAGCGTCGAATCGCTTCAGACCGAAGTGGAGAGCCGATATGAAATCGTCGGCTCCTCGCCCCGGATTCGTCAGATGCTGATGCGCATCGAGAAGGTGGCTCCGACCCGGGCGCGCGTGCTCATCACCGGCGAAAACGGCACGGGAAAGGAACTGGTGGCCCGGGCGGTCCACAGGCTCTCGGACCGGCGCGACCGGCCTTTCGTGGAGGTGAACTGCGCCGCGATCCCCTCCGAGCTCATCGAATCGGAGCTCTTTGGCCACATGAAGGGGTCCTTCACCGGCGCGGTGGCGGATCGCGCGGGGAAGTTCGAGCAGGCAGACGGCGGCACGCTCTTCCTGGACGAGATCGGAGACATGTCCTTCGCGGCCCAGGCGAAGGTGCTGCGCGTGCTCGAAGAGGGCGTCGTGGTCCGAGTGGGGGGTGCCCGGCCCAAGCGGGTGGACGTGCGCGTCATCGCGGCCACCAACAAGGACCTTGCGGAGGAAATCAGAAGCGACCGATTCCGGGAGGACCTCTACTATCGCCTTAACGTCGTTCCCATCGAACTTCCTCCGCTCCGGGAGCGGCGGGACGACATTCCCATGCTCGTGAAGCACTTCACGACGCTGATGGTGCGGACCGGACGGGCATCCCGAAAGCACTTGACGGAGGGTGCCCTGAGCCGGCTCAAGGCGATGGACTGGCCGGGCAACGTACGCCAGCTGCGCAACGCCGTGGAGCGCTTCCTGATTCTCTCGGAGGGCGACGAGATCCGGACGAAGGACGTTCGAATGCTCTCGGGAGGCAGCCCGGGCGCGGTCGTCCGGGAGCTGCTGGCCTCTCCTTCCTTCGCCGATTTCAAGGACCGTGCGGAGCAGACGTTCATCGAGCACAAGCTGCGCGAGAACGACTGGAACATCACCGAGACCGCCCGGTCGGTGGGCATGCCCCGCTCCAACCTCTACAAGAAGATCAACAAGTACGGGCTGGAGCGGGAGTCGTGACACAGGCTGCGGGGCGGGCGCGGAAGGACGGGAGTCCGTCGCGGACCGGTGACGGAGCGGAGGATGACGGACGCGACGCCAGGCCCGCGGCGGAAGAACCCGTGAAGTCGCTGGCCCGGACCGCGTGGGAGTGGTGCCGGTCGGTTCTGATCGCATTCGCGCTCTTCCTGGTCATCCGGTCCTTTCTGGTAGAGGCCTTCAAGATTCCCACCGCGTCCATGGAGAACACCCTGCTGGTGGGGGACTTTCTGGTGGTCAACAAGGCGGTGTACGGCGCCGAGGTTCCGGGGACATCGCTGCACCTTCCCGCTTTCGCGGCACTCGAACGGGGCGACGTCATCGTGTTCACGCCTCCGCACGAGTCCGGAAAGAACTATGTGAAGCGCGTGGTCGGGGCGCCGGGGGATGTGCTGGAGATGCGGGCCAAGAAGCTGTACCTGAACCACGTGGAGCATGACGAGCCCTACGTCCGACACGTGGATCCGAGGCGTGACGAGTTCCACCCCGACATGGCGTGGCAGGCGGATTTCCTCGCCGGCGGCCGCGACCGGGCCTCCTACCGGCCGACACGGGACAACTGGGGTCCGATCCGGGTTCCGGAGGACAGCTATTTCGTCCTCGGAGACAACCGGGACAACAGCGAGGACTCGCGCTACTGGGGATTCGTCGACAAGGATTCGGTGCGCGGCCGGCCCTGGTTCGTCTATTATTCCTTCGACCCGTCATCCGATGAGGGGGCCGCGTGGATGAAGGACGTGCGCTGGGGCAGGATCGGCGGGCTCGTCCGGTAGCCGTGGAAGAGATGGCTGGTTGACACCATGCGGCCTCTCTGATACCCTTGACTGCTTTGTTGCCCTACATCCGTGGAACTCGACGCGAGAGCGAGACTGCGGAGGGACGTCTCCCCCGGAAATCGCGGGTGAACCGTACGTGAAGACATATACGCCCAAGGCGAGCGACATCGAGCACCAGTGGTGGGTGGTCGATGCGGCGGGACAGCCGCTGGGGCGCCTCGCGGCGCAGATCGCACGCGTGCTGCGCGGCAAGCACAAGCCCATCTTCACGCCTCATCTGGACACGGGAGACAACGTGGTGGTGATCAACGCCGCCCGCGTGAAGCTCACCGGCAACAAGGCGGCGCAGAAGACCTACTTCCGTCATTCGGGCTATATGGGCGGCGAGCGCCATATTCCCTTCAAGACGATGTTGGAGCGGCATCCCGAGCGGGTGATCGAGCGCGCCGTACGCGGCATGCTCCCGAAGGCGCGGCTGGGTCGCCGGCTCCGGCGGCGGTTGCGCGTCTACGCGGGAGCCGAGCATCCCCATCATGGGCAGCGTCCGCGCCCACTCACGTTCTGAGGTCACGGGTTCATTGCCATACGTACAGCAGATCCAGGCGGTAGGCCGGCGCAAGACCAGCGTCGCACGCGTCATGCTGCGACCGGGTACCGGAAGGTGGCTGGTCAACGGTCGGGAACTGGAGGATTATTTTCCGCGGCTCGTGCATCGGAAGCGCGCCACCGAGCCGATGCAGGTCACTGACGCCGATGCCCGCTTCGACGTTGTGGTTCGCGTGCATGGGGGTGGGGTGACCGGTCAGGCCGACGCCATCCGCCTGGGCGTGGCGCGCGCGCTGGTGGAAGAGGACGAAGACGCCATGGGCCCGCTTCGCCAGGGCGGGTTCCTTTCACGTGATCCGCGCAAGGTGGAGCGCAAGAAGCCCGGCCGTCCCAAGGCCCGCAAGCGCTTCCAGTTCAGCAAGCGATAAACCCGACGACTGCCTGGGAGACGCATGGAGCAGGTTTCTCTGAACCAGATGCTTGAGGCCGGGGTCCACTTCGGACACCAGACTCGCCGGTGGAACCCCAAGATGCGCCGTTTCATCTTCACGGAGCGGAACGGCATCCACATCATCGACCTGCGCAAGACCTTCGACCGACTGATCGCGGCCCAGAAGGTCGCACGCCAACTGGTTCTCGCGGGCGAACGCCTGCTGTTCGTCTGCACCAAGCCGCAGTTGCGCGGAATCATCGAGGAGGACGCCGCCCGGTCCCGGAGCCTGTTCGTGACGGAGCGCTGGCTGGGTGGAATGCTCACCAATTTCCAGACCATCCGCCGCCAGATCCGGCGCCTGAAGGAACTGGAGCGGGGGCAGGAGGAAAACGCCTTCGAGTTCTACACCAAGAAGGAGCGCCTTCTGCTCGAGCGGGAGCGGCTGAAGCTGGAGAAGTACTTTTCCGGGGTCAAGGACATGACCCGGCTCCCGGGTGCCGTCTTCGTGGTCGACGCGCGCCGGGAAGCGATCGCGGTCAGAGAAGCCCACCGACTCGGCATCCCGGTCATCGCCATCGCCGACACCAACGCCGATCCGGATCTCATCACCTACCCGATTCCGGGGAACGACGACGCCATACGCTCGGTCAGCCTGATCAGCGGCGCCATCGCCGAGGCGATCAGCCAGGCCCGCGAGGAGGTGCCGGAGGAGGAGCGCCGCCGGGTAGAGGACCTGGAGGCCACGACGTATTCGACCGAAACGGGCGAGAAGGCGGCCGCGGTGGAGGGGCACCCGCGGCGTCGCGCGCGCCGTCGGCCGCGTCCGGGCATCATCGCCGAGCACAAGAAGGGCGGTGGCGCCGGGGATGCGCCGAAGCGAGTCAGGAAGGCCCGTGTGCTGGTCAGGCAACCGGGGCGCGATGCGGACAAATCGCGTTCCGGCGAAGCACCGGCGAAGGCGTCGACCGCCCCGGAAGCCGACCCGAAGCCGTCCCGGGTCAGGCGCGCGCCTCCCCAACCGGTAGCGTCCCGGACCAGGTGACCCTCCTTCCGGCGAGTGCCGGACAGGGAAGTACAGTCCCGGGTCGCGGGGAAGGATCACCATCGGGTCCCGCGCCCCGCAACCTCGAAACGACCCCAGGCGGATACTGCACATGACGATTCCCGCAAAGATGGTGAAGGCCCTGCGCGACCGTACCGGCGGGGGCATGATGGATTGCAAGCGCGCGCTCGAAGAGACCGGTGGGGATCTCGAGGCCGCGGTCGATCTCCTGCGTGCCAGAGGCGCGGCGAAGGCTTCCAGGCGAGCGGGCAGGGACACCAACCAGGGCACCATCGGCAGCTACGTCCATTTCGACCGGAGGGTGGGCGTGATCGTCGAGGTCAACTGCGAGACGGACTTCGTGGCCAACACGGACGACTTCCGGGCGCTCGCGAAGGACATCGCGCTCCACATCGCCTCGCAGGATCCGATTGCCGTGCGCCCGGAGGACCTTCCGCAGGAGGTGGTCGATCGTGAACGGGCGATCTACCTGGAGCAGGTGCGCGCTCAGGGGAAGCCGGAACGCATTCAGGACATGATCGTCCAGGGCAAGCTCAAGGCCTTCTACAAGGATCAGGTGCTTCTGGAGCAGCCCTTCATCAAGGACACGGCCCGGACCATCGGCGAACTCGTCACCGAAGTATCGGCGAAGACAGGCGAGAAGATCGAAGTCGCCCGGTTTTCGAGGTTCGCGATCGGGCAGCGCGGCTGACGGCAAACGCCCGGGCACGATGAGCGGCTCGCCGGAATTCCGATACTCCCGGGTTCTTCTGAAGCTCTCCGGCGAGGCTCTCGCGGGAGAGGAGGGATTCGGCATCTCGCCCCCGGTCGTGGACCGCCTCACCGACGAAATCGGGACGCTCGCCGAGCTGGGCGTGGCCCTCGGCATCGTCATAGGGGGCGGCAACATCGTGCGGGGTGCGCTGGCCAGCCGCCAGGGCATGGACCGCGTCACTGCCGACTACATGGGCATGCTCGCCACCGTGATCAACGCTCTGGCGCTCCAGGATCTGCTCGAGCGCAAGGACGTTACGACGCGCGTGCTGACGGCTTTTCGCATGGAGAAGCTGGCGGAGCCCTACATCCGCCGCCGAGCGATCCGCCACCTGGAAAAGGGCAGGGTGGTCATCTTCGCAGGGGGCACGGGGAACCCGTATTTTTCCACCGACACCGCGGCCGCTCTTCGAGCGATCGAGATGGAAGCGGATGTGATCATCAAGGCCACGAAGGTCGCGGGAATCTTCACCGCCGATCCTCTCCTGGATCCCAACGCGCGATTCATCCCGCGCATCAGCTTTCAGGAAGTGATCGCCCGGGAACTGGGCGTGATGGATGCCCCGGCGGTGTCGCTCTGCAAGGACAACCAGCTGCCCATCATCGTACTCAACCTCGGTGAGAGAGGAGCGGTCGGGGCCGCCATCAGGGGAGAGCGCATAGGCACGTTGGTTTCCTGAGCGGGTATTTGCTCTCCGATCAACACCACACGCGCACGGGAGGCTGTCATGGGACTCATGGAGGAACTCACGGAGCGCATGGACGCCGCGCTCGATGCTGCCCGCCGCGAGTTCGCGACGGTTCGAACCGGCAAGGCGACCCCGGCTCTGCTGGACAGCGTGCGGGTCGACGCCTACGGAGCCAGCATGCCCCTGAACCAGCTCGCGACGGTGGTCGCGGCCGACGCGAGCCTGCTGGTGGTGCAGCCGTACGACAGGTCGCTGCTCGCTTCCGTGGAGAAGGCGATCATGTCGGCGAACCTCGGATTCAACCCATCCAACGACGGCAACCTCATCCGCGTACCGATTCCTCCGCTCACGGAGGAGCGACGCCGGGAATACGTGCGCATCATCCACAAGATGTCGGAGAACACCCGGATCTCGATTCGCCACGCGCGGCGCGCGGGCAACGGGGAGGTGAAGCGTCGCATGAGGGAGCACGAGATCAGCGACGACCAGGGTCACCAGATGATGAGCGGGATCCAGAAGCTCACCGACCGCTACGTGGCTTCGCTGGACGAGCTCATGAAGGCCAAGGAGGGGGAGGTCATGGCCATCTAGCCATGAGGTCCAACGTGCCGGCCCGGATTGACATGCGCGGTCCCGTACCCCGTCACGTCGCCGTCATCATGGACGGCAACGGGCGCTGGGCCCGGCGACAGGGTCTGCCCCGCAAGTCGGGGCACGAGGCCGGGATGAGCGCGGTGCGCACGACCATCGAGGCTTCGGTGGACGCCGGCGTCGAAATCCTTACCCTCTTCGCGTTTTCCACCGACAACTGGAATCGTCCATCGGAGGAAGTTTCCGCCCTCATGTCGCTCCTGAAGGCGTATGCCGAGCAGGAGTGCTCGGAGCTGGTGGAGAAGGGCGTCGAGGTGCATGTGCTCGGAACCCTGGCCAGAATGCAGGCTTCCGCGCGCGCGGCCGTGGAGCGCATCATGCGGGAGACCGAGGGGGGCACGACGCTCAGGCTCAACCTGATGATCTCATACAGCGGAAGGGAAGACATCCTGACCGCGGTCCGCCGCCTGGCGGCGCGCGTCGAGGCGGGAGAACTGGAACCCGGGGAGATCGACGAAGCGTGCCTGGAGAGGGCGCTGCTGACAAGCGGCATCCCCGATCCCGACCTGCTCATCAGGACCTCCGGGGAATGCAGAATCTCCAACTTCATGCTGTGGCAGATTTCCTACTCGGAGATCCACATCACTCCCGTGCTGTGGCCGGACTTCTCCAGGGACGACTTCCTTGCGGCCGTCCTGGACTACCAGCGCCGTGATCGCCGCTTCGGCCGGATCACTTCAGCCTGATGGCGCCGGCCGACCTCTCGCGTCGTGCGCTGGTGGCGGTGGCCGCCCTGCTCCTCGTACTGCCGGTCATCTTTCGGGGCGGGTGGCTCATGGGTGCGCTCGCGGCGGCGCTGGCGGTGCTGGGCGCCCGCGAATTCTGCCTGCTGGCGCGGCGGAGCGGTGTTCGGCCTTTCACCGGAATGGCCATGGCCATCGCGGCGGCGCTTGTGCTGGCGGCGACGGCGGAGCCCTTCTTCACCGGTTTCGCCCCGCTCGCGCTGACGGTTCTGATGGGGGCCGTCGTGGTGCTTCCCATCGCCGCCGTGCGCGGGCGCGGCGTGGCGGACAAGCCGCTCGCATCCGTGTGTGCCACCCTCACGGCGGCGCTCTACGCGGGAGGCGGGCTCTGTTTCGCCTTGCTGTTGCGGCACCTCCCGGAAACGGGGGTCGCCGTGAGGGCTCCGGCCCCGCTCGAGGGCCCGGTGCTGCTTCTCTTCCCGCTCGCGGTCACCTGGGTCGGGGACATCGTCGCCTACGTCGTCGGCAGCCTCTGGGGGCATCGCCGTCCGTTTCCGACCGTCAGCCCGGGCAAGACGGTGGAAGGCACGGCCGCGGGCATCCTGGCCGCCGGAACGGCGGGCCTGGTCTTCGCGACCGTGGCCGCCGAGCCGTTCGCCCTGCTGGGCGTCGGACCGAACTGGATCGTCGGCATCGCGTTGCTGATCGGTGCGGGAGCGCTGGCGGGCGACCTGTCCGTGTCCCTGCTGAAGCGCGAAGCCGGCGTCAAGGACGCGGGGTCACTGCTCCCCGGCCACGGCGGCGTGCTCGACCGCCTCGATGCGTTGCTGGTGACGCTGCCGCTCGCTTACGGGGCCCTTCAGTTCGCCGGTTCGGTGTCGCCATGAGCCGGATGATGGTTCCCGGGGCGCGGGGTCCCCGGACGTGATTCGGGTTGCGATCCTGGGATCCACGGGCTCGGTCGGGCGCAGTGCGCTCGAGGTCATGGGCCGGCATCCGGAGCGCTTCCGCGTGGTTGCGCTGGCCGCCAACCGCTCGGTCTCCGTGCTCCGCGAACAGGCTGCGCTCCATCGCCCGCGCCGGGTGGTGATCGCCGACCCCGGCGCGGAGAAGCTCGACCTCCCCGGCGTGTCCTCCGCGTACGGCCGGGAGGCTCTGGTCGAGCTTGCGGGGTGCAGTGACGCGGACGTGGTCATCAATGCGCTGGTGGGGGTTTCGGGCCTCGAGCCCACCCTCGCCGCACTGCGGGCCGGCAAACGCCTTGCACTGGCCAACAAGGAGTCGCTCGTCGCAGGAGGCGCACTCGTCGACCAGACGGCGCGGTCGGGGGGCGGTGAGCTGGTCCCGGTCGATTCGGAACACAGCGCCATTCTCCAGTGCCTCGCCGGGAGCGACCCCGCGCATGTGGCCCGTATCGTGCTGACCGCATCGGGCGGTCCCTTTCGCCGCTGGGACGCGTCCCGCATGAACGACGTCACCCCGGCCGACGCGCTGCGCCACCCCACCTGGAACATGGGTTCCAAGATCACCATCGACTCGGCCACGCTCGCGAACAAGGCGCTGGAGGTCATCGAGGCACATTTCCTGTACCGGATGGAGTATGACCGCATCGACGTGGTCGTTCATCCGCAATCGATCATCCATTCCTTCGTGGAGTTCACGGATGGATCGGTCGTCGCGCAACTCGGCCTTCCCACCATGGAGCTGCCCATCCTGTACGCGCTGACGCACCCGAAGCGGATCGACGACGGCCGGCTCCGCACCTTCCGTCCTTCGCGCCTGTCGGATCTCACGTTCGAGGCACTCGACCGGGCCCGGTTCCCCCTGTTCGAACTGGGTGTGCAGGCGGGGCGCGCGGGTGGCTGGGCGCCGACGGTCTTCAACGCGGCCAACGAGGTGGCGGTGCACGCATTCCTGGAAGGTGCACTCCCCTTCCGGGAGATGGCTGCGGTGGTGGCCGCGGCGATGGAGCGGACTCCTCCGGGAGAGATCAGGTCGGTCGAGGAAGTGCTCGGCGTGGACGCGGACGCCCGGCGCGTGACCCGGGAATCCATCGCGGCGGTGGTCGCGTAGGGCCGCGCGGCTGATGAGCGGGCGCTTAAAGGGAGAGGGATGATGGCGTTGCTGGCGACAATCGTTGTCCTGGGCGTTCTGATCCTGGTGCACGAACTGGGTCATTTCTGGGCGGCCAAGGCCGTGGGCGTGAAGGTCCTGCGGTTCTCCATCGGCCTCGGGCCACGGGTCCTGGGCTTCCAGCGGGGCGATACGGAATACGTGATCTCGGCGATTCCGCTGGGCGGCTACGTCAAGATGAGCGGCATGGCCGACGAGGTCATGGACAAGGTGGAGGGGGGCGGCGCGGCAGTGCGTCGCCAGGCCGATCCCACCGACTTCGACGGCAAGCCGGTGTGGGCGCGTGCGCTGGTGCTGTCGGCGGGCGTGATCATGAACATGATCTTCGCTTTCGCGGCGTATGCGACGATCGCCGCGGGGTGGGGCAGGGTGGAGGCCGACGAGACCCGGCTCGGCTACGTGGACATGGAACTGCTTCCCCCTGGCGCGGAAGCGTTGGCGGGGCTTCCCGTCGGCGCGCGCATCACGCGGGTGGGCGAGCGTGACGTGGACCACTGGGGGGATGTGCGGGACGGGTTCCTGTCCGCACCGGGCGAGACCATCACGGTGGAAACCGAAGCTCCGCGCGTGACCGTGTCGGTGCCGGCGCCCGCGGACGCCGCCGCGCGCGAGCGACTGGCATTGGCTCTCGACTACTGGCTCGAGGCCGAGGTACTGGATGTCGAGCGCGGGATGCCCGCGGCGCGCGCGGGGCTGCAGCCGGGGGATCGCGTCCTCGCGGTGGACGGCTTGGCCGTCGAGAACTGGGCGCTGTTCCGGAGGGAGATCATGCGCCGCCCCGGTCACACGGTCGATCTTCAGGTGGCGCGCGACGACGCCCTGATGGAGATCGCGGTTCCCCTCGCGTCGCGTGAGCAGAGAGGGCCGGACGGGGAGATGAGAACCATCGGCCAGGCCGGGATCCTGGCGCCACAGCCAGCACCCGTGTACGTGCCCGTTCCGCTGACCCGGGCGGTGGTCATCGGATACCGGGACACCGTGGGCACGACCCGCATGATCCTCGGCTTCCTGGGCGATCTCGTCACGGGCAACGTCTCGCCGCGCAACGTCGGCAGCATCGTCACCATCGGTACGCTGTCGGGCCAGGCGGCGGAAGCGGGACTTCAGACGTTCCTGCGCTTCATGGCCCTCTTCTCGGTGAATCTGGCGATCCTGAACCTGCTTCCCATTCCGATACTGGACGGTGGGCACCTGGTCTTCCTCGGGATCGAGGCGGTCAGGGGCAAGGCACTCAGCCTGGACCAGCGGATGCGCTGGAGCCGGGTCGGGTTCCTGGTGCTCATGGGGATCATGGTCTGGGCGCTGTCGAACGACATCCTGCGCGTGCTGGGGTTGTAACGCCGAGCCGCCCTCGAGGCGGGACGGGCAACCGCCGCTTCAGAGAAACGACAACTGCTCGGGTCCGCGTTCCCGGCGCAGGGTGTCGACGCACATGACCTCCGTCGGCTCGTCCTGCCGGGCAACGCCCAGGAACCCCTGGTATCCCGCCTTTGACAGCGCGCGGGAGACGGTCTCGCGCGCCAGTTCGGGCGTGTTGCATTCCGCGGATAGATGAGCCAGCAGTATGCCTGTGAGGCGGGGATGGAGGAGATCCAGGGCAAGCCGGGCCGCCGCGCGGTTGGACAGATGTCCGTGGCTGGATGCGATGCGCGATTTGACGGCGGCGGGATAGGAACTCCGGTGGAGAAGCATCTCGTCGTGGTTGGCCTCCAGGACCAGGAAATCGCAACCCGCGAGTGCGTGGCGCACGATTGCCGTGGAGCGTCCGAGGTCGGTCGCGAGACCGACGCGGGTACCGGATCCGACGTCTACCAGGGCGATGGCCACCGGGTCGGCGGCGTCGTGGACGGTCATGAACGGTTCGACGCGCAGGTCCTCAACGCCGAAGGCGCGCCCGGGCCGATACTCCACCACCTGTTCCGATCCACGGAACAGGCGTTCGCACGCCCTGCGGGTAGCTTCCGTGAGCCAGACGGGCATGCCGTGGCGTCGCGCCAGCACCCCGCTTCCCCGGGTGTGATCCCCGTGTTCGTGGGTGAGGATGATGGCCGAGAGCTCACTCGCTTCCGCTCCGACCAGCCTCATGCGGCGCTCGGTCTCGCGCGCGCTGAAGCCGGCGTCGACCAGCACGGTCGCCCGCGCGGAGCGGACGAGAATCGAGTTGCCCTTGCTTCCACTGCCCAGCACGCAGATTTCCACGGCGGCCCCGACGCTCCGACTAATCGGGGCCGGCCGCACGGAGCCAGGCCCGCTCGAGCACGGCCCGCATCTCCGGGGTGAGCCGCACCCCCCTGCGATTCATCACGCGCGACGTGGTGTCCAGAAAGCGATCCAGCCGAAAGAGCGGCGCGTCGGGGGTGGCTCCCCATCGAAACGGCGGGAGGTGGCTCGCCGGGGCCCGGGCGCCGAACAGGTTGCAGCCCGCCCCGATCACGGCCCCCGTGTTGATGAGCGTTCCGATGCCCGTCTTTACGTGGTCGCCCACAAGGCAGCCCAGCTTGATGAGGCCGGAAGGCACGGCGCCCTCACCCGTGCGGATCCGAATCTCGCGGTAGTCGTTGCGAAGATCGCTGTTGGTGGTCATCGCACCGAGGTTCACCCAGCGGCCCAGGCACGACCGGCCGACGAATCCGTCGTGGGCCTTGTTGTCGTACCCGAGCAGGACGCTCTTCTCGATGTCTCCCCGGATCCTGCATGCCGGACCTACGTAGGAAGCACAGACCCGTCCACCCAGGACGGTCGTTCCGGGTCCCACATACAGCGGGCCCTCCAGTCGGGCCGGTCCACACACGCGCACGCCCTCGTCGAGGACGACCGGGCCCGGGCTCGTATCCAGCAGCACGCCCGGTTCGACCAGGGCACCGGGGCCGAGGGTGACGAGCCCATCGCCCAGGAGGTGCGCGCCGGGCGGGAGTGAGGACATTGACGACGGGATCGCCCTCCCGTCCCGTCCCGTCCCCGCGTGATGCCCGCCGGTTCCGCCCGGAGGCACGGACGGCAGGGGCGTGAAGGTCGCGCCTTCCAGGTCTTCGCAAAGCTGTGCAGGTGTCCGCGCGACCAGCTCCCACACGTGTTCCAGGACGAGCCCGTCCAGCTCGACCCGGGTTTGGGCGCGGGGGGCCGCAGCGGGATCCGCGAGATGGCGCGTGTGGGGAAGCGGGGCGCCGGCGGGGAGGCTCCATCCGATCCTCGTGTCGCCGATGCGCAACTCGGCGGGAACGGGAGGCAGCTTCCGCGGGGGATCCCGCACGACGGCCCGGCTGCACACCAGGATACGGTGGTGGCCCGTGCTCACTTCGGACGCCGCAAGCACGGCGGGCCCGTCGTCTTCCCGGAAACCGGCGAGATGGGCGGCGGCGAGGTGGCCGCCGTACTCCACCTGCCACGCACGGGATGCCCGCTGCCAGAACCGCAGCGCTCCGAGTACCAGCTCGGCGGCCGGGCGGGTCAGGGCAAACGGTTCCCACTGGCGGGCGCGGGCGTCGTCGAACAGGTAGAGCCGGGGGCTCACGTCCGTTCCGCGTCGGACGACGGGGGCAGGCGTTCCACGAGGCGTTTGAGTTCGCGGGAATGCTCGCGGGTCGTGACCATGGTCGCGTCGTCCGCCGCGACCACCACCAGGTCCGTCACGCCGAACAACACCACGGGCCTGCCTTCGCTGTACACGATATTGTCGCCGCTGTCGACGAGGACGACATCTCCGGCTGCGGTATTCCCGCTCGCGTCAGGCCGCCGCGTCCGCGCCAGCGCCTCCCAGCTGCCCACATCGTCCCAGTAAAAGGGCGCCGGAAGCATGGCGCACCTCCGGCTGCGTTCCAGCACGGCCTCGTCCACGCTCACCGCGGGTACGCGGCGAAAGAACCCGTCCACGTCCCCGGCCTCGAGCAGCGGGATCAGCGCGGCGATGTCCGGAGCGTGCGTGCGGAGTTCGGTCAGGAACACCGACGCCCGCCACACGAAGATGCCCGTGTTCCAGAGGAACCCCCGGCGAATGTAGTCGGCAGCCCGCCGCGCGTCGGGTTTCTCGTGAAAGCACAGCACACGCCGGGGAAGCTCGCCCGTCCCTTCGGCGCCGGATCCGTCCAGGACGTCCCCGGGCTGCAGGTATCCGTACCCGGTGTCGGGACGATCCGGCTGCGCCCCGACGGTCAACAGCACATCCCGGCGGGCGGCGATCCGCACCGCGCGTGCGACCAGCGAACGGAACGCGGCCGCCGGGCGAATGACATGGTCCGAATGCAGGGACACGATCACCGCATCGGGATCGCTTCGCCACGCGCGCCAGGTCGCCCAGGTGAGCGCCGGGGCCGTGCTGCGCGGCCGCGACTCCCACAGGAAGGAACCGGGAGGCACCTCCGGGAGCGCGGAGGTCAGGAGTGACTCCAGATGCCGTCCCGCGACGATCCGCAACAGGTCAACGGGGACCAGCTCCAGTGCGCGCGAGACCGTATCGGCCACGAGGGGGCGGCCGGAGACCAGCGGCAGGAACTGCTTGGGGCGGGCGGGCGTGCTGGCGGGCCAGAACCGGGTACCGGCGCCACCCGCGAGGATGACGACCCGGAGGTGGGGGTCGGTGGGGGTCAACGCCGCTCGCTGATGCGGGTCAGGGTACACGCGGAAACTTACCCGGGACACAGTGTAAAATCAACGGAATTCGCCTCTCCGGGGTTGACCCGCCGGGGCCGCCGGGGTAGTCTTGGCGCGCTCCGCGAACAGGTTGTCAGCTCGCCGGACCCAGCCCCCCTTTCGTGGTCAAGAAGCCGTCATGCGTTCGTTCGGGAACATCCTCCTTCTCCCATTGCTGCTCGCCGCCGCTGCGTGCGGAAGAGATCCTTTCGCGCTCGAGTGGATCGCCTCCGCGGACACGGTGCGCCTGTATGCGATCTCCCGTCCCGAGCCGAACGTCGAGACCGGTTTCGATTTCGGAGCTCGCCGGACGGTGCGCATCGAAGCTCCCACCACCACCTCGTCCTGGGACCTAGCCGTGGACTTCGAGGGCGGCAGGGCCGTCTTTCTGACCCCCGGGTTCTTCGGCGTCGATTCCGACGCCGCGCTTGTGGAACTGCCCGACGAGAACTTCGACGAGATCGAGGAAGCCCCCGAGGACGATGACGTGTACATCGAGGACCAGGCGGTACCGGTGAACCTCGAGAGCCTCTACGTGGTGCGCACGCGACGCCTGCGCTCCAACTACGGGCAGCTCTGCAACCATTACGCGAAGATGGTGCCCCTGGACATGGATCCTGACGAGCGCACCGTGGTGTTCGTGTTCGACACCAACGGGATCTGCAACAGCCGCAAGATGCAGCCGGACGTCTTCCCCTGAACCCCTCCACTCAGGACCTTTCCTAGGCCATGCTCGACCTGCGGATGATCCGGGCCCAACCGGATCTGGTTCGCGCCGGGATGGCGCGGCGCGGCATCTCCGGCGGGGCTGCCCGGGTCGAACACCTTCTCGCCCTCGACGAGCAGCGCCGGTCCGCGATCGGAGAAGCCGATGAGCTCCGGGCACGGCGCAACGCCGTTTCCCGTCGCATCGGGGAACTGAGGCGAAGGGGTGAATCAGCGGACGAGCTGATCGTGGAAATGCGCGGGGTAGGCGGTCGGATCGACGCCCTGGGCGAAGTGGTGGAGGATGTCGAGAGGCACATCCGGGACACCCTTCTGGAGATGCCCAACCTGCCGCTCCCCGAAGTGCCGGATGGTGGCGAGGATGCCAACGCGCTGGTCCGCCAATGGGGAACGAAGCGGGACTTCGCGTTCGAGCCGAAGCCACACTGGGAGCTGGGGGAACGGCTTGGGCTCCTCGACCTTGCGCGCGGGGCGAGGATATCGGGTTCCGGGTTTCCGGTGCTCACGGGCCGCGGCGCGCGCCTGCAGAGGGAACTGATCGGCTACATGCTCGATCTGCATGTCCGGGAGCACGGCTACACGGAGGTGCGCGTACCCTACATGGTTTCGCGCGAGAGCCTCACCGCCACCGGCCATCTCCCGAAGTTCGAGGACGATGCATACGTCACGACCCAGGACGACCTCTGGCTGATTCCCACTTCCGAGGTGCCCCTTACCAACATGCACAGGGGCGAGATTCTCCCGGCTGGCGAATTGCCTCTTCGCTACACCGCCTACTCGCCCTGCTTCCGGCGCGAAGCGGGCGCGGCGGGCGCCGATACCCGCGGCCTGCTGCGCGTGCACCAGTTCGACAAGGTGGAACTGGTGCGCTATGAGACCCCGGAGCGAAGCCGGGCGGCACTCGAGGAGATGACTGCGGAGGCCGAGGTGATTCTCCAGCGTCTGGGGCTCCCCTATCGCGTACTCAGCCTGGCCACGGGCGATCTGGGCTTCTGGTCGGCCATGACCTACGATCTGGAGGTCTGGGCTCCCGGCGTGCGCCGCTGGCTGGAGGTGTCGAGCGTCAGCACCACAACCGACTACCAGGCGCGCCGCGCGAGCCTGCGTTACCGGCCCCATCCCGGCCGGAAGCCGGAATTCGTACACACATTGAACGGTTCGGCCCTCGCTCTGCCGCGGTTGCTGGTGGCTCTGCTGGAGACCGGCCAGGAAGAGGACGGGAGCGTGACCCTGCCGGAGCCGCTGGCCGAGCGACTCGGCGGCGGTCGCCTGCTTCCCTGACGAGGGGCCAGGGCCGGTGTCGCCGAAGCGCTGGTACGTCGGACTGGCGGCGCTCTTCGTGGCCCTGGCCGGCTGGTATCTGCTCTACACACAGCAGATCGTACGCGCGTTGCGGGCCGACAGCGAGATCTTCACGCGGATCTATGCCGAGGTCATGGAGGGCCTGACCGATCCCGGGGAAGGCAGCTCCATCCAGGCTCTCAGCCGGCTTCAGCTATTGATCACCGAGTCGGGCGTGCCGATCGTGATGACCGGCCCTGGCGATACGGTGCTGGCCGTCGAGAACCTTCCCTTCGAGGTGAATCTCGGAACCCCCGCCGGGCAGGAACAGGTGCGCGCGTACATCGCCACGCTGGACCAGCGCACTCCTCCGGTCGGAGATCCCGAGGTGCAGAACATCCACTACGGTCCACCCCCGATCCTGACGCGTCTGCGCTGGATTCCATGGCTTCAGGCAGGGGGGCTGGCGCTCGTCGTGCTCATGCTGGCGGGACTGGTGCGGTATCAGCGGAGGGTGGCTGGAGAGCGCGCCTGGACGGTCATGGCGCGTGAGCTGGCGCACCAGCTGGGTACACCCATCTCCTCGCTGCACGGCTGGGTCGAAGTGCTGAAGCTGCCCGGTCCCGAGCGGCCGGGAGAGCTCTCCGAGGGCGAGATCCTGCACGAGCTGGAAGATGACGTGGAGCGCCTCGAACGCGTTACGCGCCGATTCGAACTGATCGGCCGCGAGCCCGCCCTGGGCCAGGTCGACCTGACCCGGGTGCTGGCGGAGCTGGAAGGCTACTTCCGTTCCCGCCTTCCCAGCCTGGCGTCCGAAGTGGAGCTGGTCATGGATGTTCCCTCCGGCCTGCCGGCGGTCAGGGGACACCACGTCCTGCTCAGCTGGGCTCTCGAGAACGTGCTCAAGAATTCCCTCGACGCCCTGGCCGGACGCGGAGGCAGGATCTCGATCATATGCTCCGAGACGAGTACGGGATGGGTGGATGTGCGCATCGCGGATTCGGGTCCCGGAATCGATCCCGCCGTGCGCGACGACATCTTCGAACCCGGGGTGACCACCAAGTCGAGCGGCTGGGGGGTGGGGCTTACGCTGGCGCGCCGCATCGTGCAGGGCGTCCACCGCGGGAAGCTCGAACTGGTGTCCGAGTGGGAGCCCGGCGCGACCTTCAACATACGACTTCCGTCCGAGGCCTGAAGCGGTGGATCATCTGGAGGGACTGAACCCCCGGCAGCGGGACGCCGTGCTCCATTTCGAGGGGCCTCTCCTGGTGCTCGCCGGCGCCGGAACCGGAAAGACCCGGACGCTCACCTGCCGGATCGCCCACCTGGTGCGCGAGCACGGCGTGCCGCCGCACCGAATCCTCGCCGTGACCTTCACGAACAAGGCGGCGGGGGAGATGCGGGAGCGCGTCGCCGGCTATCTGGGGGAGGAGCCCCGTGGCATGTGGCTCGGCACCTTCCATGCCCTCGGTGCCCGTCTTCTGCGAATCCATGCGGCGGAAGTCGGCCGGTCGGCCCCGTTCACGATCTTTGACGCCGAGCAGAGCCTGAACCAGGTCAAGCGGGCCCAGAAGACCGTACGGGTCAACCCGGACCGATGGAATCCGCGAACGGTGCAGGGTGTCATCAGCTCCGCCAAGAACGTGCTCGTCGGCCCGCAGCGGTTTCATGACGAGAACGCAGGCGGGTCCGACCCGCTGGCAGCGGTCGCGGCGGCGGTGTACCCCGAGTACCAGGCCGCGCTGGCGCGCCAGAACGCCTTCGATTTCGACGACCTGCTGATGAAGCCGGTGGAGCTGTTCGAGTCGCATCCGGACCTCCTGCACCGGTACTCCGACCGCTTCGCGTTCCTGCTGGTGGACGAATACCAGGACACGAACCATGCCCAGTTCCGGCTGCTGGACCTGCTGGCCCGGTGCCACGGCAACCTCATGGTCGTGGGCGACGACGATCAGAGCATCTATGGATGGCGGGGAGCCGACATCCGCAACATCCTCCAGTTCGAGTCGGTCTTTCCCCGCGCTCGCGTCGTCCGGCTCGAGCGCAACTACCGGTCCACGGGGCACGTCCTCCACGCGGCCAACGCCGCCATCTCCCACAACGTGGCCCGCAAGGAGAAGACGCTGCACACGCGCCGTCCGGACGGCGAGTTGCTGTGCGTTCTGCGCACCGCGACCGAGACCGACGAGGCGCGCTGCATCGCCGACGAGACCGAGTCGCTGATGCAGGCCAGCGGATGGCCCTACAGGAGTTTCGCCGTCCTCTACCGCACCAACGCCCAGTCGCGCGCGCTCGAAGAAGAGTTGATGCGGCGCTTCATCCCCTACCAGATCGTCGGCGGCGTGCGCTTCTATGAGAGACGCGAGATCCGGGATCTGCTGGCCTATCTGCGGCTGGTTTCCAATCCACGGGACGAAGAGGCCTTCAATCGCATCGTCAACTATCCGAAACGCGGAATCGGCACGATAACGCGAAGCCGGCTGAGGGCATGGGCGCGGGAACGCGGGATGGCGCTGCTCGAGGCTGCCGCGGAAGCGCATGCGGTCGACGCCATCCGACCGTCGACCGCCCGTGCGTTGCGGCGCTTCGCGCGCATGATCGGTCGCTGGCGCTCGCTCGCCCGGGAACGCAACGCGGGAGAGGTCACGGAGGCGGTGGTCACCGAGCTGGACGTGCGCGAGCTGCTGCGCAGGGAAGGCCCGGAGGGCGAAGACAGGGCTGCGAACGTGACGGAGTTGATCGTCGCCGCTTTCCGCTTCGACCCCTCGGAGCACGATCTGGGAGAAGAGGAAGAGACCGCGGGGGCCAGCGAACTCGACCTGTTCCTTCAGCACACCGCCCTGGTCACGGGCATCGACGCCCACGACCACGGAGCCGACGCGGTCACCCTCATGACGCTGCACAGCGCAAAAGGGCTCGAGTTTCCCTGCGTTTTTCTCACCGGGATGGAGGAAGGACTGTTTCCGCTGTCGCGGGCACTGGAGCTGCCCGAGGAGTTGGAGGAGGAACGGAGGCTTTTCTACGTGGGCATCACGCGGGCCGAGGAAAAACTCTATCTCAGCCATGCGGCACGACGGTGGCGGGCCGGCGAGGCGATGAACTCAAGGCCTTCGTCGTTCCTCGACACGATCCCCGACCGACTGCTGGAATACCGGCGCTCCTCGCAACTGCAGGCGTCGCGCCGTCCCTACCGCCGGAGCGGCGGATACCGGGAGGGCAGGGGCGGATATGGTCGCCGGTCGTACCGGGTTGAAGCGTATCCGGACCCGGACCCGGCCGGATACGACGATCTGAACCAGGACGCTCCCCGCTACCGGCAGGGGGAACGCGTGGTTCACGGGACCTTCGGCTTCGGATCGATCCTGGACACCTCGGGTTTCGGTCCGGATCTCAGGGTGACGGTGGATTTCGACGACGTGGGGAAAAAGAAGCTGGTCGTTCGTTTCGCGGGTCTGGAGAGGGCGTTCGAGTGAGCAAGCCGCGTGTGCCGGAGCCGGGCGTGACCGTAACCATTCAGGAGATTCACCGGATTGCGGCGCTCGCGCATCTGCGTCTCGAGCAAGGGGAAGCAGAGCGCATGGCACGCGACATGAGCTCGATCCTGGAGCACATGGCGGTGCTGGGTGGGGTCGCGCTGGAGCCGTCCCCGGCGTCCGGCGTTCGGCGGACCGGGGATTCCGCGTCGCCCGGCCGGAAGGTCTCCGCCGGGACAGGCCCTTCGGCCGAAGCGGATGGGACGTTGCCCGATCCGCTCGAGCGACCGCTCTCGAGCATGGCTCCCGACTGGCGGGACGGCTTCTTCGTCGTCCCCCGGCTTCCAGGGGTGGCGGGTGCGTCCGGCGAACGGGATGACTCGCCGTGAGCCCGAGCTCCAGCGGAATGGGGGCGCGGGCCGCGGAGATACGGAAAGGGCAGCGTGCTCCGGACTCGATGGTGGCGGAGGCACTGGACGCGTACAGGGCGTGGGAACTCGGCGCATCACCGCTGAACGGCTTCATCGCCCTGAATCAGCGCGCGGGTGGGCAGCGCGGTCTGCGCGACGGAGCGCTTGCAGGGATCCCGGTCGCGGTCAAGGACAACCTGGTCACGGCCGATTTCCCCACCACCTGCGGCTCCCGGATCCTGCGGGACTTTCGCTCCCCCTACGAAGCCACCGCCGTACGCCGGCTTCGGCGGGCGGGAGCGGTCGTCCTCGGCAAGACCAACATGGACGAGTTCGGCATGGGATCCTCGACCGAGAACTCCGCCTTCGGCCCCACGCGCAATCCCTGGCACCGGGATCGGGTGCCCGGGGGAAGCTCGGGCGGGTCGGCGGCGGCGGTGGCCGCAGGCATCGTGCCGGTCGCGCTGGGCTCGGATACCGGCGGTTCGGTTCGCCAGCCGGCTTCGTTCTGCGGGGTGGTGGGCATCAAGCCCACCTACGGGCGGGTAAGCCGCTACGGCCTGGTAGCCTTCGCGTCCTCTCTCGATCAGGTGGGCGCCCTCGGCCGCACCGTGCGGGACGCGGCAACGCTGCTCGAAGTCGTCAGCGGCCACGACCCGCGCGACGCCACATCCGTCAACCGCCCCGTGCCGCCTCTGGCGGCGGCCTGCGAGCGGGGGGTGCGGGGACTGGTGGTCGGTGTCCCGCGCGAGTACTTCCCCCCGGGCCTCGACCCGGTGGTGCGTCGGCTGGCGGAGCGGGCGCTGGGAGCACTGGAGGGTGCGGGCGCGGAGGTGCGGGATGTGTCCCTGCCCCACACCCGATACGCGATTCCCGCCTACTACATCATTGCGCCCGCCGAAGCCTCCTCCAATCTAGCCCGGTACGACGGTGTCCGCTTCGGGCGGCGGTCCCGGGGGGCGGGGTCCACCGAGCAGCTGTATGAACTGTCCCGCTCCGACGGCTTCGGCACCGAGGTCAAGCGGCGCATCCTGCTCGGCACCTACGCCCTGTCGGCGGGCTACTACGACGCGTATTACGGTCGCGCGCAGGAGGCGCGAGCCGTCATCGCCCACGATTTCGAGCGGGTGTTCGGAGATGGCGTGGACGTACTCTTCACGCCCACCTCGCCGACCCCGGCCTTCAGGCTGGGAGAACGCATCCACGATCCCTACCGGATGTATCTGTCGGACGTCTTCACCGTGCCCGCCAACCTGGCCGGGGTGCCCGCGCTGTCCGTTCCGATCGGGCTGGCGGAGGGACTTCCCGTCGGAGGGCAGCTCATGGCGGCGCACTGGCGGGAGGACACGCTGCTGACCGCGGCCGCGGCTATCGAGGCCGAACTGGGGATGGTGGGGTCTCCTCCGGCTCCGTCCCGCGGAAGAGCGACATGAGCGGTCCGCCGCTGGAATCCGTAATCGGCCTCGAGGTCCACGTTCAGCTGAACACCGGCCGCAAGCTGTTCTGCGGGGATTCGACCGCCTTCGGGGCGCCTCCCAATACGGCGGTGTGCCCGGTCTGCCTTGGGCTGCCCGGCGCGCTCCCCGTGCTCGACCCGCGAGCCGTCGATCTTGCGCTCCAGGCGGCGCTCGCGCTGGACTGCACCATCCACCGCACCTCCGTCTTCGCTCGCAAGAACTACTTCTATCCCGACCTGCCCAAGGGGTATCAGATATCCCAGTTCGAACGTCCCCTGGCCACCGGAGGTGCCGTGGAGCTGGACAGCGGGCGGAGGGTGCGGATCCGTCGGGTGCACATGGAGGAGGACGCCGGCAAGTCGCTCCACGATCGCTTTCCCTCCGCGACCGCGGTCGACCTCAACCGGACCGGGACGCCTCTGATCGAGATCGTCTCCGAGCCCGATCTGCGCTCTCCCGGAGAAGCGCGCTCCTGTCTCCAGTTCCTCAAGCTGTTGATGGAGTACCTGGAGATCTCCGATTGCAACATGGAAGAGGGCAGCCTGCGCGTGGACGCGAACGTGTCCCTGCGCGAGAAGGGAAGCGAGCGCCTCGAGGCCAGCACGGAGGTCAAGAACCTCAACAGCTTCTCGGCCGTGGAAAAGGCGCTCCGCGTCGAAATCGGGCGCCAGACCCGGATTCGCGCCCGAGGAGCTGCCGTGACCCGCCAGACGCTGCTCTGGGATGCCGCGGCGGGCGACGTGCGGGTAATGCGGGACAAGGAGGACAGCCAGGACTACCGCTACTTCCCCGATCCCGACCTGCCGCCTCTCGTCCTCTCGGCCCGGCGCGTAGCATCGCTCCGGACGGGCCTGGGGGAGTTGCCGCGGGCAAAGCGCGAGCGCTTCCGACGGCAGTACGAATTGCCCGCCTACGACGCCGGGGTGCTTACCTCGTCGCGTGCGCTCGCGGACTACTTCGAGGCGGTGGTGGCGTGCGGAGGTCAGCCCAAGACAGCGTCCAACTGGGTGATGGGGCCGGTTCTCAAGACCGTGAAGCGAGGGATCGGCCACCTGGCCTCTCCGGGGCTGGCACCCGGGCGTCTCGCCGAGCTGATCGCACTGGTCGACGGCGGGACGCTCTCGGCACCGGCCGCCAGAACCGTCCTCGCCGGCATGGCGCGCACCGGCGACCCGCCCGGAGCCATCGTGCGGCGGGAAGGGCTCACGCAGGTTCGCGAAGACCAGGTGCTGGAGAGGTGGGTGGCGGACGCGGTGGCGGCGCATCCGGAGGAAGTCGCCCGCTACCGCGGAGGAGAGACCCGGCTCCTCGGCTTTCTGATCGGCCAGGTCATGCGCGCCTCCGGACGCAAGGCGGACCCGCGCCGGGTGAACCAGCTGCTGCGCGCCGCGCTGGACGCCGATGCCGATTGAGGCGTCCGGAATCCCGCCCGCCCTTCCCGGTCTCCCGGTCCGTGCCTGCCGCTATCCGGCCTCCGCGGGCGGCTCGCGCCCGTCATCCGGACGACGGGCGTCGAGGGCAGGGCGACCTTCGGCGTGGGCTGCGTCCGCCGACGCTTCTCCGTCCAGCGAGCGCGCGGAAGGTTCGGCTTCCCGCCTGTTCTCGAAGGCACGCGCACCGGCGCCCACCCCGCGAAGGGCGGCAGCCGTCGTCAGAAACGTCTCCTCGGCCTCGGCCTGCGCCACCTCCAGCAACGCGTTGAACTCATCGATGCGGGTCTCCATGTGCGTCGAGGCCTGCCGCAGCCGGTCGGACAGCGCCCGCACGGAACCGGTCAGGTGCCGGGCTTCGTCGCGCAGCGAACGGGTGATGTCGTCCACATTGTCGGCGATGCCGGCGGCCCGTTCGAGCACCGGCCGGCTCCGGTGCTCCATCTGGCGCGCGATGTCGGTGAGCCGGCGCCCGTGCATGTCCAGGCGCCAGAGGAACACCAGAAGCGCCGCGGCACCGACGGCGGCCAGCACCACGAGGGCCAGGAGCCCCCACTCGCTGACATCCGCGATCCCGGAAGGAGCGACCATGACCAGAACCGTGTCGCGCGCCGGTTCCTGCCCCGACATGCCGGTGGATGGCATGACCGATATCGTCCAAATCGTTGAAATCATCGTATGACCGGGAACGGCAATGAAGCCGAGAAAATCGGCGAAGCTTCTTCGGGAAGCGCCGCGCCGAAGCGTGCATCTAACGTATTGACAACAACTTGTAGAATCATGTGTTCTCCAACATTAGCGCATCCCCGGCTCGCGCTGCAAGAACCTCCATGCACGTCCTGATCCCGCTGGCCGGGGCGACGGCGACGTGGTATTATGGCGCGGCAAAGGGAGCGGCGGCCTGACAGCCGATGGCCTGTCAGGAGTCCGGCGCCGGCCGGGCCCCTGGCGGTTCCCCCCAATCCAATCTTCCAACCCCACCTCATGGCACACTTCCTGGTCGAAGGCGGCCACTCCCTCAGCGGGACCATAAGGCCGGCAGGAAACAAGAACGCGGCTCTTCCCGCCCTTGCGGCGACGCTTCTGGCGACAGAGCCGGTCACCCTGGAGAACGTACCCCGCATCAAGGATGTGGAGGCGTTGGCGTCGATCCTGCAGGCCCTGGGCGCGGAAGTGTCCTGGGAGGGGCCCAACGTGGTGACCGTGGATGCCGGACAGGTCAGCGACGTCCGTCCTCCGCGCGCGCTCGCTGAGCGCATCCGCGCCTCCATTCTGCTGGCGGGTCCGTTGCTTGCGCGCTTCGGACGCGTGCTTCTTCCTCCTCCCGGGGGTGACGTGATCGGCCGGCGTCGCCTGGACACCCACTTCATGGCGCTCGCCGCGTTGGGGGGAGCGACCCGTCTGGGCAGGGAATTCGAGATCCATGCGTCCAGGCTGGAGGGCGCTTCGATGTTCCTGGACGAGCCTTCGGTGACCGGCACCGAGAACGCCGTGATGGCGGCCACGCTCGCCAGTGGCCGCACCCGGATTCGAAACGCGGCGGCCGAGCCGCACGTCCAGGACTTGTGCCACCTGCTGAACGCGATGGGCGCGCGCATCCGCGGGATCGGCACCCACGTTCTCGATATCGAGGGCGTCGGAGAGCTGGGCGGAGCCCGATACCGAATCGGCGCCGACCACATCGAAATCGGTTCCTTCATCGGCCTTGCGGCGGTGACGCGAAGCAACCTGGTCATCGAGGATGTCCCGATCGAGCATCTGGATGCGACCTTGCTGGGCTTCCGGCGTCTTGGCGTCGAGTGCGAGCCTGATGGCGGGTCGCTGGTCGTCAGGGGCGATCGCGAGCCGCACATCCGAGCGGACGCCTTCGGGCATGTTCCCAAGATCGACGACGGGCCCTGGCCGGCGTTCCCCGCCGACCTCACGTCGATCGCGCTGGTCACGGCCACGCAGTGCCACGGCACCGTGCTGGTGTACGAGAAGATGTTCGAGTCGCGCATGTTCTTCACCGACAAGCTGGTCTCCATGGGGGCGCAGATCATCCTCTGCGACCCGCATCGAGCGGTCGTGGTCGGCCCGGCGCAGCTGCGGGGCGGACGCCTCGAGAGCCCCGACATTCGCGCGGGCATGGCCATCCTGCTGGCGGCTCTGGCTGCCAGGGGAACCAGCGAGATCCACAACATCGCCCAGATCGAACGCGGCTATCAGCGGATCGACGAACGCCTGCGCCGACTCGGAGCGCACATCGAGCGGGTGGACTGATGGTCCGCGGACAAATCCGCGAATGCCCGGAAGGAGTTCGTCCGCGGGCTGCCGGCAACCAGCCATCACCGGTGTTGGGCGCAGCGATGCGGGACCCGGCTGACACACGACACCACGGGCAGGGAGGGATACCGTGAAGAAAAAGGGAGGCGACGGAGAGCGTCGCAGGAGAAGGGGGATTCGCGAGGGACTGAGCCAGGGACTCGGTTTTCTCTCGGCGCTCAGAGACGCCATTGAGGAGACGCTGGCCGAGACCCGCGAGCAGAGCGGGCCGAACGCCGAAGCGGCGCGCGATGCGCTGAAAGGTGCGTTGTCCCGGGCGCAGGCGGCAGCCGAGACCGCCCGAGACCGCCTGGATTTCGTGACCCGTCGTGAAATGGACCAGCTGCTGGAGGCGGTCGAGGGTCTCGCGGCCAGGATCGAACGCCTGGAGCGGAGAGACCCGACCGAGTGACCGGACACGCGCCCGGCTGAAGCCGCGCGGCCGACCGGGAAGCCTTGAACGGGGGTGGACAAACCCTTATTGTTCAGGGTCCGGGCGGGTCGTCGGCCGACGACCTTGAGAGTGGGGAGCCAGTGGCCCCCGCTTTTTTTTACCCGGCAAACCGGGGGGCACCGCATCGCGCGGCCGCCCGTGACATGATCCCGATTGCACGGGACGGGCGGACGGGCCGCGTGTTTCGGCAGGGCGAACGGAGTCGATGATAGCGAACTCGGGCCAGATAATCGCGGCATTCCGTGACATGGCCGCCACCAAGAACCTGTCCGTGGATGAACTCAACGAGTTGATCCAGGACGGCATCATGGCCGGCCTCGCACGCATCCACGGGCCCAACGTGCGTGCGGAGATCGACGTCGACGACATGAGCGGCGCGATCGATATCGTCGTTCTCAAGCAGGTTGTGGAGCAGGTCGAGGACGGTTCCGCGGAGATTTCCCTGGAGGAGGCCCGCTGGGACGACGAGGACTTCGAGGTCGGAGACCTCATGGAGATCCCCATGGACTTCTCCGAGTTCGGACGCAATGCGGTAATGGCGACCAAGCAGCGCATCGTCCAGCGTATCCGCGAGAACGAGCGCGACCGGATTCGGGAGGAGTTCGCGGACCGGGTCGGCGAGCTGCTTTCGGGTGACGTGCAGCAGATCGAGCGAGGCAAGGTGGTGGTGATGCTGAACCTCGCCAAGGATGCGGACGCCATCATCCCCTGGAAGGAGCAGAACCCCCGGGAGCGTTTCCGTCAGGGCGACCCGATTCGCGCGGTGTTGAAGAAGATCGAGGAGTCGCCCAAGGGGCCTCGGCTCATACTGTCGCGCGCGGATCCCGTCTTCGTCGAATCCCTCTTCAGGCTCGAGGTGCCGGAGATCTACCAGGGCATCGTCGATATCCGGGAGAAGGCCAGGGAGGTCGGCGGCAGAACCAAGATCGCGGTCTCGTCGCGCGACGAGTCCATCGATCCGGTGGGCGCTTGCGTCGGGTTGAAGGGGTCCCGCGTCCAGGCCGTGGTTTCCGAGCTGGGGGGCGAACGCATCGACATCGTGCCCTGGCATCCCGATCCCGAAGTATTCGCGCGCAGAGCACTGGCGCCTGCCCGGGTTGCCAAGGTCATCAGCAACTACGACACCCAGGTGATCACCGCCATCGTGGACGAGGATCAGTTGTCATTGGCGATCGGCCGCAATGGACAGAACGTTCGCCTGGCATCGCAGCTCATCGGGTGGCAGATCGATCTCTACGGCTCTCGCGAGTGGCTTGAACGGGGAGCGGACACCGCCATCTTCCCGGATCCCGAGGAGAACTACGAGACGTCCGATTTTCCACTCGCGGAGCTGGAGTTGCCCCACGATGCGCTCGATGCGCTGGGAGGGGCCGGATACACCACGTTCCTCCAGATCATTAACCTTGACAGGGGAGAGTTCCTGGCGATACCGGGACTCTCGATCGATGCCGTAGACCAGATCGTCGCTCTGATCGACGAGTTGACCGTGATCGAGGGCGAAGAAGACGCGCAACCCGAAGCTATGCCGGACGGAGAGCACACAGACGGATCAGGAGCCAGGTAGCCGGCACAGCCGGTTTCGGTTGCCGGGCCAGAAGGCCAACCAGGGAGGAAGTCCAGGGGCATGCGGGTGTTCGAGCTTGCGAGAGACTTGCGGGTCTCGTCGCGGATGCTGTTGACGCTACTGCGCAAGATGGGCGTAGCGCTGCACGGGGACAGGGATTTCGTGCCCGCCGACGATGTTTCGCGTCTGCTGGCGCGAATCGAGCGCGAGCGGCGACAGAGCGGTTTCGGGACCCGGGAAGCGGTGCAGGCCGCGCTGGAGGATGTCCGCGCAACCCATGTCCGGCGGAGGCGCAGCCGCAGGCGGATCAGGCGCGCGACACCCCCCGAGGCCGAAGTTGCGTCCGTGTCGGCTTCGGTTGCGGTGGAGGAGAGCCCGGGCACGACGGCTGCACCAGCGGATTCGCCACCCGCGCCCGGCGGAGAGCCGGATGGGTCGAGCGGTTCGCCGGAGTCCTCGCCCGGAGCAGTGGCCGCAGTGACGTCCGGAGGCGCCGGGGCGGAGGAACTCGCCCGGCGCGTCGGTTCCGGAGCACGGCATGCATCCAACGGCGAAGCGCTGGCGGACGAGTCCGTGGCATCGCGCGCGGACGTCTCCGAGGCCGGAGCCGATTCGCTCCCGGACGGCCCTGACCGCCTCGGCGATGCAATCCGGGCCACCGGTGGGAGGGATCCCGCGGCCGTAGCTGCCCCCGAGCCCTCGCAGGCTGTCGTTGGCGGTGAGCCGGGTGCGGCACGGCAGGCCGAGGGCGGGTCCGCCTCCGCTTCACCCCCGGCCGACCATCGAGACACGGTCTCCGACCCACCGCCCGGAAGCGAGGTGGCGGCCCCGGTCGCCGACGCCGGAGCGTCTCCCGAGGCGCCTCCCTCCTCCACCTCCGCGCAACCTGAGGCGGCCTCCTCCGACCCTGGCCGGGCGGCCCCTGGCGGAGACGCGGACGTCACTCCCACGGAAACGTTCCCGGCGCCGGCGCGACCGAAGCTGCGTTCGGCGCGCAGCCAGGGCCCCGAGGGTCCCGTTCGCGTCGTGCGCAAGTCGCCGCGGCTGGCCCCGGCGGCCAGCGCGGGTCCCGGAGGGCAGGTGCGCATCCAGGCCGAGGGGTACGGGCCGGACGGAAGGCGCAAGAGAGGAAGGAAGAAGGGCAGAAGGCGCCAGCGGGTCGACCAGGGCGCGGTGCAGCAGAACATCCAGCGAGTGATGGCCGAACTGAAGGGCGGGGGCCGGCGTCGGCGCAAGAGTCGCGAGCCCCGTCCGACGGTGGAGGAAAAGGAGGCGCGCAAGGAGGAGGCCAGAAAGGAGGAAGAGCGCGAGGCCACCACGGTGCGCGTCAACGAGTTTCTGACCGTCGCCGAACTCGGGGAACTCATCGACATCTCTTCGACCGAACTCATCGGCTCCGCGTTCAAGAGCCTGGGCCTCATGGTAACGATCAACCAGCGGCTGGATTTCGACCAGATTGAAATGCTGCTGGAGGAGTTCAACTTCACCGCCGTGCGGGAGCAGGAGTACGGGGCGGCCGAAGAAGATGACCTCGAGGACGAGGACGATCTCGCGCTGGCGATGCCGCGCCCGCCGGTGGTCACGGTCATGGGTCACGTGGACCACGGCAAGACGAAGCTGCTCGACTCGATCCGAAACACCAACGTCGTCGCGGGCGAGTCCGGTGGCATCACGCAGCATATCGGCGCCCACCACGTGGAAGTGGACGGCGACCGCTCTCTCACGTTCCTGGATACGCCGGGCCACGCCGCCTTCACCGCAATGCGCGCGCGGGGCGCCGACGTCACCGACATCGTGATCCTGGTGGTGGCGGCGGACGACTCGGTCATGCCGCAGACCATCGAGGCGATCTCGCACGCGCGAAACGCCGGCGTCCCCATCGTGGTGGCCATCAACAAGATGGACCTTCCTGCGGCGAACGCCGACCGCGTCAAGCAGCAGCTCCTCAATCACGAAGTCACCGTGGAGGACTTCGGAGGCGACGTGCTCGTGGCGCCGATCTCCGCCCGCGACGGGACCGGAATCGACGAGCTGCTGGAGAAGGTGCTGCTTCAGGCCGAGCTGCTCGAGCTGAAGGCCAATCCGGACCGCGCGGCGACGGGAGCCGTGATCGAAGCCAGGCTGGATATCGGGAAAGGCCCCGTCGTGTCCGTGCTGGTTCAGCGGGGCACCCTGCGGGTGGGCGACGACTTCATCTGCGGCAAATACGACGGCCGCGTGCGAGCGTTGCTGGACGAGCGCGGAGGCGTGGTGGAAGAGGCGGGCCCCGGGATTCCCGTGCAGATTCTGGGCGTGAGGGGCGTGCCCCAGGCGGGAGATACGCTGCAGGTCATGGAAGCCATGCGCGCGTCGGAGATCGCCGGCACCCGGCAGCGCCTGGAGCGGGAGAAGCTTCTGCGCATCAAGGATCGCGGGATCAGGCTCGGCGACTTCTCCCAGATCCTGTCGGCAGGTCAGGTGAGCACGCTGCCCCTCATTATCAAGGGCGACGTGGACGGCTCCGTACAGGCGGTGTCGGACACGCTCCAGCGGCTCAGCACGGCGGAAGTGCAGGTGGAGATCGTCCACCGGGCCGTCGGGGCCATCAACGAGGAGGACGTCCTGCTGGCGCGTACCGCCGGCGGTGTGATCATCGGCTTCAGAGTGCGTCCCAACGTCAACGCCCGGCAGCTGGCCGAGCGTGAAGGCGTGGACATCCAGATCTACGACGTCATCTACGACGCCGAGAACGATGTGCGCGCCGCTCTCGAAGGCATGCTCGCACCCGAGCGCCGTGAGAAGGTTGTGGGAAGCGCGGAGGTGCGGGAGACCTTCAAGGTGACGAAGGTGGGCACCATCGCGGGCTGCTATGTGAGCGAAGGCGCTGTGGAACACCAGGCGACGGTGCGCCTGATCCGGGACGGCATCGTAGCGTACACGGGGGAAATCGGTTCGCTCAAGCGGTTCAAGGACGACGTGAAACTGGTCCGCAACGGGCTCGAGTGCGGGATCGGAATCGCCAACTACAACGATGTCAAAGTGGGTGATGTCATCGAGTGCTTCGTGGTCGAGGAAGTCGCGCGCACCCTGGCCGGAAGTGCCCACGCGCGATGAAGCTGCAGGCGGTCCGGCAGGTCGCCGGCCGTGGTGATCGGGGCGATCTCCTGGGACCTGCTGCTTCCGGGGTGCGTGTCCCTCAAGGACAAGCGCCGCGTTGTCCGGTCCCTGAAGGACCGCATGCGCCACCGCTTCAACGTCGGGGTCTCGGAGACCCATATGCGGGAGCTGCACGCGCGAGCGGGTCTGACGGCGGTCTTCGTAACCACGGAGGGGCGTCATGCCGAGTCGATTCGCGGCCACCTCGCCGGTTTCGTCGAAGCCGATGGCCGCGTCGTCGTATTGACGGCCCGCGATCCCCTGGCCTGAAGCCCCCCGGGGCTCCCTTGGAGGTCGGCGTGGCCGCCTGGTTCTTCGGCCCCGGTCCCTGATCGCAGATGGCTCGACGGCTCGCCCGGGTGAACAGCCAGTTGCAGCGGGAGATCACGCGCATCCTCCGCAGCCAGGTGCGCGATCCCCGGGTAGGCACGCCGGTGGTCACCGAAGTCCGGGTGACCTCCGATCTCTCGTTCGCGCGGGTCTTCGTAAGGCTGGACGGCAGCGACCGCGAACGCGATCAGGCAATGGAAGGTCTCTCGGCTTCGGCTGCGTTCATCAGGGGATCGCTCGGCGCGGAGCTCCACATCCGGCGCGTACCCGAGCTGCGGTTCGTCGAAGATACCTCGCTCGAGCATGCCGCGCGTATCGAACAGATCCTCAGGGATGTACTCCCCGGCGACGACAAGGCCGGGGAAGGGGAGGAGACATGAGCCGTCCTCGCGACGGCGTGTTGCTGGTGGACAAGCCCATCGGCCCCACCTCCCACGACATCGTCCGGGAAGCACGCGCCCGTCTGGGCCTCCGGCGCGTCGGCCATGCCGGGACCCTGGATCCCTTCGCCTCGGGTCTGCTCCTCCTCTGCCTCGGCCCTTCCACCCGCATTTCCCAGTACCTGTCGGCGTTGGACAAGAGCTACCTGGCGACCGCCCGCGTCGGCGTGTCGACCAGCACACACGACCTGGAAGGGGACGTCGTGGACGACAGCTCCCGGTGGCGTGAACTGGACGAGCGCACGGTCCGGGAGGCCCTCGCGGCGCTCCAGGGCCCGACCTTGCAGGTTCCGCCGCGCTATTCCGCCAAGAAGGTGCGGGGGACCGCCGCCCACCGCCGCTCACGCGGGGGCGAGATGGTGGAGCTCGAACCGGTTCCGGTCGAGGTGTACGAGATACGAGAAATCCGCTGTGCGCTTCCGTTCGTCACCTTTGCGGTGCGCTGTTCCTCCGGAACCTACGTCCGGGCGCTCGCGCGCGATCTGGGGAAGGCATTGGGGACCGGAGCCCACCTTACCGCACTCCGACGCATCCGGGTGGGCGCGATGAACGTCCGTGACGCGGTGCCCGCGGGCGAGTTGCGCGAAGAAGTGCCCCCGGCCGCGCACCTGTCCGCCGCGAGAGCGCTGGCGCACCTGCCAGCCGTGCGCGTGGACGAGGCGGATGCCGCTCGCCTGGCCTGCGGGCAGGCTGTCGAGCCGATCCTCGATCCCGTGCCCGAGGCCGATCCGGTAGTGGCGCTGGAAGGCGGGACCCTGGTCGCCATCGGGATCGGCCGGAGCGGGGTGCTGAAACCGCGCAAGGTGTTCCGGTGACGGCGTCCGGCCGCCCGGAAGGTCGTGGCGCGGGACCGGCCCTTCCCGCGCTTGTTCCGCGCTGTCAGCGAGGGAGCGTCGTCACGGTGGGTACGTTCGACGGCGTCCACCCGGGCCACTGGGAGGTGCTGCGCGAGATGAGCCGGCGAGCCCGCCGCACGGGCAGACCCAGCGTCCTGGTGACCTTCCGTCCGCATCCGCTGCAGGTCCTGCGGCCGGAGGACGCGCCACGGCTCCTGACCACGTCGATCGAGAAAAAGGAGATTCTCGCGCAAACCGGCCTCGACTACGCCGTCTTTCTGCCGTTCACGCGAGCGCTCGCCCGATACACGCCACGGCGTTTCGTCGAGGAGATTCTGGTCGCCCGCATGAGGGTCAGGGAGCTCGTGATCGGCTACGACCACGGCTTCGGCCGGGGGCGGTCGGGAGACGCCGACGCTCTGGGTGCGATGGGGAAGGAGCTGGGGTTCGGCGTCCAGGTGGTACCGCCCGTCGTGGCCGGCGGCGGTCCCGTGTCCTCAAGCCGGATTCGCAGGGCACTGCTTGCGGGCGACGTGCGCGCGGCGCACAAGGGGCTGGGGCGTCCGTACTCGCTGCGTGGAGTGGTGGTGCGGGGCGACGGCCGGGGGCGGCGCCTGGGATTCCCTACCGCGAACCTCGAGATTCGGGATTCCCGGAAGCTCATTCCGGGCGAGGGAATCTACGCGGTGCGCGCCAGGTTGCCCGCGGGCACGAGGGACGGAGCTCTCCACATCGGACCACGCCCTGTCTTCCCCGGTGCCCGAGCCACGATAGAAGTCCATCTTCTCGACTACAATGCCGATCTGTACGGGGCCGAACTCCAGCTGGATCTGATCGAACGGCTCCGTGAGGTGCGGCCCTTTGCCACCGTCGCAGACTTGATCAGCCGGATGAACCAGGATGTCCGGCAGGCCCGCCGCATCCTGGACGAGTATCGAGACCGCGATTCCTCTCCGCAAACCAGATCCCGGATGACACCATGACCGAACTGACTCGACAGACGTGCGAACCGTGCAGGGTGGGAGCGCCCCCCGCCAGCGACAGCGAAATCGCGGCCTGGCGTCCACAGATTCCCGACTGGGAAATCGTTGAGCGCGAAGGCGTTCCGCGTCTGGAGCGCGTCTTCTCCTTCCCGGACTTCGTCCAGGCGCTCTCGTTCACCAACCGGGTCGGCGCGCTCGCCGAGGAGCAGGGGCACCACCCGGCCCTGCTGACGGAATGGGGACGCGTCACTGTCGGCTGGTGGACCCACAAGATCCGCAACCTCCATGTAAACGACTTCGTAATGGCTGCCAGGACCGACGTGGCTTTCGGCGAAGGCTGAGCCGTGTTGCCCGGTTGGAGCGCGCGCCTTGTAGCCTCCACCCCTTATGGCTAGCTTTGGTCGCCGTTTACAAGTCAGTGGGTTCGCGCCCGGGCTTCCCTTGTAGCGTTCAGACTCTTGAGGAGGCGTTCCCGCGATGGGATTCGTAAAGGAAGAAGTCATCCGGAAGTACCAGGTTCACGATGGTGACCGGGGCAGCGCCCCCGTTCAGATCGCGATCCTGACCCACCGAATCAATCATCTCCAGGGTCACTTCCGCGAACACAAGAAGGACCATCACAGCCGCCAGGGTCTGCTCAGGATGGTGGGCCGGCGAAGGCGGCTCCTCGAGTACATGAAGCGGACCGACTACGAGAAGTACCGCGAACTCATCGCGGACCTCGGTCTCCGCCACTAGGTCAGAGCATGCTGAAAAGAATCGAGCGACAGTTTGCAGGACGCACCCTGGTCCTGGAGACCGGGCGCATGGCGAGGCAGGCCCACGGAGCCTGCCTCGTTCGTTTTGGCGACACCATGGTGCTGTGCACCGCCACGGCGCAGACCAGGCCCACCCACCTCCCCTTCTTCCCTCTCACGGTCGAGTACCGGGAGAAGACCTACGCGGGCGGCAAGATCCCCGGGGGCTTCTTCAAGCGGGAGGGGCGCCCGGGCGAGAAGGAGATCCTTGCCGCGCGCTCCATCGATCGCCCCATCCGCCCGCTGTTCCCGAAAGGGTACATGAACGAAACCCAGATCATCTGCTACATCCTGAGCGCGGACCAGGAAAACGACGCGGACGTCCTCGGTCTGATGGGCGCCTCGGTGGCGCTCAACATGTCGAAGATTCCGTTCCACATCCCGGTGGCGTCGGTGCGCATGGGCCGGATTCAGGGCGCCTGGATCGTGAATCCCACCTTCCAGCAACTCGAGTACTCCGACGTCGACCTGGTGGTGGCGGGATCCGCCGAGGCGATCACCATGGTGGAGGGCGCCGCGGTCGAGGTGCCCGAAGAGGATCTCCTCGAGGGGCTGGGGGAGGCTCATGGAGCGATCCGCGAACTGGTGGCCATGCAGCGTGACCTCATCGCCGGCGCCTGCGCGGAGGAAATGGAATGGACGAGCGTGGAGCCGGCCCGTGAACTGGTCGACCAGGTCGAGGCGCTCGCCCGGAAGAGGGTGGCGGCCGCGCTCGAGGTGGAGGAGAAGCAGGCCCGCGCCGCCGCGCTGGCGGAGCTCGGAGAGGAGGTGGCCGGCCAGGTGCAGAGCGGGGGGACGGAGAGCGACGAAGTTCGCGCCGCCGTGACCGGAGTCCTGCGCAAGCTGGAGAAGCACCATGTGCGTGCGCGCATCCTCGACGAGGGCAAACGCGCCGACGGTCGCGGAGTGGACGATATCCGCGAACTCGGGTGTGAGGTGGGCGTTCTGCCCCGGCCGCACGGATCGGCGCTCTTCACGCGCGGGCAGACCCAGGCTCTGGGCGTGGTCACCCTCGGCACTTCGCGGGACGAACAGCGCATCGATTCGATCGATACGCTCGAGGAGACCACGAAGTCGTTCATGCTCCACTACAACTTCCCCCCCTTCTCGGTGGGCGAAGCGAGGCCCATCCGCGGGACGTCGCGGCGTGAGGTGGGGCATGGAAATCTGGCCGAACGCGCCGTTCAGCCCCTTCTTCCCGATTACGACGATTTCCCCTATACCATCCGCGTGGTTTCCGATGTTCTGGAGTCGAACGGCTCTTCCTCCATGGCCTCCGTCTGCGCGGCTTCGCTGTCGCTGATGGATGCCGGGGTTCCGCTCCGGGCCTCGTGCGCCGGGGTCGCGATGGGGCTGGTGAAGGAGGGAGGACGCTTCGCGGTCCTCACCGACATCCTGGGGCTCGAGGACGCACTGGGCGACATGGACTTCAAGGTGGCCGGGACGCGCAAGGGCGTCACCGCAATCCAGATGGACATCAAGATCGAGGGACTCGATCTGGAGATCATGCAGCAGGCGCTGGGAAGGGCGCGCACGGCGCGGCACCGCATCCTCGACGCCATGGATCACGCGATTCCCTCGGCGCGCACGAACCTGTCCCAGTACGCTCCACGCATCATCTCCGTCTCGATCAACCCTGAGAAAATTGGTGAGATAATCGGGCCTAAAGGAAAGACTATCAGGGCGATACAAGATGAAACCGGAGCCAAGATCGACATTGAGGACTCCGGGGTGGTGAAGATTGCGGCCGTCTCGGGCGAGGCTGGCGTACGCGCCCGCGAGATGATCGAGGCCATCGCCCAGGAGCCCGAGGTCGGACGCATCTACGAGGGTCCGGTCAAGAACACCACCACCTTCGGAGCCTTCATCGAGATCTTCCCGGGCACCGAAGGGCTTTGCCACATCTCCGAACTCGCCGAAGGCCGTGTGGGCAAGACCGAAGACGTCCTCAAGGTCGGTGAGATCGCGCGGGTCAAGCTGCTCGCCATCGATGAGAAGGGCCGCCTGCGTCTCTCCAGACGCGCGGCGCTCGCCGACAACACCCGGGGCGGAGCGTCGTCCCGGGGCCGCCGGTGACGCCTGCCCGCCACCGTCGATCCCTGCGGTCCGCCGGACCGGTCGCGTCGCCTCCCGCAGCCCCGCCCACAACCCTGAACCGGGACCGCATGGCGGTCACTGCGCTCCCGTCCGGCATCCAGGTCATGAGCGAGTCGATTCCCGGAGTCCGCTCCGCGGCGGTCGGCGTCTGGGTCCCGCACGGCGCCGCGCACGACGGAGAGGAGGTTCTGGGGGCGAGCCATCTGCTGGAGCACATGGTCTTCCGGGGAACGCAGCACCGTTCACGCGAACAGATCGCGCTCGCGCTGGAGAGCCTGGGCGGTTCCCTGGACGCCTTCACGAGCCGGGAACACACGAGCTTCCAGGCCCGCGTGCTGGACGAACATCTGCCCCAGGCGCTCGATGTGCTTGCGGACCTGGTGCTCTTCCCCAGGCTCCTCGACAAGGACCTGGAGCTTGAGCGTCATGTCGTTCTCGAAGAGATATCCACGATCGAAGATGCCCCGGAGGACTTCGCCTTCGAGCTGCACGGGCAACACCTGTGGGACGGGCATCCCTATGGGGCGTCCATTCTCGGCACCCGCGAAACCGTGTCGGCGATCGGGGGAGATGCCTTGCGGGATCTGCACCGGGGGCGCTATGGGGCCGCGGGCATGGTCGTAGCCGCCACCGGCAATGTGGTGCACGACGAGGTGGTTGAACTCGCCGCGCACTACTTCCGCAGCGCGGGCCACCGTATTCCGGCGGCCCCGATCGCCGAGCCGCGGCCGGTGGGGGGAAGCGAGGTCCATGTCCGGCGGCAGACGGCCCAGACCCACATCGTTGCCGGCACCGTAACCCCTCCCAGAGCCGACACCAGGCGATACGCGCTGGTGCTGCTCGCGGCGGCAATGGGCGGCGGCATGAGCTCCCGGCTGTTCCGGCGCATTCGCGAGGAGCTGGGGCTGGCCTACTCGGTGTACACCTTCCAGTCCTTCTATTCGCGGGCGGGGATATCCGGCATCTATGCGGGCACCCGTCACGACGCGGCCGGCCAGGTCATCGACGCCATCAGGGAAGAGCTGGCGGCCGTCGCCCGGGATGGCCTTTCGCGCGACGACCTCGTCCAGATCAAGAGTCAGGTCAAGGGGCAGATCATGCTTTCCCTGGAGAGCCCCGGTGCCCGGCTGTACCGGCTGGCGGGGTTCGCCCTGCACGAGGAGCCCTTCACCACGCTGGACGAACTCCTGTCCCGCATCGACCGCGTGACGGAAGCGGAAGTCGCCGACTCCGCGGCCGAGTTCTTTCATCCCGACCGTCAGTGCCTGCTTCGCCTGGGACCCTGAGCCGCCGCGCATGCTGATCGGTGTTCCCGCCGAGCGCAAGACGCACGAGTACCGGGTTGCACTGGTTCCGGCGGGTGTGGAAGCGCTCACCCGGGCGGGCCATCAGGTGCTGGTCGAGAAGGGTGCCGGCCTGGCCAGCGGGTTCACCGACGATTTCTACCAGCGCGCGGGCGCGCAGGTGGTGGAGAGCGCGCGTGAGCTGTGGGCGCGCGCCGCCATGATCGTGAAGGTGAAGGAACCTCTCGCGGAGGAGTGGCCCGACATGCGGGAGGGGCAGATCGTCTTCACCTATTTTCACTTCGCGGCATCCGAGGCCCTCACCCGGGCGGTCAGGGAGTCCGGCACCGTGGCCATCGCGTACGAGACGGTTGCCACCGACGAGGGCGCACTGCCCCTGCTTACGCCGATGAGCGAGGTGGCCGGGAGGATGGCGGTACAGGAGGGCGTGCGGTACCTGACGCGCCCTTCCGGCGGCAGCGGAATCCTCATCGGAGGTGTGCCGGGGGTCATGCCCGGCAAGGTGCTGATTCTGGGTGGCGGCGTCGTGGGTACGCAGGCGGCCAGGGTGGCCGCGGGGCTGGGCGCGCGCGTCTCCATTCTGGACACGTCGCTTCCCCGGCTCCGGCATCTGGCGGATGTGATGCCCGCGGGCGTCCATCCCCTCTATTCGACGCGCTACGCGGTGCGCAAACAGTTGCGCGATTCGGACCTGATCATCGGGGCGGTGCTCCTGGCCGGTGCCCGGACGCCGTTCCTGGTGTTCGAGGATGATCTCGCAACCATGCGTCCGGGGTCGGTCATCGTGGACGTATCCGTCGACCAGGGCGGATGCGTCGAGACGATCCGACCCACCACGCATGAAGCTCCCACCTACGTCGTGAACGGCGTGATCCACTACGGCGTCACCAACATTCCGGGCAGCGTGCCCCGAACGAGCACGCTGGCCCTCACGAACGCCACGCTGCCCTGCATCCTGGAGCTCGCAGGCAGAGGCTGGCAGGATGCCTGCCGCCGCAATCCTGCCCTTGCCCGTGGTCTGAACGTGGTCCGGGGCGAGGTTGTTCACGCCGCAGTGGCGGACGCCCTTGGCATGCAATTCACACCACTCGACAGTTGTTTCTGACCCGTGTCGGGAGGCGGAAACCCTTCGAATGCTCCACGTGAGGCAGAATCCGAATCTTGCTCCTGATCACGCCGCAACTTAAGATGCGGAGGCTCTCCGGGGGTTGGCCGGAGTCCGCCTGCCCCTTGGGTACCAATCCCTCTTACCTATTGTAAAACAAAGAGTTAGAGTGCTTTCTTCAAGTTGGTTCAAGCCGCGCCGCAGCCTCGTTCCGGTCCATGACATCGCAGTGGACCTGGGAACCGCGAATACGCTCGTATACGTCCGGGGCGAGGGGGTTGTGGTGAACGAGCCCTGCGTGGTCGCCGTGGAAAAGAGCTCACGCAACATCCTGGGGATCGGTCTCGACGCCAAACGCATGCTCGGGCGCACCCCGGGGGACATCGAGGCGATTCGACCCTTGAAGGACGGCGTGATCGCGGATGTCGACATCACCGAGATGATGTTGCGCCACTTCCTCAAACGGGTCACGTCCCGGCGCATGTTCCGGATGAAGCCGCGCGTGGTGGTGGGCGTTCCTTCGGGCATCACCGAGCTCGAGCGGCGCGCCGTCCGCTCTTCGGCGCTGATGGCCGGCGCGAAGTCCGTGTACATGGTGGTGGAGCCGGTCGCGGCCGCAGTCGGCATGGGCCTTCCCATCGAGTCACCGACCGGCAACATGGTGATCGACATCGGGGGCGGCACCACCGAGATCGCCGTGATCTGCCTGTCGGGCGTTGTCGCCAACTCCTCGATCCGGGTGGGCGGCGACAAGATCGATCACGCGATCGAAGACTCCATGCGCAGGCATTACAAGCTGCTTATCGGAGAATCCACTGCCGAGATGATCAAGATCCAGATCGGATCCGCCTTCGATACCGGCGATGAACAGGAGATGGACGTCAAGGGTCGCGATCTCGTCAGCGGAATGCCAAAGATGATCCGCATCGGTTCATCGGAAGTGCGGGAGTGGATCCAGGAGCCGATCAGATCCATCGTGGACGCGGTGCGCCGCGCGCTCGAGTCGACGCCCCCGGAGCTTTCCGCGGACATCGTGGACAGAGGCCTGCTGATGACAGGTGGCGGCGCGATGATCCAGGGGCTTGACCAGCTGATCACGTTCGAGACCAACCTGGCCGTGCATGTGGACGAAGATCCTCTGACCTGCGTTGTGCGAGGCGCGGGCCGGATACTGGAGGATCTGCACACATTCCGTAAGATCCTGACGGCGTGACCGTTGATCGGCGACCGGTTTCCGGAGTGGTCGAGGCGGCGGCGCAGGCCTTGAGCCCGACGGGTGGCGTTGATGCGGGAATACGGCGGTGCCGGCGGTAACGGACTGCGAAGACAATTCCTCCTGGCGGCGGCCTGTCTGCTGGTCGGCCTGTTCTTCTACCTGATTCCGGCGGGGCCCCAGCAGAGCATCGCGTCCGGCATTCGCCTGACCCTGCTGCGCCCGTTTGTGGACATCCGGAGCGCACTGACCGCGGCCCGCTCGAGAGGACGCGAGGCGGACATGCTCCGTGCAGAGGTGGACTCCCTGCGCGCCTGGGTCGCCAACAACGCGGCGGCGATAGAGGAAAACCGGCGCCTTCGGGTCCTGATCGGACTGGCGCCGCTCGTCGAGCGGTCGTATCGGGCCGTGAGCGTGCACCGCCCGGGCAATCTGGGCTCCCAGAGCACGATCGTGCTCGACCTCGGCTACGAGCAGGGTGTCCATGCGCTGTCTCCCATCATCACCGCCGACGGCCTCGCGGGCAGGGTTCTCGAAGCCCACCCGTCGCTGTCGATCGGCATGGACTGGTCGCACCCGGACTTCCGGGCCTCCGTCATGTCGGAGGACGGCGAGCTCTACGGCATTGTCGGGCCGGAACCGGCCACCGTCGGGGACGCCGAGCGACTCGTTCTGACCGGCATCCCGTATTTCGACGTCCTTGTCGACGGTACTCTGGTGGTCACCAGCGGACGCGGGGGTGTCTATCCGCGAGGCGTGCCCGTGGGGCGGGTCGGGGGGCTGGCCGAGATCGAAGAAGGATGGCACCGGAGTTACTGGGTGTACCCCACCGTACATCCGGCCTCCGTCACGCACGCGCTGGTCGGCGTTTCCGACGGGGCCGGACCGGAGGGCGAAGCGGACCTGTCCAGTCTGTTCCCCGCAGGAGCGTCACCGGTCCCGGATTCCGCCGGCGAGGCCGGGCCGGGCGGTTCGCCTGCTCCCGATGGCAGTGGCTGAGCGTCCGCTGGCCGGCACCCCTCGGCTCGGAATCGGGTCGAGCGCGGTCGTTGCCCTCACGCTGATTCTGGTCTTCCTCCATTTCGTTCTGCGGCTCGGCGTGGGGATGGGAGCCGGGGCCCCGGATCTGTTGACCGTCGCGCTCCTGCTCCATGTTCGCAGGGTCCGATTCGGCACTGCCGCATGCGTCGGGTTCACCCTCGGCATGCTGGAGGACGCGTTCACGCTCGTGGCCTTCGGCGCCAACACCGTAGCGTTGACCCTGGTGGGCATTCTGGGCGTGCAGACCCGGGCGTTCTTCGTTTCCACCACGTCGCTTTCCTTCAGCATCGTCTACTTTGTGACCGGCAAGTGGGTGCGTGACTTCATCCACTGGATCCTGCAGCAGGCGGCCGGGGTCAGGAGCGGGTTCATCGAACCGATGATTCTCGCCGGAGTTCCGGCCGCGCTCTATGCCGCTCTGGTGGGCGTGCTCATCGTGAGGCTCATCGGCCCCTTCAGCGAGAGCGAGTCATGAATCAGTTCCAGATGCCCAATCCAGGGGCGTCCCAGCGCGCCCGCATCGCCATCATCGGACTCCTGACGCTCTTCGGAGTCCTCACCGTGGCCTTCTTCCGCCTTCAGGTGCTCGAGTCCAACACGTACCAGCTTCGCTCGGACTCGAACCGGCTCCGTCCTTTTCCCATCGAAGCTCCGCGCGGCGCCGTCTTCGACCGAAACGGCCGGGTTGTTGCGAGCAGCGTTCCCGGTTATTCGCTGCACGTGTTCCCCTCGGCGACGTCCGGGGTCATGGAAGCCACGCTCGAACGCCTGCAATCGTACCTCGATCTGGACGATGGGAGGATCGAACTGCTGCTCGAACGCGCCCGACGCGAACCCTATCAGCCGCTTCTGGTGGAGGGCGATGCCGATTTCGATCTCGTCTCAACGCTCGAGGAGCACCGCGCGGAGTTGCCGAACGTCGTGGTTCGGATGGATCCGAAGCGCCAATACCAGGCTGCGCGCGCGGTCTCCCACCTCATGGGGTATGTGGGCGAAGTCACCGCGGAAGAACTGGAGCAGGAACAATACGCGGAGTACTCGCAGGGCATGACGGTGGGCAAGGAGGGGGTGGAGCGGCAGTACGAAGCCCGGCTTCAGGGGAAGCGGGGCCTGCGCTATTCGGAAGTGGACGCGCTGGGCCGGGTCGTCAGCTCTCCTTTCGGGCAGGTCATGGAGGCGCCCGAGCCCGGGGTGGATATCCACCTGAATCTCGACCTGGATCTGATGGAGTGGATCCACCACATCTTCCCCGACTCCATGCGCGGTGCCGTGGTGGCGCTGGATGTCGAGGATGGCGGAGTGCTCGCGCTCTACTCGGCTCCGACCTTCGACCCCAACAGCTTCGTGGGAGGCATCGATCCCGACCAGTGGGCGTCTCTCAACAGCGACCCCGAACAGCCCCTCTTCAATCGCGCGGTCGTCGGGCGCTACGCCCCGGGGTCGACGTGGAAGCTCGCGGTCGCCGCGATCGGACTGGAGCTCGGCCTTGTGGAAGCGAACGAATACATGCCGCGGGGGTGCACCGGAGGGATGTTCGTCGGCAACCGCAGGTACGGCTGCTGGTACGAAGCCGGTCACGGGGCGCTCGATCTCGTGGGGGCCATTCAGCACTCCTGCAACGTCTATTTCTACCAGCTGGGCCTCAGGATCGGGCTGGAGCGTCTCGTGGCCAACGCGAACGACATGGGCTTCGCGCGCCAGTGCGGCATCGACCTGCCCGGCGAGTCGCCGGGAGTGTTTCCGAGCGGTCTGGGCTTCTGGGAGGAACGGTTCGGTTACCGCGCGCGCGAAACGGAGGTATTGTCGCTTTCGATCGGGCAGGGCCCCAACGACCAGACCCCCCTGGGGATCGCCCAGTTCTACCTCGCCATGGCCCAGGGAGGGCGGGCGCCCGCGCCGCGCATCCTGAGCGGGGAGGAGGAGGGCGATATCTGGGACATCGGGATTTCACCGGAGCACGGCGAGGTTCTGATAGAGGGCCTCAGGCGGGTCTTCATGCCGGGGGGCACGGGGTACAGGTCCTCGGTGGAGCACTGGGAGCTGATGGGCAAATCGGGCACCGCCCAGAACGCGCAGGATCCGGATCGCAGCCACGCGTGGTTCGCGGCCATCGCGGGTCCCCGGGGCGGAACTCCGGAGATCGTCGTGGTCGTGCTGGTGGAGCTCGGAGAGAGCGGATCCATCGTGGCGGCCCCAATCGCCGCGAAGTCGGCGGACTACTTCCTGCGCAAGCGCCACGGCATCCCCACCGACACCATCCAGACGCTGGGCGAACACCTCCTCACGGGCACGCCCGCGCCGTGGGCGAACCGGTGAGGCTGTGCGTCCCGTCGGAGCTCATTCCTTGAAGGCCCTGTTTTCGCGGTGGGCCCTCGACCGCGGCTTCGTCTTCGCCCTGCTCGCGCTCTCCGCCTTCGGTGTGGCGATGATCTATTCGACGGGCGAACTCAACGTACCGAGCCCCGTCGTCGAAGGCGCCTGGATCCGGCAACTGGTCTGGTTCGTCCTCGGACTGACGGCCTTCACCGTCCTTACCCGCATCTCCAACAACTGGATCGAGTGGGTTGCGGTGCCCGCCTATGTCCTGGCGGTGGTTCTGCTGGCCGTCACGCTGGTCGTGGGCACCGGCCGCGGCACGGCGGCCGGAGTGACCAGCTTCCTGCAGTTCGGCGGCTTTCAGTTCCAGCCGGCGGAGGTCGCCAAGATTGCGACCATCCTGGCCCTGGCGCGCCTCATGGCGTCCCGCCTGGAAGGGTCCGGACACGGTTCCCGCAGATCATGGCAGTTGACCGACGTGATCGCGCCGAGCGCGCTGGTGGGGCTCCCTCTTCTCCTGGTCCTGCTCCAGCCGGATCTCGGGACCGCGATGGCCTTTGTGGGCATCCTGATAGCGGTGCTCTTCTGGTCCGGGATTCCGCTGACCTATCTGTTCCTGCTGGTGAGCCCGGCCATCGCGCTGGTCGTCTCGTTCAACACCTGGCTGTTCTCGGCGTACATGGTGGCGCTCATCGGGCTGCTCTATCTGCGTCGCTCGCGCCTCTACACCTTCGAGTACGTGGCGGTGCTGGTGCTCAATCTGGCCGTCGGCACGGTCGCGCGGCTCCTCTGGGACTCCCTGGCCCCCTACCAGCAGAACCGGGTGCTGGTGTTTCTGGATCCGAGTCTCGATCCACGGCAGGCGGGCTACCACCTGGTCCAGTCCAAGGTCGCCATCGGCAGCGGCGGGCTGACCGGCAAGGGGTTTACGCTGGGCACCCAGAAGCGTTTCAACTTCCTGCCCGAGCAGCACACCGATTTCATCTTCGCGGTCATCGGAGAGGAGTTCGGCTTCGTGGGCACGCTGCTGATCCTGTCCGGCTTCGCCTATGTCCTGCTCCGACTCGTCCGCATGGCGACCGGAGCCGGCAGTCACTTTGCAAGCTTTGTCCTCTTCGGTATCTTCGGCGCCTGGATTACGCACGTCTTCGTGAACACCGGAATGACCGTCGGGTTGGTCCCCGTCACCGGCATCCCCCTTCCGTTCATCAGCTACGGGGGTTCCTTTCTGCTGATGTGCTGGGTGGCCGCGGCGCTCGCCGTGCGCGTCGCCCAGCGGGACTGAAGGGCTGCGCCGTCCGCCCGGTCAACCCGCGAGCAACGCCGACTGGAGCAAGCCATGGCCTGGTTCAACAAGCCCAAGAAGCCGTTGCGCGCACAGGACCGGCGGGATGTTCCGAGCGATGTCTTCAGGAAATGTCCGAGCTGCGGTGCCATCCTCTATCGCGAGAAGCTCACCCAGAATCTCTCCGTGTGCCCGGAGTGCGGGTTCCACTTCAGGTTCGGGGCCTCGGACTATCTGAGGCTGCTGATGGACGAAGGAGCCTTCAGCGAGGAGCACGCGGGGCTGGCGAGCGCCGATCCATTGGGCTTCGTCGACTCGAAGCCGTACACCGCCCGCGTGCAGGTGGCCGAACAGCGTGCGGGACGGCCGGAGGCCATGGTTGTGGGTTCGGGCAGGCTGGATGGCATCCCGGTGTCGCTGGCGGTGATGGACTTTTCCTTCATCGGAGGATCGATGGGATCGGTGGTCGGGGAGAAGCTGGCCCGCATCATCGACAGGTCGCTGCGCGAACAGGTGCCCCTGGTCGTCGTGAGCGCCTCCGGGGGAGCTCGCATGCAGGAGGGAATCCTGTCGCTGATGCAGATGGCGAAGACGGCGACGCTGCTGGCGAGGCTGCACGAGGCCGGTCTGCCCCACATATCCATCCTCACCAATCCGACGGCGGGCGGGGTGACCGCCTCATACGCCATGCTGGGCGACGTCAACCTCGCGGAACCCGACGCCTTCATCGGGTTCGCGGGGCCTCGCGTGATCGAGGAGACGATCCGGCAGGAGCTTCCGGACGGGTTCCAGAGATCCGAGTTTCTTCTCGAGCACGGCATGCTCGACTGCGTGGTGCCGCGCAAGGAGTTGAAGGCCACGGTGGCACTTCTGCTGCGGCACATGTGGGCGGGGTGGAAGCCCCAGGGCTGAGGCCCGCCGGCGCGTGGCCCCACACGCCCCGGAGATTTTGGCCTTGAAGGCCGGAGCTCCCGCGACGCACGAACTGTTCCCGCGGCTGGGGCATGGCGTCAAATGGGGTCTCGAGCGAACCCGGTCCCTGCTTGCAGCCCTGGGGGAGCCACAGCTCGCCTGTCCGTCGATCCACATCGGCGGGACCAACGGCAAGGGGTCGGTTGCGGCGATGTGCGCCGGGGTATTGCGGGAGGCCGGCCTGCGCACCGGGCTCTACACCTCCCCCCACCTGTGTGACTTCCGCGAACGCATCCAGGTCGACGGCCGCCCGGTGGCGTCCGAGCCCATGACCCGGGTGGCGGCCGGGCTGCACGCGGCCGTCGACCGGATCGGGCCCACCTTCTTCGAAGCGACCACCGCCCTGGCGTTCGGTGTATTCGCCGAGGAGGGAGTCGACATCGCAGTGGTGGAGGTCGGGCTGGGCGGACGTCTCGACGCGACCAACGTGATCGTTCCGGCAGTGACCTGCATCACCAACGTGTCACTCGACCACGCCGACTACCTGGGCGCCACCGTGGAGGACATAGCCCGGGAGAAGGCCGGGATCATCAAGCCGGACGTTCCGGTCCATACGAGCGAGACCGGCGGGTCTGTCCTGGGCATTCTGAGGGGCCGGGCGACGAAGGCCGGCGCTCCCTTCCTCGCGCTCGATCCGGTCCGGGATGTGCGAAACCTGGAGCTCTCGGGGGCGTGCACGAGCTTCTGCATGTCCTCCGCCGCCTGGGGAGAACTCGAGTTGTCGGTGCCGTTGGCCGGTGGGCACCAGGCGGCCAACGCGGCTCTCGCGGTCCGGGCGCTGGAATCGCTTCCAAAGGAGCTGCGGCCCGCCCGACAGGCGGTGGTGCGGGGCCTGGCACGGGTGAGCTGGCCGGGTCGGGTGCAGCTGGTGGCGCAAGGCGGCGTAACCTGGGTCTTCGACGTGGCCCACAACGTCGCCGGAATGGAAACGCTCGCCACCACCCTGCGGTCAATCGGGCCGCCGCGGCCGATCGTGGTGCTGGCCGGCATCCTGGGGGACAAGGACTGGGGCGGCATGCTGCCGGGCCTCCTCTCGATTTCCGATGCAGCCGTCCTCACCCAGCCTCCTTCCGCGCCAGGGGAACGAAGGTGGAAGCCCCGGCAGGTGGCGGCTGCGCTCGCACCACGGTTCACGCCCGAGGTGGAAGCGGACTTCGGCCTCGCCCTGGCCAGAGTGTCCGAGCGGGCGGACGGCGGCACGGCGGTGGTCACGGGATCCTGCCACACGGTCGGCAGCGCCCTCGGTGAGCTGGGCATCCAGCCGTTCCCGACGTTTTCCCCGGTTTGACGCGTCGGGCCAAGCGCATAGATTCGCCGCCATGCCAAAAAACAGAAATTTCCCCAGGCTTCCGGGTTTTCGAGACTTCGCACCGGAGGCTCTGGCCGAGCGGGAGCACGTGTTCGGAAGCTGGCGCAGCGTGGCGCGCCGCTACGGCTTCCAGGAATACGACGGGCCTCCGCTGGAACCGCTGGAACTCTACCGGGAAAAGAGCGGCGACGAGATCGTCGGGCAGCTGTACGCCTTCGTGGACAAGGGGGGGCGGGAGGTATCGCTGCGCCCCGAAATGACGCCGTCGCTCGCGCGCATGCTCGGTGAGCGCAGCCGGGCCATGGCCAAGCCGATCCGCTGGTTCTCGATTCCGCAGCTGTTTCGCTACGAACGGCAGCAGCGGGGGCGTCTGCGCGAGCACTTCCAGCTGAATGTCGACATCCTCGGCGAAGCCGGGACGGGCGCGGACGCCGAAGTCCTGGCGGTGGCGGTAGACTCCCTTCGCGCATTGGGCCTGGGGCCCGACGATTTCGTGGCGCGCGTCTCGGATCGCCGTCTCTTGTCAGCGGTTCTTGCCGCGCTGGGCGTGCCGGAGGACCGAATGCCCGCCACCTTCAGCGACATAGACAAGTACGAACGGGTGGGCGCGGACGCGACGCGCGACCGTTTGCAGGCGTCCGCCGGGCTGGCTGGCCGGCAGGTCGATTCGCTTCTGGAGATCCTGGACGGTGCCGGGCTCGATGTGGTCGAGGACCTGCTCGGCGAACGTGAAGCGGTGGGCGCCAGCCTCGACGAACTGCGCCGCTACCGGGCCGACCTTACGGCGATGGGGCTGGAGCCCTTCCTGCGCTTCGACCTGCGCATCGTCCGCGGCCTGGCGTATTACACCGGAATCGTGTTCGAACTCTTCGACCGGAAGGGCAAGCTGCGCGCCATCTGCGGGGGAGGCCGCTACGACCAGCTGCTCGAGCGGGTCGGCGGCGAGCCCCTCCCCGCGGTGGGGTTCGGAATGGGGGATGTGGTGCTGACCGAGTTGCTGCGCGACAGGGCACTGCTCCCCGAGGCCACCCCGTCGCTGGACTGGTTCATCGCCTGCGTATCGCCGGCTCAGCGTCTTCTGGGACGGGAAATCGCGCATTTCCTGCGGGAGGCGGGATCGACCGTCGCCTATGCGCTCGAGCAACGTCCGGTGCGCAAGCAGCTCGCCATGGCCGCCAGGCAGGGAGCCCGCAAGGTCATCCTTCTGGGCCCGGACGAGACGGCGAAGGGGGTGGCGGTGATCCGCGACATGGCGCACGGCACCCAGCACGAGGTCTCGCTTGCCGACCTGCGTCAAGGCAGGCCGGCATCATGACCATGCGCCGGGCCGGCCGGCGGCGGCCGTCGAGGATCCTCGCCTCGTCCGTGGCCTGCCTTTGCGCCGGAGCCTGTTCTCCCGACCGCCCACCCGAGGCGCGAGAAGACGCGGCACCCGCTTCCGTGCCATCCGCGGCCCGTTCATCCTTCGCCGCCGACGACGCCGAGGCGGTCTCCCTCATCCTCTTCGACGAAGTCCCGGATCCGGTGCTGGAACGCCGGCTGACCCTGCACCTGCTCGCCCCGGAGCCCGGCGGACGCGCGGAATTCAGCCGCACCCTGCGGGAGTTGCTGCCCGACCGGGCCGCCCGCGATTCGACCCTGGTGGCGATTCGCGCGATCGTCTATCAGGCGGCCGTGCCGCCGGGAACGAGCGAGGGGAACCTGGTGCCGGTGGCCTGGGGCGAATGGATTCCGCTGGAAGGGTGGTACGGCGAGGTCGGGACAGGGCGGGGAACCGGCCACCGGGTCTACTTCTACCATGGAGCGCCCCCGGAATGGTAGCCGACGGCAGCAGGGAAGTGCGCAAGGACATGGCCCGCGCCGTGCGCCGACTCAACATCCTCGAATACTTCATTCTGGCCGCCGCCGCGGCCATGTCCCTGGGCGGAGGCGCGCTGGTGGCGCTGCTCCTGAACGAGTTGACGGGCGCGCCCTTCCGGATATCGTGGTTTGTCTCCTCGCTCCTGCTCTTCAGCGTGCCCGGCTTCTTCGTATTCCGCCGAGAGAGCAGGCGCGATCCTCCCCGCGGCGCCGCGGGCCACCCCCAGGATCAGACAAATGGCTGACGACAAGCGCCTGACGCCCCGGAGCGAGAGCTTCTCGGCCTGGTACAACGATGCGGTTCAACGCGCGGAGCTCGCCGACTATTCGCCGGTACGCGGATGCATGGTCATCCGTCCCTGGGGATACGCGATCTGGGAACTGATGCAGCAGGGACTGGACGGTCTCTTCAAGGAGACCGGTCACGAAAACGCGTATTTCCCCCTGCTCATTCCGATGAGCTTCATCGAGCGCGAAAAGGAGCACGTCGAGGGCTTCAAGCCGGAGCTCGCGGTGGTGAGCCATGCCGGCGGCAAGGAACTCGAGGAGCCCTATGTCGTGCGCCCGACCTCCGAGACCATCATCTACTCGATGTACGCCAAGTGGGTGCAGAGCTACCGCGACCTGCCCCTCCTGCTGAACCAGTGGTGCAACGTGATGCGCTGGGAGCTGCGCACCCGGCTCTTCCTGCGCACCTCGGAATTCCTCTGGCAGGAGGGACACACCGCGCATGCGACGCAGAAGGAGGCCGAGGAGGAGGCCCGGCGCATGCTGGGTGTGTACCGGAAGTTCCAGGAGGACTGGATCGCGATGCCCCCGGTCAGCGGGCTCAAGAGCGACTCGGAGAAGTTCGCGGGCGCAGTGCGAAGCTATTCCGTGGAAGCGCTGATGCAGGACAATCGCGCGCTTCAGGCGGGAACCTCGCACTTCCTGGGCCAGAATTTCTCGCGCCAGTTCGGCCTCACCTTCCAGAGCGAGGCGGGGCGGGAGGAATACGCCTGGAATACGTCGTGGGGCGTTTCCACGCGCATGGTCGGGGGCATGGTGATGACTCACGGCGACGACAACGGGATCGTCGTGCCGCCGCGGATCGCTCCGGCCCAGGTCGTGGTGGTGCCCATATGGCGCACGGACGCGCAGCGCGCGCTGGTGCTGGGAGAAGCCGACCGCTTCCGCGACCAGCTGGTCTCGGCAGGGCTGCGTGTGCGGATCGACGCCCGCGACCACCTCAACCCGGGTGCCAAGTTCTACGAGTGGGAGCGCAAGGGCGTCCCCTTCCGGGCCGAGATCGGGCCTCGCGATGTGGCGAAGGGACAGGTGGTGCTGGCCCGGCGGGTGCCGTTTCCGGACGGGAAGCGCAAGCGCTTCCTGGCGCGCGAGGAGGCGCTGGCCACGCTGCCCGCGCTGCTCGACGCATTCCACGAGGACCTGCTCGAGGGCGCCCGCGCGCGCCGGGAGGCCAACTCCCACCGGGGAATCTCGGATATCGGCGAACTGAATGAGATTCTGGAGGGTGGGGGTGGCCTGGCGTACACCGGCTGGAGCGGCGACCCCGACGTGGAGGAGAAGGTCAAGCAGGCCACGAAGGCCACGATCCGGGTGATCCCCGACGACGAGTTCGCGTCGTCCAGCCGGCCGTCGCGGTGCATCGGCGGCGGCGCTGCCGCAATGGAGGTGGCGTGGGCGCGGGCATACTGAGGTGACCTCGCCGGCTCGCCCGGATGGCGTGCTCCACTGCGGACGGTTCGCCCTCGACGACATTGCTGCCCGCTTCGGAACCCCGCTCTACCTCTACGATGGCGCCCTGCTGGAACAGAGATATCGCACCTTCAGGGCCGCCTTCCCGGGCGTCCGCCTGCTTGTCGCGTATTCGGTCAAGGCCAACGGAAACCTGGCGCTCCTCAACCGCCTGGCCCGACTCGGTTCCGGTGCCGACATCGTGAGCGGGGGCGAACTGGCGCGTGCGCTCAAGGCGGGGATTCCGGCGGAGCGGATCGTCTTCGCCGGCGCAGGCAAGAGCGAGGAGGAGCTGGAAGCCGGGCTCGATGCCGGCATCTACGGCTTCAACGTCGAGGGCCGGGAGGAGCTGCGGCTGCTCGAGCGAATCGCGGCCCGGCGGGGTGTCCGGGCCCGAATCGCGCTGCGCGTGAACCTGGACATCGCCTCGCCCACGCCCCACGAGTACACGCGCACGGGGCACGCCGGCACCAAGTTCGGCATTCCCGTCGGCGAAGTGATGGACCTCTATCGCCGGGCGGCCTCGCGGGCGGCGCTTCAGGTCGCCGGAATCGCGGTGCACATCGGGTCGCAGATCGTCGACACGGCACCGTACGAGCGCGCCGCACGCGAGATCTTCGCCCTGGAGCGGGCGCTTTCGGACGAAGGGATCCCGCTCGAGTACGTCGATCTGGGGGGTGGATTCGGGGTCGCGTACGGAGACGAACCCGAAATCGATCTCGCCCGTCTTGCAGGGGCGGTCCTGCCGGCCGTAATCGAGCGCGGGCTCCGGCTGGTGCTGGAGCCGGGTCGCTTCATCGTCGGCGAAGCCGGGACGCTCATCGTGCGCGTGCTGTACCTGAAGCGCTCCGGGAACAAGACCTTTGTGATCACCGACGGGGGCATGACCGAGCTGCTGCGCCCCAGCCACTACGGCGGCTATCATCAGATCGAGCCGGTGCGCAAGCGTCCGGACGCCGCAGTCGTGGTGAGCGATGTGGTGGGTCCCGTGTGCGAGGACGGCGATTTTCTCGCCCGCGACCGCGCGATCGAACTGCCATGCGCAGGCGACCTGATGGCGGTGAGGACCGCCGGGGCCTACGGTTTCGCCATGGCCTCGAACTACAACAGCCGCCTGCGTCCGGCGGAAGTGCTGGTTGCCGACGGCGGACTGCATCTGATCCGCGAACGGGAGACCATCGCCGACCTCGTTCGCGGGGAGAGGATCCCGTCATGACCTTCACCAGGCCGCGCGACCGGGTGCTCATCCTCGACTACGGATCGCAGTTCACCCAGCTCATCGCGCGCCGTGTCCGCGAAGAGCGCGTCTTCTGCGAGATCCACCCCCCGACCCGGTCGCTGGAGTGGATACGGAGCTGGGCGCCGAGCGCGATTGTGCTTTCGGGAGGGCCGTCGTCGGTCTACGAGGACGATGGGCCGGAAGCGGAGCTCGAACTGCTGCACATGGACGTTCCGGTTCTGGGGATCTGCTACGGCATGCAGCTCATCGCCCGGCTGGAGGGCGGACGGGTGGAGCACGGCAAGCGCGAGTACGGGCGAGCTGAACTGCGCCTGGCGGAGGCCGATGGCCTGTTCGCAGGCTTCGCGCGTGAAGATCCCGTCACGGTCTGGTGTTCCCACGGCGACCATGTGGACCGTTCTCCGGAGGGGTATCGCGTCGTCGCTTCGACGGAAGGCCTTCCGGTGGCGGCGTTTCGGGCCGAGGACCGCTCCATCTACGGAGTGCAGTTTCATCCGGAGGTCGCACACACGCCGGAAGGGGACCGGATGCTCTCCAACTTCCTCTTCCGCGTCGCGGGCTGCCGTCCGAGCTGGACGGCCAGCGCGTTCGTGGACGAGAGCATCGCCGCCATCCGCGAGCAGGCGGGAGGCCGGTCCGCCATCTGCGGTCTCTCCGGCGGGGTCGACTCCTCGGTCGCGGCCACATTGGTGCACCGTGCGCTCGGCGATCGCCTGACCTGCATCTTCGTGGACAACGGACTGCTCCGGAAAGGCGAGCGCGAGGGCGTGGAGCGCACCTTCCGCAGACATATGGGGATGGAACTGCTGGTCGCCGATGCCCGCGACGAGTTCCTGGCGGGGCTGGCGGGGGTTGACGATCCCGAGCGCAAGCGCCGGATCATCGGCGAGACCTTCATCCGGGTATTCGAGCGCACGGCGCGCGAGGCCGGCAAGGACGTGTCGCTGCTCGTGCAGGGCACACTCTACCCCGATGTCATCGAGTCCCTCTCCGTGCGGGGACCGTCCGCGACCATCAAGACCCATCACAATGTGGGCGGACTCCCGGACGACATGCCGTTCGAGCTGATCGAGCCGCTCAGGGAGCTCTTCAAGGACGAGGTGCGCAGGGTGGGGCGGGAACTGGGCCTCCCGGAAGCGTTCGTGGCGCGCCATCCCTTCCCGGGACCGGGCCTTGGCGTGCGCATCCTGGGCGAGGTCACGTGGGAGCGGCTGGAGGTGCTGCGCGAAGTGGACGCGATCTTTCTGGAGGAGATCCGCGCCGCCGGGCTCTACGACGAGATCTGGCAGGCGTTCGCGGTGCTGCTGCCGGTGCGCTCGGTGGGCGTGATGGGCGACGCGCGCACGTACGAGTGTGCCGTGACGCTGCGCGCCGTGACTTCACGGGACGGGATGACGGCCGACTGGTACCGGTTTCCGCCGGAAGTCCTGGCGCGTGCCTCCACCCGCATCATCAACGAGGTGGCGGGTGTGAACCGCGTGGCCTACGACATCAGCTCCAAGCCGCCGGCCACCATCGAGTGGGAGTGAGGAGGGCGCGCCCTCTCGCCCCCGCGGGGATCAGGACGTCGGAGTGGGGTCGTCCTCGGTGCGCAGGGCCCTGAGCGTGTCGTCGATTTCGGCCCACACCTCAACCATGAACTGCACGCGCTCCCCGTGGGCGTCGACGTATTCCAGCAGGTCGGCCTCGGTGACCCCCTTCGCCTCCAGGATCTCCGCCTTCGCCTCGGGACTGACCCGGCCATCGGGCGAATGGAGCGCCGCCATGCGCAGCTCCACGTAGGTGCCCACGAAGACGTCGCGGGGGATCGTTCCCGCCCCCTCGGACGCCTGTTCGCCCCCGCACGCGAGCGAGAGGCACAGCAGCCCGGCCCCGGGAAGCCCGCGCATTCCGTACGCCATCATGCGTTTCATGCTTCGTGCGTTCCTCCGCTGTTGGCCGCGCGCCAGAGGAGCAGGCAGAGCCCCGCGAAGATGAGCGTGCCGATCAACCCGGAAGACCCGGGGAAGAGGCCTTCCGACCAACCGTAGCCGACGATCCACTCGCTGGCGCGCGAGGGATCGCCGGTCGTCTGGGTGATCACGTAGATCGCGCCTCCGATCAGCACCCCCACCAGCGCCGCCCCGGCGATCAGCCCCGATCCGAAGAGGACGCCGCGCTCGCGCTTGTCGGCCAGCCGGTCTCCGCCCCCTTCCGGCTCCGCATACCGGCGGGTAAGGGCGCGCCGCATCATGCCCCCCACGAAGATCGGGGTCATCAGCGATACCGGCAGATACAGGCCCACCGCGAAAGCCAGCGACGGCAGCCTCAGCCCGAACTCGACGACGGCGGCCAGCGCCATGCCGATGATGACGAACATCCAGGGGAGGGTATCGGCCAGCACGCCGTCCACCACCAGCTTCATCAGGTTCGCCTGGGGCGCCGCCAGCTCCGCTCCGCCGATGCCGTACGATTCGTTGAGGACGATCAGCACCCCGCCCATCACCGCCGCGCTGGTGATTACCCCGATCAGCTCGCCGATCTGCTGCGAGCGCGGTGTCGCGCCCAGCAGGAAGCCGGTCTTGAGATCCTGCGAGGTGTCGCCCGCGATCGCCGCCGAGATGCACACCACCGCGCCCACCGCCAGCACCGCGACCTTGGAAGCGGCCGTGCCGTCGTTCAGCCCCAGCCCCACCCAGATCAGCGAGGTGAGCAGAAGGGCGGCGATGGTCATTCCCGAGACCGGGTTGGAGGAGGAGCCGATCAGCCCCACGATGCGCGAGGACACGGTGACGAAGAAGAAGCTGAAGAGCACGATCAGGACCGCGCCCAGCAGGTTCACCGGCACACCCGGCCAGAGCCAGAGAGCCACGGCGAGCAGCGGGGCGAGGGTGAAGACGAAGCGCATCGACAGGTCGCGCTGCGTGCGTGAAGTCGCGGCGCCTCCGCTGCCGATGCCGCCCAGCCCGAGCTTGAAGCTCTCGACCATCGTGGGCAGCGACTTGACGAGGGTGGCGATGCCGCCGAAGGCCACGGCTCCGGCCCCGACGTAGCGAATGTAGTTGCTCCAGATCTCTCCAGACCCCAGCTCGGCCATCGGGACGGTGGCCGGGTACACCACGTCGTTCCCGCCCCAGGCGTTGATCACCGGGATCAGGATCAGCCAGGCCAGCGCGCTCCCCGAGAACATGATGGTGGCGATTCGGGGTCCGATGATGAACCCGACGCCGAGCAGCTCGGGGGTGAAGTCACCGCCGATCTGGGCCTTGCCCGGAAGGGGCGCCGCCGGTGATTCGTTCCAGAGCGAGAGCCCGCGGGGATTGGCCAGCGCCTGATAGGCGGCGCCGAAGCCGAGACCGGCGAAGAGCAGGCGGGCCTTGCCGCCTCCCACGTCGCCGGCCACCTGGACCTCCGCGCACGCGGTGCCTTCGGGATAGGGCAGTTTGCCGTGCTCGCGCGAGATCAGGTAGGAGCGCAGGGGAATCATGAAGAGCACGCCCAGCATTCCGCCGAAGAGCGCGATCACCGTGATCTGGGTTACGCTGACCAGGATCGCCGGGTCCTCCCGGGCCCAGAGGAAGAGCGCGGGGAGGGTGAAGATGACGCCCGCGGCCAGGGATTCTCCCGCGGACCCCACCGTCTGCACCATGTTGGACTCGAGGATGGTGCCGCCCCAGATGCGGAAGATGGCCACAGCCATGACCGCGGCCGGAATCGAGGCGCTCACCGTGAGCCCGACGCGCAGGCCGAGGTAGGCGTTGGCGGCGCCGAACACGATGCCCAGAACCGCTCCGATCAGCACGGCCCGGGGCGTGAACTCCAGGATCTGCTCGCGCGCACCCACGTACGGACGATACTGGTCGCCCGGAAGGGTCTCGTAGGCCTGGGGAGGGAGCCCGCCGCGGGGCCCGGGATCGACTGTCGCCATTTTGCCTCCGGCCACGGGTTGCGCGGAACCCGGGCAACGTGGATCGCTTCTTCTCGGCTTGTCAAGCGCGCGAGCGGCGGGCACCGAGCCGGCTGGAACTGCCTACACCACGGCCTCGCCGGATGGTCCGAATCTTGAGTTTCATCAGGACGGCGGGCGCCCCGGGAGCCCTTGCGGGGGTGGATGGAGCGGGGTTTCGCCATCGAAGTCTGCCAAAATGGCAGACTCTGCGGCGCGAATCTGCCAAAATGGCAGACACAGCTTCGCGTGACGAGAGAGCCGGCGTTGTCGGAGGCAAAGGGAACATCTGATGATCGAAGTCGACCGTTTGACGGTGAAGGCGGCCGAGGCGCTGCGGGGGGCCATCGTGGACGCCGCGGAGCGCGAGAGCGCGGAAGTCTACGGCATCCACCTCCTCGACGCCCTTCTCCGCCAGGAAGAAGGAATCGTCACGCCGATCCTGGACAAGATCGGCGTTTCCGCCCCGTTGGTCGGAGAGCGGGTGCAGGCCGCACTCGACGGGCTCGGCCGCGTCTCGGGAGCATCGGATGCGCGCGTCAGCCGCGACCTCTCCCGCGCGCTCTCCGCGGCCGAGCGACACGCCGCGGAACTCGGCGACGACTACGTATCGACCGAGCACCTCCTGCTGGGGCTCACGGTCGAGAAGGACGACGCGGGCGAAATCCTGCGCTCGGCGGGCGCCACCGAGGAGCGCGTGCTGGAGGCGCTTTCGGCGGTTCGCGGCAGCCACCGGGTCACCGACCAGACCCCGGAGGACCGCTACCAGGCGCTCGCGCGCTACAGTCGCGACCTCACCGAGTTGGCGCGGAGGGGCAAACTGGATCCGGTCATCGGCCGGGACACCGAGATCCGCCGGGTCATCAAGGTGCTCGCGCGCCGCACCAAGAACAATCCCGTCCTCATCGGCGAGCCCGGGGTAGGGAAGACCGCCATCGCCGAAGGCCTGGCCCAGCGCATCGTGGCCGGCGACGTGCCCGCGGCGCTGGCGGAGAAGACCTTCCTCTCCCTCGACATTTCGGCCATGCTCGCCGGCGCGAAATACCGCGGCGAGTTCGAAGAGCGCATGAAGGCTGTGCTGAAGGAGATCTCCGATGCCGAGGGCCGCTTCGTCATGTTCGTGGACGAGCTGCACACGGTCGTGGGGGCCGGGGCGGCGGAAGGCGCGGTGGACGCCGGCAACATGATGAAGCCGCTGCTGGCACGGGGCGCGCTGCGCATGGTGGGAGCGACCACACTCGACGAGTACCGAAAGCACATCGAGAAGGACCCCGCCCTGGAGCGGCGCTTCCAGCCCGTATACGTGGCGCCGCCGTCGGTCGAGGACACGATCGCGATCCTGAGAGGCCTCAAGGAGCGCTACGAGGTGCACCACGGTGTGCGCATCCGCGACGATGCCCTGGTCGCGGCGGCCCGGCTGTCCGACCGCTACATCGGCGGGCGCTTCCTGCCCGACAAGGCGATCGACCTCATGGACGAAGCCGGCAGCCGGCTCCAGATCGAGATCGACTCGCTGCCCACCGAGATCGACCAGGTCGAACGGCGGGCCATCCAGCTCGAAATCGAACGCCAGGCGCTCGAGGATGAGCACGACGACCCCTCGGCGCGGGAACGCCTGGAGCGCATCCGACTCGAGTTGGCCGAACTGACGGAGCGCAGCTCCAGCATGAAGGCGAAGTGGCAGGCGGAACGGGACGCCATCGACCGCCTGAAGACGCTCAAGGAGGACGCGGACGCGCTACGGACCGAATCCGAGGGCGCGAAACGAACCGGAAACCTGCAGCGGGCGGCCGAGATCGACTATGGCGAGCTGCCGGCTCTCGCCACCTCGCTCAGGCAGGCGGAGGAGCGGCTTTCCGAACTGCAGGCGAGCGGAACCTGGCTGCGGGAGGAGGTGGACGCCGACGACATCGCCGAGGTGGTGGCCGAGTGGACGGGGATTCCGGTGGCGAGCCTGGTGGAGTCGGAACGGGACCGGCTGGTCAGGCTGGAGGCGCTGCTCGGCGGCCGGGTGATCGGACAGGACGAGGCGCTTGCCGCAGTCTCGAATGCGGTACGCCGTTCAAGGGCCGGCCTCCAGGATCCCGACCGGCCGGTCGGCTCGTTCATCTTCCTGGGTCCGACCGGCGTGGGGAAGACCGAAACCGCGCGCGCGCTGGCCGAATTCCTCTTCGACGACGAGCGCGCGATGGTGCGCCTCGACATGTCCGAGTACATGGAGAGGCACACCGTGTCGCGGCTTCTGGGCGCGCCCCCCGGCTACGTGGGCTACGACGAGGGCGGCCAGCTGACCGAAGCGGTGCGCCGGCGTCCGCACGCGATCATCCTGTTCGACGAGATCGAGAAGGCGCACGCCGACATCTTCAATGTCCTGCTGCAGATTCTCGACGACGGCCGGCTGACAGACTCCCAGGGGCGCACCGTCGACTTCCGCAACACGGTGATCATCATGACCTCCAACCTCGGCAGCCACTACATCCTGCGGCACGCCGGAACGGATCCCTGGGAAGAGGTGGATGCAACGGTCACGCAGGAGCTGCGGCGACACTTCCGCCCGGAGTTTCTCAACAGAGTGGACGATATTGTTCTCTTTCGCCCATTGGATCGCGCTTCGATCCGCGCGATCGTTGATCTGCAGCTTGCCCGGGTGGAAGCGCTCGCCGGCGAACTGGGCATCACGCTCGAGGTGTCGCCCGAAGTCCGGGAGCTGCTCGCGAAAGAGGGCTACGAGCCCGCGTTCGGCGCGCGTCCGCTGCGGCGCGTGATTCAGCGCATCATCCAGGATCCGCTTGCCATGTCGCTGCTTGAGGAAGATCCGGGGAAATCCGCGACCATTCGCGTCGTTCCCGCCTCCGGCACGGGCGGCGTGGCCTTCGAGCGGGCGTGAGCAGGGAGGGCGCGCGCATCGGCGGAGTTCTGGCCCGCTGCACGGCGGGTCTGCTCGCCGCGGCGTGCGCCAGCCATTCCCCGCTCCCGCCGGCGGGGGAGGATGCAGGCCCCGTCCGCGCTGCGGAGCGCTTTCTGGGCGCGGCCAATCGACAGGACCTCGACGCCCTCGCGCACGCCTTCGGCACCCACCGGGGTCCCATCGCGGAAGCCGGCGGAGGCCTGGGCTGCGGACTCCGCAGGCTCGCGTCGTGGCTGGGGGCCGGGGACCGCTGCCCGACCCGGCAGGAAGTCGAGGTGCGCATGCACGCCATCGCGGCGGTGCTGCGGCACGACGGCTACGAGGTGACCTCCGCGGAGCAGGTGCCGGGGAGGGAGCGGCCCGTCACCCGCGTCGCCGTCGAGGTTCGGCGGGGAGAACGGATCCATCGCGACGTCGGGCTGCTGGTGATCCGAACGTCGTCGGGGTGGCTGGTGGAGTCCGTCGAACTGGAGAAGATCACGGGGCGCTGAGGTTACCGCGCCCGCTCGACCAGCTCCACCAGCGCGCCGCCCGTGCCCTTCGGGTGGAGGAACGCGATCAGGCCACCGTGGGCGCCGGGCCTCGGAACCCGGTCGATGGGCCGGAATCCCGCGGCGGCCAGGCGGTCGAGCTCGGCGCGCACGTCCTCGACCCGAAACGCCACGTGATGAAGGCTCGAGCCGCCGGCTTCGAGGAAGCGCGCGACCGCGCCGCCCCGGTCACGGGGTTCGAGCAGTTCCACGGCGCCGATGAAGCACACGTCGATGCCATGTTCCGGGAGGGACCGGCGAGGCGAGGCCCGCTCGCCCATCAGGGTCTCGAACAGCGGCACCGCCTCCTCGATCGAGCGGACGGCGATGCCCACGTGGTCCAGCGGGTAGTGCAGCGGGTTCGGTGGGGGATCCACAGACCTCCCTGCGGGGTCGAATTCCATGACCGGCCGAGATTCGGTTATACTTGTGGAGAATCAGGGAAGGAGGGAAGGGCGATGCAGCGCTTCCGCTTCCATCGTACGAACAACCCGGGACCGGGATCAAGGAGATCAGCCAGGATGACCGATCGAGTTCTGACGGTTACGGACGAAAGCTTCGCCAACGACATAGAGAACAGCCAGGGACTGGCAATGGTGGATTTCTGGGCGACCTGGTGCGGCCCCTGCCGCATCGTCTCGCCCATCGTCGACCAGCTTGCCGACGAATATGGTGACCGGGGGGTGACGGTGGGGAAGGTGGACGTGGACACCAACCCGGCCACCTCCGCCCGCTTCGGGGTCCGCTCCATCCCGAGCATCCTCTTCTTCAAGGACGGCCGGCACGTCGACACCGTCGTCGGCGCCGTTCCGAGAGCCCATCTCGAGGAGAAGATCGAGGCGCACCTGTAGCATCGAGGCGCACCCGTAGTATCGAGGCGCGCGCGGGGTGGCGACCCTCTACCTCGTCAGCACCCCCATCGGAAACCTTTCCGACCTCTCCGCGCGTGCGGCCCAGGTGCTTGGCGGGGTAGAGCGGGTTTTCGCGGAGGACACCCGCAGGACCGGGAAGCTGCTGCGGCACCTCGGCGTCGCGACGCCGCTCACCTCTCTGCATCAGCACAACGAAGCGGCGCGCGCCGGGCGGGTTCTCGAGTGCCTGGATTCGGGGCGGGATGCGGCCGTGGTGAGCGATGCCGGAACCCCGCTGGTTTCGGATCCGGGCGCGCGCGTGGTGGACGCCGCGCTGGAAGCCGGGCACGACGTGGTTCCGGTGCCGGGGCCGTCCGCTATCCTGGCCGCGCTGGTGGGATCGGGGCTCCCGGCGGACCGCTTCGTCTTCCTGGGATTCGCGCCCCGCAAGGGTCGGGAACGGCGCGCGCTGGTGCAGCGGGCGGCTCGATCGCGGGAGACCATCGTGCTCTTCGAGGCCCCGGGCCGGCTTTGCCGCCTGCTGAGCGACCTGGAGCACGCGTGCGGCCCGGACCGCCGGGTGGCGGTGGCGCGCGAAATGACCAAATTGCACGAGGAGTTCGTGCGAGGAACCCTCGCCGAGGCCCGCGCCCATTTCGGGGAGCGCGCGCCCCGGGGAGAGGTGACGCTGGTGCTGGACCGCGCTCCGGGGGGCGAGCCCGACGAATCCGCCGCCCGCGAGCTGGCCGCCGAACTGCTGGCCGGGGGCGCGCGGCCGAGCGAGGCCGTGCGGGAAGTGGTCGCCCGATGCGGGGTGTCTCGCAACCGCTCCTACCGTATCGTACATTTAACCGTTGCGCGACACCGGTCGGAGACGGAGTAGACGCGCCCCCACGCCGGCAGGGCGCTCACGCGGGAGTGGTTCGGGAATCCATGCTGAAGCCGATTGTTCTCCCGGTCCTGGCGATCGTGCTTGCGGCCGTCGCGCCTGTCGACTCGACGCTCACCGTCGCGCGCCTCCAGTACGACGGAGGGGGCGACTGGTATGCGAACCCGTCCTCGCTGGCCAATCTGCTGGAGCGAATCGCGGCCGACACCGGGTTGCCGGTAGCGGACCGCGAAGCCACCATCACCCTCCGTGATCCCGCGCTGCCCGACTACCCCTACGTTTACGTGACCGGCCACGGAAACATGAGTTTCTCGCTGGAGGAACAGGGCGCGTTGCGCGACTACCTGCTGGGAGGGGGCTTCCTGCACGTCGACGACAACTACGGCCTCGACGAATCCTTCCGCCGGGAGATCGCACGCGTCTTTCCCGACCGCGAGCTCGTGGAGATTCCCCCGGATCACCCCGTCTTCCACGCCTTTCACCCGTTCCCGGAAGGCCTGCCCAAGATCCACGAGCACGACGGGGGTCCGCCGCAAGCCTTCGGGCTCTTCGAGCGTGGCCGGCTGATGCTCTTCTACAGCTATGAAAGCGATCTGGGGGACGGGTGGGAGGATCCCGAGGTGCACGACGATCCTCCCGAGACCCGCGAGCAGGCCCTGCGCATGGGCGTAAACCTGTTCGTCTACGCGATCACCCGGGGGGCCTCCTGAACCCGGCGCCCCGCCCGAGCGTCCGCGGCGTGTTCGAGGCCGTGCGCGGCCACGTCGGCACCCGCTTCGGGATGGCGGGGGCGCTGTGGGCGACCGTTCCGGTGGCCGTCACCCTGATGCTCGCCTGGTGGCTGGGTGGTGCGGCGGGTTGGCGGCAGGGAAGCGCCGCGCCGCTGATCCTGGACGGGATTGCGATCGTCGCGGTCGCGCTCCTGGTCGCGTTGCTGGTCCGGATCCGGCGGCGCTGGCTCGACGAGGCCGGGGTCGCCGCAACCATGGAGGAGGCGGCCGGCCTTGCCCGCGGCGTGGTGCGCGGGTCGCTCGAGCTCTCCCGTTCGGTCCCGCCCGGTGTATCGGCGGCACTGGCGCGCCGTGCGGAAGCGCGGGTGGCGGGGCGCCTCACGTCCTCCCCGTCCGTGCTGGCCGGGTCGCTCCACCGGCGCAGCGGGCGCTGGATGCGCCTCGGGGCGGGGGCGCTCGTGGTGGCCAGCGTGCCGGTGATCTCCGCGTGGGCCGCGTCGCCGGAACGGTCGCGGCGCGCCTGGTCGGGGCTCGCCGCCCCGTTCGGTGTGATGGCGAGCCCGCGCTACGCTCCCCTGGCGGTTCGTCCGGGAGACATCGAGGTCTCGCGCGGGTCGGACGTGACCATCGAGGTCGAAACGATGGGACGCCTCGAGGTTACGCTGCACTCCCGCGCACCGGGCGACGTACCGCGCGCCGTCACGCGCCAGGTCGCCGGCGGCGTCGCATCGTTCCGGTTCAACGCCGTGGAAACCGCCTTCGAGTACTGGGCGTCGGCCCCGGACGGGAGCACGAGCGAGCGCTACCGGGTCACCCCGGTGGATCCGCTTTTCGTCGCGGATCTGGTTCTGGAGCTCACCTTCCCGCCGCACACCGGCCGCTATGCGGAGGAGTATCGGGGGTCCGCGCCGCCGTTGAGCATCCCGGTGGGCACCCGCGTGCGTGTGGAAGGACGTGCCAGCCGCGAACTCCAGGTCGCCAGCCTCGCAGTCGAGGAGCCGAGCGGGCCGGCGGTCGCCCTGCAGGTCGACGGCCCTCGCTTCCATGCCGACTGGACGCCGCGCGCCGGGGGTGCATACCACTGGCATCTCGTCGACGCGCGCGGCGGCGGCCCGGAGATCCCGCCCGTCCCGCTCGACATCACTCTGGTGCGGGACTCGGTGCCCGACGTCGCCATCGTCTTTCCCGGCCGCGACACCGTGCTTCCGCTCTCCATGGAGCAGCCGCTGGTCGTTCGGGCACAAGACGACTATGGGCTCACCTCGGTCGAGCTGGTCACCTACCGGGTACGATCTCTGGGTGCACCCGAGGATCCGGTCGTGCGCAGAATGGGGATGGCCGGCACGCGGAGCGCGCTCGTGCGCCCGCTCCTTGACGTCTCCGACTGGGGGCTGCTCGCCGGCGACGAGATTCGCTACCGGGCTCGCGTGGTCGACAACGCACCGTCGCCGCAAATCGGCGAGAGCCCGGAATACGCGCTGCGCATGCCGGAGGCGTCCGAGCTTCGCTGGCAGGCCCAGCAGATGCTTGAAGACGCCGCGGCCGAGGTCGAATCGCTGGCGGAGCAGGCGGGGGCAGCGGCGGAGGAGACCCGGGAACTCGAGCGCCGCAATCAGGCGGAGCGAGCCGAGGAGCGCAGAAACCCCGGAACCCGCGGAGAGGAGGAACTGAGCTTCGAGGAGCAGGAAGAGCTGCGGCAGGCGCTCGAAGCGCAGGAGGAGCTGGCGGCCGAGGTGGATTCGCTGAGGCAGGAACTGGAGGAGGTCTCCGAGTCCATGCGCCAGGCGGGTCTCCCGGACCCCGAGTTCACCGACGAGATGGAGGAGCTCCAGCGTCTTCTCGAGGAAATGATGCCGGAGGAGCTGCGCGAACGCATGGAGGACATGGCGCGCGACTTCGAGGAAATGGACGAGGCCGCATCGCTGGAAGCGCTGGAGCGCCTCGCACAGGACCAGGAGGAGTTGCGCCAGCGTCTGGAAGAATCGATCGAGCGTTTCCGCCGGGCCGCCACCGAGCAGGAACTGCGCGCCGCCGAGGAGGAAGCCGCCGAGCTGGCACGAAAGGAGGCCGCGCTCGCCGACGCCATGGAGGAGGGGGACACGCTCGACCTGCGCGCGCGCCAGCAGGCCGACCTGGAACAGCAGACCGAGGCACTCCTGGAGCGCATGGAACAGGCGCGCGAACACCTGGACGAGCTGGGAGAGCAACAGGCCGGAGATCGGGCCGAGGCCGCCGGCGAGCGTACGGATGAAGCTCGCCAGGCAATGGCCGACGCCCGCGAGCAGGCAGAGGCGGGAGAGGCACAGTCGGCCGCGCAGGAGGCCCGCGAGGCAGCGGAGGCGCTCAGGGAAGCGCAGGAGGCGCTGGCCGAAGCGCGCGCCGAGATGACCGAGACCATGGACGCCGCCGCCCGCCAGGCGCTTCAGCAGGCGGCGGAAGATGCCCTCTCCCTCGCGCGCCAGCAGGCTGCGTTGCGCGAGCAGATGCGCCGGGCGAACGCCGCGCAGCAGGCGGCCATGCGGGCCGACGAAGCCTCGCTCCTGCGCGGCGTGCGCAACCTGGCCGAGAATCTGAGCGCCGGCTCGCGAGCCTCCGGCCAGGTCGACCGCGAGGTCAGCACGGCCATCGGCGAAGCCATGGAGGCCATCAGCGAGACCCTCGAGGCTCTCGACAGCCGGCGCGGATCGACGCCGTCCCCGACCGCGACCGCCGAGGCGGCCGTACGGGCGCTCAACCAGGTGGCGCTTCAGGCCATCGCAAGCGCCGGACAGTCAGGGCAGGATGCGGCTTCCGGCGAAGGTGGCGAGATGCAGGAAATGCTCGAGGCCATCGCCCAGCGCCAGGGTGATCTGATCATCCAGACCGAGGAACTGATGCCGATGCAGCTGGGCGAGCAGGCGCTTGCCAGACAGATGCAGCAGCTCGCTCAGGGCCAGGAATCGGTCGCCGGCGAACTCGGTGATCTGGCCCGGCAGCCGAACTCGGAAGAGCAGGCGCTCGGGGACCTTGACGAGCTCGCGCAGGAGGCAGCCGCCCTTGCCGAACAGCTCGCCATGGAACGCCTGCGCCCGGAGACGATCGAGCGCCAGGAGCAGCTCTTCCAGCGGCTGCTGGACGCCGGACGAAGCCTGGAGCGGGACGAGGAGTCGGAGGAGCGGGAATCCGAAGTGCCGGGGGAATTCGAGCGCAACATGGTCGCCCCTCTCGGGGAAGAGGAAATGAACGCCCTCCGGTTCGAGCTTCCCGCCGCGGATGTGCTGGGTCGCCTGCCGCCCGCGCAGAGGCGCCTGGTGATCGAGTACTTCGAGCGCCTCAATCAGGCTGCAACCATCCCGCCCGCGGGAGGCGGGTGGTGAACGGCGGCGTCCGCCGGGGTCTCTCCGGAGCCCTTTCGCTGGCGGTGGGCCTGGCGCTGACAGCGGCTGCGACGGACGGCCAGCTGTCGTCGAGCGAAGAATCCAGGCTGCTCCGCGAGGCGGCCCGCGCCGAGTCGGCGGGAGACTATGCCGCTTCCGTTGAGATCCTCACCTCGCTGTTGCGGGACCGGCCTGCTTCGTCGGGAGCCATCTTCGCCCTGGAACGCGTGCTGCGCGCACAGGACCGGGTGTCCCAGGTTCTCGATCCCATCGACGCGTTCCTGGCGGTCGATCCCGTGTCCACCGGTCCCCGCTACCTCAAGCTGAGGATCCTCCTGGAGGTGGATTCCCTGGCTGAACTGCGTTCCGCGGCGGAATCCTGGATCGCGCAGAACCCGGCCTCCCCGGATTCCTATCGCGAGGTTGCTCGCGTGTACGAGCGGGCGTTCGGCGGCGAAGAAGCCCTCTCCGTGCTGCGGCGCGGACAGGACCGTGCCGGTGAGGGGGTTCTCGCGGTAGAGGCCGGAGATGTCCTGCTTCGCCTCGGGCGTCCCGGGGAGGCCCTCCTCGAGTGGGCGCGCGCGCTCGACGGCTCCGAGGCCCAGGCCCCCGGGGCATTGCGACGGATGGTGCGCGCCGGCGGGGAGAATCCCGGACTGGCACCCGGGGTTGTCCGCGAGCTGGCGGTGGACGGCGCGTCCGACGCCCGCAGGCGGGCGGCGATCGAGATCGCGCTCGAGGCCCGCCTGCAGCCGGAGGCGCGGCGGCTTGCGGAGGAGGTTGCGGAAGATCTTGCGGAGCCGGAACGGCAAGCCTTCCTCAACGCGCTTCTGCGTCTCGCCGAAGAAAAGGACGCCGATCAGCTCGCGCTGTGGACGCTGCAGCAGCTGCGTCGGGAGGTTCCCAGGGGTTCAAGCGCGCGCACGCTGGACCGGCAGATCGCCGTCACGTCGCTCGTGGCCGGGGATACCGTGCGCGCGCTGGCAGCCAGGGAGCGATACGCCCGCGGGTTGCCCCAACGCTCGCCGGAGCGGAGGCGGGCGCTGGCCGAGATGATTCGCCTGGAGATGGCGACCGGCGCGCCCGCCGACCTGCTGGATCGTTTCGGCGCCTTCCACCAAGAGTTCCCGAACGCCCCCGAGGCCGACCCGCTGGCGGTCGCGCTCTCCGAGCGCCTCCGGAACGACGGCGAACCGGAAGTCGCGGCTCGGATGCTGGAAGGGGTCCAGGGCCCGTTGAGCGCCCGGCAGCGCGCGTGGCTGGCACTCGAGGCGGGCAACCTGGAAGGCGCCCGGGTCAACCTGATCCTCGCCGCGGCGGGGCTGCCCGCCACCGAGGCCACCGCGATCGTGCAGCTTGTCGGCATCCTCGACCGGGTCGGCGAGGAGGCGTCCGAACTGGCGGGAAGGGTGTCCATCTCACGCCATCGGGAGGGCGCCGAGGCGGCATTCGAGCTGGTGCACGAGGCGGTGCACGCCCTGCCGCCGGAAGACCAGCCTCCCCTCCTCGCCCTGGCCGCCCGCCTCGCCGACGAAATCGACCGGCAGGGCGAGGCGGCACGCCTGCGCGAATCCCTCGCCGCCACCTTTCCGGAATCGAGCGAGGCGCCCGAAGCCATACTGCAACTGGCCCGCTACCGGGCTTCCACCCCGACCGGCGTGCCGGCCGCCATCGGGCTCCTCGAGGAACTCATTGTGGCCCGTCCCAACAGCGCGGTGGTGCCGGTGGCCCGCCGCGAACTGGAACGCCTGAGGGCATCAGGAGGTGTTTCGTGAACGCTTTCCAATGGTCGGCTCTCGGACCGTGCATGCGCCGGGCGGGGCTGTTCGCGGCCCTGCTGCTCGCGCCGCAGGCTCTCCGGGCCCAGCATCTCCTGGTGCCGATGGACCAGGACCAGGACGATCACCTGAAGGCCTACGGGCTCACCTACTGGAGCCTTGAGCGCGGTGCGACTGCGGAGTGGCTGCTCAACTATCGTGACGGCTCCTTCCTTCTGCCGGACAGGCAGGACGTTCGCCGGGAGGCGGCGTTTCGCGGCGTCAGCATCGAGTCTGTGAGCGCAGCCGACGTGGCGGCGATGCGAGCGGTGATCGCGCGCTCCAACATGGAGTCGGTAATCCTCGAGAAGGCACCCAGCATAGCGATCTACACGCCCGCCAACACGACGCCCTGGGACGATGCCGTGACCATGGCGCTCGAGTATGCGGGCATCACATACGACAAGGTGTGGGATCCGGAAGTCCTGAACGGGGACCTCGAGAACTACGAGTGGCTCCATCTCCACCACGAGGACTTTACGGGCCAGTATTCCAAGTTCTTCATCACATATGCCGGAGCTCCCTGGCTGCAGGAGGAAGTGGCCCGCAACCAGGAAGTGGCCACGGCGTTCGGATATCCGCACGTGCCCGCGCTCAAGAAGGCTGTGGCGAACACGATTCTCGACTACGTGGAGGGAGGCGGCTTCCTCTTCGCCATGTGCTCGGCAACCGAGACGCTCGGCCTGGCCCTGGCGGCCCGGGAAGCCGACATCGCGGCGGCCTTCGCCGACGGCACCCCGCCGGCCCTCGACGCCTCGGCGCACATGGACTGGGACCGGGCGCTGGGGTTCATGAACGCCGAAGTGCAGCTTTCACCGTCGGTCAACGCGTTCAGCGACATAGACGGTCATCAGGTCAACACGCCGTGGCGGGAAGAGCTGGGGGCGTTCTCGCTCTTCGAGTTCTCCGCCAAGCTGGATCCCGTGCCCTCGATGCTGACGCAGAGCCACGAGGACGTGCTCTCGGACTTCTACGGGCTCACGACGTCCTTCCGCATCGACCGCATCAAGCCGGGTGCCATCATCCTGGCACAGGAGGGCGGATGGGCCAAGTACATCCACGGAAACCGGGGCGAAGGCACCTGGACCTTCTACGGCGGGCACGATCCGGAAGACCCCGAGCACCAGATCGGCGATCCGCCGACGGATCTCTCCCTGCACGCCAATTCGGGCGGGTATCGCCTGATACTGAACAACGTCCTCTTCCCTGCGGCCCGGAAGAAACAGCGCAAGACCTGACGCCGGCCCGAGGGAGGACCATCCTCCGGACCCCCGCCCCGTGACCCGCGAGCGGGCCCCCTCCCGGCCCGATCTCGTCCTCGCGCCCGAGGCCGCGAAGCGCATGCGCGAGCAGATCGCGCGGGCGGGCGGGCGCGAAGTCAGCTTTCTCGCCAACGTGACCCCCGAACGGGTCATCGTGGACCCCCGAACGGTCGCCCGGGGGAACCGTGCCGCCGTGCTCGCCGCGGCCAGCGACGCGCGCACCGGCGAGATCATGCTGCACAACCACCCCTCCGGACTCCTGGAGCCCTCCGACGCGGACCTCCACGTGGCCGGCCGGCTCTACGAACAGGGCGTCGGCAGCGCCATCGTCGACAACCTGGCGAGAGCGCTGTACGTGGTGGTGGAGCCGCCGCCGCCGTCGTCGCTCGAACCCCTGGACATCCCCGGGATGGAAGCGCTGGCCGCCCCGGGCGGCGCCCTCTCGCGCCTGCACGAGCGCTATGAGGATCGTCCCGGTCAGCGTGCCATGCTGGCGGAGGTGGCGCGAGGATACAATCAGGACGAGGTCACCCTGGTGGAGGCCGGCACCGGCACCGGGAAGTCGGTCGCCTATCTGCTGCCCGCGGCGCGCTGGGCGATCCGCAACAAGGAACGGACGATCGTCTCGACCAACACCATCAACCTGCAGGAGCAGCTCGTCGCAAAGGATCTTCCTCTCGTGCGCGAGCTCCTGGGAGAGGATTTCCGCTGGGCCCTGATGAAGGGCAGGGGGAACTACATCTCCATCCGCCGGGCTCATCTGGCGGCGGAGAGCGCGGCCACCCTCTTCGGGAAGGACCGCACCCGCGAGGTCGATGCGCTGCTCGACTGGATCGCGGCCACGGAAGACGGGTCGCTCGCCGATCTGGCGACGGCCCCGTCCCGGGAGGTATGGGAAGAGGTGCAGTCCGACTCCGACATCTGCCTGCACGCCCGCTGTCCCCACTTCCAGTCGTGCTTCTACCAGCGCTCGCGACGGGTGGCGGCGTCCGCCGACGTGCTGGTGGTGAACCACCATCTTCTCTTCTCCGACCTCTCCTTGCGCATCGCCACCGACAATTTCACCCAGTCCGCGGCGCTGCCGGCATACCGGCGACTGATCCTGGACGAAGCGCACAACGTCGAGGACGCCGCCACCAGCCACCTGGGCGCCAGCCTCAGCCGGAAGGGATTCGCAGCCACGCTGACCCGCCTGGAGCGTGTGGCGGGTGTGGTGCGCCGAAAGCTCGCCGGCCTTCCCACGGTGCCCGAGGATGGCCCGCGGCCGGAGGGTCCCGTGTCGGATCCGGCGACGAGGCCCCTTCTGGAACGACTCAAGGACCGCGTGCTCCCCGCACTGGTCCGGACGCGCGGACAATTCGAAGCCTTTTTCCACATCCTCGACGAGATGGCGCCCCTGCCCGGAGGCGTGCGCGTGAGGCTGGGCTCGAAGCAGCTCCCGGAGCCCATCGACCAGGAGCGGGTTCACAGAAGCCTCGGTGCGCTTCTGGACGCGCTCGCAGGGCTGACGCGCGAAGTGTCCGAGCTCGGCGCGCGCATCGAGCTCACCGACGAGTGGCGCGAACCGCTCGAGGGAAGGGTCCTCGACCTGCGGAGCATCGAGCGCCGCCTGACCAATGCGTCGCGGAGCCTGCGCCTCGTCCTGGATCCCGCGGAGGAGGGACAGCGATACGTTCGCTGGGTGGAGCAGAGGAGTCCCCGGCGTGGAAAGCGCCGCAACCTTCATCTCGCCGCCGCGCCCATCGAGCTGGACGAACTGCTCAGGGAACAGTTGTTCAAGCGCCTTCGCACCACCGTGCTCACCTCGGCGACGCTGACCACCCGCAGGAGCTTCGGCTTCCTGCGCGGACGTCTCGGGCTCGCGCGCGACCCCGGCGATGCGCCTGCCCTCAGGGTCGCCGAAGCACGCATCGACTCTCCCTTCGACTTCGCCTCGCAGACCCTGCTCTGCGTTCCGTCGGACCTGCCGCGACCCGCGTTCGGGAGTTCGGCGGGAAGCGGCTCGTTCAATCGTGCGACCGCCCGCGCCGTTGCGGCACTCGCCGACATCTCGCGGGGTGGACTCTTCGCCCTTTTCACATCGCATCGGGCCCTGCGCGCGGTGGCGGAGGCGCTGCGGGCGGGGGGAGAGGGACGCTGGCCGCTACTGGTGCACGGAGAGGACGACCGATCGCGGCTTCTCTCCCGCTTCGTCGAGGCGGGCAACGCGATTCTGCTGGGCACCTCCTCCTTCTGGGAGGGCGTGGACGTGCCCGGCCGCCCCCTGCGCGGGCTGCTCATCCAGAAGCTTCCGTTCAGCGTCCCCACCGATCCGGTGGTCGAAGCGCGCATGGAAGCCATCGAGGCGGTCGGAGGAAACCCGTTCCAGGAGTTGATGCTGCCTCAGGCCGCGCTTCGCCTGCGCCAGGGCTTCGGTCGCCTCGTGCGCTCGCGCCGGGACCGGGGAGCCGTGGTGCTGCTGGATTCGCGAATCGTCAAGTACCGCTATGGCCGCTACCTGCTCGAGTCGCTCCCTCCGGCGCCGCTCGCCCACGGGCCCTGGCGCCGCGTCGAGAAGGACCTGCGTGCGTTCTATGGCCCCCCCGCCAGGCCAGGGACTGCGCAGCGCACGGGATAGGAGGCAGTCCGGCCCGCCGCGGGCAGTTTTCCCCCCGCGGCCAACCCGGTACATTACCAGCGTTCGCGGTCTTCCCTTCGCGCGCCAGCGGATCTGCCTCTGCGCGGCACCCAAATCGGGCTCTGACTCCATGAAACGGATCGCCGGCATTCTCGTCGCAGCCTTCTACGCGGTCATCACCTTCCTGGCTTTCGGCCATTCGATGGATGGATGGGCCGGCGGACACGCCGACCTGGGCTTCTGGTGGGCCGTGATCGGCGGCTTCCTCGCCATCGCCGGACTGGGGGCATTGATCGGCACGCTCCTGCACACGGGCCGGAGGAACCGCCTGCCATCGGGCGGTTAGAAGGCCCAAACCGCGCGGGGGCGCTGCCCCGGGCGGGTCTCGATGTTCCGGCCCCCTGTCAACCTCAGCCACTGAAAGCACGGGCGCGTCCCCATGAGCCTGAAGCGTACCCCGACCAAGATCGTCTGCGTAGGAAAGAACTACGCGCTCCACGCACAGGAGCTGGGCACTGACGTTCCCCCTGAGCCCATCATCTTCCTGAAACCGGTCTCCTCCCTGTTGGCCCCCGGCGAGACCATCCGGATGCCTTCCTGGGCCGGGCGCGTGGACTTCGAGGGAGAGATCGCGCTGGTGGTGGGGAAGCGCGCCCGCCGGGTCGCGCGCGAGGACGCATGGGACGTGGTCGATGCCGTCGTGCCCCTGAACGACGTGACTGCGCGCGATCTCCAGCGCAGGGACGGGCAGTGGACCCGCGCCAAGAGCTTCGACACCTTCTGCCCGGTGGGTGAACCGGTCCCGGTGGCGGATGTGGATATCGGGGAGCTGGAGGTGATCACGCGTGTCAACGGGAGGGTGCGCCAGCACGCCCATGTGAACACCATGGTGTTCCCCATCCCCGAGTTGATCCGCTTCATCACCGCGGTCATGACCCTCGAGCCGGGCGACCTGATCGCGACCGGCACGCCTGACGGAATCGGGCCGCTCGCGCCAGGCGACCGGGTCGAGGTCGAGATACCGGGCGTGGGGACGGTCGCCAACCCGGTGGCGGTGGAGGAGGTCGACTCCGGCTGATGAGGGATGCGCCCGCGGCCCGCTCGATCGCCTCCTCCGGGGCTCCCCGGTGGGTGCGCTGGGTCGCGGCAGCCATCTCCGTGGCAACCCATGCGATCGTGATTCTGATCTACCCGCATCTGAGGCCCGAGACGGCGCCCCCTGTCGCGCCGCTGCCGGTCTTCGTTCCCGCCAGTCAGGACGGCATGCAGGTCGTGCAGCTCCTCGAACTCGACGAGGCTACTCTCGAGCCTGCTCCGGAGCCCGAGCCGGAGGTCACCCCGGCGCCCGAGGAACCGGCACTCGCGGAGGAGGCGATTCCGGGGGTCGTCGTCGCCGACGTCGAAATCCCGACCGGCGACCCGCGCACGGCCGCCGAGAGGCTGCGGCCCTTCATGAACAACCCCGAGGTCTGGCGTCCCATCGACCCGGAGTTGCTCGACCTCACCCTCGAGGAGCGTGCGCGTTTCGAGATGGCCGCGGTCCTCGATCTCTGGATCGACTCGATCACGACCGCGGAAGCTGCTCGGGTCGCCGCGATGGACTGGACCTATACGGACGCGGACGGCGGCCGCTGGGGATTCTCGCCGGGCAAGATCCACCTGGGCGACATCACCCTCCCGCTTCCCTTCCAATTCGGCCCCAACCCCTCGCGCATCAACGAGCTGCGTGAACGCGACTGGGAATGGATGGAGCTCGAACGGGGCGCGGTCGCGGCCGCCGTGGAACAATCCTGGAAGGATCGCCAGCGCGCCATCCGTGCGCGGATGGACGCTGAACGCGCGGCTGCGCGGGGGGATTCGGTGCGACGCCCACCCGGGACATGACCGACCTGAACCTCCCTCCCCGTCTCGATCCCGGCACGATCGAGCCTCGCATCTACCGCCGCTGGCTCGACGGCGGGTACTTCCGCATGACCGCCGAGCGGGCCCGCGAGCAGGGTACCGAGCCCTTCGTTGTCGTCATCCCGCCCCCGAACGTCACCGCGGTCCTGCACATGGGGCACGGGCTCAACAACACCATCCAGGATGTCGTGGTGCGGTGGCGCCGCATGCAGGGAAGGGCGGCCCTGTGGGTCCCTGGCACCGACCACGCCGGCATCGCCACCCAGAACGTGGTCGAACGCCAGCTCGCCGCCGAGGGCAAGACCCGCCACGACCTCGGCCGTGACGCCTTCGTCGCGCGCACCTGGGAATGGATCGACAGGACCGGCGGCCTGATCCTCGAGCAACTGCGCGCGATCGGCTGTTCCTGCGACTGGGAGCGCACCCGCTTCACACTGGAGCCGGCGCTGAGCAAGGCCGTGCGCACCGTGTTCGTGCGGCTCTTCGAGAAGGGCCTCGTCTATCGCGGCGAATACATCGTCAACTGGTGTCCGCGCTGCCTGACGGCGCTTTCCAACGAAGAAGCCGAGGGGCATGAGATCGAGGGGATGCTCTACGACCTGCGCTATCCTCTGGAAGAGGCGGCATGGGGCCGCGCCGCCCAGGCACGGGAACTGGGCGGTGCCCTGGACCGGGCGGACGATGGATCCTGGTACCTGACGGTCTCCACGACGCGCCCGGAGACCATGCTGGGCGACACGGCCGTAGCCGTGAACCCGGCGGACGAACGATACGCCGGACTCATCGGCGCGCACGCCGTGCTCCCGCTGGCCGAGCGTCGCATCCCGATCGTCGGCGACGACTTCGTGGATCGCCAATTCGGCACCGGGATGGTCAAGGTCACGCCCGCGCACGACATCAACGACTTCGAGATCTCGCGCCGCTCCGGGGCTCCGCTGCTCAACATCCTCACCCGGGACGCGCGCCTGAACGAGAACGTCCCTCCGGCCTTCCGCGGGATGAGTCGCGAGGATGGCCGCCGCGCGGTGCTGAAGGCCCTGGAGGAGGCGGGGCTGCTGGCGGGCTCGAAGCGGCACCTGCACACCGTGCCCCGCTGCTATCGCTGCGACACGGTGGTCGAACCCCGCTTGAGCAAGCAGTGGTTCGTGCGCATGAAACCGCTCGCCGAGCCGGCGCTCCAGGCCTCCCGCGACGGCGTGGTGACCTTCATCCCCGGGCGACGCCGCAACGACTACGAGAAGTGGATGGAGAACATCCGCGACTGGTGCGTCTCGCGGCAACTGTGGTGGGGACACCGCATCCCAGTCTGGTACTGCGGGTGCGGCAACGTCTTCGCCGCCCTGGAGGACCCGGACGTGTGCCCATCCTGCGGCTCCCGGGCCCTCGAGCAGGACCCCGACGTGCTGGACACCTGGTTTTCGTCCTGGCTCTGGCCGTTCTCGGTGTTCGGCTGGCCCGAGGAATCCGACGATCTCCACGCCTTCTATCCCGGGCATGTGCTCTCCACCGCCCCGGAGATCCTGTTTTTCTGGGTCGCCCGGATGATCATGTCCGGCTTCGAGTTCATGGGCGAAACGCCCTTCACCGAGGTGTATCTGCACGGCACGGTGCGCGACATCACCGGGCAGAAGATGTCCAAGTCCCTCGGCAACGGGATCGATCCGCTCGAAGTGGTGCGACTCTTCGGCGCCGATGCGCTGCGTTATACGATGGTGGCCGAATGCGGGGTGGGAGCGGATATCCGGCTGGATCACACCGATCTGGAGGCATCGTTCGCCCCCGGGCGCAACTTCGCCAACAAGCTCTGGAACGCGGGCCGCTTCACCCTCGCCAATCTCGGGGACGCGCCGACTCCGCGCCCGGAAGATGTAGAGGAGGACCTGGAGCTGGCCGACCGCTGGATGCTGTCGCGATTGTCGGTCTGCTCCCGGGAGGTGACGCAGGCGCTCGCGGCATTCCGGCTGCACGAGGCCGCGGAGCGCCTGCGGCAGCTCTTCTGGGGCGAATTCGCCGACTGGTACCTGGAGATGGTCAAGCCTCGCCTTCGTAGCGATGCGGGCGAGGCGAGCCGGGCGGCCGCCCGGGCGACGCTGGCCCACGCCTTCGACACCATTCTGAGGCTGCTCCATCCCGTCGTCCCCTTCGTCACCGAGGCGCTGTGGGAACGGTTGCGGTTGCCCGAGGGCACCGAACGTGCTCCCGCTCTGATGGTGGCGCCGTGGCCGGAAGCGCAGCCGCAGTGGGAGGCTCGCGGGGTCGAAAGGGAGGTGAGGGCGCTCCAGGAGCTCATCACCGGGGTTCGGCGCCTGCGCAAGGAGTACGGGGTCCGGGAGGGCCGGCGGGTGACGATCGTCCTGACCGGCGTGCCGTCCGGGTTCGCGGAGACGCTGGCCGCCGGGGAAGAAGCGATCACGCGACTCGCGCGCGTAGCGTCGGTGATGCTCGACGGGCGGCCTCGCGGCGTGGGCGCGCATGCGGTTCTGCAGAACGGCGCCGAGGTCTTCATTCCGCTCGAGGGCGTAATCGACCTGGAGCGCGAGCGCCAGCGCCTGCGAAAGGAGGTGGCCCGCCTGGGCGGGCAGATGAACGGGGCCCGGCGCAAGCTGGCTAACCGCAACTTTCTCGAACGCGCTCCCGAACGGGTCGTGGCCCGCGAGCGCGAAAAGCTGGCCAGTTTCCGCGAACAGCACGACAAGCTGCAGGAGAAGCTGGCGGCGCTGGCGGACCGGTGAGCGGCCCAATCGGCAACCGGCCGGTCACCGCCGGGGCTCTTCTCGCCGCGCTGATGGCAGGGTGCGCGCGCGAAGCCACGCCTCCCGGCGGCCCTCCCGACCGGCTCCCCCCGATCGTGATCCTGAGCGAGCCGGATACCTTCTCCACCGTGGAGCCCTTCCGGTCAGCCGTGACTCTCCGCTTCAGCGAGCGTATCAGCGAGCGGCCCAGCGCGGGCACCCTGGATCAGTCCGTGGTGGTGTCGCCGGCGTCGGGCGAGGTGCGGGTATCGCACGGGCGCGAGGGACTCGCGGTGCGCGTCCCCGGCGGATTCGAAGCCGGGCACGTCTACCGCGTGACGGTGCTGCCGGTCATTCAGGACATGTTCGGCAATGCGCTTCAGGAACCGTTCGAGCTGTTTTTCTCGACCGGACCGGACTTCACCCCCAATGTCGTTGCCGGCTCGGTCATCGACCGGCTGACCGGCGAGCCTCTCCGCGACGCGCGGGTGGATGCGGCGGTCGCCGGGAGCGACGTGGTGCACACCGCCGTCACCGACAGCGCCGGGATCTTCGCCCTGCGCTACCTGCCGGCGGGCGATTTCGTGTTGAGCGCCTACCTCGACCGCAACCGCAACGCGCAGCCGGACTTCACCGAGCCCCAGGGGACGCGTCCCGCGCTGCTGGACGGCGACGGCGAGGCCGCCGACACCGCGATCGTGCTCGATGTGGCGCTGCTGGCCCGGGACACCACGTCGGCCCGGCTCGCGCGCGTCATCGTGGAGGATTCCATCAGCCTCAGCGTCTCGCTCGACGACTACCTCGATCCTGAGCGGCCGCTGGACGATGTGCGCGTCGTGGTCACTTCCGACAGCGTCGACGCGCCCCGGCCCCTCGCCGTCCTCCATCAGCACGAGGCGGAAGCGTATCGGAGCGCGCTGGCGGACAGCCTTGCGCGGGAACAGGCGGTCCGGGACAGCGTGGCGCAGGCGCAGGCGGACTCGGCGGCCCGGGCGGAGGCCGCCGCAGGGGATACGACGACGGCGGCCGACCCCGAGGGCACGCCCGCGCCGGCGGAAGCGGAAGCCGGTCCGCCGCCGGCACCGGCGCAGGAGGTGGGGGGAGCCGGCGAAGCGGAGGAGGAACGGCCCACGGCCCAGCAGACCTTCATCGTCATTCTGGACGGAGTGCTGGTCCCCGAGATGCCCTACCAGGTCGAGGTATCGAACATCACCAACATCAATGGCGTGGGTGAAGGGGGGGGAACCGTCGACTTCACCCGTCCCGCGCCGCCACCGCCGCCCGAAGACACCACCCAGGCCGCGACGGACAGTGTTCCACCGGATACCATCCCCGCGGCGGCTGCGGGCGACACGCCCCCACCCGTCGACACGCTGGGGCGCGACACCATCCCGGAGCAGGCGGCGCCCGCGGAAGCGACGCCCGGCGACACACCGGCCGTCCCGGCGGACTCGACCGCGCGCGACACCATTCCGCCGCCCTCGGCCGACTCCGTGCGCCGGGACACGATCCCTTCGCCGCCCGCCGACTCCATGCGCCGGGACACGGTATCGGCACCACCCGGAGATTCGGCGCGCCGGGATACGGTCGCGGTTTCTCCGACCACGGCTTTCTTCCAGCGCGGCAGGCGGGCGCGGATGCTGCCGGCGTGGAGCCGGTTCTCCCGCCGCTGGCCGCGTCGCACAATCCGATGACCGACCCGCGCCGCCATCTGCCCGGCGTCGACCGGGCGCTGGCATCAACCGCCTTCGCCGCGCTGCTCGCCGAACATCCGCGCCAGCGGGTCGTGCACCACCTGCGCTCCGCGCTGGACCACGTCAGGGAGAACCTTGCCCGCGGAACCGAGCGCGCCCCGCCGCCCATCCGCGATCTCGCCCGCGAAGTCGAAAAGGCCCTTGTCCTGGACGGCATCCCCTCCCTGCGGCCGGTGATCAACGCCACCGGCGTGGTGCTCCACACCAACCTGGGCCGGGCGCCCATCGCGCCTGTGGCCCGCTCCGCCATGGCACGCGCCGCCCGCGGATACGGCAACCTGGAGTTCGACCTTGAGCGCGGGAGCCGCGGATCCCGCTACGTCCACTGCGTACAGCTGCTGCGGGAGCTCACCGGCGCCGAAGCAGCCCTCGTGGTCAACAACGCCGCCGGCGCGCTGGTGCTCGGCATGAACACGCTGGCGGTGGGGAAGGAGGTGGCGGTTTCCCGGGGAGAGCTGGTTGAGATCGGGGGCGGCTTCCGAATCCCCGAGATCCTGGTCCGGAGCGGGGTCCGGCTGCGCGAGGTGGGGTCCACCAACCGCACCCGCATCGCCGACTACGAGGCAGCACTCGACACGGGCGACGTCGCGGCGCTGCTCAAGGTCCACCGCTCCAACTTCCGCATCGAGGGGTTCACCGAGGAGGCCGGCGTCGCCGAGCTGGCGAAGCTGGCCGACCGACGGGGCGTCCACTTCTTCCACGACCTCGGCACCGGCCTGATGATGGACTCCGCCGCACTCGGGCTTCCGGGAGAACCGCGGGTGGCCGACAGTCTGGCGAACGGCGCGCACGTGGTCGGCTTCTCGGGAGACAAGCTTCTGGGCGGGCCGCAGGCCGGGATCCTCGTGGGCAGGACGGAACCGATCGCGAACATGCGGCAGAACCCGCTCTGCCGATCCCTGCGCGTCGACAAGGTGACGCTGGCGGGGCTGGAAGCGACCCTGCGTCTCTACCGCGATCCCGGACGCGCGCTGAGGGAGATCCCGGCGCTGCGCATGATCGCCTCTTCCCCGGAAGAGCTGCACGCACGAGCTCGACGCCTGACCGCCGCTCTCGAGGCTCGGGGCGTGGAAGCCCGGGTGAACCCCGGGACGTCGCTGGTCGGAGGCGGAACCTGTCCCGGGGTCGCCCTGGGCACCTTCGTCGTGGAACCGAAAACCGGCGCGCAGTCGGTGTCCGCCGTCGCCCGGCGCCTGAGACGCGGCGAGCCTCCCGTGCTCGCGCCCGTGGAGGGCAACCGCCTCAGCCTCGATCTGCGCACCGTCGAGCCCGAGGAGGAGGCACAGCTCGCGGAACGCGTGGTTCGGGCGTGTCTTGCGGACATCGATTGAGGGCGCGATGTGTTCAGGGCCGCACGCCGACGGTTCGGGCGCCGGAGGAACTGCCGGCAGGGAAGGGGAACACCGAAGCGCCAGGCGGGTTTTGTCGATTTGATCCATTGGCCGGCGGAGCCGCACCCTGAGGAGCAGGATGATGCAGATTACTCTGACGCCTGAAGCCACCACGAAGATCAGGCAGTTTCTGGAAGACCATGACTCCCGGTCCCGGGCCGGCCTGCGTGTCGCCGTGCTTCCGGGCGGATGCTCGGGCTTTCAGTACGGCCTCAATATCGAAGAAGCGCCCGAGGACGACGACGAAGTGCTGGAACTCGACGACTTCCGGGTTTTCGTCGACCCGTTCAGCGCCCAGTACCTCGAGGGTGTGCAGATCGACTACGTGTCCAGCATGATGGGACAGGGCTTCAGCTTCACCAACCCCCAGGCCTCGGGCGGATGCGGCTGCGGAAGCTCGTTTACGGTCTGATCCCGCCCCCGGTCCGAGCCGGCCGCCGCGGCAGTCCACGGGCTGCCGGGACCACTGTAGCGGAAAGATCACGCAGGTGATTCGTCTGCGGACCTTCACCGGCGCGGACGACTTCCAGCAGAACGCCTGGCTGGCCGTCTGTAGCGCAACCGGCGAGACCCTGGTCATCGATCCCGGCGCAGCGGCGCCGGACATGTGTCGCGTGATCGAGGCGGAGCAGTTGGCCGTGAAGGCAGTCATCCTGACCCACGCCCATCTGGATCATGTCGAAGGGCTGCCCGACATCCGCACCGTCACGGATGCCCCCATCTTCCTCCACCCGGCCGACGCTTTCCTCTACCGGGCCGCGACGGAACAGGCAGCCGCATTCGGAGTGCGCGCGCCACGGCTGCCCGCCGTCGACGAGGAACTTGCCCACGGGGACGAGCTCGGCTTCGGACGGTGCGCGTTTCGCGTACGCCACGCCCCCGGTCACTCCCCCGGTCATGTCGTGCTGGTCAACGAGGACGAGCGGGTCGCCGTCGTGGCGGATGTCGTATTCGCGGGTTCGATCGGGCGCACCGATCTCCCGGGGGGAAACATGCAGCAGTTGCTGCACTCGATTCGCCAGCAGGTGCTGACGCTCGCGGACGACACCCGTCTGCTCACCGGACACGGCCCCGAGACCACGGTGGGATGGGAGCGGCGCACCAATCCCTTTCTGATGCCCTTCCAGGGAGGCGAGTTCGTGTGACCCTGCCGGTGGCGGTCTTCGCGTCGGGTTCGGGCTCGAACCTGCAGGCCATCCTCGACCACCACGCCACCCTCGACGCACCACCCTGGCGTGTCGAGCTCGTCATCAGCGACCAGGAGGACGCCAGAGCGCTCCGGCGCGCCAGCCGTTCCGGGATCCGGTCGCGTTTTCTCCCGGTCGCGGGGCGACCGTCCGGCGATGTCGCCGGCGAGACGCTGGGCATCCTGCGTTCCGCCGATATCGGGCTCATCGCGCTCGCGGGCTATCTCCGGCTCATCCCCGCGGACGTCGTCGGAGCATTCCGTGAGAGGATCGTCAACATCCACCCCGCGCTCCTCCCGGCTTTCGGAGGAAAGGGGATGTACGGGATGCGCGTGCACGAGGCGGTGCTGGCGTCGGGCGCGCGGGTCACCGGGCCCACCGTGCACCTGGTAGACGAGGAGTACGATCGGGGCCCGATCGTCGCGCAGTGGCCGGTGCCGGTGCGTGCAGGCGACGACCCGCGCGTGCTCGCCGCCCGGGTGCTTCGCGTCGAGCACCTCCTCTATCCCCGGGTCGTGGACCATCTCGGCCGCGCTCTCGCCCGAGGGTGCCGGCCCACGCCCTTTTCGCCGCCCGGAGCCGCGTTCCTGGCGAAGTCGGAGACCGGAGCCGGTGTCGAGCGCTCGATTACCGCCGGTTTCGCCGGGGACTAGCGCCGGCCCTGCACGCCACGGAGGAGCGAACATGACTCGAAGACGGGCGCTGCTGAGCGTCTCGGACAAGAGCGGGATCGAAGAGTTCGCCCGCGGCCTCGTCGGCCGCGGATGGGAGATCGTCTCGACCGGGGGCACGGCGCGTGTGCTCGCCGGCGCGGGGCTTCCCGTCATACAGGTGGCAGAGGTCACGTCACACCCGGAAATGATGGACGGGCGGGTCAAGACCCTGCACCCGGCCATCCATGCGGGGATCCTGGCCCGGGGCGGGAACCGCGACGACGACGACGCCCTCGCGGCACGGGGCTACGCGCCCGTGGGCCTGGTCGCGGTCAACCTCTACCCCTTCCAGGAGACCGTGGCGAAGGGCGGGGTGTCGGTGGGCGACGCGATGGAGCAGGTGGACATCGGCGGACCCACCATGATCCGGGCGGCGGCCAAGAACCACGCCGACGTGTGGGCCATCGTGGATCCCGGAGACTACCCGCGCGTGCTCGCGGTCCTCGACAGGGAAGAAGACGCCCGCGCGCTTCGCCGGGAGCTGGCGGTGAAGGTGTTTGCACACGCGAGTGCGTACGATGACGCCGTGGCGGAATGGTTGGGGAGGTCCGCCGGGGAGGACAATGGAACCCGCGCGGACGCGGACGAGCCGGCCCCTGGCGCGCGCACAGCCGGAGTGTTCCCGGTCGACCTTGCCCTGACCGCCGAACTCGGGGGTACGCTGCGCTACGGCGAGAACCCGGACCAGGAGGCGGCCTTCTACCGCTGGCGCGGACACGCGGGCGTGGGGCTGGCCGGTCTCGAGCAACTGCACGGCAAGGCGCTCTCGTACAACAACTACCTCGACCTCGACGGCGCGCTCCACTGTCTCGCCCCGTTCGCATTCTCGTCGCGGCCGGCCGTGTGCATCGTCAAGCACACCACGCCCGCGGGGATGGCGCTCGCGGAGACACTCGAGGAGGCCTACCTGCGCGCGCTCCGCACCGACCCGGTGAGCGCCTTCGGGTCCGTCATCGCGGTCAACCGGCGAATCGATGCCGCCACCGCCGCACACATGTCGGAACTCTTCATCGAGTGCCTGGTCGCGCCGGCCTTCGATGACGGGGCGATGAGGATCCTGACCCGCAAACCGAGCCTGCGGCTGCTCGCCATGTCCGGCGATCCGGTCGCTCGCGACGCCCTCCCCCTCGATCCGGACCGCATCGACTGGTGGCGGAAGGCTTCACCCGGGCACCGCGCTCCGGCGGCATTCCTCGCGGCGCACGCCCGCCTGCCCGAGCCGAGAACGCTGCGCACCGTGTCCGGCGGCCTGCTGGCTCAATCGGTGCCTCCGCCGCCCTTCTACGGGCTCGAGAGCAGAGAGTGGCGGGTCGTCACCCGGCGCACCCCGACCGCGCGCGAACTCGACGACCTGGACTTCGCCTGGTCGGCGGTCGCGGGGGTCAAGTCGAACGCAATCCTGCTTGCACGCGGCGGCGCCACGCTGGGCATCGGCATGGGACAGGTGAGCCGGGTGGACGCCTCCGAACTGGCGGTCCGAAAGGCCGCCGCCGCCGACCTCGACCTGGCCGGCTGCGCTCTCGCCTCGGATGCCTTCTTCCCCTTCCGGGACGGTGTCGACGCGGCGGCCGCGGCGGGGGTGCGCGCCATCGTGCAGCCGGGCGGTTCGGTCCGCGACGAAGAGGTCATCGCCGCCGCGGACGAGCACGAGATCGCGATGACCTTTACGGGGAGGCGGCTCTTCCGCCACTGACCGGCCGCGGTCTCCCCACGCGGGCGGCCCGTCCCCCCGCCTGTTGTGCGCCCTGCCGGCCCCGAAGACATCCTCCCGCCGGCAGGGTGCCGCGGCGGGTCCGGCTGTCCGCTACGCGGTTCTCGAGTTCCGCGCCGTACCGCGACGGTCCCGGATGGCGCCGGTCTCGCGATGCTGGGCAATCAGTCGGGTCAATTGGGCACGCGAGAAACCTGTCACTCTGGCCAGGAAGGTCTTTAGCAGGCTCTTGTCGCGTTTCCTGAGGTCGTGATATTCGAATCTGTCCATTGTCCTGCAAATGAATTCGTATATGGATTCACGGCTGTCAGCCTGCAACATCGGGGTGTCGGCAACCTTCAGGAAACGTCGGACCTGGTCGAGAGTGCGAATACGTGTAATGCGGCGCATCACCGTTCACTCCTCTTGGTTCAAGGATATCCAGGAGCCGTATTTCAGACTCACTATTCTCAAGATTCGGGCTCATTTTTGTCATCTGCCGGCCTGAATCAGCTCCCAAATGCCACCCTGCCAATGTGGGTCTATGTCTCTGTTTCGGGCTCATATTCCAGGTACGGATCTTTTACGTGCGGCAGAGAATACCCCCATAGTCGGTTCAGTCCCTCGGGGACCGAGCCCTGTCACCGGCTATTCTTGCAAGTGCCGTGCCGCATCATGGCTCTGACATGCCGCTGCGGCCCCCGGGCGTTCTCCGGCGCCGCACCGTTCCGCTCGCCCGGCCCTCCGGACTCCGGCTACGCCGGGATCACCCGAATCGAAGACACTGCCGCCGGTGATCTCCCGCGCCAGGCGATCGCCTCCAGGGGCAGGGTTCGCGGGCCCCCTGCGGAAGGTGTTGCCGGCCTGTGGCGCACCAGCAGAATCGGCTCGCAGGGCCACTCCGTGCCGGGTTGACCGGGTCGGGGCGCATCGGTAGCTTTCTGCCACCCGGACTCCTGCGAAACCTCCTGCACACGCGGGCGACTCGATGTCGGACGCCTACCTCCCGATTCTGCTCATCTTCGGGGTCTCCGCCCTCAACGCGGTCTTCATGGTAGCTCTGTCGCACATCCTCAACCCTCGCAGGCCAACTCCCCAGAAGGCAATGCCTTACGAGTCCGGCATGATTCCGCTGGGCGACACGCGGGCTCGCTTTTCGGTCAAGTTCTATCTCGTCGCCATCAGCTTCATCGTCTTCGACCTGGAAGCGGTCTTCCTCATCCCCTGGGCGGTGGAAATGCGCGCGCTGGGATGGAGCGGATTCGTGGCTGCTTCCATCTTCGTGGCGGTGCTCACCGCGGGGCTGGTGTACGAGTGGAAGAAAGGAGGCCTGGATTGGGACTGAGCGAACAACCAGCTGAACGCCTTCCCGTGGCTTCCTCGCCGCCAGGCGGGGTCCTCGGCGCGGGAACGCCGACCTTTCTGACCACGCGCCTCGACTTCGTCGTCAACTGGGCCCGCCGCAACTCGCTCTGGCCCATGCCCTTCGGCACCGCCTGCTGTGCCATCGAGATGATGGCGGCTGCCGCGAGCAACTTCGACCTGGCCCGCTTCGGGATGGAGCGCATGTCGTTCAGTCCCCGCCAGGCCGACGTGCTCATCTGTGCGGGGCGGGTACCCTACAAGCTGGCGCCCGTACTGCGCCGCATCTGGGACCAGATGCCGCAGCCCAAGTGGGCCGTCTCGATGGGCGCCTGCGCCTCGTCGGGGGGCGTGTTCGACGTCTATTCGATGGTGCAGGGGATCGACACCATCATCCCCGTGGACGTCTACGTGCCAGGTTGTCCGCCGAGACCGGAGGGGCTCATATACGGGCTCATGATGATCCAGGAGAAGATCCGCCAGGAGCGCCTGAGCGAGCACGACGCTCTGCGCGCCGAAGACCCGGCGGCGGTGGCCCGGGCGCGCGCCGACGCCGAAGAGGTGCTGGCACTCTCGGGACCCTTCGGCAATTCGACCCGGCAGAACCGGGTGAGCGGGCCCACCGGATCCGACGCCTCCGACCGGCCCGACGACCGCATTCCGTGACCCGACCCGACCGCGACGGAATGCCCGCGTCCCCGACCGTCGAGGCTCTGCGCGCGGTGTTTCCCGACGCCGTGGTGCACGATCTGGTGCAGTCGGGAGACCAGCAGGTGGTCTACATCGATCCCGCGCGCAACGCGGAGGTGCTGGACTGGTTGCGCACCGACCCCGGCGAGCGCTTCAACCTGCTGGTCGACGTTACCGCGGTCGACTACGGCGACGGACGCCCGCTCGAGGTCGTCTACCAGCTCTGGTCCATACCGCACCGCAAGGCGCTGCGCGTGAAGTGCGAACTCCCGCTTTCCCGCCTCGCGATCGCCTCGGTGACCGCTCTCTGGAGCGCGGCCGACTGGCTCGAACGCGAAGTCTACGATCTGTTCGGGATCGAGTTCCAGGGACACCCGGACCTGCGCCGCATTCTCATGCCCGAGAATTACGCCGAAGGCCATCCCCTGCGGAAGGACTTCCCGCTGCGCGGCCGTTTCTCCCGCGCAGAGCAGACCCGGCGCGCCCTCTCCCAGGACATGGAGCAGTACTACATGCCGGAGGAGATGGAGGGCCGTGGCGCCCCCCAGCTGGTCCCGGCGGACGAATCGCCAACCTCCGCCTCGGGAAGCCAGGGCCGGTGACGCGGCGGACGGTGGAGATCCCGCTGGCGCGGGGCGCGGAGATGGGGATGGACGCCCGGCCCGCGATGGGGCCGCTGGCGCCCGTCGATGTCGCGGAGCCCGACATCGGCTCCGAGCAGATGCTCATCAACATCGGGCCCCAGCACCCCGCGACGCACGGCGTGCTCAGGCTCATCTGCGAGCTGGACGGAGAGACCGTGGTGTCGGTCACGCCGCACATCGGATACCTGCACTCCTCCTTCGAGAAGCTGGGCGAGTACCGAACGTACAACCAGATCGTGCCGCTGACCGACCGCATGGACTACCTGGCGCCGCTCATCTACAACTGCGCCTACGCGATGGCGGTCGAGAGGCTGATGGGCATCGAGGTCACGGAGCGCTGCAAGGTGGTGCGGGTGATCTGCCTCGAGCTGGACCGCATCTTCTCGCACCTGCTCTGGCTGGGAACCACCGCCATCGACGTCGGCGCCTTCACACCCTTCCTGTACGCGTTCCAGGAACGGGAGCGCATCTACCAGCTGCACGAGGAGCTCACCGGCGCCCGCATCACGACCTCCGCCACCCGCATCGGGGGCATGATGTCGGACCTGCCGCCCGGCTGGGCGGAAGGCGTGCGCGGCTTCATCGACACCTTCCCCCGCACCCTGAACGAGATCGACTCGCTGCTCACCACCAACGCGATCCATCAGGGCCGCACCATCGACATCGGCGCCATCGGTCCGGAAGACGCGGTCGACTGCGGTCTGACCGGTCCCAACCTGCGCGCCAGCGGGGTCGACTACGACGTGCGCAAGGACCTGCCCTACTACGACTACGAGACCTACGACTTCGAGGTCCCGGTCGGTGAGAACGGCGACTGCTACGACCGCTACCTGGTGCGCATGGAGGAGATGCGACAGAGCGTGGCCATCCTGCACCAGGCCCTGGACCGCCTCCCGGACGGTCCCATCAACGTCGAAGACCCGCGCATCAGCCTGCCGAGCAAGACCGACTGCATGAACGACATGGAGTCGATGATCCACCACTTCAAGCTGATCATGGACGGCATCAGCGCGCCCGCCGAGGACTGCTACTTCGCCGTGGAAGGTTCCAAGGGGGAACTGGGCATGTACCTGGTGGGAGACGGTGGGCCGAAGCCGGTGCGCTGGCGCATCCGCCCGCCGTCCTTCGTCAACCTGTCCGCGATCGCGAAGCTGGCCGAGGGGCATCTGGTGGCCGACCTCATCATGATCAACGCGAGCCTGGACATCGTCCTGGGCGAGATCGACCGATGAGCGCTCCCACCCGCGTGCCGTTCCGCAACCCCGGCTGGGCCGGCAACACGGGAGAGTTCGACCTCACCGAGGCCGACGTGCGCGGCACCGACTTCGTGGGCGAGCGGCCTCTCGACGGGGGCCATGAATCGGCTGCCCCCTCGTATCCCTACATGCTCCCCGACAAGGATCCGGACGCGGTGCTCTTCGAGGGCCCGTACAGGGAGCGGTTCGAGAAGATTCGCTCGCGCTACCCCACCGCGCGCGCCGCTCTCATCCCCGCGCTCAACCTGGCCCAGGAGCTGCGCGGCCACATCTCCCCCGAGACGATGGACGAGGTGGCGGCGCTTCTCGGCCTGGCGTCGGCCGAGGTGCGGGGTACGGTCACCTTCTACACGATGTACAACAAGCGGCCGGTGGGACGATTCCTCATCCAGGTCTGCACCAACATCAGCTGCAGCCTGTGCAAGGGCGAGGACGTGCTGAAGGCCTTCCTCCGACACACGGGCACGGAGTTGGGAGAGACGTCGGCGGACGGCGACTTCACCGTCATCGAGGTGGAGTGCCTGGCTGCGTGCGGCTTCCCGGTCGCCGTGCAGATCAACTCCCGCTACTACGAGAACGTGCTGCCGGACGATGTGCCCGCGCTCCTCGAGCGTCTCAGGGAGCACGGCGAGTAGATGGCCTACCCGTACGTGCATGAGCGCGAGGTGCGCGTGATCTCGCGCAACTTCGGGGATCCCGCGGCGCGCACGCTCGGCGGATACCGGGAACGGGACGGGTACCTGGGACTGGAGCGCGCCTTCGAGATCGGCCCGGCCGCAGTGATCGAAGAGGTCAAGGCATCGGGACTGCGGGGCAGGGGAGGGGCGGGCTTCCCCACGGGGCTGAAATGGAGCTTCATGCCGAAGGCCGCGGTCAAGCCTCACTATCTCCTGTGCAACGCCGACGAATCCGAGCCGGGCACCTTCAAGGACCGCGAACTGATCCGCTGGGATCCGCATCAGCTCATCGAGGGATGCCTGATCGCCGCGTACGCGATGGGCTCCCGGCACGCATACATCTACCTGCGGGGCGAGTTCTTCGAAGCCAGCCAGGTCATCGCGCGCGCGGCCGAGGAGGCGTACGAGGGAGGATTCGCGGGCGAGGACATCCTCGGCTCGGGGATCCACATCGACGTCACCGTCCACGTGGGCGCGGGCGCCTATATCTGCGGTGAAGAGACCGGGCTCATGAATTCCCTCGAGGGCCGGCGCGGGGAGCCGCGGGTGAAGCCGCCCTTCCCGGCCGCGGTGGGCGTGTATTCCATGCCCACCACCATCAACAACGTCGAAACGCTGGCGGCGGTGCCCCATATCGTACGGCACGGAGGCGAGTGGTACCGGCAGTGGGGCACCGACAAGTCCCCCGGCACCAAGCTCTTCTGCGTGAGCGGCCATGTGGAGAAGCCCGGCAACTACGAGCTGCCGCTGGGCTTTCCGATGATGGAGCTGATCGAGGACGTGTGCGGCGGCATGGCGGAGGGGCGGGCGCTCAAGTCCGTGATCCCGGGCGGCAGTTCGGTACCGCTCATGGATGCGGAGGATTGCAGGGAATGCACGCTTTGCTATGAGGGAGTGGAGGCCGCCGGTTCGATGCTCGGCTGCGCTTCGGTCATCGTGATGGACGACCGCACCGACATCGTTCGGGAAGTGCGGCGCATGGTGCAGTTCTACGCGCACGAGTCGTGCGGCCAGTGCACGCCCTGCCGCGAGGGCACCTCCTGGATGACGCAGGTGCTTCGCCGCATCGAGGCCGGCAGGGGCACCGAGTCCGACCTGGACACCCTGCTCGACATGAGCGCGCAGATGACCGGCACCACGATCTGCGTGCTCTCCGATTCGGCGGCGGCCCCGGTCGTCTCCTCCATCGAGAAGTTCAGGGACGAATACCTGGCCCTGATCCACGGCGGCGCCACCGCGGAGGTCGCGTGAGCACGGTCACCCTGACCATCGATGGCCGCCGGGTCACGGTCCCGGAGGGCACCTCGCTGCTGCATGCGGCCGAGGAAATCGGCGTGGAGGTGCCGCACTACTGCTATCATCCCGCGCTTTCCGCGCCCGCCCAGTGCCGCCTCTGCCTGGTGGACGTGGAGGGCGCCCCCAAGCCCATGCCCTCCTGCGTCACCCAGGCCCAGGACGGCCAGGTGGTGCGCACCGACGAGGGGCTGGCGCGCGAGATGCGCAAGGGTGTGCTCGAGTTCTACCTCATCAACCACCCGCTGGACTGTCCCATCTGCGACCAGTCCGGGGAGTGCAAGCTGCAGGATTACGTTCACTCCGAGGGCCGGGCACACGGCCGCGGCGTCGAGCCCAAGCGCGTGTTCGGCCGCGACGACTTCGGGGGCGACATCCTCTTCTACGGCGACCGCTGCGTCATGTGCACGCGCTGCGTGCGCTTCATGGAGGAAATGGCGCAGGATCCCGTGCTGACGGTGGTGGAGCGGGGCGACCGCGCGGTCATCGACACCTTCTTCGAGCAGGGTCTCAGGGACTCGCCCTACTCCGGCAACATCGTCGACATCTGCCCGGTGGGCGCGCTGGTCTCAAAGGACTTCCTGCACAAGGCGCGTGCCTGGGACCTCGACCACACCCCGTCGGTGTGCCCCAACTGTTCGCAGGGGTGCAATGTAGACATCCACACCCGCGACAACGTGGTGCATCGGCTCAAGCCGCGGGAGAATCCGGAGGTCAACGGCCACTGGATGTGCGACTACGGCCGCGACCGTTACGAGTGGATGAACCGGAGCGACCGTATCGAGGAACCCTTCGTGCGCGGGGACGACGGCTGGTCGGCGCCGGGTTGGCACGCGGTTCTCGCTTCGCTGCGGGAGCGGCTCGAAGCATGTCGGGGCGCCGTCAATGCGGTCGCTTCGGCGCACGCATCCAACGAGGACCTGGGCGCCCTCCGCGAGTTCGTGGAACAGCTCGGTGGAGGCGACATCGTGTACCGCTCGCCGAGAGCTCCGGACGAGGTCCCCTTGCCCGGCTTCCCCGTGCTGACTCGCCGCCGCGATCTGGCGCCCAACAGGCGCGGCGCCGAACTGCTGGGGCTGCGCCGGGTGGGAAGCGACGAGGCCACCGGAGGACTGGACGAGGTGGCGGACGGCGCCGGCGTGCTGATCGTGCTGGGCGACGAGCTGGCCGACCAGCCGGAGGACTTCGGCTCCCGGGCGGAACTCTTCGTCTACCTCGGAGCCCACCCGGCGCCGGCGGCCCGCAACGCGCACTTCGTGCTCCCGGTCACCACCTTCGCGGAGCAGGAGGGGACGTTCACCAACGTGCAGACACGGGTGCAGCGCTTCGAGCCCGCGCTCAGGCCCGCCGGGGACGCCCAGCCCGCATGGCAGGTGCTCGGTTCACTGGCCGCTGCCCTGTCGGGGGAGCCGGCGCCGGCGAGCGCGTCGGACGCCTTCGCCCGGCTCGCGGGACGGGTGGCGGAGTACGAAGGGCTCGGCTACGACCGGATCGGGGCGCGAGGCGCGCCCGCGGACCGTCCCGCGGCCCTCGCGGGAGAACGATGAACGAGCTCTCGCCCACGGTTTTCCTGATTGCGGCAGCCGTCAAGGTTCTGGCCGTCTTCACGGCGCTCATGGTGGCGATCATGTACGCCACCTGGGCCGAACGGCGCCTCTCGGCCTTCATCCAGGATCGCCTGGGGCCGAACCGGGTGGGCCCGTTCGGGCTCCTGCAGCCCATCGCCGACGGGGTCAAGAACATCATCAAGGAAGAAACCAGCCCGGCCACCGCGTCGCGCTTCTTCTTCGTTCTGGGCCCGATGCTGTCGATCATGCCGGCGCTCGTCACCTTCGCAGTGATTCCCTTCGCGGCCCCGTTGCCCACCCCGTGGGGGACGGTGGACATGATCGTCGCCGACCTCCCCGTGGGGGTGCTCTACATCCTCGCCATCAGCTCGCTCGGCGTGTACGGGATCTTCCTGGGAGGATGGTCCTCCAACAACAAGTACGCGTTGCTGGGCGGCCTGCGTGCCTCCGCCCAGATGGTGAGCTACGAGGTCGGCCTGGGGCTCTCGCTGATCCCGGTCATGATGCTGGCGGGCAACGTCACGCTCACCCGGATGGTGGCCGATCAGCAGCTGGGGCTGTGGTACATCCTCCCCCTGTCGCTCGGCTTCCTGCTCTTCCTGATCTCGGCGTTCGCGGAGACCAACCGGCTGCCCTTCGACATGCCGGAGGCCGAGTCCGAACTCGTGACCGGATATCACACCGAGTACTCGTCGATGAAGTTCAGCATGTTCTTCATCGCCGAATACGCGCACGTGATCACCGCCTCGGCGCTCATGGCAACCCTGTTCCTGGGGGGCTGGGACATTCCCTTCTGGACGGGAGACAACTTCATCCCGCACGAAGGCGCGCTCATCTCCGGCTTCACGGCGGCCGGTGAGCCCGTCCCCGCGCAGCTGTCCATCTGGACCACGCTGCTCACCCTGGGCGCCTTCATGGTCAAGACCACCTTCTTCGTAGTGCTCTACATCTGGGTGCGCTGGACCCTTCCGCGCTTCCGCTACGATCAGGTCATGCACCTGGGGTGGAAGGTGATGCTGCCCACCGCGCTCGCCTACGTCATGCTCGTCGGCGGCACCATCCTGGTGCTGGATCAGCTGGGTGTGTCCGGCGGCCCGGGCTTCGCCCTGGCGCTGACCGCGGTGAGCCTCGTCGCCACCGGCATGTTCGCCCTGTACCTCGACCGCGGCCGGATCATCACCGGAGCCGCGCCCGCAGGCCGCGCCGCCAGCATGGCGCCGGCCGGCAACCCGTGAACCCGGGGGAGTCGCCATGGCCATATCGGTGAAGCTGGTGCGCAGGCCGGAAGCGGCCCGGAGCTCGTACCTGAGAGCTGCCCTCAAGGGGATGTCGCTGACCTTCCGGCACATGGTGAATCCCCGCAAGGTGACCCGCAGCTATCCGGAGGAGCCCACGGAGCTCCATCCCCGCTGGCGCGGCACCCACCGCATGGAGGTGCACGCGGACGGGCGCCCCAAGTGCGTGGCCTGCGGCCTGTGTCCCACGGTCTGCCCGGCCAACTGCATCCGCCTGGTCGGGGGTGAGGACGATCAGGGCAACCGCTACCCCATCGTCTACGAGATCGACGAGTTCCGCTGCATCTTCTGCGGCATGTGCCAGGAGGTGTGCCCGGTGGAGGCGATCCACGTCGGCCAGCACTTCGAGAACGCCGAGTATACGCGCGAGCGCTTCGTCTACGACCTGGACCGTCTGATGGAGCAGGAGCACCCGGTCACCGCGCTCTGGGACCCCTCCGATCCCGCTTCGGAGTGAGGGAATGGAGCTGATCCTCTTCTACGTCTTCGCCGTGACCGTGGTGGGCGGAGGCATCGGGGTCGTGGCGAGCCGGAATCCGGTGGCCAGCCTCATGTTCATGGTCGTGTCGCTTGCGAGCGTGGCCGGCATCTACGTGCTGCTGGAAGCGCATTTTCTGGCCGCCATCCAGGTGATGGTCTACGCCGGCGCCATCATGGTGCTCTTCCTGTTCGTGATCATGCTCCTGAACCTGGGGCACGACTACAGGGACGACCTGGTGCGCGGGCTTTACGCCGTGTGCGCCTTCGTCGCCTCCGGGGCGATCTGCGGTCTGCTGGCGACCCGGTTCGGCGGGGCGGAGTCGAGCGCGCTGTACGAGAGCTTCCCCGGCGCCGCGGGGATGGACCTGGAGCTTGCCGAACGGGGCGCGGTGTCGCTGATCGCGCGGCCGCTCTTTCAGGAATACGTGGTTCCCTTCGAGATCACCGGCATCCTGCTGCTGGTCGCCGTCGTGGGGGCCGTCGCGCTGGCGAAGAAGCGGGTATGAGGAGCGGCGCGTGCTGACCGAGGCCCTGACCACCAGCGCCCTGCTGTTCGTGATCGGCACGTTCGGGGTGCTGGTGCGCCGCAACGCCATCATCATGTTCCTCTGCATCGAGCTCCAGTTGAACGCGGTGAACCTGGCCCTGGTGGCGTTTTCCCGGTACGTGGGCGTGGAGGGGCAGGTCTTCGTCTTCTTCGTCATGACGGTGGCGGCCGCGGAAGCCGCCGTCGGGCTGGCGATCATCATCTCCATCTTCCGGCACTACCGGACGGTCAATGTCGACAACTTCAACCTGCTCAAGTGGTAGGTAGATGACGCTCGCGCCGCTCTCCGGGCTCCTCCAGGAAGGCGCCCAGCCGGCAGTGTACGAGCCGGTCCTGCCCGGGCTCATCGTCCTGCTGCCCCTGCTGGGCTTCCTGGTCAACGGCGTTCTCGCGATGCGGGTGGGCGCGCGGGCGGCTGCCGCGGTGCGCGCGGGCGCCGACGGGGCGGAGCACCAGGACGACGGGCACAAGCGCTGGGTCACCCTGGTGGGGCCGGGGGTGGTCGGGCTCTCCTTCGTGCTCGTGCTCCTCAACTTCGCGGGGATGTTCCACGCGGATCTGCACGACCCCGTGGTGGTGAGCTACTGGAGCTGGATGGTCACCGGGGCACTGGAGGTGGACGCGGCGCTGCAGCTGGACCAGCTCAGCATGATCATGATGCTGGTGGTGACCGGCGTCGGCTTCCTGATCCACGTGTTCAGCGTCGGGTACATGCACGACGACCCCGGCTACGCGCGCTATTTCTCCTACCTGAACCTCTTCGTCTTCTTCATGCTGGTGCTCGTCCTGGGGGCGAGCTTCCCGGTCATGTTCGTGGGATGGGAGGGAGTGGGGCTGTGCAGCTACCTGCTGATCGGCTTCTGGTTCCAGGACCGGGAGAAGTCCGACGCCGGCAAGAAGGCCTTCATCGTCAACCGCATCGGCGATTTCGGCTTCCTGGTGGCGATGTTCCTGGTGTTCACCACCTTCGGCACCCTGGCCTTCGCGGAAGTCTTCCCCGAGGCTCCGGCGCTGCTCGAGTACGGTGGGGCCACCGTCACCGCGATCACGCTCTTCCTCTTCCTGGGGGCAGCGGGCAAGAGCGCGCAGATCCCGCTCTACGTATGGCTGCCGGACGCGATGGCCGGCCCCACCCCGGTCTCCGCCCTGATCCACGCCGCGACCATGGTGACCGCGGGCGTCTACATGGTCGCTCGCATGGCCGTGCTCTTCGCGCTCGCACCGGTGAGCAGCGCGGTCGTGGCCACGGTGGGCGTGCTGACCGCGCTGCTCGCCGCCACCATCGCGCTGGCGCAGTACGACATCAAGAAGGTGCTCGCCTACTCCACCATTTCCCAGCTGGGCTACATGTTCCTGGGCGTGGGCGTGGGCGCCTGGGCCGCCGGCATCTTCCACCTCATGACGCACGCCTTCTTCAAGGCGCTGCTCTTCCTGGGGTCGGGCGCGGTGATTCACGCGATGCACCATGCGCTGCACGGCACGCACAGCCACGCCGACCCGCAGGACATGCGCAACATGGGCGGATTGCGCGCCTCGATGCCGGTCACATGGATCACGATGTGGATCGCGACGCTGGCGATCGCCGGGGTCTGGCCGCTGGCCGGGTTCTTCTCGAAGGACGAGATCATCTGGTACGCCGGACTGGCCGCCTCCTCGAGCTATCCGGTGCTCTTCACGGTCCTCTGGGTGCTCGCGCTGGCGACCGCGCTGCTCACCGCCGTCTACATGACCCGCCTGATGGTGATGACCTTCCACGGCGCCAACCGCACGGGACGCGAGGAGGCGCGGCATCTGCACGAAGCGCCCCGGGTCATGACCATCCCGCTGATCGCGCTGGCGGTCCTGTCGATCGTCGGCGGGTGGGTCAACGTGCCTGAGGAAGTGGCCGCTTCGGTGCTCGGGCTGGCGGGTGCGCTCCCCACCTCGGAGTGGCTGCACCACTGGCTGGAACCCATCACGGCCAGCGCCGCGGCAGTCCGCTACGAGCACCTGGGCGAGCCCGCCCACGTCGCGCCCATCGGGGGAGGTGAGGTGCTCTGGGCCGGCCTGTCCACCCTGGCGGCGCTGGCACTGGTGCTGGTCACCACGCGTGCGGCCAGCGGCTGGAAGCTCGTCCCCGCCGCCGAGGCTGCCGCGCCCGCGGGCTTCAGGAACGTGCTCTTCAACAAGTGGTACGTCGACGAGTTCTACGACCGCTTCGTGGTCCAGCCCATCCTCGCGGCTTCCCGCTTCGCCTGGCGCGTCATCGACGCCGTCCTGATCGACGGCACGGTCAACGGGGTCGGGCTGGTGACCCGGGCCGGAGGCACCCTCGTGAGCCTCTTCCAGACGGGCCAGGTCAACACCTACGCTCTCGTCCTCACCCTCGGGGTCCTCGCGATCCTGGGCTTCGTGGTGTTCTAGGGGAGATGCCATGACGAGCCTGCTCGAAGTGGTGGCGTTCGACTCCTGGATCCTGCACGTGCTGGTGTGGGGTCCGATGGCGGCGATGCTTCACGTATTGCTCGAGCGCGAGGAACGATCGGGGCACATCGCCTTCGGCTGGACGCTCGCGCTCTTCGTCGTGAGCCTCGGCCTGTGGGGATCCTTCACGGTGGGGGATCCGGGCTTTCAGATGGCGTCGAGCGTGCCCTGGATCGAAGCCTGGGGCGTCCACTACGCCCTCGGCATCGACGGCATCTCGCTGTTCATGGTGCTTCTGTCCTGCTTCACGGCCCCGATCACCATTCTCGGCTCGTTCCGCTACATAACCCGTCGCCGGAAGTCCTTCTACGCCCTCATGCTCCTGCTGCAGACGGGCATCATCGGCGTCTTCACGGCGCTGGATCTGATGCTGTTCTACGTCTTCTTCGAGCTCACCCTGGTACCGATGTACTTCATCGTCGGGGTGTGGGGGGGCAAGCGGCGCATCTACGCGGCGGTGAAGTTCTTCCTCTACACGGCGGCGGGATCGCTGCTGATGCTGGTCGGGATCCTCTACCTCTACGCCGCGACGGCATCGGCCGGAGACGGATCCTTCGCCTATCTCGACATCCTCGGCGTGTCCCTGTCGATGCGCGAGCAGCTCTGGCTGTTCGCCGCGTTCGCGCTTGCGTTCTCGATCAAGGTGCCGCTGTTCCCGTTCCACACCTGGCTGCCGGACGCGCACGTCGAAGCTCCCACGCCGGGCTCGGTGGTGCTGGCCGCGATCCTGCTGAAGATGGGCACCTACGGGTTCCTGCGCTTCCTTCTGCCGTTCTTCCCGGCCGCCTCCCAGCACCCCTCGGTGGTGACCGTAATGCTGGTGCTCGGTACGGCGGGCATCGTGTACGCCGCCTGGGTCGCCGCCGTGCAGCCCGACGCCAAGAAGCTGGTGGCCTACACCTCCGTGGCCCACATGGGCTTCGTGGTCATCGGCATCTTCGCCCTCACCGTGACCGGCATCCAGGGGGGGCTGGTGGTGATGATCTCGCACGGCATCTCCACCGGGGCGCTCTTCCTCATCCTGGGCATGCTGTACGAGCGCCGCCACACCCGGCTGACCGGGGAATTCGGCGGCCTCGCGCGCGTGGCTCCCATGCTCGCCCTGGCGCTTGTGATCACCGCCCTGGCGTCCATCGGCCTTCCCGGCACGAGCGGCTTCGTCGGCGAGTTCCTGGCGCTCCTGGGCACCTTCGAGACACACCCCGTCACTGCCGTCATCGCCACCAGCGGCGTCATCTTCGCCGCCTACTACATGCTGCCCATGGTGCAGCGGGTGCTCTTCAACGAACTGGACCGGGAGGAAAACCGGTCGATGCCCGACCTGTCCCGCCGCGAGATCTTCATCCTGTCGCCCATGGTCGCCCTCATGATCGTGATCGGGGTCGCGCCCACGCCCATCCTGGAGCGCATGGAGCCGAGCGTGGACGCCATCCTGGAGCGCGTCCACATGACGACCCCGCCCGCCGAGGAGCCGGCCGACTCATGACGCTCGACTTCTCCACCCCCGCGCACTACCTGCTGGCGCTGCTTCCCGAGATCGTGCTTTCGATCTGGGGGACGGTAGTGCTGCTGGCGGGCGTCTGGAAGGGCGGCGACGGATCGTCGGCGGGGCATGCCGGCTCCGGGAATCTCGCGGTGCTGGCGATGGTGGGCGTGCTCGCGGCGGCCTTTGCGAACGGATGGCTGTACGGGCTGACGCCGGGGCAGGGAAGCACGATGATCGCGGTCGACCGCTTCCACCTCTTCGCCAACTGGATCTTCCTGCTGGCGGCCGCCCTCGCGCTGGCCATCTCGCCCGCCTACGTGCGGCGCCAGCGGCTGCAGGAGGGGGAGTTCTACGCTCTGGTGCTCTTCGCCACCGTGGGCATGATGCTCATGGGAGGCACGCGCGACCTGATCGTCATCTTCCTCGCCCTGGAGGTGATGTCGATCAGCGCCTACGTGCTGTCCGGCTTCAACCGGCGTGATCCCAAATCGGCGGAGTCGGGGCTCAAGTACTTCCTGCTGGGCGCCTTCTCGACCGGCTTTCTGCTCTACGGGATCGCGCTGGTATACGGAGCCACCGGAAGCACCAACCTCGGGCTCATCGCGCTCGCCATCGGTTCGGATGCGGCCGTGGCCGGGCTGCTGCACGTCGGCATTGCGCTGCTGGCCATCGGTTTCGCCTTCAAGGTCTCGGCGATCCCCTTCCACATGTGGACGCCCGATGTCTACGAGGGTGCCCCTTCGCCCGTGACGGCGTTCATGTCGGCCAGCGTCAAGGCGGCCGCGTTCGTCGCCTTCGCCCGCGTCTTCCTGGTCGGCTTCGGCGGCATCCCCGAGAGCTGGTACGCAATCGGCTGGTGGCTCGCGGCGCTCACCATGGTGATCGCCAACGCAGTCGCCCTGGCTCAGACCAACGTGAAACGGCTGCTGGCCTACTCCAGCATCGCCCACGCCGGCTATCTGCTGGTGGCCATCGTTGCCCTCAACCAGAACGCCACCGCGGGACTCCTGTTCTACCTGCTCGTCTACACGGCGATGAACATCGGCGCCTTTGCCGTGATCCTGTGCGTTTCCGGTCACGGCGAGGAGCGGCTCGGGATCGATCGCTATGCGGGCCTGGGAGCAAGCCACCCCGCGCTGGCGGTCTGCCTGACGATCTTTCTCCTCTCCCTCGCCGGCTTCCCCGGCACGGGCGGATTCATGGGCAAGATCTTCATCCTGCAGGGAGCGGCCGAGGCCGGACTCTGGACCCTTTCCGTCATTTTCGTCCTCACGACCGTGGTGTCGTACTATTACTACCTGCGGATCGCATGGTACATGTGGATGCGGGAAGGCACGGGCTCCGGCGAGCCCGATCCGGTGACGGTGCCTCTTACCATGCGCTTCGCCATGGGAGCGGCGGTCGCGGTGGTCATCGGTCTGGGCGTCTTCCCGGGCGGAGGCGTGAACTTCGCCCGCGCGGGTGCGGAAGGCCTTCTGACCGCCGGGGCACTCCTCCTCGGCGCCGCCCCCTAGGGATGACTGCGGCGCGCTCCCGCGCTGGCGCGCGGCGGCGGATCGCCCGGCATCCGCGAGACATCAGACGGCACGCAACCAACTTCGGGCCTGTACCGGTTTTGAGCTTTTCTCCCGAAATCTTCCGGCAATACGACATTCGGGGCATCGTAGGCGAAACCATCGATGTCGACGTGGCCCGCGCCACCGGCAGCGCTTTCGCGGCGACGGTCGGCGAACGGGCGGGTGATGACCAACCGCGCGTGGTGGTCGGGAGCGACAACCGCCCCAGCTCGGACGGCCTGGCCGACGCCCTCTCGGAGGGGATCTGCTCGGGAGGCGGGCGCGTCATTCGGCTCGGCACCGTGCCCACGCCCGTGACCTACTGGGCCGAACGCGAGCTGGAAGCGGACGCCAGCGTTCAGATCACCGGCAGCCACAATCCCGCCGAATGGAACGGCATCAAGATGACCATCGGGGGACGCCCTCTCTACGGCGACGGGATCCAGGCACTGCGCAGGCGCATCGATGGGGGAGAGGCGACTCGCGGGCCCGGCAACGGGGAAAGCGTGGACATCCTCGATCGGTACATCGCCGATGTCGCCCGGCGGTTCGAGGGTACCAGCCCGATCAAGGTGGTCGTGGACTGCGGCAACGCTTCCGGGGCGCTCACCGCGGTGCCGGTGCTGGAGGCGATCGGAGCCGAAGTGGTCCCTCTCTACTGCGAACTGGACGGGACCTTCCCCAACCATCATCCAGACCCCACGGTGGACGAGAACATCGTGGATCTGGCCGCCACGGTCCGCGAGACCGGAGCGGACCTGGGCGTCGGCTTCGACGGCGATGCCGACCGCATCGGAGTCGTGGACGAGACCGGTACGGTGGTCCGCGGCGACATCCTGCTCCTCCTCTTCGGCCTCGAGGTGCTCGAGCGCCGGGGTCCGGGTCAGACGCTGGTTTTCGACGTGAAGTGCTCCCAGGCGGTGCCGCGCGTGTTCGAGGCCGCGGGGGGCGTCCCCGTGATGTGGGCGACCGGGCACTCGCTCATCAAGGAAAAGATGCATGCCACCGGAGCCGTCATCGGGGGCGAGCTCTCCGGCCACATCTGCTTCGCGGACGAGTTCATCGGCGTGGACGACGCCGTCTACGCCGCGTGCCGGCTTCTGCGCCTGCTGGCCTCGTCCGGGCGCCCCCTCTCGGCGCTGGTGGCGGACCTGCCGCGTTACGCATCCACGCCCGAGTACCGTATCGAGGTGGCCGAGCACGTCAAACGCGACATCGCCGAGGCCGCGCGCGAACACTTTTCCCGGAGCTACGAGGTGATTGCAGTGGACGGGGCACGCATCCTTTTCGACGGGGGCTGGGGTCTGCTGAGAGCGTCCAATACCCAGCCCGTGCTGGCGGCGCGCTACGAAGCCGACACCGATGCCCGCCTGGGGGAAATCCAGCGCGAAGTCGAGGACTGGCTCCGGGCCAGGGGCGTCGATGTCTGAGGCGCGCCCTCGTCCGTGGCGCGGCGGCCGGATTCTGGTCGTCTCGATCGTGGTCGCCACCGCGGTCCTTCTGCTGGCGCGGGAGGCCACCGACCTCTACGTGGAGGTCCTCTGGTTCGGGGCCAACGGTTATCTCGACGTCTTCTGGACCCGCGTGCTGGCGCGCTGGGGGGTGCGCATCCTGGTCATGCTGGCCGTCGGCGCGATGGTCTACGCGAACGTGCGCCTGTTCGCGGTCGCGGTACGCGCGCTGAGGATCCGCAGGCGCTTCGCCAATCTGGAGATATCCGAGAGAATCCCCGGCGTCTGGATCTCGCGCGGCACGCTCGTCCTCTCGGTGCTGGCGGCGCTCTGGTTCAGCGCCGTGGTCCCGCCCGAAGCAGGACTGGCGCTGCTGCTCCTGCTGCGAGCCCCCGCGTGGGGGTTGAGTGACCCGGTTCTGGGACACGACCTGTCCTTCTACATCTTCGCCCTGCCGGTGATGAGCGGGATCGTCGCGTTCGCGCTCCTGCTGATCTTCTTCCTCTTCAGTCTGTCGATCGCCGTTTACGCCGCCACCGGCGCGCTCCGTCTTACGCGCAAGGGGGTCCGGCTGGAAGACCTGGCTCGCCGGCACCTCACCCTCCTGGTCACGACGTTCCTGGTCCTGCTGGCCGTCCGCTTCCAGATCGCGCGCTACATCCTGCTGCTCGACGGCAACTCCGGCGTACAGGGGCTGTTCGGGTTCACCGACGCGGTCGCCCGGCTGCCCTCCCTGACGGCGCTCGCGGTGGTCGCGCTGGGCTCCGCGGTGCTGGTGGCGTGGGGCGGGGCGCGACGCAGGGTCGTCCCCACCGCGGCCGGGCTGGGCGCCATCGTCGTGGGCACGGTCGTGCTCGCCCAGCTCTACCCGGCGACCGTGCAGCGCTTTCGCGTCGAACCCAACGAGCTCGAGAGCGAGACCCCCCATATCGAGCACAACCTGGAATTCACGCGCATGGGGTTCGGGCTCGACCAGCTGCGACGTGAACGATTCGACTACCGCGGGACGACCGAAGAACCACGTGCGATGGCCGTCGCCGCCCAGTTCGCCGGGCTCCCGGTGTGGACTCCGGGCGCGCTCCTGAGCACCTACCGGCAGCTGGAGGCCCGCTTCCGCTACTACGAGTTCAGCGACGTCACCATCGACCGCTACCAGGGCCCCGGCGGCCTAGTGCCGGTTGCGCTTGCCGTGCGCGAGATCGAGCCCGGCGGCATTGAGGACCGCAACTGGCAGAACCTCCACATTCGCGAGCGCTACATCGCCGGAATGGGCGCTGTGGCCAGCGCGGCCGGGGAACACACCCCCGAAGGGCGGCCGTCGCCGATCCTGTCGGCCATCCCTCCCGAATTCGCGGAAGGCGTGGCTGCGCCCGAGAGACTGCGCCTGGTGCGCCCCTCGGTGTTCTTCGGCATCCGCCCGCAGGCCTACGCCATCATCAACCCGACCGCCGAGGCATTTCTCGACCCCGAAGGCAGACCCGGTCAGGCCGGCGTGGACTACCCGGAAGGCATCCTGCTCGATTCCTGGCTGCGGAAGGTGTTCCTGGCGCTCCGCTTCCGCGATGCGGACCTGCTGTTCGCCTCCGAGGTCTCGCCCCGGAGCCGTTTCGTATTTCGCCGCCAGGTGACGGCGCGGGCGCGCGACATCGCCCCCTTCCTGCGCTTTCCCCAGGCACCCTATCCGGTCGTGCACGAAGGCCGCGTCGTGTGGATGCTGGACGCGTTCACCGCAACCCGCCACTTCCCGCTCGCGAGCGCCTACGAGCTCGAACCGCGAGCTCCGGTGAGTTATGTGCGCAACAGCGTCAAGGTCACCGTGGACGGGGTGACGGGCCGCACTTCCTTCTACGTGGCGGACGAGAACGACCCGCTGCTCGAAGGCTATCGGCGCACTCTTCCCGGCCTCTTCCAGCCCATGGAGGAGATGCCTCCCGGGCTCCGCGAGCACATTCGCTATCCGCGCGAACTGCTCAGCCTGCAGGGCCGGGTGCTGTTCCAGTATCATCTGGAGACAGCCCCTTCCTTCCACGGCCAGGAAGATGTGTGGGCGCCCGCCACGGAGCTCGCCCAGGGCACCAATCCCGTCCCCTACCGGCCCGAGTACGGCATCTACCGGCTTCCGGGCGAACAGGAGCCGGAGTACCTGTTGAGCACCGCCTTCGTCCCCGCCGGCCGCCAGAATCTGACCGCGCTGCTGGTCGCGCGCAGCGACGGAGACCATTACGGCGAGCTCATCCTGTACGACGTCCCGGTCGAGGAGCAGGTGCCGGGTCCCCGCCTGGTGGAAGCGCTCGTGGAGCAGGATCCCTCCATCTCCCAGCAGCTCTCGCTCTGGCGCCAGGGGGGAAGCGATGTCTGGACGGGCCATCTGCACATCGTGCCCGTGGACGGCACGCTGATGTACATGGAACCGATCTTTCTGGCCGCCGAATCGGACGCGATTCCCGAACTGCGCCAGTTCGTGGTCAGCGACGGCCGCCGGGTGGCGATGCAACCGACCCTGGACGCCACCCTCGCCGCGCTTGCCGCCGTGACTCCACTCGCAGAGGAGACAAGCAGCGCTCCGGACCCGGGCGAGTTGCGGGAGCTGGCGGCCGACACGTCGACCTGGCCTGCCGACGCCCTCGACCTGCTCGACCGCGCGGAGGAGGCGCTCCGGGCAGGAGATTTCGCCGGTTTCGGCGCGCGCCTCGGCGAGTTGCGCGACCTCCTGGAGCGCTTCGAAGACCAGGCCGGTTCATGAGTCGTGCCGGCTTCTTGATCAGGAGCCGAGGTCCGGGTAACTTGGCCGGTCGCCCCTTCCTGCGTCCTTCCGAAAGCATCCTCGCCGACGGGATCGTCGCGATGGCATCCTCCTTCCCCGCGGAGAAAACCGAGTGAACCTGCACGAGTTCCAGGCAAGGGAGCTCTTCCACGGCGCGGGCATGCCGGTGCCTCCGGGCCGGGTCGCGACCACGCCCGGGGAAGCCGCGGCAATCGCCGTCGCCCTGGGCGGTGCGGCCGTGGTCAAGGCCCAGGTGCACTCGGGGGGCAGAGGCAAGGCGGGAGGCGTCAAGCTGGCCGCTACTCCCGAGGAGGCCGAGGCGCACGCCCGCGCCATTCTGGGGATGACGATCCGGGGACACACCGTGCACAAGGTCCTGCTGGTGCCTCTGGAGAAGATCGCGAGCGAGCGCTACGTCGGCATCCTGGTCGACCGGGCCGTGCAGGCGCCGCTCTTCATGGTGTCGCGGGAAGGGGGCGTGGACATCGAGGAGGTCGCGGCCAACAACCCCTCCGCCATCACCAGGCTGCGCGTCGACCCGCGCTTCGGCCTCCTGCCCCATCAGGCGTACCGGCTGGGGAGAGCGCTCTTCGACGAGCCGCCCCTGGTGCGCCAGTGTGCGACCGTGCTCTCGCAGCTCTACCAGGTGTTCGTGAAGAACGGGGCATCCCTGTGCGAGGTGAATCCCCTCATCGCCACGGAGGCGGGGGAAGTGAAGGCCATCGACGCCAAGGTCACGATCGACGGCAACGAGCTCTTCCGCCGGCCGGAACTCGAGTCCCTGCGCGACCTGGACGCGGAGCCCCCGGCGGAGACGCAAGCCCGCGCGGCCGGCCTCAGCTTCGTGAAGCTCGACGGCAACGTGGGATGCTGCGTCAACGGAGCCGGCCTGGCGATGGCGACCATGGATCTGGTCAAGTACTACGGCGGCGAGCCGGCCAACTTCCTCGACATCGGCGGATCGTCCAGCCCGGACAAGGTCGTGGCCGCGCTCGAGATCATCACGGCCGATCCCGGCGTGCAGGTCATCCTGTTCAACATCTTCGGCGGCATCACGCGCTGCGACGACGTGGCGCGCGGGATCGTCGAGGCCACGAAACGCGCCGACATTCGCGCACCCATCCTGATCCGCCTGACGGGCACCAACGAGGCCGAAGCCCGGGAAATCCTCGCGGCCGAAGGCTTCTCCACCTTCACCTCGATGGACGACGTGGTGCGCGCGGCGGTGAAGAGGGCAGCCGCGTGACGCTCCTCCTCCGGCAACAGCCTTCGCAGGCTTCCTTCCCACAACCCACGGTCCCGCTCCATGTCGATCTTCGTTGACCAATCCACGCGAGTGGTGGCACAGGGCATCACCGGCCGCGACGGATCCTTCCACACCGCCCGAATGATCGAATACGGCACGCGCGTGGTCGCGGGAGTCACGCCGGGGAAGGGAGGTCGCGTGGTCCAGGGTCCGGGAGGCGCGCGCGTGCCCGTCTTCGACACGATGAACGAGGCGGTTGCGGAATCGGGAGCAAACACCTCCGCCATCTACGTGCCGCCGCCCTTCGCTGCCAGCGCGATCATGGAGGCCGCGGAATCGGGCGTCGAGTTCATCGTCTGCATTACCGAGGGCGTCCCGGTGCTCGATATGGCGCACGCCCATGCCTTCGTCGCCGACCGCGGCGTGCGGTTGCTGGGACCCAATTGCCCGGGAGTGATTTCGCCCGGCAAGGCTACGGTGGGGATCATCTCCGGAGACATCGTGACATCGGGTCCGGTGGGCGTGGTGTCGCGCTCGGGCACGCTCACGTACGAGGCGGTCGGGCAGCTCACCGGCGCGGGCATCGGCCAGACCACCTGCGTGGGCATCGGGGGCGACCCCATCATCGGCACCACCTTCATCGACTGCCTGAAGGCCTTCGCCGAAGACGGAGAGACGCGGGCGGTCGTGATGATCGGCGAGATCGGGGGCACGGACGAACAGGAAGCGGCCGAATTCGCCGGGCGCTGTCTCGATTTGCCGATCGTGGGCTTCATCGCGGGCCAGACCGCGCCCCCGGGCCGCCGCATGGGACATGCGGGCGCCATCATCAGCGGTTCCTCCGGGACCGCGGAGGAGAAGATCAGGGCCTTTCGCGAGAACGGGATCGGGGTCGCGCAACGGCCGGTCGACATCGTGCATCTCACCCGGGAAGCCCTGCGATGAGCCTGACACTCGCCATCATCAAGCCTGACGCCGTCGCTTCGGGAAACACGGGAGCCATCCTCGCCCATCTGGAAGGGGCGGGCTTCCGCATTCGCTGCCTCCGCATGACGCAGCTCTCGCGGACACAGGCGGCCGCCTTCTACTCGGTGCATCGGGAGCGGCCCTTCTTCGATTCCCTGGTCGCCTTCATGACCTCCGGCCCCATCGTGCCCCTGGTGCTCGAGGCCGAGAACGCCGTGCCCCGGTTTCGCGAAGCCATCGGGGCCACCGATCCGGCCGAGGCAGCTCCCGGCACCGTGCGCGCGCTCTACGCGGAGTCGAAGGAGCGCAATGCCGTCCACGGGTCCGACTCGGATGCCAACGCCGCGCTCGAGATCGACTTCTTCTTTTCGCGGCACGAGCGCCTGGCAGTCCGTGGATGAATCCGCTCGAAAGCCGGGGGGAGGTCGTCCACAGGCTGCGGGGAATCGTATCGCGTTGACGGGGCGCCGTGTGCAACGCTAGCTTTTTACGCTATGCTGCACTTGAACTTGAACGCGCTCGACCGCGCGGGTACGCTCCAGTTGCGAGCGGCTTGCCCGGCCGCCGATTTCGCCCTTGGGAGACCGGGTCCGGAACTGTCCGAGCCCGTCCGCGTGACCCTGACGGCGAAGTCCATGGCCGCGGGCCAGGTCATGGTCCAGGGAAGGATGTCGACCACCCTGGCGCAGGTATGCCGGCGCTGCCTGAAGCCCATCGCGCAGGCCTTCGCGCTGCCGATCAGGCTTATCTTCGTTCCCGACGATGAATCCGATTGCGAGGACGACGGGGAGGTGCACACCTTCCCGGCGCATCTGGCCAAACTGGACATCGGCGGCCCGCTGCGGGAGGAGTTCGCCCTCGCGGCGCCGATGTACGCGGAATGCCGCCCCGACTGCCGGGGGCTGTGTCCGGCGTGCGGTTCAAACCGAAACACGGCCCGGTGCGAGTGCACCGCACCGGATGTCGATGCCCGATGGGAGAAGCTGCGGGCCCTCATGAATCACTAGAACGAAAAAGCCATGGCCGTACCGAAGCGTCGTACATCCAAGCAGCGGCAGCGCAAGCGCCGCACGCACATTCGAGCCGAACCCGTCGCGGTATGGAGCTGCCCGCGCTGCGACGATCCGCAGATCCCGCACCGCGTGTGTCCCACCTGCGGTTACTACCGGGATCGTCTGGTCATCGACGTCGAGCTGGACTGACCACGCCGGCGGCGACCGGTCCACCATGAGAATCGCGCTCGACTCCATGGGCAGCGACGGCGCCCCCGCGACCGAAGTCGCGGGAGCACTGCACGCACTGCAACACGGAACCGGGGACGTCACCGTCGTTCTGGTGGGAGATCGTGCGCGGATCGCGGCGGAACTGGCTCGGCAGGGCGCTTCCGCGGGCGAGCGGCTGGAGATCGTCCACGCACCGGAGCGGGTGTCTCCCAACGAATCCCCCGCAGCCGTCGTGCGCCGCAAGCCCGGCTCGTCCCTCGTGACCGGGATCGGGCTCCATCGCAGGGGCCAGGTGGACGCCTTCGTCAGCGCCGGACCCACGGGCGCGGTGATGGCGGCGTCGGTGTTCCTGCTCAAGCGGCTGCCGGGAGTGGACCGGCCCGCCGTCGGAACCCTCATGCCCACGACCAGCCGGGCGCACATGCTCATGCTGGACGCCGGGGCGAACGTCGACTGCCGTCCCCGACACCTCCTGCAGTTCGCGTTTCTCGGCCACGTCTATGCACAGGATCTGATGGGCCGACAGGAGCCCCGCATCGGCCTGCTGAACATCGGTTCCGAACCGGAGAAGGGGGACGAGCGTACGGTGGAAGCACACCGGCTGCTCAGCCAGAGCGGCCTCAACTTCATTGGCAACGTCGAAGGCCGCGATATCATCCATGGCCGTTGCGACGTCCTCGTGACCGACGGATTCGCCGGCAACGTGCTTCTCAAGTTCTACGAGTCCGTGGCGGGGTTCGTGATCCGGGTGATGGACCGCGAGCAGGAGCGCATCCGCATACCGCTGGACCGGTCCACCATCGAGATCCTCGACTACGCCGAATACGGAGGGGCGCCGCTCCTTGGCGTAAACGGGGTGTCCGTCATCTGCCACGGCAGATCGCCCCCAAAGGCCATCGGCAAGGCCATCGGGGTGGCGGCCCGAGCCGTAAGGACATCCATGATCGGCCATATCGCCCGCTACCTGGCTGAAACCGCGGCCCGCATCCCATGACCTCATCCCGGCCCATTACCGAAATCGCCAGCACGGGACGGTTTCTCCCCGATCGTGTCCTCACCAACGAGGACTGGACGCGCATGGTGGACACCACGGACCAGTGGATCGTGGAGCGCACCGGCATCCACGAGCGCCGCGTCGCGAGCCCCTGCACCTCCGTGTGCGACATGGGCGTGGCCGCGGCGGAGCAGGCACTCGAGCGGGCAGGCGTGAGCGCGGGCGACGTCGACCTGCTGCTGGTCTCAACCGCGACCCCGGACCGGTTGCTGCCTTCCACCGCCTGTGACATTCAGGCCCGGCTGGGGGCCAACAAGGCGGCCGCCATGGACATCTCCGCGGCCTGCACCGGATACCTCTACATCCTGGCGCTGGCGGAGGGATACATCGCCAGCGGCATGGGCGAGGTAGTGCTGGTGGTGTCCACCGAGAAGATGACGTCGATCATGGACTGGGAGGACCGCTCCACCGCGGTGCTGTTCGGGGACGGAGCGGGCGCCAGCGTGATCCGCCGCGCGAACGGCGACCGCGGGATTCTCGCGAACGACATCCGATCCAACGGCAAGTTTGCAGACCTGCTCCAGAGGCCCGGCGGAGGCGCGCGCCGGCCCTTCGACGAATCCGTTCTCGCGGATCGCTCCCACCTGCTGCTCATGGAAGGCCGGGAGGTCTTCAAGAACGCCGTGCGCGCGATGTCGAAATCGGCCCGCCTGGCGATCCAGCAAGCCGGCTGGACGGCGGACGACGTCGACCTCCTCATCCCCCACCAGGCCAACATCCGCATCATCGAGGCGACCGCCCGCTACGCGCGCGTTCCCATGGAGAAGGTGTACGTCAACGTTCACCGCTATGGCAACATCAGTTCGGCGACCGTTCCGGTCGCGCTCGACGAGGCGCTGGAGCGGGGGCGCATCGGGCCCGGGTCCAATGTCCTGCTCGTCGCCTTCGGAGCAGGTCTGACATGGGGCGCCACGGCTCTTCGCGTGTAGCGGCTTCCAACGCCGATCGTCATCCGGTGTCACTGGCGCTCCTCTTCCCCGGACAGGGGTCGCAGTTCCCGGGGATGGGACGCGAGCTGGCGGCCGCATATCCGGAGGCTGCCCGGGTCTTCGAGCGCGCGGACGACATTCTCGGGTTTTCGCTTTCGCGCCTCGCCTGGGAAGGACCCGGGGACCAGCTGCTGCAGACGCACAACGCACAGCCCGCGATCCTGGTCCACTCTCTCGCCGCGCTCGCGGTCCTCAGGCCGCGGCTGGGACCCGTCGACTGCGCCGCGGGCCATTCGCTGGGGGAATTCTCGGCGCACGCAGCCGCCGGTACGCTCGGATTCGAGGACGCCGTGCGCGCCGTCCGGCGCAGGGGCGAGCTGATGCGGGAGGCGGGGCGCGCCCGCCCCGGGGCCATGGCCGCCATCCTGGGCCTGGGAGAGCCCGCCATACGTGGCGTGTGCAATGCCGTATCCCGACCGGGACGGGTCTGCGTCCCGGCCAACTTCAACGCCCCGGGGCAGATCGTGGTCAGCGGGGATGCGGGGGCGATCGACGACGTCCTGGTGCGCGCCAGGGAAGCCGGTGCCCGGAGGGCCATGCGGCTGGCGGTGTCCGGCGCCTTTCATTCGCCTCTGATGAGCGGGGCCGAGGAGGGTTTGCGGAAGTGTTTCCGCAGCCTATCTTTCGGACCGTCCGAGTTTCCGGTCTTTTCGAACGTGACCGCCGGGGCCGTCCGGGATCCCGGCCTCGCGCGTCGCCTGCTGGTCCGGCAGCTCACTTCTCCGGTCCTGTGGTCCCAATCGGTCAGGTCCATGGTCGAAAGCGGTGTGGAGCGGTTCGTCGAAATCGGTCCCGGTTCCGTGCTGTCCGGATTGAGCCGGCGCAGCGTCCGGGGCATCAGCGCCGTTTCCGTAGGCACCGCGAAGGGCGTGCGGAAACTGTTTCCCGATCCGGTCGCGACCGGGAGCGGATCATGAGCGGCGCGCTGGCCGGGCAGACCGCCCTGGTCACCGGCGGATCGCGGGGCATCGGGCTCGCGATTGCACGGGTCCTCGCGTCGGACGGGGCCCGGGTGGCCATCGTGGACATCGACGACGAAGGGGCGGCCTCCGCCGCGGCTCAGCTCGAGGGCTCCGGTCACGCCGGCTACCGCTGTGATGTCGGAGATCCGCGGCAGTGCAGCGCCACGGTCGCGGCGGTGACGAAGGCTCAGGGGGTCGTCACGATTCTGGTCAACAACGCCGGCATCACCCGGGACAGTCTTCTCCTGCGCATGAAGGACGAGGACTGGGATTCGGTGATCAGGGTCAACCTCACCGGCGCCTTCAACATGACCCGTGCCGCATGCAGGGGAATGATGAAGCGCCGATCCGGCTCCATCGTCAACATCAGCTCCGTAATCGGCCTGATGGGCAACGCCGGTCAGACCAACTACGGGGCTTCCAAGGCGGGGCTCGTGGGGCTCACAAAGAGCGTCGCCCGGGAGCTCGCCAAGCGGGGTGTGCGCTGCAACGCGATCGCTCCCGGCTACATCGCAACGGACATGACCGCCGACCTCGACGAGCGCACCACGCGGGAGCTGGGAACGCGCATCCCGATGGGCCGGCTGGGGAAGCCCTCCGACGTTGCCGACGTCGCGCGGTTTCTCGCTGGACCGGAAGCCCGGTACATTACCGGTCAGGTCCTGGCCGTGGACGGCGGCATGGCGATGTAGCCCGACAGTTCACTCATTAATGGCGGGAGACCGCAAACATCAGGGAGGAGCAAGGAGATGGCGGACAGCATCAAGGGCCGGGTGAAGGAGATCATCGTCACTGAACTCGGTGTCGAAGAGGATCAGGTCACGAGCGAGGCTTCGTTCATGGAGGATCTCGGAGCCGATTCGCTCGACACCGTGGAACTGGTGATGGCCTTTGAGGAAGAGTTCGGAATCGACATTCCCGACTCCGATGCCGAGCAGATGCGCACCGTGGGAGACGCGATCGGCTACATCCGCAAGGCCGCCGCATCCTGACCTCTCTGCGCGGTAGAGGCGCCCGACGGCGCGAGGACACATGAGCGGCCCTTCGGAGAACGGTACCGCCCGGGCAGGCCGGCGGGTTGTCATTACGGGCATGGGGATGATCACTCCCCTCGGCCACGACGCCCCGTCTTCCTGGGCGGCCTTGCTGGCCGGCACGAATGGCGGTGGCCCGATCACCCACTTCGATGCCGACGACCGCTTCGCCACCCGCATCGCATGCGAGGTCAGGGACTTCGATCCCTCCGGGCACCTGAACAAGCGGGAGATGCGCCGCTACGACCGCTTCGCGCAGTTCGCCATGGTGGCCGCGGACGAAGCCATGGCATCCGCCGGTCTGGAGGGCTGTCCTCCCGGTGTCCGCCCGGAACGCTTCGGCGTGATCATCGGCAGCGGGATCGGCGGTGTCGACACCTATGAGACCCAGGTGCGCAAGCTGGTGAAGTCCGGGCCGCGGCGCATCAGCCCGTTCTTCGTCCCGATGTTCATTCCCAACATCGGATCGGGGCTGGTTTCCATCCGTTATGGGGCCCAGGGGCCGAACCACTCCACCGTATCGGCGTGTTCCTCCGGAGCACATGCCATCGGCGATGCCCTTCGCGTCATCCAGAGAGGGGACGCCGACGTAATGGTGGCGGGGGGCGCCGAGGCCGCCATCGTGCCCATCTCCATCGCCGGATTCGCCTCCATGAAGGCGATGTCCCGGCGCAACGACAGCCCGGAGACCGCGAGCCGCCCCTTCGACGCCACCCGTGACGGCTTCGTCATCGGCGAGGGCGCGGGCTGCCTGGTGCTCGAGGCGCTCGACACCGCCGAAGCGCGGGGAGCGCGCATCCTGGGGGAGGTGGCGGGCTGCGGGGCCACCGCGGACGCGTACCACATCACGGCGCCGGTCCCCGGAGGCGCGGGCGCCCAGCAGGCGATGCGCCTGGCCCTGGAGGACGGGGGAGTCGCGCCGGAGGAAGTCGGCTACATCAACGCCCACGGCACGTCGACCCCCTACAACGACGAGGTCGAAACCGCCGCCATCAAGGCGGTGCTGGGAGAAGAAGCGGCCCGGGCGGCGATCGTGGGCAGCACCAAGTCCATGACCGGGCACACGCTGGGCGCGGCGGGCGCGATCGAATCGGTCATCTCGGTGATGGTGCTGATGGAGGGCAGGATCCCTCCCACGACCAACTACGAGCACCCCGACCCCGAGTGCGACCTCGACTACGCCACCGACGGCATGGTCGAGAGACCTGTCGAGGCGGCCCTCTCCAACTCGTTTGGTTTCGGAGGGCACAACGTATGTCTGGCCTTCCGGCGCTGGCACGCCTGAGCGAGCCGTCCCGCGCCTCCCGGAGTCCGCCATGAGAGTGGGCACGGGATACGACTCGCACCGCTTCGATCCGGGCCGGAAGCTGATGCTGGGCGGCGTCGAGATCCCCGGGGCGCCGGGGCTGACCGGCCACTCCGACGGGGACGCCGTCGCCCACGCCGTCACGGACGCCTTGCTCGGGGCCGCTGCGGAAGGCGACATCGGAAGCCACTTTCCGCCGGGCGATCCGCAGTGGCGCGACGCCGACTCCATGGATCTGCTCGGGCGGGTGGTCGCTCTCCTCCGAAGACGGCGGCTGCGGGCGTTCAACGTGGATGTGACCGTGATCTGCGAAGCACCCCGCATCGGACCGCACGCGGCGAGGATGCGCGCGCGCATCGCCGAAGTGCTCGGGATCGGACCGGGCGCGGTGTCGATCAAGGGGAAGACGAACGAGGGAATGGGCTGGATCGGCGCGGGCGAAGGGATCGCCGTTCACGCGGTGGCGCTCATCGGCGAGGAGGAGACATGGACGCGACGCTCGACTTCCTCGCGTCGCTCCCCGCCGGGCTGACCTATCTGGTGCTCGGGGCGGGGGCGGCCCTCGAGAACATCGTGCCGCCGATTCCCGCCGACACCTTCATTCTGCTGGGGGGCTTCCTCGCCGCGCGCGGGCCGGCGGATGTGGTGCTGGTCTTTCTGGTCACCTGGATGGCCAACACCTCGGGTGCCCTGCTGGTGTACTGGGCGGGACACCGCTTCGGCCCGCCCTTCTTCGACACCCGGTTCGGCCGGCTCCTGCTTCAACCGGGGCAGCTCGCGCGCCTGCGCCGCTTCTACCGGCGGCGGGGAACACCGGCCATCTTCCTTGCCCGTTTTCTTCCCGGCCTGCGCGCGGTGGTGCCCGCCTTCGCGGGGGTCGCCCGGCTGCCCTTCGCCTCCGTCGCGCCGCCCGTAACGGTGGCCTCCGCCATCTGGTACGGCGGGCTGGTCTGGCTGGGGTCGGTCGCCGGTGAAAACCTCGACACCATCGCCGAGTGGTTCGCGGCGGCCAACCGCCTTCTGCTGGTCATCGCGACCGTGATCGCAGCGGTGATCCTGGCGGCCTGGCTGCGGACCCGCGGGTCGGCCTCAAGCTCCGGGAAATGACCGGGGAGCGGGGAGACCGGGTCGCGAGGGCCTTCCGGGAGGAGCTCTTCGCGGACTACCTGGCCTTCGAGCGAGGCCTCTCGGCAACCACGATGGAAGCGTACGGGCGCGACGTGGCGCGGCTGATCCGGTATCTCTCGGACCGGGGCATCGTCCGGCCGCAGGACGTCACCCGCCTCGAGCTCCGGGACCATGTGTACTCCCTCAAGGACAGGGGGCTGGCGCCGACCTCGATCCGGCGTGCCCTGTCGTCGATGCGGGCCTACTTCGCCTTTCTCCTCGAGGAAGAGGTCATCGAGACGGATCCCACCGAGCAGATCGAGTCGCCGCGCGTCTGGCGAACCCTCCCCGAAGTCCTGGGCACGCGGGAAACGGAGCGTCTGCTGGAGGCGCCCGACCCTTCCCATCCGCTGTGCTGGCGCGACCGCGCCGTCCTGGAGCTCCTGTACGCCACGGGCATGCGCGTCTCCGAACTGGTGGGATTGCCCCTGCAGAGCCTCGACCTCGAGGACCGCACATGCCTGGTGTACGGCAAGGGCGCGAAGGAGCGCATGGTGCCCTTCGGCCGCGCCGCCCGGCGCGCGCTGCTGCGTTATCTGCGGGATGTGCGGCCGGAGCTGGAGCGGGGCAGGGCCGAGGGAATGGTCTTCCTCAGCGCCAGAGGCCGCCCGCTCACCCGCATGGCCGTGTGGACCATCGTGCGCAAGGCACGGGACAGGGCCGGGATCGAGAGACCCGTCTCCCCGCACACCCTCCGTCACAGTTGCGCGACCCATCTGCTGGAGGGAGGCGCCGATCTGGCCGCGGTCCAGGAACTGCTCGGCCACGTCGACATCGCCACAACGGAAATCTACACGCACGTCGACCGTGAATACGTGCACGAGATGCACCGGACCCACCACCCCAGGGGATGATGGCTGACAGCTAGCTGCCGCTGCCCGCCAGTCTGAAGAGGTCCGCCTGGGTGTCCGCCTCGCGCACGAGCCGGACCGCTTCGGCCAGGACGGGATCGCGCTGGATGCGGAAGCGCAGCAGGCGCTCGTCGTCCATGCGCTGAGACAGGGCGATCTCGAGCCGCCAGAGCAGATAGTCCCGGGTCGCCGGATCCCCGAGGGTCGTCTCGGGCACCCCCGCATCGCGCATCTCGACGATCAGCGATTCGAGGATCTCCTCGGTGATCACTGCTTCGGCGCCGTCATTGGCGACGGCCTGCGAGCGCTCGAAGCCAATTTCGGCCAGCCTCAGCCCGAAGGGGAATTCGGCATCCCTGGCTTCCTCCAGGAGCTGGCGCTCGACGACCAGCAGCGTGTCGTCTTCGATCTCCAGATCCGGGAAGACCCCGCCGCCACCCCTGAGTTCGCGCCCGGCTTCGGTGGCGAAGACGGGAAACGCGGTGGAATCCTCGGGGAGCGGCAGCCCGTGTGCGTCCCGCTGGCGGTGCAGCGACCGGCCCAGCGGCGTGTACCATTCTCCCGTCGTCAACTGTAGCTGCCAGCCTTCGGGAAGCGGCACGACGGATTGAACCACCCCCTTTCCGAAGGTGCGCGCACCGATCACCAGCGCGCGGTCGTGGTCCTGCAGGGCGCCGGAGAGGATTTCCCCGGCCGAAGCCGTGAAGCCGTCGACCAGCACCACCAGCGGCTTGTCCCCGACACTGGCTCGATCGCGGGTGTACACCGCGTCCTCGTGCTCGCCGGGCCCGCGGCGCGGGTTTCGGCCGCGCGTGCTGACGATGCGCTTGCCCCGGTCGAGGAAGAGGTCGGTCAGCGTGAGCGACTCGTCCAGGTATCCCCCCGGATTGCGGCGCAGATCCAGGATGACGCCTCTGGCGTCCGCGACCAGGGCGAAGGCGGAATCCATCTCGGCGGTGGAGCCGCGGGCCACCCGGTCCAGCTGGATGTAGCCGACATCCTCGTCCACGTAGCCGGCGTGCACCGACGAGACGTGAATGTTGTCGCGTTCGATGTCGTGGGGGATGGGCGCGGAGAAGCCGTCGCGTTCGACCGACACGGTGACCATGGTGCCGGGGGTGCCGCGAATGCGATCACGGGCTATATCGGTAGTCCAGTCCTCGGCGTTCTCGCCGTCCACGCCCACGATCACATCGCCCACCTGGATTCCCACTCGCTCGGCCGGGAATCCGCGGAAGACCGCGGTGACCGTGACGCGATCATTCAACTGCTGGATCGCCACGCCGATGCCCGCGTAGTTGCCGGTGGTGCTCTCTCTGAACACCTCGACGCGCCGGGGGCTGAGCACCTCGGCGTAGGGGTCGTTCAGCGCCTCGATCAGCCCTCCGATCGCTCCCCGCCAGAGCACGGAATCACCGGGAGCGTCGGAACCAGACCGTTTGATGCTGTCGAAGGCGCTCAGAAACCGCTGGTCATCAACGGCGGCAATCCGCAGGAGTTGCTCGTCCACAGCGGAAATCACCGCGCGAACGTCTTCCCGGTCCGGTGCCGAGTCGGTTGAATCCGCGCCCAGCGTGAACCAGTTCGCCGTTTTCAGCAACCCGCCCAGGGCCGCCCGCCACAGGGTCGAGTCGGCAGGCGCATCCCAGCTGAAGCGCTTGATGACCTCGAAGGTGCGGAGGAACTGCTGGCCATTCACCGTCGCCGGGGCTTCCGCGTCGGGCTGGCCTGTCGATCCGGTTTCCTGTCCGGCGAGGTCGGCGGCCCAGACCGGCAGAGCGAGCAGGAACGCCGCAAGTATCGATCTCGTGCAGGTCATGGCGATTCGTGTCGGGAAAGGTCGATGGCTGCAGGGTAGACCCCGGAGGCTGTGGACTCGTTCCCGGAGCCGGTTCGACCCGCATCTGCGTCGTGCGATCAGTTATCGTGCAATCGGATGGATCACCCGGCAACCATCGCGGCGTTTGGCGGACCGCGCGGTTATCATACCTTGTCGGGAGATGTCCCGCTTGCCGCACTGCGAACCGGAACCCACTCCCATTACGACGTGCCGCTCATGAGCCCGAGACATTCGTCCCCCCTCGTCGCGGGACTGGCCCAGATGAAGCCGCGCAAGGGAGATGTGCGCGCGAATCTCGACAAGGTCAGCTCGCTGGTCGCCGACGCCGGCAGCGACCACGACCTCCTCGTATTCCCGGAAACCTGCCTTACCGGGTATTTCCTGCAGGGGGCGGTGGCGGAGCTCGCCTTCAGCGCCGAAGAGGTGGCGGACATGCTGGGCCGCGCACCCGAGGGCGGGCCGGACCTCGTCGTCGGCTTCTACGAGCGGCATCGACGCCAGATCTACAACAGCGTCGCCTATTTTTCCGCGGGCGGCGGCCGCTACCAGCCGCTGCACGTCCACCGCAAGATGTTTCTGCCCACCTACGGGCTCTTCGACGAGGCCCGCTTCGTGGAGCCGGGGCGGGAGCTGCGTGCCTTCGACACGCCGCTGGGCCGCATGGGAATGCTCATCTGCGAAGATGTCTGGCACTCGCTGACCACAGCCGTGCTGGCCCTGGACGGAGCCGAGGTCGTCCTGGTGTCCAGCGCCTCGCCGGCGCGCGGGTTCCTTGCGGGAAGCGATCGTCCGGCCAGCATCAGGCGCTGGGACCCGATCCTCGAGGGACCGGCGATGGAACACGGCGTCTTCGTCCTCGTCAGCCAGCTGGTGGGGTCGGAGGGCGGCAAGCTGTTCGCGGGCGGCTCGGTGGCGATCGCGCCCGACGGCACGAACCTGGCGCGCGCTCCGCTGTTCGAGGAAGGCGTGATGACCGCCGTCCTGGATCGCACCTCGATCGACCGGCACCGCTTCGAGTCGCCGCTGCTCTCCGATCTCGAGCAGCAGCTGCCGAATCTGCGCGACGAACTGGCGCGCGCCGGCCGCAGGCGGGGAAGGGAACCGGCGGCCGCGGCTTCGGAGGGGAGGGTGTCCCGGCCGGGCGGCGGCGACGGGGCCCCGGCGCGCCGTCCCCGAGCGGCAACCCATGGTCCGATTCCAGGCGACGCCTCGATGCTCGACCTAAACCTCGAGCTCACCGAACGCGCCCTGGTGGAGTTCATCCGGGAGGAGATCGTGCGCCGGCGCGGCTTCGAAAAGGTCGTGATCGGGGTATCGGGAGGAGTCGACTCCGCGGTGTCGCTCTTTCTGGCGGCACGCGCGCTCGGCCCCGAAAACGTCACCGGACTGCGGCTGCCGTACGCGACCTCGTCACCGGAAAGCCTGGAGCACGCGGCCATGGTGCTGGACGCGACCGGCGCGGTCGGCCGCACCATGGACATCACGGCCTCCGTCGACGAGTATGTCGCGCGCCACGAGCCGGACATCACCCCGCTGCGCCGCGGCAATCTCGCCGCCCGCTTCCGCGCCCTCACCATCTTCGACCAGTCGGCGCTCCTGAGGGCACTCCCGCTCGGAACCGGCAACAAGAGCGAACGGCTGCTCGGCTACTACACCTGGCACGCCGACGACTCGCCCCCGGTCAACCCGCTCGGGGATCTGTTCAAGATCCAGGTGTGGGCGCTCGCGCGCCATCTCGGCGTCCCCTCCGAGATCGTCGAGAAACCGGCCAGCGCCGATCTGGTGCAGGGCATCCACGATCACGACGAGCTGGGCATCTCCTACCACGATGCCGACCCCATCCTGCACTGGTTCCTGCGGGGCTACTCGCCCTCCGACCTGGTAGGGCGAGGGTTCGACGAATCGCAGGTCGACATCGTCTGGACGCGGTTGAACGCAACCCACTGGAAGCGCGAGCTGCCGACGGTGGCGGTGCTGTCGTCCACGGCCATCGGGGAATCGTATCTGAGACCGGTCGACTACTAGGCTGCAGCCCTGGCGGGCCGGCGCTCCTCACAACCCGGCGACCTTTCGCCGCAGCGTTTCCAATAGAGGCACCGGCGTGAGTTCGCCGTCGATGATGGCGGCGAGTTCCTCCTCCCGCTTCCAGTGCGCCTCGAGGCCGGCCAGCTCGAGTTCCAGCAGCCGCCGCTCGGCATCCTCGCTGGCCGCGATCTCCAGGGCGATGGTGCCCGTGCGCGGCAGACTGCCGAAGCGCGCGCCCTTCTTGACCAGCACCCGGGAGAGACCGCCGGTGCCCCCGACTTCCTCGATCAGGCGGGTCGCTGAAGCGATCCGTCTCTCGGAAGCTCCCTGGAAGTGATGGTAGGCGAGGATCCTGCGCAGGGTACGCTCCGCGTCCGGGCCCGCAAGCCGAAGGCCCTCGTCGTCATCCGGGGCCGTCCCGCAAACCGGGCAGGCGCGGGACACGACCAGAGGCGCGTCGCCCTCCGTGGGACGAATCGTCAACCTGGAGCGTTCGTCGTAGGAAAGCGCCCGCATGACATATCCGCAGCGCCCGCATTGGCGCCGCCCACGCCACGCCGCCGAGCCGAAGCGCAGCCACCGGGCGCCCCGGGTCGTCCACTGCGGTGCGTGCTCCCAGAGGACCCAGGCGCCCAGCAGGCCGATGCCCCCGGTCAGCCAGCCACCGATGGCAGCCGCGCCCACGGCCGTGCCCGCGAGCGACACCTGCTTGAAACGCTTGCGGCGGGCGCGCAACTCGCGCCCATAGCGCCACCAGGCCTCCTCCCGGCGCTCGCAGCGGCCGACGCGAACGATCTCGAGCGGACCGACCGAGAGGAGCGCGATGTTGTCGGTGCGGGACAGCAGACGCCCCTGGTCGACGGAGAGCTTCTCGAGTTCCTCGAGCGCCTCCCAGCGGTCGAGCAGCGGCACCAGCGACCACCGCTTGCAGGCGCCGCAGATCATCCAGAGCCGACCCCGATCCGCGTCGAACGCCACGCGTCGCCCGCGCGGCAGATGCTCCAGCGTATCGTTCTCGGGAAAGGGGGCCTGGCACAGCAGGCAGCGTGTGTACACCGGCGCGGCACTCCGGCGGGAGTCGACATGATCCGGGGGCGGGAAGACGGGGCTTGGCGAACGCCCTCAGGCGCGGCACATTCCCCGCACCTGGAAGGGCCCGGACACGAACTGTGCATCGCGGGCATGCGTCCCGCCACCCGACTTCATCCTACCGAACCTCGGCACCCCATGATCCTGGTTCTCGACAACTACGACTCGTTCACCTGGAACCTGGTGCAGATGCTGGAGGCGCTGGGTGGCGAAACCGAGGTGGTGCGCAACGACGCCCGCACGGTCCGGGAAATCGAGCGGCAGGCTCCCGAGCGCATCGTCATTTCCCCCGGCCCGTGCACGCCCCGCGAAGCCGGCATCAGCATCGAGCTGGTGCGGGCCCTCGGTCCGCGGACACCGATCCTGGGCGTCTGCCTGGGGCACCAGGCCATCGGCGAGGCGTTCGGGGGCGCGACCGTGCGGGCGGCGCGCGTGATGCACGGCAAGACCGCTCCCATCCGCCACAAGGGGTTCGGGGTCCTGCAGGGACTTCCCTCACCGATGACCGTGGCCCGCTATCACTCGCTGGTCACGGACCCGAGGGCCCTCCCGCACGAGCTCGAGCCGGTGGCCTGGACCGATCTACCCGGCGAAGAGGACGAAATCCAGGCCATGCGCCATCGGCAGATGCCGGTCTGGGGGGTTCAGTTCCACCCGGAGTCGTACTTCTCCGACGCGGGCCCGCGCCTGCTCGAGAACTTCCTGCGCCTTCCGGTTTAGCTAATCGAGCTAATCCAGCTGAGCTACGAGATGATCGGCGGCAGCCCCCGTTCCGCCAGAAGGCGGTTGAAGTCGGTGATGTCGTCCGCGGCCAGCTCCGCCCAGCGTCTCAGGTACTCCTCAAGCTGCACCCGGTAGATCCCTCCGACCTCGCTCATCGACTCCGTCGGCGGATCGTCCGAGCCGGCGGAGTACCCCGCGAGGCTCGCGATCTTCGCCCATAGCCGCCGGGGCCAGCGGATGGTGTCCTGGCGGGCCGAGCCGCCGGTCAGCCTCAGGTCGAAGAGCTCCATTTCGAGCTCGATGAGGGCCAGCGCGAGTTCCTCTCCCACTTCCGCGATTTCGGCGTAAAGCGGGTTCCCGCGCACCCGCTCCTCCAGGTCGGCCAGGCCCCTGCGGGTCCACTCGATGCGGTTGATGAGCTCGGCGGTCGAATCGCTCATTTCGCGCAATTCCAGTTGCAGGGCCAGTTGCGCGCGCATGTCCTCGGAGGAAGCCGTGGAAGCCGGATCCTGCAGGATCTCGAGTTCGGCGGTGCGCTCCTCGGTGCCCGCCGAGAGCCGCACCCGGTAGCGCCCGGGGATGGCCAGGGGGCGAACCGGGCCGCCGTCCGGTGGAGGCCGCCACCCCTCCTGGCCCACGCCCCGGTGCGAGTGCTCGAGCGGCGGGGTGCGGAGTCGCGGGGTTGCCGAGGCCGTGTAGCGCAGATCCCACATCACCCGGTTCATTCCGGGACCGAAGTTGCCGGACAGGGTGCGGACCGGCGTGCCGTCCATCGTCTCGATATCCACCGTGACGGGTCCGGCCAGATCCTCCCCCAGGTGGAAGTTGATGGAGGCACCGTAGTCGGGGTTCTCGCCCGCGGCCGGGTCGTCGGGCTGGGCGTTGCGCGCCTCGCGCGGCAGGAAGCGCCAGGCGGCACGGGGCTCGAACAGGTGCACGCCGTCCGCAATCCTCTCCGCGCTCAGCTGCTGCAGCGGGGTGATGTCGTCCAGGATCCAGAAGCCGCGCCCGTAGGTGCCCACCACCAGGTCGTTGAAGCGGGGCTGGATCTCCAGCCAGTGGACCGGCGCATGAGGCAGATCGCCCTGCAGGGACGTCCAGGTCACCCCGTCGTCGAAGGAGACGTAGAGTGAGTTCTCGGTGCCGAGGTAGAGGAGTCCGGGGCGCACCGGGTCCTCGCGCACGACGTGGGCGTAGCTGAACACGCTGCGCGGGATGTCGTCGGCGAGCGAGCGCCAGGACGCGCCGTAGTCCTCCGTCTTGTAGACGAATGGATCGGTGCCGCCCAGCTGATGGAAATCGACGGTGATGTACGCCGCCGCCGGATTGTAGCGGGAGGGTTCGATGTTGCTCACCGTGCCCCACTCGGGGAGCCCGGAGATGTTGCCGGCCACCTCGGTCCAGTTCTCGCCGCCGTCGCGCGTCACGTGCACCAGGCCGTCGTTGGAGCCCGCCCAGATGGTGCCGGGCTCGATGGGAGACTCGGCGAGGGCGAAGAGCACGGAGGCGTAGGTGGGGCTCACGTCCTCGGTGGTGAGCCCGCCCGTCTTCTGCATTCTGGCGGTGTCGGCGAGCGTCAGGTCCGGGCTGATCACGCTCCAGCTGTGGCCGCCGTCGGTGGTCCGGTGCACATGCTGGCTGCCGGCGTAGACCACGTTGTTGTCGTGCGGCGAGATGTGGACCGGGAAGGTCCACTGGAAGCGGTAGCGGACGTCGGCGGCGGCCCAGCCCTCGGGGTTGTCGGGCCAGACGCTCACCGTGCGGGTGATGCCGGTGGAGAGCTGGTGGCGTTCGAGGATGCCCTCGTAGCACCCCGACCAGATGACGTCGTTGGTCACCGTGTCCGGGATGGCGAACCCCGTCTCGCAGCCGCCCACCGACCGCCACGCCCCCACCGGGATCGCGCCCCCCGTCAGCGTGTTGGACGGCCCGCCGATGGAGGGCCCGTCCTGGCGGTTGCCGTACAGGTTGTAGGGAACCTGCGTATCGACATGCACGTGGTACATCTGCGCGATGGGCAGGAGCGGCCGGTACCAGTTGCGCCCCCGGTTGGTGGAGATGCGCACCCCCTGGTCGTTGCCGATGATCATGCGGCTCGGGTCGAGCGGGTCGATCCACATGTCGTGGTTGTCGCCTCCGGAGATCACCTCGAAGGACACGCCCCCGTCCAGCGAGCGCGTGTGCACCGTGGACATGAAGTGCACCTCGTCGGCGTCGTCGGGCGCGACCGCCATGCGGGAGTAGTAGAGCGGACGCTGCGCCAGCGCGTGATCGGCGTTGACCATCGTCCAGGAGCGCCCGCCGTCGTCGGACCGCCAAAGCGTGCCCTCGTGCTCCTCCAACTCCTCGTACTCCCGGTTGGAGTTGGTCTCGATGAGCGCGTAGATGCGGTCCGGGTCCGCCGCGGTCATGGCGAGGCCGATCCGGCCCATGGTGCCGCGGGGCAGCCCGGCGCCCTCCAGCCGGGTCCAGCTGTCACCGCCGTCGCGGCTGGTCCAGAGCCCGCTCTCCGGGCCTCCGCTCTCGCGCCCCCAGGTCCAGATCTGCATCTGCCAGGTGGCGGCGAAGAGGATGCGCGGGTTGGTGGGGTCCATGACCACGTCGATCGCCCCGGAGTTCTCGCCTGAGAAGAGCACCCGCTCCCAGTTATCCCCGCCGTCGACGGTGCGGAAGAGCCCGCGCTCCTGCTGGGGGCCGTAGAGGTGGCCCGCCGCGGCGACGTACACGACATCGGGGTCCGCGGGGTGAACCACGATGCGTCCGATCCTACCGGTCTCGTCGAGCCCCATGTGCCGCCAGCTGCGGCCCGCGTCGGTCGAGCGGTACACGCCGTTGCCGATGGAGACGTTGGAGCGGATGAAGGACTCGCCCGTCCCCGCCCACACCACGTTGGCGTCGGAGGGCGCGATCGCCAGCGCCCCGATCGACTGGGCCGGCTGGTCGTCGAAGATGGGCCGCCAGGTGTGCCCGCCGTCCTCGCTCTTGAAGACGCCCCCCGACGCGGCCCCCAGGTAGTAGACATTGCGGTTCCCGGGCTCGCCCACCACCGCGCTGACCCGGTTGCCTACCGGACCCACGTGACGGTAGTCGGCGTCGGCGAAGAAGTCGTCCGGCAGCTCACCGGGAGCGGCCAACTGGGCGCCGAGCCCGCCGGCCGCGAAGACGGCTGCCAGAAGAGGCAGTATGAACGCGCGGGTGAATGCGATGAACGCGCGGGTGAATGCCCGGATGGGGTGCCTGACAGCCATGGAATCCTCCGCAAGGGCGCTACCGAAGAAGGGGACGCCACAAAGGTAGGTCGGGGGCTGCATCGGGCAATGCGCCCGGGTGGGCGATGGCCAAGCGTTGATTTTTCAACAACTACGGCGCAAACTCTTCTACCCTGCGTGGTGTCAGACTTGTGGCAGCACGCAGAAACCTCGAAACGCCCTTCGAGCGAGGACGCCATGGCTACGCTTCCACCCGGCGCTGACGTCTTGCCGGATCCCGCGCACGCTCACCGCCGTCCATCGGCGGTCCGGCTGACGGTCGGCCTCTTGGCCACCGCCGTCCTGACTGCATGCGCGGGCGATTCATCCGACGGCAGACGCACGGGGGAAGCCGAGGTCTTGCTCGGTCCGCGGCCGTGGGCCACGCCCGAATCGTGGTGGGAGGTCACCCTGGAAGCGGCCTCCGCGCCTGATCTCTTACTTACCGCCATTGATGACGTCGAGGTTGATTCCCGGGGCCGCGTTTTCCTGGTCGATCGGCCGCAGGGCGGCATCACCGTCCTGACCCCCGAGCTGGAATTGCTCTCAACCGTGGGTCGAGAGGGGGAGGGTCCGGGTGAATTCGAGTTCAGGCGAGTGCAGATCCTTCCGGGCGACACCCTGCTCGTTTACGACTTCGGCCTGGGGCGGATCACGCTCTTCGATCCGGAGAACTTCGAGGTGATCACAACCAGGCCTCCTCCGAATATCGAGCGAGGCGCCGTCACGAATCTGTGGAAGCTGCCGGGGCAGGGGCGCTTCTTCGCGCTGGACCGGCCTCCCTTCGTCGCCGGGGCGGGGGAGGCCGCCGACCGGGGCCGGACGGAGGTTCTGCTGGCGTTCGACGAGTCCGCCGAGGTGATCGCCGACACGCTCGCGACCGTGCCCGGCAGCGAGCGCCTGGTGGTGCGGCGAGAGGGGTTCCTGAGCGTCGGCTCCCATCCGTTCGGGCGCAGATCGCTCGTCGGCCTGCTCGGCGATGACCGAATCGCGTATGCGAACTCGGGCGCGCTCCATGTCACCGTCGTCGACTTCGAAGGAACCACGGTTCACTCCTTCTCCCATTCGTTGCCCCCGATCCCGGTGACCTCTGCGGAGTTGCGGGCCGAAGTCGAAGAAATGCGCGAGTTGATGGCAGATGAGCTCCGCGCGGGCGCCCCCTACACCTGGCCCGCTCTCACCGGACTCGTAACCGACGATGAGGAGCGCATCTGGATCGGCATCCGGGGCCCCAGCGACAGCGCCGGGTGGGGATGGGCCGCGTTCGCCCCGGACGGCACCCACGCCGGATCCGTCCTGCTTCCGGCGGGACATCTTCTTCAGGTCGTGAGGGACAGCAGGATCTACGTGCTCTCCCGCGACGAATTCGATGTGCCTTCGATCCAGGCCTATCGCCTGGAAGCTCCAGAGATCTGATTCCCGGCCCCGGTGGGGAATCCTCAAGGAAATCACCAGTAGATTACAGTAGATGTCACCAGCGCATCGGTACGCCGACTCGCGGGCGTCGCTCTTCTGGAGTTATCCGGCCCCGCGCGCTATCTTGCTTCCTGTTGGCGGAGGGACCGGGCGTTGAACGAACGACGTCCGGCGGACCGGATGGAACCGGCGTGAATCGGGAGGCCGTCTCTTCAGCATGACCGAGTGCGCATGAAAGCTCGCGTCCTGGGTATCGTTCCCGCCCGGCTCGCCTCCACACGACTCCCCAACAAACCCCTCTTCCCCATCCTCGGCCGCCCGCTCATCGAGTGGGTCTGGCGCAGGGTCAGGTCCATGCCGGTGCTCGACCACGCGGTCGTGGCGACCGACTCCGACCGGGTGGCGCGCGTGTGTCGCGAGCTGGGCGCCCCGGTGGAAATGACCTCGGCCGACCATCCCTCCGGCACCGACCGCATCGCCGAGGTGGCCGGGCGCAGGCCCTACCGCGACTACCCGGTGATCGCAAACATCCAGGGGGACGAGCCGCTGCTCGAGGAACGCCACCTGGCGGCGGCCGTCGAGCTCGTGCGCGACGGGCGATGGGAGATCGGCACCTGCGCGACCCCGGTGGAGCGCCTGGAAGCGTGGAAGGATCCCTCCGTGGTCAAGGTGGCGCGCGCCGCCACGGGCCGGGCGCTCTACTTCTCGCGCGCCGCGATCCCCTACAAGCGCGCGGCGAAGCCGGATGCGGGCGACCTGCTGCGCGAGCCCTATCTGCGACATATCGGCATCTACGCCTGCGCGCGCGACGCCCTCGAGCGGTGGGTGGCGATGGCCCCGACCGCGCTCGAGCGCCTCGAGAAGCTCGAACAGCTGCGCCCGCTCGAGTCCGGCATCCGCATCGGCGTGGCGGTGGTCGGGTTCGCCCACCCCGGCGTCGACACGCCGACCGACGTGCTCTACACCGAACGGAGACTACGGGAGATGGAACAGCAATCATCCAGCCTGGTGAGCGGAACATGAGCGAGAATCACGCGGACCGGACACGCTACGTCTTCGTCACCGGGGGTGTGGTGTCCTCGCTGGGGAAGGGCATCGCCGCCGCTTCCCTCGGACACATCCTGAAGGCCCGGGGGTTCAGGGTCACCATTCAGAAATTCGACCCCTACATCAACGTCGATCCGGGCACGCTCTCGCCCTTCCAGCACGGTGAAGTCTTCGTGACCGACGACGGCGCGGAGACCGACCTGGACCTGGGCCACTACGAGCGCTTCATCGACGAGTCGCTGTCGCAGGCCAACAACGTCACCACGGGCGGCATCTACCAGTCCGTGATCAACAAGGAACGCAAGGGCGACTACCTGGGCTCGACCGTGCAGGTCATCCCGCACATCACCGACGAGATCAAGGACGCCATCCGCCGCCTGGCGCCCGAGAACGACGTCATCATCACCGAAATCGGGGGGACGGTGGGCGACATCGAGAGCCTGCCCTTCCTGGAGGCCATCCGGCAGTTCCGCCTGGAGATGGGACGCCCGTACGTCGCGGTGATCCACCTCACCCTGGTGCCCTACCTGGCGGCGGCCGGAGAGCTCAAGACCAAACCGACCCAGCACTCGGTGCGGGAGCTCATGCAGATCGGTATTCCCCCGGACATCGTGATGTGCCGCAGCGAGCGGTCGCTGGACGAAGGCACCCGACGCAAGATCGCGCTCTTCACCAACGTCCATCCGGACGCGGTGGTGGAGGCCCTGGACCAGGAGACGATCTACGAGGTCCCCCTCGAGCTGCACCGGCAGGGTCTGGACGAGGTGGTTCTGGAGCGGCTCGAGCTCCAGGCCCCCACGACCGACCTCAAGCGGTGGAGGGATGTGGTGGAGCGCATCAAGCGGCCCTCCCGCGGCAAGATCCGCATCGCCATCGTAGGCAAGTACACCGAGCTGGTGGACTCCTACAAGTCGATCGAACAGGCGCTCATCCACGGCGGCGTCGAACACGACGTGGGCGTGGAGCTGGACTGGATCTCCAGCGAACGCTACGAGGGCGACCACGACCCCGCGGAACTGGAGGACTACGACGGGCTCCTGGTCCCCGGCGGCTTCGGAGAGCGGGGCGTTCAGGGGATGCTCAACGCCATCGGCTGGGCGCGTGAGAGCGGACTGCCGTTCTTCGGCATCTGCCTCGGGCTCCAGTGCGCGGTCATCGAGTTCTCCCGCACCGTCTGCGGGCTCGAGGACGCCAACTCCTTTGAGTTCGACCGGGCAACGCCCCATCCGGTCATCTGCCTGATGGACTCGCAGGCCAACGTCACCCGCAAGGGCGGAACCATGCGGCTGGGGCACTGGCCCTGCCGGCTGCTCCCCGGCTCTCACGCGGAGCGGATCTACGGCCGCGCGCTCGTCCAGGAACGGCACCGGCACCGCTACGAGGTGAACAACGCCTACCGGGATCTCCTCTCCAGGGAAGGGCTGGCGTTCACCGGGCTCTCGCCCGACCGCACCCTGGTCGAGATGATCGAGCTTCCCGGGCACCCCTGGTTCGTCGGCTGCCAGTTCCACCCGGAGTTCCTGAGCCGCCCGACGCACGCCCATCCGCTCTTCGCCTCGTTCGTCGAGGCGGCCATCCGTCACGCGGGCATCGCCCCCGTGTCCGGGCGTAGCGTGTCCGGGAGCACGGTGACCGGGAGCGTGGCGCGCTGAAGGACGCCAGCGGTGTTTGAGAACTTCTTCCTCATCGCCGGCCCCTGCGTGCTCGAAGGCGACGACGTGAACCTCAGGGTGGGGGAGGAGCTGGCATCCCTCTCCGCCCGGCATCGGCTGCCGGTGCTCTTCAAGTCCTCCTTCGACAAGGCCAACCGCTCCAAGCTGGCTTCGGCGCGGGGACCGGGGCTGGAGGAGGGCCTGCGGGCGCTGGAGCGGGTCAGGGCAGGCTGCGGCCTCCCGGTGCTCACCGACATTCATGAACCGGGACAGGCGGCGCCGGCCGCGGAAGTCGCCGATGTGCTTCAGATCCCGGCCTTCCTCTGCCGGCAGACGGACCTGCTGACCGCCGCCGGGCACACCGGCTCGGCGATCAACATCAAGAAGGGGCAGTGGATGTCTCCCGAGCAGATGGCGCACGCCGTGCACAAGGCGCGCGCCGCGGGGGCCGGGGAGGTCGCCGTCACCGAGCGGGGCACCTTCTTCGGCTACGGCGACCAGATCGTGGACATGCGCTCCTTCGCCCGGGTGCGAAGCGCCTGCGGCGCCCCGGTCGTATTCGACGGCACCCACTCCGTGCAGCGCCAGGGACGCGCCGGCGGGAGCACGGGGGGCAACCCCGAGTTCATCGCGTGCCTGGTGCGGGCGGCCGTCGCCGCCGGCTGCGACGGGCTCTTCCTCGAGGTGCATCCGGCTCCCGCCACCGCTCCGTCGGACTCCTCGAACATGCTCGACCTCGAGGCGCTTGCTCCCCTCGTGGAAGACGTGCTCGCCATCCGCCGGGCCCTCTCATGACGGGACCAGGCTGCGAATTTCCCCTCGAGGCCGCGCGCCGCGTCAGGCTCGTCATCTTCGACGTCGACGGGGTGCTCACCGACTCCGGCGTATACATGGGCGAGCTGCCGGACGGGTCGCCGGTGGAGCTCAAGCGCTTCGACATCCAGGACGGCCTGGCGATCAAGCTCCTCGTGGGAACCGGGATGCCTGTGGCGCTGGTGTCGGGCCGGGTGTCGGCGGCGACCGCGCTGCGCGCCCGGGAACTCGGCGTGGAGGAGTGCCATCAGGTGCCCGGCGCGATGAAGATGCCCGTGGTACGAAACTTGCTGGCCCGCAACGGGGTTTCATGGAGCGAAGTCGCCATGCTTGCGGACGACCTGCCCGACCTTCCGGTCTTTCGGCGTGTCGGGCTGCCGGTGGCGGTCGGGAACGCCACCCCGGAGCTGGTGCGGGACGCGGTCTGGCAGACGCGGGCGCAGGGGGGCAGGGGAGCTGTTCGGGAATTCGTGCGCGCCCTGCTGATCGCCCGCGGCGAATGGGAAAACGTGGTCCAGGGTTATTGCGATGCAAGGAGCGATGACGTCGCCGCCGAAGACACGCGCGGCCGGAAGGGCTGACGCGGGCGGGACCCGTACGCGCTCGCCGGCTTCTCCGCCAGGAGACCCCGACGCAGCCCTCTCGGCCATCGCCGAAGCGGCCCGGGTGCTGCGCGCAGAGGGCGGCGCGCTCCTCCACCTGGCAGACCGCATCGACCAGACCTTCGTCGAGGCGGTCGAAACCGTTCTGGCCGCCTCCGGCCGGATCATCGTCTCGGGGGTCGGCAAGAGCGGAATCGTCGCGCGCAAGATCGCGGCCACGCTGACCTCGACCGGCACCACCGCCTTCTTCCTGCACCCGGTGGAGGGGCTTCACGGGGACCTGGGCATCGTCTCGCGCGAGGACGTCGCGATCCTGGTCTCCAAGAGCGGTGACACCGGGGAACTCGCCGAACTCGCCGGGTACCTGCTGCGCTACGGGGTGCCCATCGTGCTGATGACCGGCAATCCGCGCTCGCCGCTGGCCCGGCACGCGAGCGCGGTCCTCGACTGCTCGGTGGCCGGGGAAGCCTGCCCGCTGGACCTGGCCCCCACCACCTCCACCACCGCCGCCATGGCAATGGGCGACGCGCTGGCGATCGTCCTGCTGCGGCGCCGGGGCTTCGAACCCGCCGACTTCGCCCGCCTGCATCCGGGCGGCGCGCTCGGGCGCAGGCTCACGCTTCTGGTCGACGACGTGATGGTCGGGGAAGGGTATCCGTCCCTCCTGCAGGATGCACTCGTGCGCGACTGCATCGTGCCGCTCGCGCACATGCGGGGCACCGTCCCCATCGTGGACGAGCACGACAGGGTCGTGGGCGTCGTCACCGCCGGCGACCTTACGCGCCTCATGGAGCGCGAACCGGATTTCCTTCATATTCCCATCCGGGCCATCATGAGCTCCGAGCCCAGGCTGGCCCGGCTCGGAACCCTGGCCTCCGCATCCGCCCGGGAGATGGAGAAGCACGGGGTCATGGCATTGCCCGTGGTGGACGCAGGGGACCGGCTGCGCGGCGTCGTGCATCTCCACGACTTGATGAGATCGGGAGTTCTATGATGTTGAAAAACAGGAAGATGGCGGTACTGCTGGTGATCGCGGCAGTGGGCACCGCGGGGTGCGAGGAGCAGGTCGCGACAACGCCGCTGCCGGAAGAGCTGCGCGCCCTCGAGGCCGACCAGGTCCTCTTCGACATCGTGACCCATGTGACGGTGGACGGCATCCGGGAAGCCCGCATTCAGGCCGACACCGCCTATATCTGGCAGGACTCGACCTCCGTGGCGCTGCGCACGGTGAACCTGATCATGTACGACGAAGGCGGGGTGGAGCGCGCGCGCGTGACCTCCCGGACCGGACTGATGAACCAGGACACCCAGCACATGGTCGCGCGTGGCGACGCCGTTCTCGTCATGACGGACCGGCGCATCGAGAGCGCGGAGATCCACTACGAGCCCCAGAGGGACCGCATCTGGAGCGATTCGACCACGGTCATGACGATGACGGAAGGAGGCCGGGTGGTCGAGGGATCCGCGTTCCTGTCCGACGCCAACTTCGAGAGCATCTTCATTCAGAACCAGCGAACGCGGAGCGGCGGAGGGCCCTGAATTGCGCCGCTCCCCGGTTCTGGCGGCCCTGATGGCGGGCTCGGCCCTGTGGCTGGCGAATGGCGTCGCGGCGCAGGACGCCTGCGACCTGCTCCAGTCCCGCTCCTCCACCGTCCAGCTGACCAGGGACGGTTTCTTCAACTTCATCTCCGAGCCCGTGTTCGGCTGCGGAGGGGACGTCATCATCCGCGCGGACAGCGCCGTGCTGGATGACGTCTCGGGCTACACCCGCTTCGTCGGCAACTTCGAGTACCGCGACTCGACGGCGTTCATGACCGCGGACCGCGCCGACCACTTCGCCTCGGAGGGCCGGCTCATCGGAGTCGGCAACGTCCACATCACCGACGGGGCCACGGGCGCCATCTTCGAGGGCGACAGCACCGTTCTGGTGGGCTCCAGCGCCCGGCGCGAGGACGGGGAGATGACGATCATGGGCCTGGAGGGGCGGCGGGCGCACGCGGTCATCCTCGTGTCGCCTCAGGCGCCCGCGCCGGATTCGGCCGAGGTCCCGTCGGACTCCCCCGAGGTGGAGAGCGATTCGGCCGAGGTCGCAGATTCGACCGAAGTCCCGGAGGACACTGCGGCCGCGGTGAGCGATTCGGCGCTCGCCGGGGATTCCACCGGTGCCGCCGCGGAAGACCCGGGGGATCCGACCACCCCGGGCGACTCCACCCAGGTCGCCACGGACACCCCTGCCGCTCCGGTCGATTCAGCCGCTGCCGAGGCCGGCGAACCAGAGGTTGCGACCCCCGACCCGCCACCCCCGGACACCACGCCCGTCCCCTACGACATCGACGCCGAGCGCATCCACCTGACGGGCGCGGACTACATGCTGGCCACCGGCAACGCGGAGCTCTACAACGATGAGTTTCGCGCGCTCGCGGATTCCATCGAGTACCGGGAACCCGCCGGCAAGCTCTTCCTGCGGGGGACGGCGCCGCGCGTGTTCGGATACGGAGCGGAATACGAGCTGAGCGGCGATGCGGTGGATCTGGACATGGACGGCAACCAGGTCGCGGCGCGTGGTGACGCCGCCCTCTCCGGGAGCGAGATCGACCTGACCGCGCCCGAAATCCGGGTATTGATGATCGACGGGGTGCTGGATCGCATCGTGGCCATGAACGAGCAGCCGCCCGAGCCGGAGCTGCCCGGGCCTGCCGATGACTTCGATGCGCCCTCCGAGGACTCCGCGGCAGCCATCGTGGCCGCCGCCGGGGAGACGCCCGCGGAAAGTACCGCCGAAGCCGCAAGGGAAGCGCCCACGGACGAGACCGCGTCAGACGCCGGCGCCGCCCCGGCAGAGCAGGCCGCCGGCGACGCCCGGACCGAGCCTGCCGAGCTGGTGCCGGGCGAAGCGATCCCGCTGGGCGAGGAGTCGGCGCCCGGGGAAGCGGGCGCGCTCGGCACAACGCAGGGGGAGACCGGAGATTCCGCCGCCGCGCCTCCTCCCGCCCGCCCGCGCGCGGTGGCAGAGACGTTCGAGCTGGAAGGGGACTCCATCGATGTCCTGGCCCCCAACGAGCTGCTCGAGCGCGTGGTCGCGGTGGGCAGCGCGCGCGGCGAGTCGCTGGCCCGCGATTCGCTCAACACCGAAGACACGCCGGAGATCGCGCGCTCGGACTGGGTCTCCGGCGACACCATCATCGCCATGTTCCGGCCCGTGGCCGCCGACACGTCGGCGGACGCCGGCGCCGAACCGGACGAGGGCCGGCCGGCCGGCGGCTACCAGCTCGATCGGCTGGTGGCCTTGGGCGAGGCGGCGAGCCTCTACCGCATGACTCCCTCCGGCGGCGACGGCGCGGAAGGGGAAGAAGAGCCTCGCGAAGGCCAAGGGGAAGGCGAAGGCCAGGGGGAAGGGGAGGACATCGCGCTGGAGGACGCCGCGGATCCGGCGCAGCAGAGCCCCGAGGACGAAGTCCCCGCGGAGAACGTCGTGGACGAGGCAACCGCGGCGGAGGAAGTCGTCGAAGAAGAAGTGTCCGGCGAGCCCGTGCAGGAAGCCGCACCGGAGGACGACCCCGACGCGCAGGAACCCGCCACGGAGAACGATCCCGACGCCCAGGAAGCCCCCATGGAGGACGACCCCGACGCGCAGGAAGCCGCGGAAGAGGACGGGGGAGAAGAAGCGGCTTCGGAAGCCGAACCGGACAACCGCCTCGCCCTCCACTACGTGCGGGGAGACCTGATCACTATCTTCATGGAGAACGGTGAAGTGACCTCGGTGATCGTGGAGGGCAACGCCCGCGGCGTACAACTCGAACCTCTCGTGGCCTCGCCCCCCGACACGACCACGGCACCTCCCGACACGACCGCGGCGCCTCCTGCCGCACGGAGATGAAATGACGCTGGAACGTTTTCTGGAGCTGATGCGGGAACTCGAGCCGCACGACGTCTCGGTGGCGGTCGCGGTCCTGGAGTTGATCCGGGGCGCGGACGATTCGGGATCCGTGAACCGGGACGACTGGGTGACGTCGGTGCGCCGCCAGTACGAGGAACTCGAACTTCACCTGAAGGCCTCCTGGCGCGAGCGCGGCGGCGAACTCGGCGGCTACCTGGAGGAACAGGTGATCGGGCGCCTGGAGGCCGTCGGCATCGCCGGCCGCGATTCGGACGAGGACGACTGGGAACGTCTGACCCTCGATGCCGGGCTGTGGGAGGAACTGGCCGGCGAACGCGACCCGCTGGTCGAGAACATCGAGGCGATGGCGGTCGTGCTGCAGCACAAGTTCGGCGTTCTGGCCAGCGAGTCGGAGGACAACGGCGCCTCGCCGCCGGCCAGCCGGCTGGTCGCGACGGGGCTGACCAAGAGCTACGGCGGACGCAAGGTGGTGAACGAGGTCGACATCGCCGTGGAACAGGGTGAGATCGTCGGGCTGCTCGGGCCGAACGGCGCCGGCAAGACCACGACCTTCTACATGATGGTCGGGCTGATCTCGCCCCAGGCCGGGGAGGTGCGGCTGGACGACCGGGTGCTCACCGGCGTTCCGATGTACAGGAGGTCGCGCCTCGGGGTCGGCTATCTCGCCCAGGAGCCCTCCATCTTCCGGCGCCTGACCGTCGAACAGAACGTAATGGCGATCCTGGAGACGCTTCCGCTTCCGCGGGCGGAGCGCAGGCAGCGCCTCGACGAGCTGCTGTCGGAGCTCTCCATCGGCCACCTTCGCCACTCGAAGGCCTTTTCGCTCTCCGGCGGCGAACGGCGCCGGCTGGAGATCACCCGCGCGCTCGTCCAGCGTCCCAAGTTCATGCTTCTCGACGAGCCCTTCGCCGGAATCGACCCCATCGCGGTCAACGACATCCAGCAGATCGTGGCCGGGCTGCGGCACCGCGGCATCGGAGTGATCATCTCGGACCACAGCGTGGAACAGACGCTGGAGATCGTCGACCGCGCCTACATCATGCACGAGGGTCGCATCCGGGTCGTCGGCACCGTCTCCGAACTGGTCTGGAACGACGAAGTGGCGGATATCTACCTTGGCCCCGTCCTGACCGACCGCATGCGCAAGCGCTTCAATCCTCCCGTGCCGGCATGAGCGGTCTCGGAACCCGGCTCATCCAGAGCCCGGAGCTCAGGCAGGAGCTCAGGCTCAACCCGCGCCTGTACCAGGCGATGGAGCTGCTTCATCTTCCGCTGCTCGACCTCCAGCAGCGTCTCAAGCAGGAGATGACGGAAAACCCGTTCCTGGAGGTGGTGGAAGGCGACACCGAGCAGGAAGTGGAGCTGGACCAGGACGGCGCGGACGAAGACGAGGACGAGGTCGACTGGGAATCCATCCTGCTCGACGGATTCGACGCCGGCGGACGCCGGGCCCAGTACGAGGCCCGTGACTTCGAGCTTCCCACGCCGTCCAGGGCTCCGGACCTCCGCGATCATCTCGAGAACCAGACCCAGCTGCTGACGCTCTCCGACCGCGAGCACAGGGTCGCACAGGAGATCATCGGCAACATCGACGACGACGGTCTCCTGCGCTGTCCGCTGGAAACCATCGCCGAAGACCTCAACACCTGGCTCGAGGAAGTTCGGGACATCGCGCTCGATGCCGTCGGGGACGAGTCTCCGGAGGAGCTGGCCACGATGCTCGCTCCCTTCGGCGTGCGCGACGTGGAGGCGGTGCTTGAGATCGTGCAGGACATGGATCCCCCCGGCGTGGGGGCGCGCGATCTGCGCGAGTGCCTCCTCATCCAGCTGCGCGAAGCGGGAGAGGAGGATGAACTCATCTGGGTCCTGGTCGACGAGCACTTCGACGACCTCCTGAGCCATCGCTGGGCCAACATCGCCCGCGCCGTCGCCGGGGTGACGCCCCGGATGGTCCAGGATACCGCCGATCGGCTCGCCAGGCTGGACCCGAAGCCGGGACTCAGGTATTCGCCCGAACCGGACTACTACATCGTCCCGGATCTGATCGTAGAGAAGATCTCCGGCGAGTACATGGTGTTCGCCAACGACACCAGCATGCCCCAGTTGAGGCTGGCGCGGTCCTACCAGGAGGTCGCCCGCGACAAGCATCTGTTCCGGGGGGAGAACAGGAAGTTCATCAAGAACAAGCTGAATTCCGCCAGCTGGATGATCCAGGCCATCGAACAGCGGCGCCAGACGATGCTCAAGGTGATGCAGTACATCGTGGAACGTCAGCACGACTTCTTCGAGAACGGGGTGCAGCACCTGCGTCCGCTCACCCTGCGGGAAGTGGGCGACCATATCGAGATGCACGAATCGACCGTCTCGCGCGTGACCAACGAGAAATATGTGGAGACGCCGCGGGGTGTCTTCAGCCTCAAGTACTTCTTCTCGAGCGGGCTCTCAACCACAAGCGGCACAGACATTTCCGCGCGCGGAGTGAAGGCGAAGATGGAAGCGCTCATCTCCGGGGAGGACACCCGCAAACCCCTCACCGACATGGCCCTGGTCAAACTCCTCCGCGCCGACGGCGTGAAGATCGCCCGCCGGACGGTGGCAAAGTATCGCGACCAGATCGGCATCCTCCCCGCGCGCATGCGCAAGCGTCTGTGAGCGCATCGCCCCGCGTCGGTCACGCCGGCGCACCCCGGCACCGCGGCACACGGCACCGGGGATGACGCGTCCGCGCGTCCTGGTGGTGATCGGCACCCGGCCCGAGGCGATCAAGATGGCCCCGGTGGCGGAGGCGCTACGCGAACGCGACGACCTTGTGGAGAGCGCGGTCGCCCTCACCGGGCAGCACACCGACATGGTCGACCAGGCGCTGGAAGCCTTCTCCATCACTCCCGATTTCGACCTGGACATCATGAAGTCCGGGCAGACTCTCTACGACGTCGGCCGGGGCTGCATGGAAGGGCTCAGGGACATGATCCGGGAGTTTGAGCCGGCCATGATGCTGGTTCAGGGTGACACGGCCAGCGTCTTCTTCGGTTCGCTGGTGGGTTTTTTCGAGCGCATCCAGGTAGGACATGTCGAAGCCGGGCTGCGCAGCCGCAACCGATGGGCACCATACCCGGAGGAGCTCTTCCGGCAGATGACGGACACGCTCGCCGAGCTTCACTTCGCGCCCACTGCGCTGGCGCGGCAGCACCTTCTTGCCGAAGGGGTGTCCGACGACTCCATTCACGTCACGGGCAATACGGTTGTCGACGCACTCATGCGGCTGGCCCGCCGCGAAACCGACATCGAGGACGGCGTGCTGGCCGAACTTCTGGCGGGAGATGCCCCCCTGGTGCTGCTCACGGCCCACCGGCGCGAGTCCTTCGGGGAACCTCTGCGGCGCGTCTTTGGCGCCGTCCGCGAGATCGCGGACCGATGTCCGGATGTCCAGGTCATCTATCCCGTTCACCCCAACCCTCAGGTCGTCCTCCCGGCGCGCGAGCACCTCGCCGACCATCCTCGCGTGCACCTGACGGACCCCCTGACATACCCGGATCTGCTGCGGGCGCTCGCCAGGGCGAGCCTCGTGCTTACCGACTCCGGGGGAATCCAGGAGGAGGCTCCCACGTTCGGCACGCCCGTCCTCGTGCTGCGAGAGGTGACCGAACGCCCGGAAGGCGTCGCGGCGGGGGTTGCCAGGCTTGTGGGAACCGACCGGGGTCTGATCGTCGGGGAGGCGCTGGCCGCCCTTGCGGGTGTGAACGGGGATGGGGACCGCGAAGCCGGCTTCACCAACCCCTACGGCGATGGCGACGCGGCGGCGCGGATCGCCGACATCGTGGCGCACCGGCTTACCGGAGTCCCGCGCCGGACCCGTGACTGGCTTCCGGGAGCGCCATGAACATCCTGATGCACTGCATCTACTTCCCACCGGAAATAGGCGGGCTGGAGAGCCACGTCTTCAACCTGTGCCGCGGACTGGTGGCCAGGGGACACCGCGTGGATGTGGTCACCTCGCGGTCCCGACCGAATCTGCCCCGCGAACAGCTCATGGGGGATATCCACGTCTCGAGGACATGGCTTCCCGCGCGCAACCCGGGCGGGTGGTTCCTGCACTCGATGTGCTCGACACCGCGCACCACCCGGACGAGCGCCCGGGCGGACGTGGTGCACGCCCAGGCCATCGCCTCCATCCCGCCGGCGTGGATTGCAGGCCGGATTCGAGGCCGGCCGCTGATTACGACCCTGCACACCTCCCATTTTCTGCGCCTGGCGGGGAAGGCGCAGTGGCGGCCGGGTCTGCGCGCCCTTCTGCGCGCTTCCGACCACACCTTCGCCACCAGCGTCGAGATCGCCGACGTCGCCGACGGACTGCTCCCGGGCCTGTCCACCGAGGCCGTGACCAACGGGGTCGACACCTCCGTGTTTCGCCGCCGCGAGCCGTCGCTTCCGCCGATGTCCGGGCCGACCCTGGTCGTGCCGCGCCGTCTGTTTCCCAAGAACGGAGTGCGGTTCTTCGTGCGCGCGATGCCCGAAATCGCCGCGCAGATCCCCGAAATCCAGGCGATCCTGGTGGGAGACGGACCGGAGCGTGAAGAGCTGGAGGGCCTGAGCGCGCAGCTGGGGGTAGCGGACCGGATCCGTTTCCTCGGCGCACGGCCCAACGCCGAGATGCCGGGCATTCTCTCCTCCGCCACGGCAGCGGTCATTCCGTCGCTCATGGAGGCGACCTCGATCGCCGCGCTGGAAGCCATGTCGTGCGAACTCCCGGTGGCAGCTTCCCGGGTAGGAGGGCTGCCGGAGATCATCGACGAGTCCGTGGGCACGCTTTTCGCGCCGGGGGATCCCACCGATCTCGCCGCACGGCTCGTCGCCCTCCTGCGCCGAAGGGATCTGGAGAGCGTGGGTCGTCGAGGCCGGGAACGGGTGGTCACCCGCTGGAGCAACGACCGGCTCGTGCAACGTCATCTCGAGGTCTACCGGGCCCTCGGAGCAGGGGAGACGGCGCCCCGTGCCTGACGACCGACTGCTCGTCCTCATCCCGACCTTCAACGAGCGGGAGAACCTCCCCCGGATCGTGCCCCTGGTTCTGGAGCAGGACGCGGGCATCGAGATCCTGGTCATCGATGACGGGTCTCCGGACGGCACCGGCCAGCTGGCCGATGAGATGGCGGCCGCCGAACCTCGACTCCACGTGCTTCATCGAACCGAGAAGCTCGGCCTCGGCCCCGCGTACCTGGCGGGTTTCCGGTGGGGGCTCGCGCGCGGCTATCCGCTTCTCTGCGAGATGGACGCCGACCTGTCGCATTCGCCGGAGATGCTGCCGGCGTTCATGGAGCAGACCCGCCACGCGGACGTCGTCATCGGATCCCGTTATCTCAACGGCCGGGTCACGGTGGTCGACTGGCCCATGAGCCGGCTGCTGATCAGCTACTTCGGCTGCTGGTACGCGCGCACCATCACCGGTCTTCCGGTCGCCGACGCCACCGGCGGCTTCAACTGCTGGCGCAGGGAAGTCCTCGAGGCCCTCGACCTCGACCGGATCGTCTCCAACGGATACGCCTTCCAGATCGAGTTGAAGTTCCGTGCGGCCCGCAAGGGCTTTCGCCTGGTCGAGGTGCCGATCGTCTTCACGGAGCGCGATTCCGGGGAGTCGAAGATGTCGGGGAAGATCGTTCGGGAAGCGGTCTGGCGCGTCTGGATGCTCCGCATTCTCGATCTGCTCGGCCGTTTGTGAAGGATCTTCCTCCAGGATCCTGACGGACGGCCCCGGACCCCTCCCATCAGAATTCCGAATGCTGAAATCACGGAATTCTGTCGCCGGAATCAGGGAAATTCTACGTCACAGAATCCTGAGAGGGGATGGCAGGATTTCAGAGACTATACATAATACATATTATGCGCAGCTTAGCGGCCGGCGTGGGCCTTCAGCACCAGACTCGGGGGCTCGCGGACTGATCCGAGCCCTCCGAAACGTCGCGGAGCTACTCGTTTTCCCCTTCGGCCCCGGCTCGCTAGAATGCCTGTGACGCGGGATGACGTGCTCCCGCCGCCGGCGCGCCGAACCTCATCCCGGGAAGAGGCGCGTCACGGTGGGGACGTGCCGAAGTCGGATGCCGGTTATGGGGTCCGGGGGATGCGGGAGAGGTCGATGATGCCGAAACCGATGCGGTCAAGCAGCGTTTGCGCCTTCTGCGGTCTCGTGCGACGTGTGCGGGCCTCGGGGCGGCCGCACTTCACCGCCTGGGCCCTCCTGTCCGTCGCGGCCGGGTTGCTGGCGATCTCGGGATGTGAGGAAGTCGAGCAGCTCCGGGACCATTTTCGCGATCTGACCCCGCACGAGGCCTACCAGGCGCAACTGAACGTCGCGGGGCTCGGGGGATCGGCGCTCGCGAGGGACTGGGAGGCGGCGGGGCGTCGAGCGCTCGCCGAGCCGGTCGCGGTGACTCTGCCCTATGTCGAGGAAGGCTACATCAGCCCGGATGCCCCGGAGGCGACCGGATACCGGTTTCGCCTCGAGCGCGGCAGAAAACTGACGGTCGAGGTTTCGGTGCAATCCGGCGCGCCCGCGCGGGTATTCGTGGACCTCTTTCGTGTGCCCGCCGATGCTGCCGACCCCATGAGGCCGATTTTCTCGTCCGAGTCGCCGGTCGACGTGTTCTCGCACGAGCCCTGGCGCGGCGGGGAGTTCCTTCTCCGGGTCCAACCGGAGCTTCTGCGGGGCGGCAGCTACTCGGTCAGCCTGGAGATCCAGGCCCAGCTGGTGTTCCCCGTCGAAGGGCGCGGCTCGGAATACATTTACAGCTGGTTCGGAGCGCCGCGGGACGGGGGTGCGCGCATCCACCGGGGCGTGGACATCTTCGCGCGCCGCGGAACCCCCGTGCTGGCGGCCTCGGCCGGAAGGGTCAGCCGGGTGCGGGACACCCGGATCGGCGGCAAGGTGGTGTGGGTGCGCGACCCGGTGCGAAACGCCAGCATCTACTACGCCCATCTGGACAGCCAGTACGTCCGTGACGGACAGGAAGTCCAGGCCGGCGATACCGTCGGCTTCGTGGGCAACACCGGGAACGCGCGCACCACCCCGCCTCACCTGCATTTGGGCCTCTACCGGCGCGGCGAAGGCGCGGTCGACCCCTTCCCTTTCATCGATCCGGTCCGCGCAACGGCTCCGGAGCTCGTCGTCGACACCGAACGCCTGGGCCAATGGAACCGGGTGCGCAACGCAGGGGTCCGGCTGCGGGCGGCGCCGGGTGCGCGGGGGGACGTGGTGCGCGAGCTGGACCGGCACACGCCGCTTCGGGTCCTCGCCGGCTCCGGCAGCTTTTTCCGGGCGCGGCTGCCCGACGGCACGACAGGTTACGTGGCCGCGCGCCTCACCGAGCCGTTGGTGGAGTCGAGTTCCGGACTCAACCCCCGGACGACGCCCGGGCGCGCATCTCAGCCAGGCGCATCTCGATGACCCCGCGGCCGGGGTCGGCCGCATCCAGTTCGGCGAGCAGGTCCCCGAGCAGCGCCTCCGCTTCCGCGTAGCGGCCCTGCGCCGCCCGCACGCGCGCCGCGTCCGAGAGCGCGTTGCGCAACTGGAACCCCAGGTCGGTCTCGTCCGCGATTTCGAGATAGGTCGCGACGGCCTCGTCCCACAGGCCCTGCTGCTCGTAGGCGGCGCCCAGGAGGAAGCCTGCCTGCAGTGCCACCGGCTCGCCGAGGCGGCCGCGCAGCGGCTGCAAGGCGTCGATCGCCGCCTGGACATCCCCGTTCTCAAGCTGGACCTGGCCCAGCAGAAGCCGGGCTTCAGCGGCGCTGGAGGCGTTCTCGAAGCGCTCCAGGAACCGGTTCAGCTCGGCCAGCGTCTCTTCGGTGCTGACCACGCCAACCACCTGATGAATCTGCTCCAGCTCGAGAGCACTCTGATCCTCACGCGTCTCGCTGAAGTTGAAGTAGTACACGGTGGCGGCGACGGCGAGCGCGACCACGATGCCCGCAAAGATCAGAGTCTGAGCGTTGTTCTGGGCCCAGACCGTGATTTCGAGGACCCGGCTGGTAAAGAGGTCGTCCTCGTCGGGCGAACTGGAGGCCGGCCCTCCCGGGGCAGGACGTCGGGAATACTTGGACATGAAGCGAAGATGTGGGGCTGGCGCGGAAACCGGTTGGGGGGCTCATCCCTGGCTCGCACGGAACCCGGCGAACTCGATAACGGCGGCAAAACCTAATCTTTGCGCTCCATCCGGGTCAACGGGAACGCAAATGGCCAGGCATCACCCGGCGATTACCGTGGCGACCGAGAGGGTCGCGGCGCGACCGGGTGCATGCGAAGCCGGGCGCTACCGCCCCGTGCCCGGTGGCCTCAGCTCGTTCCATCGCTCGATGAACGCGACAGCCGCGTCCACGAACGATTCGGTGGTCGCCCGCCCCCGTTCCAAAGTCGCCAGGGCGGGGTCGCGCTCTCCCCACACCCCCGTGGTCGACATCTGTGCGGCCGATGTCCCCTTCCCGGTCGCCTCGTCCTTCAGCCCCTCCGCCAGGAACACCGCAAGCGCGGTCGGATCTCCGGCGAGCACCTCGGGCACCATCGCTTCCAGGTGGGGAGGCAAGGTCAACTCCGCGACCTCGGCGGCCTCCAGATCCACCAGGTGGGGAATCAGATAGAGCGAATTGGAGGTCTCACCCGTGCCGCCGTGGCGGTCCAGCACAGGAGTCGATGGAGCCGGCTGCGGATCCGAGTCGCGAACGGCAAACGGGCGGGCGGCCGCGCCCAGATCGACCGCGATCCCCTCCGTCTCCTGATTGATGCGGTCCACGATGAAGGTCGTGATGGCCCGGTTTCCGCCATGAGCATTCAGGACTAGAAAACGCTTGAAACCATGCTTCATAAGACTCTTGGCAGACTCGACATAAACCTCTTGAACGAGCGTCGAAGGTAAGGTCACCGTGCCCGCGAATTCCATGTGGTACGGTGACTGCCCGGGCAGCAGGATCGGCGCCACCAGCACATCGGCTCGCTGGGCCACCCTCTTGGCGCGTTCCACTCCGTTCAGGTAGTCGGTGCCGATGGGCAGGTGGGTGCCGTGCTGCTCGAGCGCACCCACCGCGAAGATGACCATGTCCGTTCGGGTGAGGAGATCCTCGACCTCCGGCCGGGTCATGTGGGGGAGATAGTTGCGGACCTTGAGGATCGGTGGCAGTTCGGGTTCCTGCGCGGCGGCGAGGCAGGGCGAGAGCGCGAACCAGAGGGCGAGGATCGAGGCGGGGCGACGCATGGGAATTCCCTCCTGAAGGCTGGACGTTGGGCGGTAGGCCGGGCCGGGCCGATGCGACGACCCTCCTGCCAACCTATCGCGTCTGCGCGCGGTTATCGATCCGCAGCAGGGACGCCCCCGCCCCAGCCTAGTCTAGGCTAGCTTAGCTTAGCTCGCCTAATACCTTGCCGCCCCGGACAGACCCGACCGGGCGTGTGGCCGGAGCGCGGGATGGAGGGCCAGTACTGCTCCGAGCAGGAACATCGGCATGGCGGCGAGCGCCGCCGGCTGCGGCCCGACCAGGTCTCCGAGGACGCCCACAACCCCCACCCCCAAGGTGCCCGCGCCCCACGCCAGCCCCATGACGATCCCGGAGCCTATGCTGGCCCCCGTGGGGAGGACTTCCTGGGCGATGACCACGGTCGGGGGGAGCAGCGCCATGTTGAGCAGCCCCGCGCAGCCAAGCGCGGCAAAGGCCAGGGCGGTCCCGGGTGGCAGGTAGACCGCCAGAAAGTGCGCGGGCGCGGCGAGGATGCAGATCCCGGCCAGCAACCGGGTGCGGTCGATGCGGTCGGTCAGGAGGCCGGCGAAGATGGTCCCTCCCGCCTGGAGTCCCAGGTAGACGCTGAGGGAAGCCGCCCCGAGGGCCTCCGAGCCGCCGGCCTGGTCGACCACGATGGGATACAGGGTCAGAAAGGTCCGCTGGACGAACGCCCCCAGCGCGCTGATGCCGAAAACCAGGCCGAGCGGCCCCGCGAGTGCGCGCAGCACCTGTCGCGGCGAGGGCGGCGGCACGGGTACGCGACCGCGCACGGGGCGAGGCAGAAACGCCAGGGTAGCGAACCCGATGAGGATGCCGGGGAACATCGCCACCCAGAGGCCTTCCAAGGTGAAGAAACCGACCATGGCCACGGCCGTGACCGGTCCGAGCGCGAAGCCCAGGTGTCCGCCGAAGGAAAAGATGGACACGCGCAGACCGCTCCCCTTCCCCTCCGAGACACGTCCGGCAAGCGACACGGCCGGCGGATGGAAGAAGGCGCTTCCGAGCCCGCCCAGCGCCAGCAGCACGACGAGCACACCGAACGACGGCGCGAGTCCGATGAGGCTGAGGAAGAGGCCGGATACGATCGGTCCGAGCGCCACCAGCCAACGTCGGCCCACCCGGTCGGCGAGGTAGCCCATGACCGGTTGAGGCAGGGACGAAGCCAGCGAAAGGACCATGCTCAGCACGGCCGCGAGCGCGATGGACAGGCCCAGCTTGTCCATGAGACGTGGCAGAAGCGGGTGCAGGAAGGCGACGTAGGCGTCGTTGGCGAGGTGCGCCACGGTCAGCGTCACCGCGATGGTGAGGGCACTCGGGCCGCTCGCACGCGACCGGGACGGCTCCGGGGCAGAGGCTGTCATCGGAATACCCGCGCGGATGCGGGGCGCGTCATCGCAAACAACCCGGAAGTACGTTCGGCATCGGGCTCTCCGGAGGCTGACGGCGCCGGCTTCGTCCATCGCGAGCGCCCGGAAGCTAAGACCGCAGGCGGGATCGACCAAACTCGCGCGCACGCCGTACTCTGGCGCCTCTCGCGCGGGTTGCTGACATTAGACGAGGTCGGCCCCGCAACCCTCGAAGGAAACAGCCCGATGAACGCTCGTGCGTGGATGGTTTCCGGGAAGACGATCCCCGTGCTCGGCTCCCTGCTCTGCCTCCTCGTTCCTGCCCCGTCAGGCGCGCAGGAACTCGGATCCGTCAACTTCCCCACCTCGGGGTCGGCCGAGGCTCAGCCGCATTTCGAGGCGGGGCTGATGCTTCTGCACAACTTCGAATACGAGGACGCCGCGGCCCGCTTCAGGAGAGCGCGCGAGATCGATCCGGGTTTCGCGATGGCATTCTGGGGCGAGGCTCAGACCTGGAATCATCCCATCTGGATGGAGCAGGATCGGGATGCGGCGCTGGCCGTCCTCGGCGAGTACGCGCCGACACCCCGCGAACGGCTCGCCCGGGTCCACACCCCACGCGAAAGGGACTGGCTGGAGACGGTGGAGATCCTCTACGGCGAGGGCCCCAAGGAGGAGCGGGACTTCCGCTACCGCGACGCCATGAGGCGGCTGGCCGAAAAATACCCGCAGGACCAGGACGCGCGGGCCTTCTACGCTCTGTCGCTGCTCGGAACGGCACATGAGGGCCGCGACTTCGCAATCTACATGAAGGCGGCCGCCGTGGCCCAGCCGGTGCTCGAGGAGAACCCGATGCACCCGGGCGCCGCCCACTACGTCATCCATGCCTTCGACGACCCCATCCACGCGCCCCTGGGCCTGCCGGCCGCGCGGGCCTACTCGGGGATCGCGCCGGACGCGGGACATGCCCAGCACATGACCTCCCATATCTTCGTGGCCATGGGCCTGTGGGAGGATGTGGTCGCGGCGAACGTGCGCGCCCGCGACGTGCAGAACGCGGCGCGGGCCCGCAGGGGACAGCGGGCGAACGTGTGCGGCCACTATACATCGTGGCTGCACTACGGGTATCTGCAGCTGGGACGCCTGGAGGACGCCGCTGCCGGGATGGCCGCGTGCATGGCTCGCATGGCGGATGCGCCGGCCGCCGACGAAGCCGCGTACTTCGTGCAGATGAAGGCGCGCGCGGTGATCGACCCCGGGGACTGGGCGCGGGCGGAAGAGATCTCGGCCGACCTGAAGGGGTTCCCGGCGCTGGCGCTCCCCAACGACTTCGTCGACGCCCTCGCCGCGGTGCGCAGGGGAGACGCGGAACGCGCACGGCAGCTCCGGGCGCGCCACGGAGAACCCGGCGCCCAGGGCAACCCGCGGCACGGCATCCTTCTGAGGGAACTGGACGCCCTGCTCGCGCTGGCCGCGGGCGATCCGGAGACAGGCATCGACTTGCTCAGGGAGGCGGCGCGGCAGGAGGAGGCCCTTCCCTACGAGTTCGGCCCTCCGGCCACGCTCATGCCGCCCCATGAACTGCTGGCCCTGGAGCTGGCTTCGCTGGGGCGCCAGGAGGCGGCGCTTCCGGCGTGGCGGGACCAGCTTGCCCGCACGCCCCGGCGCACCCAGTCGCTGCTCGGGCTGGCCCGCACCGCGACGGCGCTCGGCGACGAGACCGCCGCGCGCGAGGCGTACGCCGCCCTGGCGGCGGCCTGGTCCGCGGCCGACGAGAAAGTCCCCGGGCTGGTGGAGGCACGGGCCGGGGGTTCGCGGTAACCGAGGAACTCCATCAGGACATGGGAGGGAACATCATGAGCAGCAACATGATCGGGCAAAACAGCGACCAGGCTGGCGAGGCTCCTGCGCCCATCGAGGACTCCCGGGGTCCGGTCACCGTCGAACGCATCTTTCGCGACGGCGTCTATCCCTACAGCGACAAGATGAAGCGGAAGCAATACGAGCGGCAGAAGGGCGGGCTGCAGGTCGAGCTGCTGAAGGTCCAGCGTTGGGTGCGGCGGTCCGGGAGGAAGATCGTCATCCTGTTCGAGGGACGCGATGCCGCCGGCAAGGGCGGCACCATCAAGCGGTTCATGGAGCATCTGAACCCTCGAGGGGCCCGCGTCGTCGCACTCGACAAGCCCAGCGACGTCGAGCGGGGCCAGTGGTACTTCCAGCGCTATATCCGAAACCTGCCGACCGCCGGGGAGATGGTGCTCTTCGACCGTTCCTGGTACAACCGCGCCGGGGTCGAGCGCGTCATGGGCTTCTGCACCGGGCAGGAGTACCTCGAGTTCCTGCGCCAGTGCCCGGAACTGGAGCGCATGCTGGTCAACAGCGGCATCCTGCTCTTCAAGTTCTACTTTTCCGTGTCGCAGGACGAGCAGGCGTACCGCTTCGAGCGCCGCAATACCGACCCGCTCAAGCAGTGGAAGATCTCTCCGGTCGACCTGGCGTCGCTGAACAAGTGGGACGACTACACGCAGGCCAAGGAGGCGATGTTCTTCTACACGGATACGGCGGACGCGCCCTGGACGGTGATCAAGTCGGACGACAAGAAGCGCGCGCGCATCGCGGCGATGCAGTTCTTCCTTTCCCGGCTGGCCTATCCGGACAAGGACCACGAGGTCGTGACCGGACCCGACCCCCTGATCGCGGAATCGGCCACCGTGGTGGTGAGCCGTGACAAGCCGATGTCGGCCGACCCGGGCGCATCCGGCACCGTGACCGGCCGGTAGGCTATCGGTTCATCTCGCCCTCGGCGGGACCTGCGTCGCCGGAGGCGCGGGGCCCGATGAGCCGTTCGGTGAAGTCCTGACGCTCTTCCAGCAGCGAAAGCCTGTCGTTCATCGTCTCGACCGTCTCGCGCAGGCGCCGGGTCTCCTCCGGCGAAGGACCGGATTTCTCCCGCGCCATCGCTTCGAGCAGAATCCCGAGTCGGCTTGCGATGGGACGCAGGACGATCACGCCTCCCACCGTGACGATGAACAGGGAAGGAACGACCAGGGCGGTGAGGGCCTCCCAGTCCATTGGCTGAGCCTCCGTGGTGGCGGTTTCGCGAGCAACGGAATCAACACCCGCTCGGCAATCGAGTACGAAATCGCCACGGATGTGTTGCACGGGCATCCGGCTGGTGCTCCCCCGCGGAAACCGCGGAATGGTGTTGCCCGGTCCCGCAAGGCAGGCAGCGGGTCGTCCGGCTCGGCCGAGAGCCGTCCTACCCCCGCCACAGGGGCAGGGTAAGGCAGGTCGGCCCGCCTTCGCACGGGATACAGAGCGCATCCGCGGAGAAGCAGGTCACCTCGCACCCGGCATCCCGCATCAGACGCACCGTGTCCGGAAACCCGTCGACCGCGATGCAGCGGCCCGGTGCCGTCGCGAGCACGTTGAGGTTGAGACCGCTCGAAGCCTCGAATTCCTCGTCGCCCGCCTCGAGGCACCGGATGCCCCGGTCTCGCAGCAGCTCGCGCAGCGCGACCGGCAGCAGGCGCGGGTAGATGAGCGCGAGATCGCGGTCCAGCGGGCTGATCACCGAGAGGAGATGCAGGCAGGCGGCGCTGCCCTTCCAGACGGGAAGGTCGAACACGAGGAGTCTGATGCCGAGGGGCGCCAGGATGCCCTGCAGCTGATCGATTCCGGCTTGATTCGTGCGGAAGGTGCGCGCCGCCGCGAGCGTCGTCTCGTCGACCCACAGCAGGTCTCCTCCTTCGGCGAGGCCGGGAGGCGAAATCCTCCCGATGACCGGCACGCCCAGCCGCTGGTGGAGTGCTTCGTGAAGCGCCACCTCGGGGCGGCGCAGCGACTTGCCGGGACGGAGCAGGATGGCGCCCGCGGGGGTCATGAATGAGGGGTCGAAGACGAAGATGGAGTCGGCGAGGCCGTCGTCCGCGTCGGGCATCCACTCGATCTTCGCCCCCGAATCGGCGAGACACGCCGCGAAGGCGTCGTACTGGCGCGCCAGGCGGTCCGCATCCAGGGGGCACGCGTAGTGCCAGAGCGCGGGATCGGCCTCGAAGGTAGCCCGCCCCGGACGGCGCAGGGCGACGTGCCGGAGCGGATCCGTCATGCGCGTCACTCCGAAGTCGTTCGCTGGCGGAGATTCGCTTCCGGGCGGCGGTGCCGGTCCGGGGCTCATCGGCCGCCTCCCGAGTCCTTCGCTGATGTGGCGCCCCCGGCCCCATCGCCGGCGGCGGGGCTTCCCCCGGGCGAACCCCCGCCCCGCCAGCGCATCGCGGCGAACACCGGCACGCCGGCCAGCAGCATCAGGAATCCCCAGAACACGGTCTCGGCGCCCGCGCCCACCACCGCCCAAAGCGAGAACGCGAACGCGAGCACGCTCACGATCGCCCGCGCGAGGGGGCCTGCAGCCGTACGGCCGCCGATTCGTGACCGGGAGCGCTCGCGGAGGGCCATGATGAGCCCCGTCATGCTCGTGAAGACGTAGGGCAGCAGCGTCGCCAGGGTGGCCAGCAGGATGAGGAAGGTGAAGGCCTGGACCAGGCCCCTGGTATAGTTCATGGCGATGAGGATCGTCGCGATGGCAGCCGACAGGAAGATCCCCGCGACGGGCGTGCCTCTCGGGCCGAGGTGCGCAAAGCGCGCCGGGAGCAGACCGTCGAGGGCGGCGGCGCGCGGGATCTGGCCGGTGAGCAGAACCCAGCCGTTGAGGGCGCCGAAGCAGGAGATCGTGGCCCCCGCTCCGATGATCCAGCGTCCCCAGGTCCCCCAGATGGAGCCCGCCGCGTCGGCGAAAGGCGCCGTGGACAGCGCCAGCTCCGCCGGCGCGATGATGCCCATGACCGCGGCGGTGCAGGCGATGTAGATGACGGCGGCGATCGACGTCCCGAGGATCGTGGCCCTCGGGATCGTGCGGGCCGGGTCGCGCACGTCGCCTGCGGGAACGGTTCCCGCCTCGAGCCCCAGAAACGCCCACAGGGTGAGCGCCACCGTCGCCGTTACCGCGCTGAAGGGGCTCTCTCCGGCCGGGTTGAATGGCTGGAAGTGGTCGGCCTGGAAGTAGAGGAACCCGACGGTGCCGACGGCCGCCAGCGGCAGCAGCTTGAGCACGGTGGTGACGAGCTGCAACAACCCCGCCGTGCGCACGCCGTGCGCGTTGACCAGCGCGAGAGTCCACAGGGCGGCCAGCGCCGTGGCCAGACCCGCGGCAGGCGAGATCCCCAGCACCGGCCAGAAGACGGTCGCGTAGCTCGCGGTGGCGACCGCCAGGGCCGCGTTTCCCGTGAGGAGCGAGATCCAGTAGGACCACGCGATCCAGAAGCCCACGAAGTCGCCGAATCCCTCGCGGCCGTACGCATATGGCCCGCCTACCCTCGGCATCGTAGCTCCGAGTCGCGCGAGGACCAGCGCCATGCACATCGCCCCTCCGGCGCTCACCAGCCACCCCACGATGCTGATGCCCCCGAACGGGGCCAGCGACGCCGGGAGAAGGAAGACGCCCGAGCCGATCATGCTCCCCGCCACCAGGGAGGTGCACATCCAAAGCCCGAGCCCCCGCTTGTTCGTCATCCGCTCTGCCTGTTCGCGATCGGGTGTCCGCATCCGTACCCGGTCCGGCGCAACCCGGCCGGCTTCGTGCCCACCGGTACATTGTACCATGTTCCTTTTCTCTTCCAATCGCGAACGTCGGCCAGCCGCGCGTTTGCATGCGGTGGACGAGCGGCGCCACGCACTCACGGCCGTGATGACCCGCAGCGGCGGCGTAGCGCGGGAGGGAGGGCGGCTTAGCGTGGGACAGGGGCGGCGTCGCACGCGGTGGCTTCCGGGGCTGGCGCGAGACCGGCTCGCGGTGGCATCCTGCACGGCGGAGCCTGCACGGGCGTTTTCCGCCAATCCGCAAGCCACCGACGAACCGGAAACCCAGGAGCCCCATCCATGCGCGAAGCTTCCGCAAGAGCCCGACTTCACCCCGCGGGCGCGGCCACGGCCATCACCCTCGCATGCAGTTGTCTCATCCTTGCCGCGACCGCGTGTGAGACGGCGGAGGCGCCGGCCCAGGCCAGCACGTCCGGACAGAGCTCCGGGGAAGTGGTCTTTCCCGCCACCAACCGTCCCGACGTACGCGGCGTCACCGGGGCGGTATCGGCCGGCCATCCGCTTGCGGCCGCGGCGGGTCACGACGTTTTGCGCCGGGGCGGCAACGCCCTCGACGCGATCATCGCCATGGCCGGGGTGCTGGCCGTCGTGCGCCCGCACATGAACGGTGTCGGGGGTGACGCCTTCATGATCTACTACGAAGCCGGGAGCGGGCGCGTGTACGCGATGAACGGAAGCGGGCGCGCCGGCGCGCTGGCCACACCCGGCCTTTTCGCCGAACGCGAACTCGACCGGGTCCCCGGCAACGGTCCCCTCTCGGTCTCGGTGCCCGGCGCGGTGGCCGCCTGGGTCGACGCCCTGGACCGCTTCGGGACCCGGCCCATGGCGGAGCTGCTGGAGCCCGCCATCGGCTATGCCCGCGACGGCTTCCCGGTCTCCACACGGCTCGCCAGCGACATCGCGGGCTCGTCCCGCTCGCTGAACGACCATGCGCGGGCGCTCTACCTGCCCGGCGGAGAGCCGCCGCCGGTGGGCAGCCTGCTCAGGAACCCCGCGCTGGCCGCCACCCTGGAGCGGATCGCCGCCGACGGCAGGGACGGGTTCTACCACGGCTTCGTAGCCGACCGCATCGGCGCCTTCCTGGAGGCCGAGGGCGGCTACGTGCGGGCTCCGGACCTGGCGGCGCACACCACCACCTGGGTGGAGCCGCTGCGCGGCGACTACGAGAACCACACCATGCTGGTGATGCCGCCCAACACCCAGGGCATTGCGCAACTGCAGCTGTTCGAGATGTCGAAATCATTCGACATGAAGGAGTTGGGTCACAATACCTCAAGCTATCTCCACACCCTCATCGAGATGAAGAAGCTGGCCTTCGCCGACCGCGACCAGTGGGCCGCCGACCCGGAATTCAGCGACATCCCGCTGGATCGCCTGCTCGACTCCGACTATCTGGCCCGGCGCGCCGGCATGGTCGACGCGGGCGCCGCAGCGGAGTCGCGTGCGACGGGCCTGGGCGCGGAGATGGCGGCCGGCGAGAGCGGGTCACCGGACGACTCCGGCGACACCGTCTATCTCACGGCCGTGGACCAGTGGGGCAACGCGGTGAGCTGGATCCAGAGCCTGTTCGCCGGCTTCGGCTCGGGTCTGCTCGAGCCCGAAACCGGCATCGTGCTCCACAACCGGGGTGCCCTCTTCAACCTGGAAGCGGGTCATCCCAACATCATCGCGCCCGGCAAGCGGCCGTATCACACCCTGTCGCCCATGATGGCGCTTCGCAGCGACGGAAGCTTCGCCTTCACGCTGGGCACGCCCGGGGGTGACAGCCAGCCGCAGAGCCTGATCCAGATCGTCAACAACATGGTGCTCTTCGGAATGACGCCCCAGGCGGCCATCGAAGCGCCCCGATTCCGCAGCTACAACGGGCTCGGCGTGGCCTTCGAGGACCGCGTCGGTTCGGCCGTGCTGGGAGAACTCGGTGCCCTGGGGCACCAGGTCGAGGTCGTGCACGGGTGGACGGCCACCTTCGGGGGCGCCCACATGATCCTCCGGGACCGCGACGGCACCCTTACCGCCGCTTCCGACCCGAGGAGGGAGGCATATGCCATTGCGTACTGAGGCCATGCCGCCGGAACCTGCGCCCCCTACCCATGGTATGGTCATGATGCCAGCCATACTACTGGTTGTGTGCGCGGGGATCGGGGGTTTTGTCGTGGCGCAATCCTCCAGCCAGGCCGGGAAGAGGACTCCATGACCGCCCTGGCGCGGGGACTGGCAGCGAGCGGAGCCACGCTCGCGCTCCTGGCGGTGGCGCTGGGCGCGTTCGGAGCCCACGCTCTGCGCGCGCGCCTCGAGCCGCGCGACCTGGAGATCTTCGAGACCGCGGTGCGCTACCAGATGTACCACGCGCTTGCGCTTCTCGGAGTCGCATGGCTGGCCACCCGCCTGACCGATCCGCTGACCGGCTGGGCGGGATGGCTGATGGTCGCCGGAACGGTGGTCTTCTCCGGCAGCCTCTACCTGCTGGTCCTGACCGGACCCCGCTGGCTGGGCGCCATCACGCCCATCGGCGGCGTGATGCTCATCGCCGGATGGCTGCTGGTGGTCGTCGCGCTCCTGCGCGCCTAGCTTAGCTAAGCCCGACCAGGCCAGGCTAGAACACCACTCGCTTCGGCCTCAACTCGGTGATCCAGATCCCCGAGTTCAGATCCGACGAGTAGATGCGGCCCTTGAAGATCTGGGCTCCCCAGGTCATGGGCCAGTTGGGCACCACCATGTCGTCGTCCCTGGGGATGAAGGCTGCCACCTCCCTGCCCTGCTCGTAGAGGTTGCCGCGCAGCTCGCCCGAGATGTCCAGGACGCGCAGCCCCGCCTGGTAGTACCCCAGGTAGAGACGGTCGCCCTCGGCCCAGACGTTGTGCACCCCCGCCTCCGGCACCTCGTACCACGCCACCTCGACCGGGTTCTCGATGTCGGAATAGTCCACCACGTGAATGAACCCGCGCGCCTCGATGGGCCGCTCGGGGTCCCACCCCGGCGGGAAGATCTCGTCGCCGAGATAGAGATAGCGCCCGTGGCGCCACGCCACGTGGGTGTTGCCGATCGGGTACTTGAACTGGCTCACGAAGGCGGGCTCGCGCGCGGTGCCCTGGTGGGTGCCCGCGCCCACATCCAGCATGATCACGCCGTCGTTCCAGTAGGAGAGGTAGGCGTAGCCGTCCTGCACGATGACGTCGTGCAGCGTCTTCCCCTGCTTGTCGAGACCCCAGCGGCCGACCTCTACGGGGTTGGCGGGGTCGGAGATGTCGATGATGTGCATGTCGGAAGTGCCGTTGTGGCAGGCGTATACGAGGTCGTCGTCGCCCAGGATCCACACGTTGTGCACCCCGCCGGTGAGCGTCTCGTCGTAGCGGGAGACGATCTCCGGGTGGGCCGGGTCGGCGAGGTCGAGGAGCACCATGCCGTTGCGGCGGTTGGAGGCGCCCTCGCGGGTGACGATCCCGACGCGGTTGTCGGGGTGGATCTTGACGTCGTTGATGCGGCGCGCGTCCAGCTGGATCGAGTCCGTGAGCACCGGCGCGCCGCTGTCGGTGACGTCCCACACCTTCATCCAGTCGTGCATGTAGGTGCCCACATACACATAGTCGCGCCCGTCCACGCCCTCGAACGCCCACATGTCACCGGAGTGGTGTGAGGAGATCGGCCCCCGCCCCACCTGGATCAGCTCCGAATCGGAGATGCGCTCGGTCACCTCCACGCTGGCGGTGCGCACCACGCCCTCCCCGATCACCGCGTACACGACGTAACGACCCGGGTCTTCCGCCACGAACACGCCCTCCGCGCCGTCGGCGTCGATCTGAGCGCCCACCCCCGCCACCGTCCAGGCGGGCATCAGCTCGGGGCCACCTGCGCCCGAGGGCAGGCTGGCGGCCGCGCGGAAGCGGACCACGTCGCCGGTGCGCACCGTGGATGCCGCCGGCGCCAGCTCGTATGCGAACCCGGGGTCCGCCTCCACGGTGACCTCGACCGCCTCTTCCGCATCGCCCGACCGGACCGTGATGGTCGCGTTCCCGGGAGCCAGGCCGTACACGCGCCCGAGCGCGTCCACGCTGGCCACCGCGGGGGCGCCGGAAGTGAAGGACGCGACCGGCGCGTCCAGCGCCTCCCCCAGCCGGGTGGTGGCCGACAGCAGGAGCGGTACGCTCGTTCCCGCGATGATCGGACCGGGCGCGGCCACCTCCAGGGTGGCGGCTCCCAGCTGCGGCACGGTCAGATCGGCGAACCCCGCCACGGTGGTTCCGACCATGGCGGCCACCTGGCCCTTCCCCGGCCGCAGCCCGGTCACACGGCCGGATTCATCCACCGACAGGAGCTCGGGGGTAACGGACACCCAGGTGACGGCGACGCCCTCGATGACCGCTCCTTCGGCGTCCAGAACGCGGGCGGTGAGTGTAAGCGCGGCGTCGACAGCGACCTCCGCGGTGGCGGGAAGCACCTCGACCCGTTCGGGCACGGCCTGAAGCGCGACGGTGAGCACGAGCGCGTGAGCGAAGGACATCATCTGCTTTACCTCGGATGACGGAACATGAAGGCAGGCTGCCACTTGCGGCCCGCGACCTCTCGAAGTGCCCCCGGCAGGACTCGAACCTGCGGCCCCCGGATTAGGAATCCGGTGCTCTGTCCACCTGAGCTACGGAGGCGCGCGCGAACCCCATTCTACCGCCGTCCGCTTCAGCGGAGCAACGCCACCACCGCAAAGCCCGCCACCAGGAGAATGCCGAAGACCCAGGTGAAGGTGTTGAAATGGCGGTCGATCGCGTCTCTCAAAGCGGAACCCCACCGGTAGACCAGACCTCCCAGGACGAAGAAGCGCAGTCCCCGAGAGACGCAGCTGGCCAGCACGAACACCGGGAAGTCGATGGCGAACACCCCGGCCGAGAGCGTGAATACCTTGTACGGCAGCGGCGTCAGGCCCGCCAGGAAGATCACCCAGAAGTCGTAGCGCCCATACAGCCCCTGCACGCGCGCGAAGCTCTCCGGCGACACGCCGGGGACATGGTCGAAGAAGAACTGGTCGAAGAGATGCCACGCACCCGCTCCGATGCCGTAGCCGATCACCCCGCCCAGGACCGACGCCGCCGTGGTCAGCGCCGCGAAGCGCATGGAGGCCGCGGGAGCGCCCAGACAGAGCGCCAGCAGCAGCGGATCGGGCGGAATCGGGAACACGGACGACTCGGCCAGCGCGAGCACCGCCAGCGCCCAGGCGCCGTACGGCGTCCCGGCCCAGCCAAGCACCCAGTCGTAGAGACGGCGCATCAGGGAGCGGGATCCCCTGGCTACAACATCAGGTCCCACGCCCGCACCTCTTCGAGAAGCCTGTAGTTGGTGAGGTCGAGGTGGAGCGGGGTCACCGAAACGTATCCCTCCTCCACGGCACGGAAATCCGAATCCGCGGAGCCGCTCCACGCCGGGGTGGATGCCCCGATCCAGTAGTACTGCTTCCCCATCGGATCGCGGCCGCGCATCAGCGAGTCGCTGTACCTGCGGCGCCCCAGCCGCGTGACCCGCACCCCCTTCGCTTCCGCCGGGGGAATCGGGGGGAGGTTGACGTTGAAGAGGGTGTCGGTGGGGAAGGGTCTGGCCAGCACCTGCTTGAGGAGATCGGACAGAGGTTCGGACCAGCCGAGACCCTCCGTCAGGTCGCGTCCGGCGTAGGAAACCGAAACCGACGGGATGCCGAGCACGGTCGCTTCCATGGCAGCCGCCACCGTGCCCGAATAGAGGACGTCCTCCCCCATGTTGGAGCCGTGGTTGACCCCCGAGAAACAGACCGACGGGCGCTCCCGCAGGAGCGCGCTGAGCGCCAGGATGACGCAGTCCGTGGGCGTGCCGTCGACCACGGAAACGCCGCCCGGTCCGGTTCGGGCGCGCAGTGGATGATGCAGCGTGAGCGAATGGCTGGTCGCGCTCTGCTCGCGGTCGGGCGCCACCACATGCACGGAGCCGAGCCGTCGCGCGGCGCTCTGCAGGATGGCCAGGCCCGGAGCCATGTAGCCGTCATCGTTCGTGCACAGGATGTGCATGCGCGCTGGTCAGGAACCGCCGGTCTGGCCGGGAGGGGAAAGGATGTCCATCAACTCTGCCAGATCATTCTTGAGCTGGCTGCGGAGTTCGGGCGCGAGCGCCGACTTGCGGGCCTCCTGGAGGCCTCCCGTCCTGCGCATTCGAGCCAGTTCCTGGCGGGCACCCTCCACGGTGTACTTGTCTTCGTAGAGCAGGCGCTTGAGCAGAAGCACCAATTCGACTTCCCGGGGACGATAGACGCGGTTGCCGGCCTGGTTCTTTACGGGGCGAAGCAGCTCGAATCGCGTTTCCCAGTAGCGCAGCACATGCGCCTGGATTCCGGTGAGGTCACACACTTCGCCGATGGAATAGTACGCACGCGGCGCGATCGGTTCGCTCAATGGCTCCTCCCGGGCCCCTCGACCGGAAGCGCGATCACGACCAGTGTTCCGGCTTGGGATCCCGCATCATGAGGTGGTTCGCCGCCTCGGCGGGGTCCGTTCTCCCCATCAGGATATCGTAAACCTGGCTGCAGATCGGCATCTCCACCCGATACCTGGCGGCCAGCTCGTGCACGGCCTCCGCCGTCTTCACACCCTCCGCCACCGCCGTCATGCCGCCGAGGATGTCGTCCAGGGTACGCCCCCGGCCGAGCTCGAAGCCCACGGTGCGGTTGCGGCTCACGTGGCCGGTGCAGGTAAGGACCAGGTCGCCCATCCCCGCCAACCCGGAAAAAGTGGGTGGACGCGCGCCCATGGCAACCCCGAGCCGCGTGATTTCGGCCAGTCCGCGGGTGATCAGGGCACAGAGCGTGTTGTGCCCGAAACCGTGGCCCGCCACCACCCCGGCGGCGAGCGCGATCACGTTCTTGAGCGCGCCGCCCAGCTCGACCCCGATCACGTCGTCGTTGGTGTACACGCGAAAGCTGGGGCCCTGAAGGGCGGCCTGGACCAGCAGGCGGGCCTCCTCCGACCGGCTCGCCGCCACCACCGCGGTGGGCTGGCCGCGCACGACCTCCGCCGCGAAGCTGGGACCCGAGAGCACGGTCAGGCGCTCGCTCTGTCGCGGCGTGAGCAGCTCGGCCATCACCTCGTCCATGCGCCGCAGCGTCGCGATCTCGATCCCCTTGGAGGCCGACACCACCACGGCATCGGGCTCCAGGAAGGGCGCGGCGCGTCCCACGACGGCCCCGGCGTACTGCGCGGGGCTCACCGACATGACGATCTCCGCGCCGGCGACGGCTCGCTCCATCTCTCCGGTTGCGTCCAACCCGCGCGGGAGTTCGATGCCCGCCAGGAAGGTCTGATTCACGCCGCGTTCCCGGATCTGCCGCACGACCTCCGGCTCGCGCGCCCACAGGCAGACCTCGTGCCCCCGGCCGGCAGCGAGCGCGGCCAGGGCCGTCCCCCAGCTGCCGGCGCCCAGCACGCCGATCCTGTGGACGGGGTCAGTCACGTTCGCCCCGGCGGGCGCGGCGATCGTCCCGGATGCGCCCTTCCTCGCCCCTCAGCAGTCGCCCGATGTTGGACCGGTGCGCCCAGACGATGAAGGCGCCGGCGAGGACCGCAAACCCCGTAACCCATCGATCCCCGGCGCCACCCGCGGCATTCCCCACCAGCACCGTGGCCGGAAGCGCGACCGCCGCCGCGATCGATGCCAGCGAAACGATGCCCCGCGCCGCGAAGACCAGCACCCAGACCAGCGCGGCGGCCAGCACGGCGAGCGGCGACAGCGCGAGGAAGGCCCCGGCGGCGGTGGCCACGCCCTTCCCGCCCCGGAAACGCATCCAGCAGGAGAAGGTGTGTCCGAGGATCGCGGCGGTCCCGTACGCCACCGCCCATCCATCCGCGGCGCCGCCGTCCAGCATCGGAAACACCCAGGCCGGCACCCATCCCTTGCCGATGTCCACCAGCGCGACCGGAACCGCCACGCGCAGCCCCAGCGCCCGATAGACGTTGGTCGCGCCCAGGTTGCCGCTGCCCTCGCGGCGCAGGTCCATTCCGCCGATCGCCTTGCCGACGACGTAGCTGGTGGGGAGTGATCCCGCGAAATAGGCGGCCAGCACCCAGATCCATGGGGTCATCGTCCGTCGGAGCCTCCATCCGCCTTGAAGCGCATCCGGAGCGGAGAGCCCGCCATCGGCCAGCGGCCCCGGAACCCGTTCTCAAGATAACGCGCGTAGGCCGGTTGAATCTCTCTCGGCAGATTGCTGAAGAGGACGAAGGCCGGCGGGGCGACGCCCACCTGGGTGCCGTAGCGAACCTTGACGGCCCGCCCGCGAGAGTGCGCCGGTGGATGGCGCGCCACCAGCCGTCCCAGCTCCCGGTTCAAATCGGGGGTCGGGATGCGGCGCTCCCGTTCCGCCTGGACCCGGAGCACAAGATCCAGGGTCCGGCGCACCCGCTGGCCGGTGAGCGCGGAGGTGAAGACGAAGGGCACCCAGCGCAGGAACGGGATGCGCGCGCGCGCGTCTCTTTCGATTCCGGGCGCCGTGGAGCCGTTCCTCTCGACCAGATCCCACTTGTTGACCACCAGGATGACCCCGCAGCCCGACTCCCACGCCGTCTCGGCGACCTTCACATCCTGCATGTGGATGCCCGAGGAGGCGTCCGTCAGCACCAGACAGACATCCGCCTCCCGAATCACCCGGGTCGCGCGCAGCCACGCGTAGTACTCGATGGAGTCGTGAATGCGTGCCTGGCGGCGCAGCCCGGCGGTGTCCACGAAGACCAGATTGCGGCCGTGGTAGCGCATCGTCGAATCCACGGGGTCGCGGGTGGTGCCGGCCACCTCGCTGACCACCATGCGTTCCTCGCCGAAGAGCCGGTTGACGAAGCTGGACTTGCCCACGTTGGGCTTGCCGATCACCGCCACCCGCACCGTGTCCGGCTCGGCCGGGAGGGTTTCGGGGTCGGGGAACGCCTCCAGCACCACGTCCAGCAGGTCGCCGCTTCCCTTCCCCGAGATCGCGCTCACCGGGACCGGCTCGCCCAGGCCGAGTCCCCAGAACTCGTGGTGGGATGTCTCGCGCGGCAGGTTGTCCACCTTGTTCGCCACCAGCAGAACCGGGCGCTCGCTGCGCCGCAGCACCGCGCCGAGCTTCTCGTCCAGCGGATGGATGCCGTCTCTGGCGTCCACCACGAAGAGGATCAGGTCTGCTTCCTTTACGGCCGCCAGCGCCTGGGTGCGCACCGCCCGGTCGAGCGGACGGTCGCTGTCCTCCACGACTCCCCCGGTGTCGACCAGGAAGAAGTCCCGGCCCGCCCAGTCGGCACGGGCGAAGTGCCGGTCCCGGGTCACGCCCGGGGTGTCGTCCACGATCGCCTTGCGCCGCCCCAGGACCCGATTGAACAGCGTGGACTTGCCCACGTTGGGACGGCCGACCACCGCGACCACCGGGAGCCGGGTGCCGGTCATGTCTCCGCAAGCGCGCGGGTGATCTCGTGACCGGCGACGACCCTCGCCGGCGCCAGTTCGCGCTCCAGCCGCGCCAGGGGGTAGTCGTCGACGAACACTTCATCGGCGTTCAGAGCTTCCGCCGGAAGCAGGACGATGTCCTCCCGCCTCCCCTCCCCCAGCGCCGCGCGCATGTCCTGTCCCGCGAGCAGGCCCGCAACCGTAACCCCTTCTCCAAAGTAGCGGTTGGTCACGGCCAGCACCTCGACCTCCGCCCGCGTGGCGGCGGCGAGCTTCGCCGCGCGGGCTTCGATCCAGGGCGCCATCGAGCGGCCCGTCACCACCCGGATGCGGTCACCGGAGAGATCGGGGAGCGTGTCCATCCCCGCGTCCAGGTCGTCGAGGAAGCGGCGCACCGCGCCCACCCCGTTTTCCATGAGCGACAGGTCGTCGTAGTAGGAGACGCCCGGCACCTCCGTCCCCGCGATCAGGAACATCTCGTCGGCGGCGTAGGCCCAGCGGGTCTCCCGCTCCCCGGGCGCGCGCTCGCGCGCCTGGCCGACCTGTTCGATCGCGGAGGCGGCTTCGGCCGCGGTGAGACGCCGCACCGGCCGGTTCTCGTTGTACCTGGTGAGCCCCACCGGAACCACCGAGAGAGATCGCACCCGCGGCCCCAGCGACCAGAGGTCGTCGATGGTCCGGTCGAGGTGCGCGCCGTCGTTCCATTCCGGGCACAGCACCACCTGGGTATGTACTTCCAGCCCCCCCTCGAGCAGGAACGCAAGCTGCTCCATGATGAGCCCCGCGCGCCGGTTGACCAGCAGGCGTTCGCGAACCGCCGGTTCGGTGGCGTGCACGCTTACGTACAGCGGCGAGATGCGCTGGTCCACAAGCCGCTGGAGGCCCCGCGGCCCCAGGTTGGTCAGCGTGACGTAGCTGCCGTAGGTGAAGGAGAGCCGGAAATCGTCATCCCGCAGCCACAGGCTGCGCCGCGCGTCCTTCGGGTTGCCGTCGATGAAGCAGAAGACGCACTTGTTGGCGCATTCGCGGATCTTGTCGGGCTCCGGGACCAGCCCGATCGGTGTGCCCGGATCCCGTTCGATCTCGTACACGAAGTGTTCGCCCGCGGGCGAGACGGCCTCGACGGCCAGTTCCGGATCTCCGAGGAGGAAGGCGAAGTCGATGCCGTCGCGCACTCGCTGCCCGTTGATGCGCACGATGCGGGTGCCGATCTCGAGCCGGAGCTCGTCCGCGATGCTCCCGCTCTCCACCCCCGCGATCCGAACCATGGTGCTGTCCCCCGGCGCCTCCGCAGTCGCTCAGCGACCGCCCGGCGCCCCCTCCATCGCGGGGCCCTTCAGCTGCACCCCGATCACTTCAACCGGCTCCGGGTTGGTTCTCATGATGTCGTCTGACGGCGCGGGCAGGCACCCGCACCAGCGAGGCTGGGGCGACGAATTCGCCTGGAAAGGAAGCGGGCGACCGGGCTCGAACCGGCGACCCTCAGCTTGGGAAGCTGATGCTCTACCAACTGAGCTACGCCCGCAAGCGGACCTGCGTGCGGGAAGCGGCCCGGGCGACGCGGTCCACGCCGCCCGGAGCTCCCGCGGGTCCTACGATATGACCTCGAATCTGTAGGCGACCACATCCTGGTCGGTTTCCAGCTCGACCTCGAACACCTCCCGCATATCCGCGGCCGGAACCGGCACCGAGACGTCCTGGGTTCCGATTTCGAGCCCGTCCACGCCGAAGAAGAAAACACGGATGTCGACCGAGCCGCCTTCATCCAGCGAGTGGTTGACGAGTTCGCCCCTCACGATCCCGCCACCCCCGCCGAACGGCTGCAGGATGGTGCCGTCGATCTCGAACTCGAGGTTGCTCATGTCCTCTTCCAGCACCCGCGCCGCTTCCGCCGTGTCTCCCTGGGCCATCAGTCCCTGGGCCAGCAGCCGGTAGACGTTGTTGTTGTACGGGTCCATCTCCGCCAGCGATACCGCGGCCGGATAGAGCTCGTCCAGCTCTCCCGAGAGGTAGAGAGCCTGGGCGTAGTTGTACAGCGCGTCCCTGCTCTCGGGAATGAGTTCGTACGACCGGCCGAAGGCCTGCGCCGCCATCGAATAGTTCTCGGCGTTGTAGAGCCCGATGCCGGTCACATAGTAGTCGCGCGCATCCAGGTCGGTGCGCGCCAGAAGCGCCTGGTAGATCTCGGCTGCTTCGTCGTTGCGGTCCATGGCCATCAGGACCACGGCCAGGTTGCTCAGCGCGGTGACGTTGTCCGGGCTTCGCTCCAGGTAGGTGCGGTAGGCCACCTCGGCTTCCTCGTTGCGGCCGGCGTTCGCCAGAATCTGGGCCAGGTTGAAGGCCGCGATCTCCTCGTTCTCCGACCATGTCGCCTGGACGTCTTCAGGCTGCGTGTCGAATTCGGGGCCTCGCAGCAGCTCGAGCGCGGTCCGGTACCACTCCACCGCATCGCCATCGTTCCCGAGCTGCGCATGAAGCGAGCCCAGATTGAGCATCGCCTCCGGGCGCCCCTTGTAAATCGTGTGCGCGGACTCCAGCTGGGGGATCGCCCCTTCCATGTCGCCCGACTGGATCTGGTTCACCGCCAGGTTGTACTGGTTCACCCACTGCTGCTCACGCAGAGGATTCAGGTCGAACGAGTAGAGCGGGTAGATGTCCTCGGCCCTGGTCCACATGGAGTCGGCCCCGACGAGGTCGTTCAGCCCCACGAAGGCCTCTCCGGCCTGGCGGTACGACTGGGCGTTGCCGGGGTCGTTGGTGATGCCGTCCAGGGCCGCCTGCAGCGCTTCCTGGTACCGCGACTGACGTTCCCCGGGGTCGGCGTTCTGCATGGCCTGCGACAACGCCAGTGCGGCGGTGCGCGTAAACATGTTGTCGCGCGGCGGGACTCCCTCTTCCATGCCCGGCGGCATGGGAGTGTCGCCTCCGCCCCCACCACCTGAACCGGCGGCGCAACCGCCCGCCACGATCACCAAACTCGCCGCCAGCACGACACCAGCCTGGAACCTCATCCGGCTTCCTCCTCTCGATTGATGCGCGCCCGAGCCGACGCTTTGCGCGCGATGTCCGAGTACTCGAAAAACGTACTCGTAGAACCTGACAGTATCACATGAAGGGGGACGCTCGTCAAACCCGGAGGCGGACCCCGCCAACGGCCAGGGACAGGCCGGCCGGCGGAGTGGTTTCAGTCCTGCGCCAACCCGTCCGGAAGCGCCGCGGAGATGCGCTCGAGCGTTTCATCGCGCCCGTAGACGCCCAGCACCTGTCCCAGGTCCGGGCCGCTCTCCCTTCCGGTAACCGCCTTTCGGACCGGGTGGAACAGCGCGGGGCCGCGGGCGCCCGCCTCCCTGCCCGCAACGCGGATCGCCCGGCCGATGGCGGGGGCCTCCCAGTCGGGCAGGGCGGCAAGCCCATCGGCCACCGCGCGCAACACCGTGCTCGCGCCCGCGTCGCCCCGGAGAGCCGCCTGGATGCGGTCCAGCTCCGGCCCGCGGGACACCAGGAACAGCGGGAGATGGTCGTTGATCTCGGCAAAGGTGGTCATGCGCCCGCGAATCACGTCAACGGCCCGGGAGAGATCGTAGCGGCCTGCGGGCACGCGTCCCGGATCGACGAACGGCTCGACCGCGCGCGCCAGCTCCGTGAGCGGCATGCGGGCGATGTGCCTCCCCGACATCCAGCGCAGCTTGTCCGGGTCGTACACGGTGTTGCTGGTGCCGATGCGCTCGAGTCCCACCTCACGAACCAGTTCAGCGGGAGTGAGGATCTCTTCCCCGCCCCGCGCGGACCATCCCAGCAGCGAGAGGTAGTTCACGACCGCGGAAGCCGGAAACCCCGCCTCCCGCAACAGAGCCAGCGAGGACGCGCCCTCGCGCTTTGACAGCTTGCGGCGGTCCATGCCCAGCACCATCGGGAGGTGGGCGAAGATCGGCCGCGGGGCACCCAGGGCGTCGAAGAGCACCGCCTGTTTGGGCGTATTGGAAAGGTGGCCCACCCCGCGGATGACGTGCGTGATGCGCATGGCGATGTCGTCCACGACGACCGCGAAGTTGTAGGTCGGGCGCCCGTCCGCGCGCACGATCACGAAATCGCCGAACTCGTCCGGCGGAAAGGAGACCGTTCCGTAGACCTCGTCGCGCACCACGATCTCGCCGGGCGGGACGCGAAAGCGCGTCACCGGCCTCCGCCCCTCGCGCTCTCGCCGGACCCGTTCGTCCCGGGTCAGGGTCCGGCAGGTCCGGGGATAGCGGACGCCGGGCTCGGCCGCTCCTTCGGGATCGCAGTAGCAGCGGTAGGCCAAGCCCGCCTCCACGAGTCGCCGGGCGGCTGCGTCGTATTCTGGTTTGCGTTCGCTCTGCCGGTACGGGCCATGCTCTCCGCCGATTTCCGGGCCTTCGTCCCATGGGGTTCCGAGCCAGCGCAGATCTTCGAGGATCGTATCGAGCGAACCCTCCACGTTGCGCTCGATGTCGGTGTCCTCGACGCGCAGGATGAAGGTCCCCTGGTGGTGGCGCGCGAACGCCCAGTTGAAGATTGCCACGCGCGCGTTTCCCGCGTGCAGGCGGCCCGTGGGACTGGGGGCGAAGCGGGTGCGAACGGTCATTCCGGACTGGTCCTCTGTTGGCTTGGACAAGGTCATTTGCCCAGGTAGGTCTGCACCCGCGTGGCGAGCACGTCGCTGAAGCCGGGCAACCGCGCGATCTCGGCTCGGCTGGCGGAACGCACGCCGCGCACCGACCCGAAGCGGGCCAGCAGCGCCTGCCGCCGCTTGTCGCCGATGCCCGGGATCCGGTCGAGTTCGCTCGTGAGCGTGCGCTTTCGCCTGAGCGTACGTGTATACGATACCGCGAAGCGGTGGGCCTCGTCGCGCATGCGCTGCAGGAGATGGAGGGCGCGGTCCGCACGCCCCATGCGCACCGGCCGGCGCCTGCCGGGCAGGAACACTTCCTCCTCCCGCTTCGCGAGCGACGCCACTGCCGTCTCGCGCAGCCCCGCCGAGCCGAGGGCCTGGAGCGCGGCGGAGAGCTGGCCCTTGCCGCCATCCACCAGCACGAGATCCGGGACCGGGGTCTCTTCCTTCACAAGCCGTTGCGCATAACGCGAGACGGCTTCGCCCATCGAGCGGAAGTCGTCGTTGCCCCAACCGCCCCGGATGCGCATGCGCCGATACCCCGCCTTCCGCGGTTCGCCGTTGCGGAAGACCACGACGCTCGCCACGACCTCCGCTCCCTGGGTGTGAGAAACGTCGAAGCACGCCATCATCCGCGGAACCACCTTGAGCCCGAGCCGCTTCTGAAGATCGTAGAGCACCTCGTCGGCGCGGTCGGCGGCATACTCGAGCGCGGTGACGCGGTCCTCCATGGTGTGGCGCGCGTTGGCGCCGGCCAGCTCGATGAGCCGCACCTTGTCGCCCCGCTGAGGCCGGTGGAACACGACCTTGCGTCCGGCTGCGCGGCTGAGAATCCCCTCGAGCAGGGCGCGATCCTCGAACTCGGCGGGGATGAGCACCTCCCTGGGGAGTTCGGCCTGCCCCTCCCGTCCCGAGCCGAGGTAGAACCGGGAAGCCACGGCGCTTAGGAGCGCGCCATCGTCTTCGTCGGACAGCCCCGAGAGCCGCCGGGTCTGGCGGCCCAGCAGGAGCCCGCCCCGGATGCGCAGGATCACTGCGGTGCCGAGTTCACCGTCCCGGGCCAGCCCGATCACGTCCTGGTCGCCACCTCCCAGGCGAAAGGCACGCTGGTGGCGGCTCAGCGCATCCAGCCCCTGAAGCACGTTCCGGTGTTTCGCCGCGGCCTCGAAGTCCAGCGCCTCGGCGGCACGCAGCATGCGCGCCTCCACCCGTGTTCGCACGGCCTCGGTATCGCCCCCCAGCACGCGCAGTATCTCGTCGATCATCCCGCGGTAGGCCTGCGGGCTCTGCAGGCCCACGCAAGGCGCCTGGCAACGCCCGATGTGGTAGTCCAGACACGGACGCGCCGGAGCTTCCTTGGGAAGCCGATACCGGCACGAGCGTACGGTGTAGAGCCGCTTCACGACTTCGAGCGACTGGCGCATCAGCCCCACGGAAGTATAGGGCCCGAAGTAGCGCGATCCGTCCTGGCGCAGCCGCCGGGTCACGAAGACGCGCGGAAAAGGCTCGGCCACGGTGACCTTGATGTGCGGATAGCTCTTGTCGTCGCGCAGCTGAATGTTGAAGCGCGGGCGGTATTCCTTGATGAGGTTCGCCTCCAGGATGAGCGCCTCGGCGCCCGAACCCACCACGATGGTCTCCACGGCCGCGGTGCGGCGGGCCAGCTCGCGTGTTCTGAGCGACCGGGCGCGGTCGGGCCGAAAATAGCTGCGCACGCGCGTACGCAGGGAGTTGGCCTTGCCGATGTAGAGCATCTCCCCGTCGCCATCCTTCAGCATGTACACCCCCGGGAGGACCGGGAGGTGGTCAAGATCCCGGGGTGCGATCGTCATCCGCCCCCTCCCAGACGAAGCCCGAGCAGGTGGGTGGACGCAAGATACGCGCCCCCGAAAGGAAGGAGCGTGCCCGCAGCCGCGAGAACGGGATGGAGGTCTCCGAAGAGCAGCTCTCCCCCATACCCGGCGGCGACTGCGAGCAGCCCCGCCGCGAGCAGACGGGGCAGCCGCCCGCGCGCCATTCCGTGCGGTCCCAGCGCGCGCCGGAGCTTTCTGCGCAGCAGCCCGTACTCCAGCCACGCTGCGAGCGAAGTGCCCAGACCGAGCCCCACCGCGCCAAGGCGCAGGGGGCCCACCTCGAAGGCGTCGAGCGGAAACATGAGCGCTCCCCCGACCAGCAGCGATACCGCTACGCGGAGTCCGGCCACCCGGGCCGGCGCGCGCGTGTCGCGCACAGCGAAAAACGCCGAGGAGAGCATGCGCGAGCTGGCCGAGGCGAACATTCCGGCGCTGTAGGCGGCCAGCACGGCATAGGTGGCCATGGTGTCCACCCGGCCGAACTCGCCGCGCTGGTAGATCGCCGCCGTGATGACGTCTCCGAAGAGCAGGCAGGCCAACGCGGACGGAATCACGAAGTACGCCACCCGCTCCAGGGCATCGGACACCTGTGCGGCCAGCACCTCCCGCGCCTGCTCGCGCTGACGGGAGAGTTCCGGCAGCTCGGCGGCCGCTACCGCAAGACCGAAGAGAGAGATGGGCAGAAGGTACAGTGCCTGCGCGTAGCCCATGATCGCGACGGCCCCCGCGGTGAGGAAACTGGCCAGCTGGAGCTCCACCAGCGCGCTCAGATTGACCACCCCCCGCGCCGACACGACCGGAACGAAGTTGCGGATCGCCTCGCGGACGCCGGGCACTTCCAGATCGAGGGAGGGCCGGAAGTGTCGAAGCCTTCCCGCGAGAAACGGAAGCTGAACGCCGAACTGCAGTGCACCTCCGGCAAGGGCGCCCCACCCCAGCGCCACGATCAGATCGTCCCCTTCGAAGGCCAGGATCCAGCCGAGCGCGACCATCGTGGCGATCATGGCCGCGTTCCAGAGCACGGGAGCCACGTAGGACACGAAGAACCGTCGATGGCTGTTCAGGATGCCGAGCGCCCAGGCGGAGAGCACCAGCACACCGGTCATGGGAAAGAGGATCCGCACCAGCCGTACCGTGAGTTCCCGGGTCTGTCCGTCGAAGCCCGGCGCGAACACCGTGACCACCAGCGGCGCCAGAGCAGCTCCGAGCAGGGCGAGCAGCCCCGCCACCGCGGTCAGAATCCCGAAGGCCGCCCCGGCGAATCGTCCCGCGCGCTCGAGTTCCCCGCGCTCCAGCATCTCCGCGTAGATGGGGACGAAGGATGCGCTCAGCGTGCCCTCGCCGAGCAGGTTCTGCAGCACGTTGGGAATGCGGAGCGCCGCCCTCCATGCCTCCGCGAAGACGCTGTTGCCGAAGAAGAAGGCGAACAGGACATCGCGGCCGAGCCCGGCCACCCGGCTCGCCAGGATGCCCGCCGCCACCCAGGCTGCGGAGCGGCGTCCGTCTCTCCCGGCTGACTTTCCCGACTCAGCGTTCCTGGTCACCGGAGGGAAGATCCCTGTCCGGAGTTCGCTCGGTGAGAAGCCGGTGGAGGAACCTGCTCTCCTCCGACAGCCTGTCGACCTCCGAACTGAGCCGCTCGGTCTCGCTCTCCAGGAGGGCCATGCGCTCGTCGGCAATGCGGTCCCCGTCCCCGAGCCCGCGGCGTTCCAGACGCGTCGCGAGCGCCTTGCCGACCTGGGAGTCCAGTACGATGGAGAGGATCGGGATCAGCAGGACGAGAACGACTAACCAGAGCAACATGGTCCGAAACTAGGTTTGGGGAAGCGCGCCTGACAACGATTCGCCGCCTTCAGCCCCGGAACGACCCGACGCCCGCGATGTGCGCGGCACGGGATCCGTCAGGGGCCAGCCGGACGGAGAAACGATCGTGAAGCGCGTGCAGGAATTCGCGTCCGTAGCGCATCAGGTAGTAACAGGCATTCAGCGATCGTTCCTGCGGGCCTCCCAGGGGATACAGGTGCACCTGAGCCTTCTCGAGCTGGCGGAGCCTGGTCTGCTTCTCCCGCTTCAGGCTGTGGATGATCTTCCTCTGCATCTGCTCGATCGCATCGAAGGCGACGGTGCGCACGTGCTTCGCGGGACCCTTCAGGGTGGGATCCAGCGTGGCGGCCGCGCGACTCAACTCTTCCACGCCCCTGCCGATACCCCCGCGCAAGTCCGCAAGTGCCTGGCGGACGCTGTCCGGGACATCCTCCTGCACCACACGTCCGGCGAGTTCACCGAAGGGTCGGGCGAGGTCCTGGAGGGACAGGTCCAGCTTGTCGAGCACCTTGCGAATCTTGGGTTCGATCACCGTAACCGAGAACCGGGGATGCACCACCGGCATCCGGATCCCGCAGAGCTCGAACAGATCCCGGAGCTGTGCGAAATAGGCGATCTCTCCCGGTCCGGCGACGTAGGACAGCACCGGGAAGACCGCGCCCTCGACCACGGGGCGAAGCAGGACGTTGGGGCTCAGCACCCGCGGGTCGGCATCCGATTCGGCGAGGATCCGGCGGCGGGTCAGGAGTTCGCCCGAGTGCCTGAGCCGGAAGTCGCTCCCGCTGCGGTAGACGCGCTCCCGTCCCGAGCCTCCCTCGAAGAAGAGATTGACGCCGCCGGCGAGAATGGGGACCTGTACGTGATACCCGGCTTCCCGCAGCTGCTCCGCGGTTCTGCCCAGCAGCGCCTCCTGCTCGACCGCACCGTCCAGCACCGCGGTGAACTGCGTCCGCGAGGCACGCTTGAGCGGGAGCGAAGAGGCGTCGACGAATGCCATCCCCAGCGGCCCCAGCCAATCGGCGAGCACCTGGGTGAAGGCCTCGCCCAGCGAGTTCCCGGGCGCGTACGCGGACCGCAGGCCCCGTGCGCACGCCGGCTTGAAGTCGTTGTCCGGAAAAAAGGAAAGAAACTCGTCCAGCACCGGGATGATGGCTTCGTCCATGGCCACCCGGTGTACCGGGCGGTCTCCACCCTCCGGAGCGTTGTCGAGTTCAACGTGCTGCAGCTCGTTGGCGACGCTGACGGTGTAGGTGTGGTCCACCTCCCTCCAGTCGTGATCTTCGGACGCCACCCAGAAGAGGGGAATCACCGGCTTTCCAAGCAGTTCCTCCAGGGCGTCCGCCAGCCGAACCGCGGTGAGCGCCTTGTAGACGCTGTACAGCGGCCCGGTGAAGAGGCCGGGCTGCTGGCCGGTGGTCACGAAGAATCCGTCCTCCTCGACCAGGCGGTCCAGCCGCGCCCGCACCGCCGGCGTGGGGGCTTGGACGCACTCCACGGCGCGGGCGCGGGCGGCGCGGTCGAAGCGCGCTGTCACCGCCTCCGCCGCGGCCGCGTAGCTGGCCGCGAGCGTGGGGTCGCCCTGGAAGAAGGCAAGGGCGGAGGGGCGCCGGGCCAGATAGTCGGCCACCAGGCGGGAGCCGGAGGGGTGGCCGACGAGCAGCTCCAGGTTCACCGGGCGATACCTCCGGCCAGGCCGGGCGGGGAATGCCCGCGGCGGGCACCGGGTTCACGCGTGGCGGAGTTGCCGCCGTCTCCGGGGCGATCGGCAACCGGCCGCCCACCCGGCGACGCCGTTCGCGGCTTCATCATGCCGGCTATCCCCGGCAGCTCGCCGAGTGCGTCTTCCAGCCACCGCCCGCCTCTCTCGACCACGACCTTCAGGTGCAGGACGCGCACGTCCACCCCGTGCTCGCCCAGCTGCTGCAGCTTTACCGCATCCTTGGCGGTGGTCACTACCTGGCGCCCGCGCGCTCGGCGCCCGATGGCGGCGATGTCCGCCGCCGAGTAGTGGTGGTGGTCACTGAAGATCATCGACTCCATGTCCATCCCGGGGATCTGCCGCTGCAGCAAGCCGTGAAACTCCCACGGGCGGGCAATGCCTGACAAGAGCAGCGCCGAGCCCGTCGGGGCGGACGCGGGCGTACCCGCGAGATCGCTCCATTGCGAGAACTCCAGGCTCACAAGGGCACAGCACAGTCCGTGGGCCGCCTCGAGCGCCCGGGCTCGACGACGGGCTGCGCGAAAACTAGCGATTCGGCGCGTTACGATCACACCCCCGGCGCGCGACAGGGCGCTCTCGGGCTCGCGGTATGGGCCCCGGGGCAGGAGTCGCACCGGAGTCGGGTGCTCCGCCGCCACCAGCACCAGGTCCAGGTCGCGCGCCAGGGCCCGGTGCTGGAAGCCATCGTCCAGGATCACCACCTGCGCGCCGCCCTCAACGACGGCGGCCGCCGCGCGCACCCGATGGCCGTCGGCGGCGACCGGCGCCCCGGGATTCCATTGCCGGTGCAGCAACACCTCGTCGAGACCGTAGCCGTTGGTCACGATGCCGGGCGTCACGCCCCGGCCCAGGAACCAGGCGGCGAACCAGGCGGCCATGGGTGTCTTGCCGCTCCCCCCCACCGCCAGGTTTCCGACCGACACCACCGGCACCTCAACCGACCGGATCGGCAACCGTCCGGTGTCGTATCGGCGGTTGCGGACCGCGGCCCCCACGGCGAATGCGGTCTCCAGCGGCGCCAGGGCCAGCCCGGCCCCGGCCGCCGCCCGCGTAGACGCCCCCCACACCCACCCCAGTCCCGCTTCGACGGCCCGCCTCATCCCGAAACCGCCTCCGGCGCCGGGAACAACAGGGATTCCGCGATCCCGGCCACCCGCCGCGCCGCGCCCACCGAACCGAGCGCGCGACGGACTTCGTCCAGACCCGCAATCACGGCGCGTCGTTCGGCCGTGTCGTCAAGGAGCGGAAGCAGCGCGCGTTCGAGCCGCGCCGGGGTCGCCTCGTGCTGGATCAGCTCGGGCACCACCCGCCGGCCGGCGATGAGGTTGGCCATGGCGATGTGGTCCACGCGCACCAGGCGGCGTGCCAGGGCGTACGTGAGCGGGTGCGTCCGGTATGCGGTGGCGAAGGGCACGCCCGCGAGCGCGGCCTCCACGGTGGAAGTGCCCGACTTGACCAGCGCCGTGCGCGCATGGCGGAGCAGGCTCCGGCCGTCGTCGACCACGGTGGCGGCGACCCCGTCGAAGGCGCGGGGCGGCAGACCCGGCGCGCGCGCCACCGCGACCTGCAGCCCGGGGCGCGCGCGCTGCAGACGGCGGGCGGCGGACAGGAACACCTCCAGGTGGCGATCGAGTTCCTGACGCCTGGATCCGGGAAACAGCGCCAGCAGCGGCCGCGTGGCATCCAGGCCGTGTGCCCGGCAGTAGTCGACACGGGCCGGCACCTCCTGCTTCAGCTCGAGCAGCGGATGCCCCACGAACGTCGCGCGCGCGCCGGCCTTGCGCAGGAACCCGACCTCGAAGGGCAGAATCACGGCGACGTGATCGGTGTCGCGGGCCAGTCGCCGGGCGCGTGCGGGCCGCCACGCCCAGACCTGGGGAGCGATGTAATACAAGACCCGGATCCCGGCCGCGCGGGCGTACTTCGCGACACGCAGGTTGAATCCCGGGTAGTCGATCGGGATCACCAGGTCCACGCCGTGGCGGTGCATGGCGTCGCGCACCCGGCGCATGAGCCGGCGGAAGAAGTCGAGGTGCCGCGCGACTTCCGCGAAGCCCATGACCGCGAGCCGGTCGAGCCCCGCCATGCACTCGACCCCCTCGGCCGCCATGCGCTCGCCCCCCAGCCCGAGCAGCCGCGCGGACGGCCACTTCTCGAGCAGCGAGCGGGCGAGGGCGGCGCCGTGGAGGTCACCGGAGGGCTCCCCGGCGAGCATGAGGATCACCGGGTCGCGCGCCATCGGTCAGAACCGGAACCCCAGATACCAGATGACCAACAGCACCGCCACCAGCAGGGCGATGAGCCTGGTCGGGGGCTTGCCCCGCTTGGCGTCGATCCAGTCCTTCTTGCGGTTACGCCGTACGCGAATGAGCGACATGGTCCAGAATCCTCTTCTCGATGCACAGGGTGATCTCCAGCGCCGCCCGGCCTTCATCACCCGAGACGACCGGATCGGAGCGCCCGAGCGCCGCATCCCGGAACCCTTCGAGCTGGACGCGCAACGGTTCCTCCGGGCAACCCTCGAAGGGAATCCGCTCGACGATGTCCTCCAGCCCCGGAGGCTGTCCCGGGTCGGGTCCCCCCTTCCCCTCCTCCAGCCTGGCTTCCCGGGCGTCTTCAAGCAAGGCGGGCAGATCTCGCCGGAGGCGCAGGAACTCACCTCTCCCGCGCCCCAGATCGACGCGCAGGTATCCCGAACGCTGGAAGACGCGCAGCATGCGCCGCCCCTCGCTCGACACCCGGCTCGCGGTCAGGTTGGCCACGGCGCCGTTCCGGAAGGTGAGGCGCGCGTTGGCGATGTCCACCGAGGGCGTCAGCACCGGGATCCCCGCGGCGGCGATTTCGGCCAGCGGCGCCTTCACCAGCATCCGCACCAGGTCGACGTCGTGAATCATCAGGTCGAGCACCACGGCCACATCCGTGCCCCGGGGGCGAAAGGGCGCCAGGCGCTGCGATTCGATGAAGAGCGGAGCGTCGATGTACGGGGCAGCGGCCCGGAGCGCGCCGTTGAACCGCTCCACATGCCCCGTCTGCACCACGATGCCCGCCTCGGCGGCCGCGGCCAGGATGCGATCCGCGGCTTCGAGCGAGGGTGCGATGGGCTTCTCGATCAGAACGTGAACACCGTGTTCGGCCGCCGCGAGCGCCACCCTTTCGTGGGACGAAGTGGGCACCGCCACCACCAGGGCATCGACATCCGACAGCAGCTCCCGCAGACTGCCGGCCGGCTCAAGCCCGAGTTCCCGTGATACGAGGGCTGCGCGGCGTGCGTCCACATCGAAGAAACCCGCCATCCCGACTTCCGGAAGATCGCGCAGAATCCTGGCGTGATGAAAGCCCAGGCTCCCGACGCCGGCCACCCCCATGCGGATCGGCGCGGGCGGACTCATCCGAGGGTGATGCCGCGTTCGCTCTTGCTGATGAAGTCGAGAAAGTGGCGAACTTCCGGAATCTGCTCGACGTCGGCCTGGACGCGGGCCCTGGCCTGGGACACGTTCAGCCCGGACTGGAAGAGGATGCGGTACGTCTGCCTGAGATGCCTGCGGGTAGCCGCCGGAAAGCCGCGCCTCTCCAATCCGACAGCATTCAGTCCGAAGAGCCTGGGACGGCCGCCTCCGGCCCGGCAGTAGGGCGGAATGTCCTTCGAGACGCGTCCGCCACCGCCCACGAAGGCATGGGCGCCGATGCGCACGTACTGGTGGATCCCCACGAGGCCCCCGATGATGACCCAGTCCTGAATGGTCACGTGGCCGGCCATGTTGACAGCATTGGACAGCACCACATGGTTGCCCAGCCGGCAGTCGTGGGCCACGTGGACATAGGCCATGAGGAGACAGTCGCTGCCCACCACCGTGCGCCCGGACGCGGCCGAGCCCCGATTGAGGGTCGCGTATTCCCGGACGACGGTGCGGTCGCCGACGACCAGCTCGGAACGCTCGCCCTTGTACTTCAGGTCCTGCGGATCGGTGCCGAGCACCGCGCCCTGACCGATGCGGCAACCCTCGCCCAGGGAGGTGTCCCGTTCGATCAGGACGTGCGGGCCGATCCGGGTTCTCGCTCCCACGCGCACGCCCGGCCCAAGGATCGAATAGGGCCCTACGACCACGTCCGCGCCGAGCACGGCTCCGTCGTCCACGATCGCCGTCGGGTGGATGTCGGGCTGAGCGGCCCGCGAAGGATCCAGCAGCGAATCATCCATTCAGTCGACGACCCTCGCCATGAATTCGGCCTCCGCGGCCAGCACTCCGTCCACGTATCCCTTGCCTCTCATCTTGCAGGTTCCGCGCCGGAAGCGCAGAAGCTCCACCTCGCACACCAGCTGGTCGCCGGGCACCACCGGCCGCCGGAAGCGCGCCTTCTGTATCGACATCAGATAGACCTGCTTGTCGCGCGGGTTGCCCACGGAATCGATGAGCAGCAGCCCGCCGATCTGGGCCATCGCCTCCACGATGAGCACGCCGGGCATGATGGCCCGCCCCGGGAAATGTCCCTGGAAGAAGGGCTCGTTGATGGTGACGTTCTTGATGCCGGTGATGTGGCGCCCGCCTTCGACGCTCGCGATCCGGTCCACGAGCAGCATCGGATAGCGGTGCGGCAAGTAGCTCCGAATGCGCTCGACGTCGAACGCCGGCGGGGCGGGCGCGCCGTTCAGCCGCTGCTCGACCAGCCGGCCGAGCTCGATGTTCCCGCTGTGACTCGGTCGCTCCGCCACCAGATGGCCCCGCAGCCGGCTGCCCAGCAGCGTCAGGTCGCCCAGCACGTCACCGATCTTGTGACGCAGGAACTCGTCGGGGAACCGCAGTCCGTCGTTGGCCACGCCTTCGTCGTCCAGAACGACCGTGTTGTCCAGCGATGCCCCCCGGGCGAAGCCGCGCGCATGCAGTTCCTCCGCGTCGGCGAGGAAACCGAAGGTGCGCGCCGGAGCGATGTCGGCCCTGAAACCGGGGCCGAGGCCATCGAATGATCCGGTCTGGCGCCCGATCGCGGGGTGTTCGAAGTCGATGGTCGCGGTGATGCGCAGTCCCGTGCCGGGCGCAAGGATGTACGATTCGCCGCCGGCAGCGCGCAGCACCACCGGCTCATCGGGCTCGACCACCCTCGCCGGCGCGTTCTGCTCCACCACTCCCGCCGCATCCAGGGCATCCAGAAAATCCAGGAAGCTCCCGTCCCGGATGGGAATCTCGGGTCCGGAGACGTCCACGCGCACATTGGAGATCGCGCTGGCGCCCAGCGCCGCCATGAGGTGCTCGACGGTGAGGATGCGGGCCTCCCCCCGACCGATGCTCGTGCCGAACTCGGTGCCCACGACGTGATCCAGGGTCGCGGGAATCTCGGGCCTGCCGGGCAGATCGATCCGCCGGAAGACGATGCCGGAGCCGGGCTCGGCCGGATGGAAGGTCACGGCCGCGGGCTCCCCCAGATGAATGCCGATGCCTTCGAGGCTCACCTCCCGGCCGATCGTACGCTGGCGGCTCCCCTTCATGGGCACTCCTTTTCCCAGATCATGATTCGTCCTTCCCCTCCAGCGCCGACAGCCGTCCTTCCAGTTCCTTCACCCGCTCCCGCAGCGCCGGAAGCTTCCGCAGCGCGGCCATCGATTTCCAGTATTCCGCCCGCGGGCGCCCGGGGAACCCGACCACGCTGGTCCCCGCGGGGACATCCTTGATCACTCCGGTCTGCACGGCCACGCGCGCCCCGTCCCCGATCTCGAGGTGCCCGGTTGCGCCCGACTGCCCGGCCATCACCACGCCCCTGCCGAGCGTCGTGGAACCGGAGATGCCCACCTGGGCGATGAGGAGGGAGTGCTCACCCACGGCTACGTTGTGGGCGACATGGACCAGGTTGTCGGTCTTGGTCCCGGCGCCGATCACGGTGTCCCCGATGGATCCCCGGTCGACGCAGCAATGGGCGCCCATCTCCACGTCGTCGCCGATGAGGCAGCCACCTGCCTGGCGGATCTTCTCGTGGCGTCCCTCGTGCATGACGTAGCCGTATCCGTCGGAGCCCACGACGGTCCCGGCATGCAGGACGACGCGCCGGCCCAGCCGGGTTCCCGGATACAGCACGACCTGCGGGTGCAGACGCGAGTCCGCGCCGATGCGGCATCCCGCGCCCACCGACACGTGGGCGCCGATGCGCACCCGGTCACCGACCTCGACGTCCTCCTCCAGCACCGCAAAGGCGTCGATGCGCACGTCCCGGCCGAGTCGCGCGCCCTTCCCGAGAACGGCCGTGGGATGGATTCCCGGAGGTGCGTTCTCCGGGGGATGGAGCTCATCGAGCAGCTGCGCCAGGGCGAGACGCGGCCGCCCCGTGATCAACAGGTTGGGCACCCGGCCGCGGACGGTAGCGGAGAGGTCCTCGGACACCAGCACGGCCTCGGCCGAAGATGCGTCCAGATGCCTGAGATAGCGCCGGTCGGCGAGGAAGCCGAGCCTGCCGCGTCCGGCTTGAACCAGCGGCACGACGCGATCGAAGGCCCAGCCGGACTGCCCTTCCAGGCGCGCGCCGGTGAGAGCGGCGGCTCCTGCAAGGTCCATGGTCGTCTCCTATCCTGCTTCTCGTGTGGCGGGTCCCGACGTTCTGGAGGGCGGGCTCAACGGTTGCCGGGCGGCGGACTCTGCATGAGCCGGTCGATGACCTGCTGGGTCAGGTTGAGCTCGGGGTCCGCTGAGACGATCGCCTGGGCGGACAGATCGAAGACGATGGCGTATCCCCCCTCGGTCCGGATCTCATCGATCGCCGCCGTGACCTGGTCCATGATGGGCTGCACCAGCTCCGCCTGCCGTCTTCCGGCCTCGCCCTCCAGCTCCGCGGCGCGCTGGTTGTACTCCTCCTGCTTCGCCTGGATGCTCTGGGTCTGCGTCTCCCGCGCCTGCGGGGAAAGCGTGAGCTGCTGCTGTTCGAACTGCTGGATCATGCCCTGCAGCTCTTCCCCGATCCGGTCCAGCTCCGCCCGGTAGCGGGCCATGTCGCGCTCGAACTGGTCCTGTGCCTCGGTAGCCCCCGGGGCCTGCGCCAGAATCGCCTGCGAATCGATGTACCCCAGTCTCAGCGGTCCCTGGGCGGCCGCGTTATCGGCCGCCATGAAGAAAGAGCCAACCGCGAGAACAACTGCTAATGCACGCATATTCCGAGCCTCCCCGAACGCGCGGTCATGATGGAATCGTTTCCTGTTCCCTGAAACCCACAGCCTGAAAGGATGCCTGCAAGAGCCGCGCGACCGCAAGTCCGCGTGGTACGACGGAGGCTTCCCGATCAGAACCCCGGTCCCATCCGGAAATGAAGCTGCCATCCCGGGTTGGTCTTGTCGAAGCCGTATGCATAGTCGAGGCCCAGTGGTCCAAAAGGCGTGACCAGCTGAGCTCCGACGCCCGCTCCCCGGAACAGGCGCGTGGGCGTGAACTCGGCTGCGCTCACCCAGACGTTGCCCGCGTCGTAGAAGAACCCGAGCGACAGGTTGTCGTTGAAGCGGATCGCATACTCGACCGTGAGCGACAGGAACGCATTCCCCAGCCTCTCACCCTCGAGAATCCCCGATCCCGATCCGCGGTCGAAGAAGCCGGCCGGGGTGATGGTGGTCTCGTCGTAGCCGCGCAGCCTCTCGCCGAACTGGACGCCCCCCATCCAGTAGCGGTCGAAGGGGAAGCGTTCGGCGTTTCCGATGATCGCCCCGGCGCGGACGCTGAGCCCGAGCGTGGTCCGGATCGGGCGCGCTCCGCTTCCGATCTGGCCCACCGGAGTGAACCAGGTTCCCTCGACGGCGTACTTCACGAAGTCGCCGTCGCCACCCAGAATGCCCCCGTTCATTTCCGCGGACACCACATGCCTCGATCCCTGGGTCGGAAACAGATTGTGGTTGAGGGTCTGGCGCTGGAGGCTGACGGAGAGCGTGCTCAGGATTCCCGGATCCCTGCCGAACAGCGAGGTGTCCTCGGATCTCGAGAACAGCTCGTACTTGGTGCGCGAGAGCGAGTATCCCAGGAACAGTCTGGTACGAAGAGAACCGGGCATGGGAAGCCCGAACCGGAGCGAGCCTCCCTGCAGGCGGCGCTGCCCGGTGGTGAACTGGAAGAACCGGTCGCGCGTGTAGAACGCGGATATCGTGCCGCTCACACGCGAGCGCCTGAGCGACGGATCCGTGTACGACAGGGTGAAGTTGTTGATGTAGCGGCCGAAGTCCCAGCGCACGCTTCCCGACTTGGCCTGTCCGAAGAGGTTGGGCTGGTCATACCCCAGGAACCCCGACAGCCCGTAGCCCCCGCCCATCGCGGTGCCGAAGTTCACGGTCCCCGTCTGCCGCTCCGTGACCCGGTAGACGATGTCCACGTTTCCGCTTCCGTCGTCCGCCTGCTCGAGACTGGGAAGCTCCATCGGCGTCTCGAAGTACCCGAGCGCGGAAACCGCCTGGTAGCTCTGGATGAGCCGCTCTTCGGAATAGATGTCTCCCGGCAGGGTGAAGAGCTGGTCCCGGATGACGCGCTCGTGGGTGTAGTCGTTGCCCTCCACCTCGACCCGGCGGATGTACGCGGGCGGACCTTCCTGAATGCGCCAGCCCACCAGCAGGGTCGGGTCGCTGTCGCCGTTGGTCTCGTCGAACTCGTAGTAGGGCTCGACGCTGGCCCCCAGGTATCCGTTGTTGCGGTAGAGGGTCCCCACCGCCGTCGCGGCCGCGTCGAAGGCGCTGGCATCGAACACCGGGTCCTGGTCATCGTCGCCGCCAATCCCGAAGCTGCTGAGCAGCCCTCCCTGCTGGGGCTGATAGTACTGCTCGATCTGCTCGGTGGGGAAACGGCTGTTCCCTTCCACGACGAAGTCCCGCACCCGGTAGCGGGGACCCTCGTCGACCGTGACCTCAAGTCGCGACTTCCCGGTCTCGGGGTCGATGATCAGGGTGTCCCGCAGAACCTCGAAATCCAGATGGCCCCGCGAGCGGTACAACTCGGGCAGCCGGGCGAACAGATCTTCCTCCAGCGTGCTTTCCTGGTATGAACCCTGGCGGAACCACCAGAACGCCTCCGGCTTGGTGTCGACGGCCCCGCGCAGCTGGTCGGAGGCCAGGTTCTCGTTGCCCGCAAACTCGACCTCTGCGATGGTGACACGCTGGCCCTCGGTCACCTCCAGGGTCAGCCGCACATGCCCGGGCTTGTCGGCAACGTCGTCCACACGCTCGTCGATGCGCGCGAACGGGATGCCGTCGTCGGCGAGTTCGTTGCGGATGAAGTCGCGTGCGATCGCGAGCTTCTGCGGCGAGTAGGGCTCACCGGTCCGGAGATCGGCGGTGTCCCGAACCGACCCCTGGCTGAGCCGCTCCAGCCCCACGATGGTCACGGCGTCCATGATGTCCTGCTCCTCGACATCGAGCACCAGTACTACCGGCTCGCCCTGGCCGCCCGCCGCGCTGATCGTGAAATCCCGATACTGCCCGGTGCTCCAGAGGACCTTGAGAGCGGTCTGGATGTCGCGGAAGGAGATCGTGGTGCGCGGCTGCAGCGTGAGGTCCGCGAGGACCTCCTCGTCGGTCAGGCGCACGTTGCCTTCCACGGTGATGGAATCGACGAAGGTGCCGGCGGCGGGATCCGCCTGCTGCGCGCTCAGCGAAACGGGCAGGACCCAGGCGGCCACGAGCATCGCCGCGTGTCGTGCGAGGCGCGCTCGAGCTCGTGCGCCGGTGCCTCCGTTCACGTCTTGGTCGCGGACGTGGCCCCCAGGGCAAGACCGTCCCCCGCCTCGTTGAGGTCGGCCTGGATCTCGTCCCCGGCGCCGAATTCGGCCGTGAGGATCATCTCCGAGAGGGGATCCTCCAGATAGCGCTGAATCGCCCGCCGCAGAGGACGCGCGCCGAATTTCTCGCTGTAGCCCTGCTCCGCGAGGAAGCCGACCGCTGCATCGCTCAGGGCGAGAGTCAGCTTTTCCTCCTCCAGACGCTCGTGGATCTCCTGAAGCAGGATGTGCACGATCTGTCCGATATCCTCCCGGCTCAGCGCATGGAAGACGATCGTGTCGTCGACGCGATTGAGGAACTCCGGGTTGAAGGTGCGATCGATCGCCGCCTGCACCTTGCCGCGCATGAGTTCGTATCCGGACCGGGCATCCTCCTCGTGGAACCCCAGAGTGCCGCCCTTGGAGATGTCCCGCGCCCCCAGATTGCACGTCATGACGATGACGGTGTTCTTGAAATCGATGGTCCTGCCGTAGTTGTCCGTGAGGTGCCCTTCGTCAAGCACCTGCAGCAGGATGTTGAAGACGTCGGGGTGCGCCTTCTCGATCTCATCAAGGAGGACGACCGAATACGGGCGCCGCCGCACCGCCTTCGTCAGCGCGCCGGACTCGTGGTAGCCCACGTACCCCGGCGGCGCCCCGATGAGGCGGGAGACCGAGAACCGCTCCATGTACTCGCTCATGTCCACGCGAATCAGGGCATCCCGGTCGGCGAACATGAACTCGGCCAGAGCACGCGCCAGTTCGGTCTTCCCCACGCCGGTCGGGCCCGAGAAGATGAACGACCCGATCGGCCGCCTCGGATCCTTGAGCCCGGCGCGGCTGCGCCGGATGGCGCGCGAAATCGCCTGGATGGCGGGGTCCTGGCCGACCACCCGCTTGTGCAGCTCATCCTCCATGTTGATGAGCCGCCTGGTTTCGGCCTGCTTCATTCGGGTCACGGGGATTCCCGTCCAGCGGCTGACGATGAAGGAAACGTCGTCGACGCTCACCTCCGGGCGATGGTGCCTGCGCGCTTCCCGCCACTCCTTGCGGCGCTCGCGAATGCGACGCTGCAGTTCGCGCTCCTCGTCCCTCAGCTCTGCCGCGCGCTCGAAATCCTGATTTCGGATCGCCAGCTCCTTCTGTCCCGCCAGCCCCGCCAGCTCCTCCTTCAACTCCTCGACCTCCGGCGACGGCACCTGGCTGGCGATGCGCGCCCGCGACCCGGCCTCGTCGATGACGTCGATCGCCTTGTCGGGGAGGAAACGGTCGGTGATGTAGCGGTCGGAGAGCTTTGCCGCCGCCTCGAGCGAGTCGTCCGGGAGGTTCACCCGGTGGTGTTCCTCGTAGTGGCCGCGCAGGCCCTTGAGGATGTCGACGGTCTCGGGGAGGGTCGGCTGGTCCACGATGACGGGCTGAAATCGGCGCTCCAGCGCCCCGTCCTTCTCGATGTACTTGCGATACTCGTTCAGCGTGGAAGCCCCGATGCACTGGAGCTCTCCGCGAGCGAGGGCCGGCTTGAACATGTTGGACGCGTCGATGGCTCCCTCGGCCGCCCCCGCTCCCACCAGGGTATGCAGTTCGTCGATGAAGAGGATGACGTTGCCGCCCTGGGAGATCTCGTTCATGACCGCCTTCAGGCGTTCCTCGAACTGGCCCCGATACTTGGTTCCCGCGATGACCGCGGCCATGTCCAGCGCCAGCAGCCGGTGGTCCCTGAGCGCTTCCGTGATCTCGCCCGCCGCGATGATCTGCGCCAGCCCTTCGACGATGGCCGTCTTCCCGACGCCCGGCTCGCCGATCAGGACCGGGTTGTTCTTCTTGCGCCGGCAGAGAATCTCCACGATCCGCTCGATCTCGACGCGACGTCCGATGGTCGGGTCGAGCTTGCCGTCGCGGGCCAGGTTGGTAAGGTCGCGGCAGAAATGATCGAGTGCGGGAGTCTTGGACTTCTTGTCCGGCTTGCCGCCCGCCGGCACCGCCGGTCCCCCACCGACATCGGAACTCATCTCGGAACCCAGCACCCGGAGACACTCCGCGCGGGCCCGGTCGAGGCGCACGTTCATCGAGTTGAGCACCTGCGCGGCGATGCCCTTCTCCTCTCTCAGGAGTCCGAGCAGAAGATGTTCCGTGCCGACGTAGGAATGGTTGAGTTCGCGTGCCTCGGCCAGGGCGAACTCCAGCACCTTCTTGGCGCGTGACGTGTAGGGCAGCTCACCCAGGGCTATGGTCGCCTTGCCTTTGCGAACGGCTTCTTCCACCCGCTGATGAACCTGGCCGAGGTCCGCGCCCAGGTTCATCAGCACCGTGGCGGCGACCCCCTCCCGCTCACGAATCAGACCGAGCAGCACATGCTCGGTACCGACATAGTCGTGTTGCAGCCTGATGGCCTCGTCCCTGGCCATCGCGAGCACCTTGCGAACCCGATCCGTGAAATTGTAGTTCATCTGCCTTTCGTGCCCGCAGTTCGTCAGGAGTCGGGGCCGGAGCCCGAACTGCTCTCCGGAGGTTCCGTGTCCGGGATCACCACACCCTCGGTAGCCAGGATGCGGCGCACATAGGTGGCTCGGTGCGCGTCGCGCTCACCGGGAGGAAGCTTCCGCCCGGCTGCGTCCTCCAGGTGGGCGGACTGGGTAAAGATCATGATCTTGTTGAGCGAGTATACACGGAGCCCAGGGAGAAGTTTCAGCGCCGCGCCCAGGCGAACGCCCGACAACAGGTTCATCATTTCCTCGAAAGCAAGGGATCGGGCGTAGCGCAGTAAACCATAGGCACGCCATATCTTATCCTCTGTCACTTGATATGCGTCCCGAAGGAGCACGCGGCGTGCCCGCCTCTCGTATTCGATGACCTGGCGCACGATGCGGTCCAGATGGTCGACCAGGTCCTCCTCCGTCTTTCCGAGCGTGGTCTGGTTCGAGACCTGGAAGAAGTTGCCGACGACCTCGGAACCCTCCCCGTAAAGTCCGCGAAACGTCAGCCCGACCTGGCTCAACCCCTGCAGCACACGTCCGATTTCCTTGGTGAGCACGAGCCCCGGCAGATGGATGAGGACCGAGGCCCGGAGCCCCGTGCCGACATTCGTCGGGCAGCTGGTGAGGTACCCGAGCGCGTGATCGTAGGCGTACGGGAGTTCCCGGCCGAGATCCTCGTCCAGCCCGTCCACCATGCTCCAAGCACCGTCCAGCGCGAGACCGGAAACCAGCACCTGCAGGCGCAGATGGTCCTCCTCGTTGACCATCACGCTGACCGGGTCGCGGGCCGAGAGCACCACGGCGGCCGCACGCCCGTGCAGTTCCGAGTCCGATATTTCGCCAAGCAGGTCCTGGGAGATGAGACGTCGCTCCAGAAGGATGCGCCGCGTTCCGCCGTCCAGCTCGGCAAGCGGGTGAACGCTCGCCTCGGCCAGCAGCTCGACCTTGTCCGCGGTCCCCCGCACGCGTGCGAGCACGGCCCGGCGGTCATTGACCCGCGATTGGGGACCGAACGCGTACCCCTGAAGGTTGCGGGCGAGCCGGACGCGGGTGGAAAGGACGATATCCGAGTCCGGACCGCTCGCGTCGAGCCACCCCAGGCCGCGATCGAAGATCGTCGACAGGTGATCCATCGGTCGCCCTACCGGGTCACGGGCTCGAGGGAACGGATCTGATCCCTCAGCTTCGCCGCCCGCTCGAAGTCCTCCGTACTGATGGCGTGCCGCAGCTTGCGGCGCAGGCCCTCCAGGCGCTGCTCGCGCTCGGAGACGGTGGGATCCGGGGGCAGATACACCTTGCCCACGTGCTGCACGCCGCCGTGAATGCGCCTCAGCAGGTTCTTCAGGTAGAAGTCGAACGTGGTGTAGCAATGAGGGCACCCCAGGCGACCGTTTTCCCGGAATCCCGCAAACGTAAGGCCGCAGAAGGTACAGGTCCTGTCCTCCTCTTCGGCCGTCGCGCCCTCCTCCGGACCGGTCATCTGCGACAGAAAGTCGGTGAGCGGGGAGTGTGCCGGCGGCGACGGCTGATCGACCCCGCGGGCCGCGGCGCACTTCTCGCACAGGTGCAGCACGCTGGCCACGTCGTCCACGATCCGGGTCAGATGGACGACGGCTTCCGCCGCGCCGCACTCGCTGCATACCCGGGGATCGTCGCTCACGGGGTTCCGTCTCTCCCTGCCAGTATCCCTCCGTCCAGCTGCAGGACCCGGTCCGCTCGCGCGGCCAGCGCCCGATTGTGGGTTACCAGCACCATGGCGAGGTCGTGGTCGTCCTTCAGCTGGAAGAGAAGGTCCTGCAGCTGTTCGCTGGTCCGATGATCGAGGTTTCCACTTGGTTCGTCCGCCAGAAGAACCGCCGGGTCGTTGGCGAGCGCCCGGGCGACCGCAACCCGCTGCTGCTCTCCCCCCGAGAGCTGCCAGGGCCTGTGCTCGAGGCGTTCGCCGAGCCCTGTCGACTCGAGCAGGCGGCGTGCGCCATCCTCGGCCTCCGGTCGCGACTGGCCGGCTATGAGTCGGGGCATCATTACGTTCTCGAGTGCAGTGAAGTCGCGCAGCAGATGGTGGAACTGAAACACGAAACCGATGTGATGGTTTCGGATTCCGCAGATCGATTGCTCGTCCAGCCCGGACAACGGCGTCCCGTCGACGAGGACTTCTCCCGATGTCGGCCGGTCGAGCGCCCCCAGCAGGTGGAGCAGCGTGCTCTTGCCCGCGCCGCTCGCACCCGTGACCGAGACCGCCTCGCCCACGTGAACTCGCACGTCTACCCCTCGCAGAACCCGGAGTTCACTTCCATTGCCACCCACGAAGGTGCGTACCAGCGAACGGGCCTCCAGGGGTGGCCGGACCGGGTCGTGGGGTCCCTGGTGATCGAGGTTCACGCCGTTGCCGGGGCCAACCCCGGTGGATCGACTCCCTTCATTCATGGCGAATCGCCTCGACGGGCCGGAGGCCGGCCGCGCGGGATGCCGGATAGAGGGTGGCCAGGAAGGTGATGCCCATGCTCACCACGATGATCGTCGCGACATCCAGCAGGTCCACGGCCACGGGGAGATGATCCAGATAGTAGAGATCGGCCGGAATCGAGATGAACTGGTAGCGGTCGAGCGCCCAGGCCATCACCAGGCCCAGCGTCACGCCCAGCGAAGTTCCGATCATGCCGATCCAGAGCCCCTGCAGGCGGAAGACGCGCAGAATCGCGCGGTCGGTCATGCCCATCGACTTGAGGATCCCGATCTCCCGGGTCCGATCCACCACGACCATGACCAGCGTGCTCACGATGTTGAAGGCAGCCACGACGATGATCAGGCCGAGGATGACCCCCATCGCCAGCTCCTCCAGCTTGAGGGCGGAGAAGAACGACCTGTTGGTCGTCATCCAGCTCTCGATGAAGTGGCCGGGCCCGACCGCGGCGCGGATCTCCCGGCCCACCGCGTCCGCTTCCCACAGATCCTCCACCCGGACGGCGATTCCGCCGACCTGGTTCGCCCCCGCGATGCCGAGCAGGTCCTGGGCCGCCGCGAGCGTCGTGTAGATGTTGCGCAGGTCGTACTCGTACATGCCGGTCGTGAACGAACCCGCCATTTCGAACTGACGAACCGTGGGGTACAGACCGCCGATGGGACCCTCGTTGACGTTCTCGAGCGACACCAGCACCAGCGTGTCGCCCTCGAAAAGCTGCATGCGCTGCGCCAGCAGGTTCCCCACCAGCACGGGAGGAAGGCCCGACCCGGTCTTGCCGAGGGAATGGACGCCCTCCTGCAGGTCGCGCTCGAAGTCGGTTACGGGAACGCCTTCCGGTTCCGGCAGGACCCCGTAGAGGTCGGCCGTCTGTGCGTACCCGGCGCGCTGGATGCCGACGCTGGTGACGACAAAGGGCGCGGCTCCTTCGACCGCATCGACGGTGCGCACGCGCGAGAGGACCTCCTCCCACCGGTCCATGCGCAGCGAGGGGCCGGTCTGGAGCACCAGCACATGGGGGTTGGACCCGAGTATCTTCGCCCGCAACTCCTCCTGCATCCCGTTCATTACCGAGATCACGACCACCAGGGCCATGACCCCGAGGGTCACGCCGCCGAGCGCGATCCAGGTGATGAGGGACAGGAAACGTCCCCGCTTGCGCGCCGCCAGATACCGCCGCGCGATGTACCAGTCCAGGCGCCTCAACCCTCTTCTCCTCCGCTCATTCGGGCCTCAGGATGGGAAAGAGAATCACGTCGCGAATGGCCGGCTGGTCGGTAAGCAGCATCGTGAGGCGGTCGATGCCCACGCCGACGCCGCCCGTGGGAGGCATCCCGTATTCGAGGGCGCGGATGTAGTCCTCGTCGACCCGGTGGGCCTCTTCGTCGCCTCCCGCGGCCAGGCGGGCCTGGTCCTCGAAGCGCGCCCGCTGGTCGAGGGGATCGTTGAGTTCCGAGAAGGCGTTGGCGATCTCGGTGCCCAGCACGAACAGCTCGAAGCGCTCCGTGAGACGCGCGTCGCCGCGTTTGGCCTTGGCCAGCGGGGAGAGTTCACGCGGATGATCGAGGACGAAGGTCGGGGACCGCAGGTCCTTCTGCACCAGCACGTCGAAGAGCCTGTCGATCAGCTTGCCCCTCCCTGCCCTCTCGATGTCCGGAATGCGGAGCGCCTTCGCCCGGGCCCGCAGCTCGCCGTCCTCCAGTTCCAGGGGGTCGTCGCCCAGGGCGTCGCCGAGCGCTTCCACGAGCCGGAGGCGTTTGAACGGCGGAGCCAGTGAGATTCGTTCGCCCTGGTAGCTGACGGTGCGCTCCCCCACGACCGAAACCGCGATCTCCGAGACGAGCTCCTCCACCAGATCCATCATGTCGTGATAGTCGGCGAACGCCTGGTAGAACTCGAGCATGGTGAACTCGGGGTTGTGAAACCGGCTCAAACCCTCGTTGCGGAAGTCCTTGGCAACCTCGTATACACGCTCGAAGCCCCCTACGATCAGTCGCTTCAGGTAGAGCTCGTCGGCGATGCGCAGGTAGAGCCGGCTGTCGAGCGAGTGGTGGTGGGTCACGAAGGGACGCGCCGTGGCCCCGCCGTAGAGGGGCTGCAGCACCGGCGTCTCCACCTCCAGGAAGTCGTGGGCGTCCAGGATTCTGCGCGCCGTGGCCACGACCTGCGACCGGGCGCGGAAGACCTCCCGCACCTCGGGGTTGACCGCCAGGTCGGCGTAGCGTTGGCGGTACCGGCCCTCGGTGTCGGCGAAGCCGCTGTACGTCACCCGCTGCCCGGTCGCCGCGTCCACCTCGGTCTTGCCCAGCGGCAGCGGCCTGAGCGCCTTGGTCAGCAGCGTCCAGTCGGAAACCTGCACCGTGACCTCGCCCATGCGTGTACGGAAGAGCCGGCCGCGCGCGCCCATCCAGTCGCCCAGGTCGACGAGATCCAGGTCATCGAACGCCTGCTCCCCCACCTGGTGTTTCCGGAAGTACACCTGAATGCGCCCCGATCCGTCTTCCAGATCGGCAAACGCGCTCTTGCCGTGACTCCGAAAGGCGACCATGCGGCCGCCGACGCGCACCTCGTCGCCCTGGCCCCGCTCCGAGAGCGTTCCCGCCGCTTCCGCAGCCTCGAAGGCGGCGGCGGCCTCGCGGGCCCTGTGGGTGCGCCGGTAGCGATAGGCGAATGCCTCGATCCCGCGGTCCCGCAGGCACCGCAGCTTGTCCAGGCGGGAGCGCATGCTCCGCTCGAGGTCGGCGGCGGCGGAATGCTCCGCGCGGTCGGGTTCGGCTCTGGTGGATCGTGTCATGGCGGGTCCGGGGAGGAAGACCGGTCTATCCGACCCCGGCCGCTCCGAACTGTTTCAGGTAGGCCTGGATGAAGGGATCGATCTCCCCGTCCATTACCTTCCGGACATCCCCGACCTTTACGCTCGTGCGGTGGTCGTTGACCATCGTGTAGGGTTGGAACACGTACGAGCGGATCTGGTTGGCCCAGGCGTTGTCGGATTTCGTGGCCTCCAGCGCCTCGCGTTCGCGCTCGCGCTCCTCCACCGCCCGCCGGTGGAGCGCGGCGCGCAACATCTTCATCGCAGTCGACCGGTTCTTGTGCTGCGAGCGCTCCTGCTGACACGACACCACGATGCCGGTAGGCATGTGCGTGATGCGGATGGCGGAATCCGTCTTGTTCACGTGCTGGCCCCCTGCGCCGGACGCGCGGAAGGTGTCCACCCGCAGGTCGGCTTCGTCGATGTCGACCTCGATCTCATCGTCGACCACGGGATACACGAAGACGCTCGCGAACGAAGTGTGCCGGCGCGACTGGGAATCGAAGGGGGAGATGCGCACCAGACGGTGTACCCCGTTCTCCGCCTTCAGGTACCCATAGGCATGGTCACCTTCGATTTCGAGCGCGGCGCTCTTGATGCCGGCCTCCTCGGCGGCCTGAAGGTCGAGCACCTTCAGGCTGCATCCGCGCCGCTCCGCCCACCGGGTGTACATGCGCACGAGCATCTCGGCCCAGTCCTGGGACTCGAGTCCGCCGGCGCCGGGATGGACCGTGAGGAGCGCCCCGCGGTGATCGTCTTCCCCCTGGAGCATGGTCCGGAGTTCGAGGCCGCTCACGTCCCCGGCCAGCGACTCGACATCGGACGCCCATTGCGCCTCGATCTCTTCGTCTTCCTCCACAGCGAGCACCTCCGCCCACTCGCCCAGTTCCTCCGCGGTGGCCGCCAGCTCGCGCCACGGCGCCACCCACGTCTTCAGCCGGTTGGCAGCGGCGATGAGCCGCCGCGCCTCCTCCGGGTTGGCCCAGAACCTCTCGCCGGACTGGGCCTGTTCCAGCTCCCCCAGCTTCCGTTCGCGGGCGTCGATGTCAAAGATACCTCCGAAGTTCGGAGATCCTGGCTTCGAGGTCGCGCAAGCGTTCGATGGCTTCGTTGTGCATGGATCCGGTCGTTTGAACCGCCCCGGCCGAAGAGCGTCCCGTCTCTCAGAAGAGGTGCTCTCCGCGGGCCAGCGTCGCGTTGAGTTCGTCCTGAAAATAACGACTGCCGTAGGCGAGGTCCTCTCCCACCCGCCGGACGTATTCCGCCCAGGAACGTCGAACCTCCTCGGCGAAGTCCTCCTTCAGCGTCCCTCGCTCGAGCGCGCGCTCATGCCGGTCCCGATGGTACTGGATCATGTCGGAGACGAGCACCCGCGCAAGGCGCGCGGCCCGGCCGGCGGGATCGGTGACGGCGAAGGGCCTCGGCGCCTCGGTTTCCGGCGGCTTCCTCGAAGGTCCGGCGGGAGCCGTCGCGCCACGCGCGCGCACACCCGCAGGCTCCACGAGGAAGATGCTCGCGCACGCGCCACAGCGCGCCCGGACGCCCCCCGCCGGCACTCTACCCGAGTCGACCGGATAACGTGCCGAACACGCCGGGCAGGTGACCGTGAAGACGGCGTGGACTGTCAAGGCAGACGATCTCCGGGTTCGAGCGGCGACATCTCGGAGTGGACCAGGCTCACGTCGGAGTAGACTAGGCTCACGTCGGGAAGCGCGCCATGCTCCGCCGGGTGAAGGCTGGGCCGGGGCAATTTCAGGGCAACAGTTGTCCGCCTACCCACCACCTGTCGTGCGCCTCCGGAACCACGACCAGGCGGAACTCGGCGGCGGAATCCACGGCGCGCAGCCGCGCCGTGATGAACGCGTCGAAGGCAGCGGCCAGGTGATTCGCCAGAATCACGCCCACGAGGGTCGTAACCCGGCGCAGCGCGGCATCGCTCCTGCGGATCAGCCTGTCGTATTCGGCGCGGCTGACGTCGTCACCGTTCCAGTCCCACTGGAATTCCGGCCCAATGCTCCGGACGGCATAGTACTCCATGGCCTGCTCGTACTCCGACGTGCCCGGTCCGGGCATTCCCTGCTCTCCCGGCACCAGAAAGATCTCCCGGGCAAGCGACCAGAGGGCTCCATTGAAGGTGGTGGTGTCGGTCTCAGGTTGAACGCCGCCGACGTAGGGATCCTCGTCGAAGGCGCCCGACGCCCGGTACTGCCCCAGCGCCTCGTAGTACTCGAAATCGCCATCCATGCGTTCTCCAAGCGTTCCCCGGCGCGCGACGTACCATGCCAGATCGCGGTAGCGGGCGCGGAAGTCGTGTCCCGTCCGCTGCCTCTCCCACAGAAAGGCCCATCCGGCGAGTTCCACAGCCATGAACCCCAGCCAGCGGATCTTGTGCAGGCGCTGCTGTCCCCATCCCGGGAGCACTCCGGAGTAGAGGAGGGCCCGGGTCGGGGAAATCGCCGCCGGCGCAAGCTGTCGCCCTGTCAGGATGGCACTGTGCCCGTACAGAGGGGATGCTCCGGCACCGAAAGCGTCGTGCAGCCCGCCGCCGGCCAGGAGCACGGCGGGTGTCGCCCCACCCCGCCAGCCGTCGGGAGGCTGTTCCGCGGAAATGCTTGCCAGCGCCGCTTCCCAGACGGGGGATGGCGTATTCCTCGTCTCGAAGGGAGTCTGGCTCCAGAGACCCGCGGGGCTGCCCACCAAAAGCATGAGCGCGGCGCATGCGAGCCGGCGGCGCGCGGGCCGGGTGAACTCCGCCACCGCTGCGCGGGCTGCTGGAGTGAGCAAGCAACCGGACATCGGCCTTGTCGCGGGCCGATGCACGCCGAGGTTCATCGGAAGACCACGCCCAGGCTCACGTGCACAGGCTCGGAGCCGGTCGCCAGAGACGTCCGGGTAAGCGAACGCGCGACTCCCAGATCGAAGCGACCGACGCGAAGGCCCAGCCCGAGCGCCGCCCCCCCTTCTCCGTCGCGCCCGAAGGCATAGCCGACGCGGACGGACAGGATCTCGCTTCCGGTGGTGGCGACCTCCGTTCCCACGTGGACCGACGGCGATCCCAGATCGCGCCACCGCTCCTCCAGTTCCACCGTGAAGCGAAGGTCGAACGCCGACTGCTCCTCAAGGTGATCCAGAATATCGTAGGCAGCCGCAAAGCGCGCCCGCACCGGCAGCGGATCGGCCTGTTCGGCGTTGACGACCTGAAGGTCCGGACCCAGGTGCGCGATCATAAGCCCGACCCGGAGCGGCACGGCGTCCGAGAAGGTGGCCTGGACACCGGCGTCCACCGCGTAAGTGGTCGCGGTCACCCCCTGGTCCAGGCACTGCCCGCGGCACCCGATACGGAACTGCACCATCTTGAAGTTGGTCCCCACGCTCACCCGATCGACCAACTCGGTCGCGAACGACACCACCCCCTGGTACCCGCGTACGCTCAGGGAACCGAGCACTTCGCCCCCGACGCCGGTCATCTGCTGGTCTCCCACGTTCAGCTCCTGATAGGAGATTCCCAGCGTCCCCACCGATTCCCGGCCCATGAGAAAGGAGAAGGCGGTCGCCGTGCCGGCGAGCTGATCGCCCCGATACAGGAAGAAGCGCCGGTCCCGGACCTGGGCGAGCCCGGCCGGGTTCCAGAAGGCGCTCTCCTGGGACGGGAGCGCCGTCATCGCCCGCCCCATCGCGATTCCCTGGGCGCCCACCGGCAGGATCAGAAAGAGGGCCCCTTCGTTGGAGGGCATCCTGCGCGCGACGATGGCAGAGGCGTCAGCCGCCGCCGCGAACTCGCCTTCCTGCGCAGTCGCCGGCACAGGCCACGCCCCCGCAATCAGCAGCCAAAGAGCGCAGAGGCGCCTTGTCAACCCGGCGCCTCGCCGTCCCCGGTGCACGCGCGCATCCATCCACGGGCTGCCAGCGAGGTCATTTCGTCTCGTGATCGCGGGGAACGGCAAAGCCCAATCTCCGAAGGTGTCCACGCTTGCGCCGCCACCCGGCGAGCACCTTGACCCGCAGGTCGAGGTAGACCCGCCGGTCGACGAAACGTTCGATCTTGGTCCGGGCTCGAGAACCGAGTTCACGGATCGCGCGCCCGCCGTCTCCGATCAGAATCCCCTTTTGAGACGACCTCTCGACGTACAGGATGGCTTGAATATAGATGGGATCGCCGTCTTCGCGGAACTGCTCGAGCCGGCAGGAGACGGAATACGGTATCTCCTGGCGGTATAACTCGAACACACTCTCGCGAACCAGTTCTGCTGCGAAGAAGCGCACCGGATCGGACGCGATGAGGTCCGGCGGGAACAGGAAGGGAGATCGCGGCAACTCCGCCTGCAGCGCCTCGCGCAACTCTTCGACGCCGGTGCCCTCCAGCGCCGAAACCGGGAAGATCGGGGCGCCGAGCGCACGCTCGGCTTCCACGACCAGCGTCTCGACGGCCCTTCCTGGAACCGCGTCGATCTTGTTCAGCGCCGCCATCCGCGGAGTCGGCGTCTGCTCCAGGAATGAACGCAGCGCGCGCCACGGGCTGCGCTTGCGCACGGCAACCGCATCGAGCACCACCAGGACGATGTCCGCGTCTTCGACGGCCCGATATGCCGTCTCCACCATGCCCCGGTGGAAGAGGTCGCGCGCGGCAAACAACCCCGGAGTGTCGATGAAGATGATCTGGTGCGCCGGGCCCGAGTAGATCCCGGCCACTCGCTGCCAGGTAGTCTGCGGCCTGGGCGTGACGATGCTCAGCTTTTCGCCCACGAAGGCGTTGAGCAGCGTCGATTTGCCGACGTTGGGAGCACCCGCGAGGGTCACGACGCCGGCCCGCGTGTGGTTCATCAGTGAGCGTCCAGGAGTGAAAAAGAACCCCCCGGAGACGTGCTCCGGGGGGCCGATGGAAGAAGCTGGCGACGACGTACTCTCCCACCAGGTCGCCCCGGCAGTACCATCCGCGCAGCGGGGCTTAACGGCCGTGTTCGGGATGGGAACGGGTGTTTCCCCCGCGCTGTGGTCACCAGCAACAAGTTCCATGGGTCTGATGAGAAAGGGTCCCGGACGTCCGGGTTGAAGCTCCCGTCCGATGCGGGATAGCTTCACGCTCGATGGGTTGACGCGGTCCGACACTGCCCGCCGGGCAGGTGCCGGACCTTTCCTGCGGACTTCCAGAGGAAGTCCTGCCTGATGCGAGTCATGCTGGTCAAGCCTCTCGGGCACTTAGTACGGCTCGGCTGCACATGTTACCATGCTTCCACCTGCCGCCTATCAACGTGCTCGTCTCGCACGGCCCTTCCGAGGGCTTACGCCCTGGGAGTGCTCATCTTGAGGTGGGCTTCCCACTTAGATGCTTTCAGCGGTTATCCCTTCCCGACGTCGCTACCCGGCGATGCCCCTGGCGGGACAACCGGTACACGAGAGGTCAGTCCATCCCGGTCCTCTCGTACTAGGGACAGATCCTCGCAACACTCCAACGCCCACGACGGATACAGACCGAACTGTCTCACGACGTTCTAAACCCAGCTCATGTACCGCTTTAACGGGCGAACAGCCCGACCCTTGGGACCTTCTCCAGCCCCAGGATGCGATAAGCCGACATCGAGGTGCCAAACCGCCCCGTCGATGTGAACTCTCGGGGGCGATAAGCCTGTTATCCCCGGCGTACCTTTTATCCGTTGAGCGACGGCCCTTCCATTCGGAACCGCCGGATCACTAAGGCCTACTTTCGTACCTGCTCGACCCGTCGGTCTCGCAGTCAAGCTCCCTTATGCCTTTACGCTCTTCGCGCGATTGCCGACCGCGCTGAGGGAACCTTTGCGCGCCTCCGTTACCTTTTGGGAGGCGACCGCCCCAGTCAAACTACCCGCCTGCAACTGTCCCCGAGGAGGATTCACTCCCCTGGGTTAGAGCCTCGACAGTGTAAGGGTGGTATTTCACCAACGGCTCCCCATCTCCTGGCGAAGATGGTTCACAGCCTCCCACCTATCCTACACATGCAATGCCAAGACCCAATAGCAGGTTGTAGTAAAGGTGCACGGGGTCTTTTTGTCCTGTCGCGGGTAATCGGTATCCTCACCGATACTCCAATTTCGCCGAGCTCGCGGAGGAGACAGTGTCCAAGTCGTTACGCCATTCGTGCAGGTCGGAACTTACCCGACAAGGAATTTCGCTACCTTAGGACCGTTATAGTTACGGCCGCCGTTTACCGGGGCTTCAGTTAGGAGCTTCGGGTCCCGAAGGACCCTGACCCATCCCTTTAACCTTCCGGCACCGGGCAGGCGTCAGTGCCTATACGTCGTCTATACGACTTTGCAGACACCTGTGTTTTTACTAAACAGTCGCTTGGACCGATTCTCTGCGGCCCGCTTCGGCTCCGCACGCAACCATGCTTCACCTACCACGGGCTCCCCTTCTCCCGAAGTTACGGGGACATTTTGCCGAGTTCCTTCTCCGCGGATCACTCGCGCACCTTAGGCTCCTCGCCTCGCCTACGTGTGTCCGTTTACGGTACGGTCGCACCCAGAACTCCCTCGCGAAGCTTTTCCTGGCGGTATGATTACGGACCCTTTGCGGGGACCGAGGTCCCCTTCGGCATCGGCGCTCGGCTATCCGGATCTTTTATTCCCCGGAAACGCCTACCACCTTACATCGGAATTCCACCACCCGACGGTCCTTTCACTTCCGCGTCCCCCCTCGAGGTCGAACGCTCTACATGCGGTACAGGAATATTAACCTGTTGTCCATCGCCTACGCCCTTCGGCCTCGGCTTAGGTACCGACTAACCCGGAGCGGATGAACCTGGCTCCGGAAACCTTAGGCTTTCGGTGACAGGGATTCTCACCCTGTTTCTCGCGTACTCATTCCGGCATACTCACTTCCCTGCGCTCCACCTTGCCCTTCCGGGAAGGCTTCAGCGCCCAGGGAACGCTCCCCTACCATGTTCGACCCTTCTCGCGAAGGGTCTGATCCATTCGTAGCTTCGGTGACAAGCTTGAGTCCCGACCATTATCGGCGCAGATGCACTTGACTAGTGAGCTATTACGCACTCTTTAAAGGAATGGCTGCTTCTAAGCCAACCTCCTAGTTGTCTCTGCAAACCCACATCCTTTCTCACTTAGCTTGTACTTGGGGACCTTAGCTGACGATCTGGGCTCTTTCCCTCTCGCGAACGGACATTATCGCCCGTCCACTGACTCCCAGGATCCCTCTCGCAGGTATTCGGAGTTTACTTGGGATCGGTAGCCTGGTAAGGCCCCTTACCCATGCAGTGCTCTACCCCCTGGAGATAACCCCTGAGGCTATACCTAAATATATTTCGGGGAGAACCAGCTATCTCCGAGCTTGATTGGCCTTTCACCCCTATCCACAGCTCATCCGAGCAGTTTTCAACCTACAACGGTTCGGGCCTCCACCAGGCATTACCCCGGCTTCACCCTGGCCATGGATAGATCGCTCGGTTTCGGGTCTGCCCCCACGTACTATGGCGCCCATTTCAGACTCGCTTTCGCTTCGGCTTCGGTCCAGAAGACCTTAACCTCGCACGTGAGGAGCAACTCGCCGGATCATAATCCAAAAGGCACGCCGTCACCCCCTCCCTCGTCCGAAGACGGG